>NZ_JAERJP010000019.1 GCF_018257575.1 Tatumella sp. JGM91 | reverse complement strand
CGAAGGAACAGCGAGGACTGCGCGAAGGCGTGGATTGTTAAGGCCCGCGCCCACGGGCCTTAACCCGTCCGCCGCAGTGCGGCTGCTGAGACTCCGCCTCTGATGGCGGAAGGAAGATGCTCAGAGCCGGACGTTTATACGGGGAACCGTCATTCAGAGGTAAAAGGTAATGCCCCGGCACGGATGATTAAGGGCCGCGCCCTGTGATATTTGTTATCCCTGACTAAGGCTTTTTCAGCCGTAAGACCATCAGCATCCCCGTCAGCAACAGGGCTGCAGAGAAAAACGCTGTTCCCTGTACACCTCTGAAGGCCAGTAGCTGCCCGCCAGCCAGTGCTCCGCCACCGATGGCACCGTTGAAAATTGCCACATAAAGTGCCGACGCAGGCTGTACAGCCTCTCCGGCACTCTGCAGTACCCATGTCTGTAAGCCGACAAAGATTATGGCAACAGCAGCGCCCCACAGTACCAGCAACAGTGTGACACCAGCCACAGGCAATGGCACAATGAATTTTATCCCCAGCAGTATCAGTGCTGAGGCACAGACCAGTAAACCGCCAGCAATTAGTGTTTTTAGATGACGGTCAATCAGCTTCCCGGCAATAACATTTCCTGTCAGTCCGGCAAGCCCTGAAGCCAGCAGTAACGCTGAAACGGAAGAGTCCGGCACTCCCTGAATACCGGTCAGTAAAAGCTGAATATAGGTGAATGCGGCAAAATGGGCGCTGATAATTACCGCTGTCGCCACGTATAATGCAGGGAGTTGCGGATTTCTGAACAGTCCGCGCCATAGATTGAATTGCACTGCGGGTGGTGACGATAACGGAGGCAGTGTCCAGACCAGGGCGAAAGCCGTGATCAGTGATAACAGAGAAATAGCGCTGAAAGCATAGCGCCAGCCCTCTGACCCCGCCATTACACTGACCAGCGGCACGCCAAGTACACTGGCGGCTGACACTCCGCCAAAAATCACCGATGTTGCCAGCCCGAGCTGTTCGGTAGTCACCAGTTGGCCGACGATGCTACCTATGACCGCCCAGAACGCGCCGTGTGCAATGGCTCCGGCTATGCGCGCAGAAATAAATTCTCCCATTGTCTGAGAATGTGCTACCAGAAATGAGGACACGGCCAGTATCAGCATCAGGAGAACCAGTAACGGTTTACGGGGAAACCGGGCTGGCATCCAGGCTGAAAACAGAGCTGCCAGCGCCCCCGTCCAGCCATAGGCTGTTACTGCCAGCCCGGCCCCGGCCTCACTCTGATGCAGTCCGGTGGCTAACATTCCCAGCATCCCTACCGGTGCCAGTTCGCTTGTAACAATAGTAAAAGCGCTGATCCCCAAAGCAATAACTGCCAGCCAGCCACGTACCGCTCGCGGGCCGGCAGATAAAACTATTTCATTATTCATAAATTACCTTCAAAAACCTCAGAGAAACGAATCGGTTGCATTTCAGGCATTGATTCCTTTCATCCCTTCTGCGGTATAACGCTCTCCGGCGATCGGAATAGCCTCAAGCGCGGTCGTCAGTCCGGTTAATTCGGAAACTGTCAGTTGTATATCAAGCGCAGTGATGTTTTCACTCAGATGTTGCGGATTACAGGTACCCGGAATAGGTACAATGTTCTCCCCCTGATGCAGTAACCAGGCCAGAGCTATCTGTGAGGGGGTGCATTGTTTGCTTTCCGCAAGCGAGCTGATCAGCGCTACCAGAGAGTGGTTCTTCGCCAGGTTCCCGGGCTGGAAACGGGGTAACTGACTGCGAAAATCCTTATCGGGCACCGGCTGATGCTGAAATCTGCCGGTCAGAAAGCCGCGGCCGAGTGGTGAATACGCGACAAAACCAATACCGAGAGCTTTACACAACGGCAATACACTGTGTTCAGCCTCGCGGCTCCACAGTGAATATTCGGTCTGTACAGCAGCGACCGGGTGCACGGCATGAGCTCGCCTCAGGGTTTCAGCGCTGACTTCGCATAAGCCAATCTGTCCAATCTTTCCTTCTGCCACCAGTGTCGCCAGCCCCTGCATAGTTTCCTCAATCGGTGTACGGGGATCGATGCGATGCACGTAGTAAAGATCAATGTGATCGACACCGAGACGTTTAAGGGATGCTTCACAACTCTGTCGCGCATACTGCGGGCTATTACACAACCTGCGCCGGTATTCTCCGGGCTGACGAACAATGCCAAATTTAGTCGCCAGTCGGATATCAGGCTTACGGGTACGAATAAACTCACCAATTAGCATTTCGTTATGCCATGGCCCATAAGTATCTGATGTATCCAGAAAGTTAATCCCCTCAGAAACCGCATAATCCAATACCCGCATCGACGCCTGATCATTCCGTGGCCCATAAAATTCACTCATCCCCATGCAGCCGAGTCCCATGGCCGTGACCGTCAGTCCTGAATTTAAATGTCGTAATTTCATTGTGCTCTCCTTATCGGGAGTGCAGTATCATCCTTCCTGAAATGATAAAACAGAGCAGAAACTGGATAGCTGGTTTCCATTAACGGAAAAAGACAATGACTACTTCTTTTCACTGGGACGATATCCGGATCTTTCTGGCCGTCGCCCGGGCTGGCACTCTGAGTGCGGCCGCTGAAACAATGAATATCGGGATTGCCACTATTTCGCGTCGCCTTGAACGACTTGAGAGGTCACTCTCTGTGCCACTTTTCAGCCGTCACCAGAGCGGATATCGCTTAACAGATGACGGGGAAGCGCTGCTTGAACGTGCAGAAGCTCTGGAATATGCGGGCATGGCGCTTGCTGAGCATGCAAAGTTGCAGGAAAATGTTGCCGGAATGGTCAGACTGGCAACTTCAGATAATCTTGCCAGCCATTTCGTGATGCCATCACTGGCAGATTTACTCGGGCGCTACCCCGGCCTGCGGCTGGAAGTGCTCAGTGGTGTACAGTCAGTCAATCTTCACCGGCGGGATGCTGATTTAGCAATCCGTATGGTGAAGCCGGAAGCCGGTCACCTTACATTGAAACGGCTCGGAACAGTGGGTTTCGGTGTTTACGCGGCTGACAGTTACCTGACAGGTGCGGCTAATACGCCGCCGGATGAGACACACTATATTTCATGGGGAGACTCTCACCAGCATCTGCCCGCGGCACAATGGGTAACGCGTAAACTACGCGGTAAACCCTGCCGTGTGGCAGCAAATACCCTGACCTCTCAGGTCTCAGCCGTCAGCGCAGGCCTGGGTTTCGGAGTACTGCCGCATTTTATGGCACGGCAGCACAATTTGCGTTGTGTTGACCCGGATATCGGTGTTGATCAGGTCTTGTGGCTGGTGATGCATTCAGATCTTGCCGGTTCCCGGCGGGTAAGAGTGGTAGCTGATCATCTGATTGCACTGTTTGATGAAGTAAAACATCAGTTACTGTTACCCTGACGTAATTTTACTCACTGCTCTGCCAGAAGTGACAGCAAGGCCCGGACTGAACTCCCGGCTGGCTTTTGCGATGCTGGCTGACGGCGATGGTTTTCACGTTATATTCCGGCAGTTCGGCTGCAAGACGCGGCGCACCATATTGTTGTTTTGCCGCACTGAACGCCCTGCGAACAGCATTATCGCAGTTAAGGCGGAACGGCTGACGCAGGCTGACCTGGTAACGGCGTTTGAACCAGGCATACCCGCCGCTGCAGGCGATACCTGGACCCGGCACATAGCCTTGATGCTGAACTCAGACTGATATTTTTCAATAAAAGACAGCCTTCATTTCAGGCGCTTCGCGAAGTCTGTCGCGGTCTTTTGGAGAATAGCCAGTTCCTCATCCCGTTCTGTCCGTTGCCGCTTTAACCGGGCATTTTTTGCGGCCAGTTCATTTTCACCTTCTGAAGAAGTGATTTGTTGCTGTTACTTACTGCGCCGGGTACAGAACTGCGATTCGTAAAGACTGAGCTGGCGGGCAGCAGCCACGCCGGGCTGCATCGAGGAATTCAGGTGTGTGTTTGTTTACGGGGCTTCTTGCTGGTTGATGTCGCTTTTGCCATGAGTCACCTCTGGCTGAAAGTTTACTCACTTAATCGTATGCCCACTATTGCGTGTAAGGTCAGACAACGACCTTGAAACTTACCGATATTACGCGGGTAGGATCACTTCCCGTTACTAATCGCTGCCAGACACAAAAAAGCCCGCAGTTACGCGGGCTTAGAGGTACTTTACTGCTTTTACGTGCAGGCTGTTGCCAGACGCGAAATCATTCCCACTCAATGGTGGCCGGTGGTTTACCGCTGATATCGTATACGACACGCGAAATACCATCGACTTCATTGATGATGCGGTTAGATACACGGCCGAGGAAATCATACGGCAGGTGTGCCCAGTGAGCTGTCATAAAGTCGATAGTTTCGACAGCACGCAGAGATACCACCCAGTCGTACTTACGGCCATCACCCATCACACCGACCGAACGTACCGGCAGGAATACAGTAAAGGCCTGGCTGACTTTGTTATACAGATCAGCTTTGTGCAGTTCTTCAATAAAGATAGCATCGGCACGGCGCAGCAGATCACAGTACTCTTTTTTCACTTCACCCAGTACACGGACACCCAGACCAGGTCCCGGGAACGGATGACGGTACAGCATATCGTACGGCAGACCCAGTTCGAGACCGATTTTGCGCACTTCATCTTTAAACAGCTCTTTCAGTGGCTCAACCAGACCCATCTTCATTTCTTTCGGCAAGCCGCCCACATTGTGGTGTGACTTAATCACATGCGCTTTACCGGTAGCAGAGGCCGCTGATTCAATAACATCCGGGTAGATAGTCCCCTGAGCCAGCCATTTCACGTTATTCAGTTTCAGCGCTTCTTCGTCGAAAACTTCAACAAATACGCGGCCGATAGTTTTACGTTTCGCTTCAGGCTCATCAATACCTGCCAGTGCATCCAGGAAACGGTTTTCGGCATTGACATGTACAATGTTCAGCCCGAACTGGTCACCGAACATTTCCATCACCTGCTCAGCTTCGTTCAGACGTAACAGACCATTATCGACAAATACACAGGTCAGACGTGAGCCGATAGCACGGTGCAGTAACAGGGCAGTCACAGAAGAATCAACACCGCCTGACAGACCAAGGATCACATGGTCATCCCCTACCTGTTCACTGAGGCGGGCCACAGCATCATCGATGATTTTAGCCGGCGTCCACAGGGCTTCGCACTGACAAATATCCAGGACAAAGCGTTTCAGCAGTTCCTGGCCCTGACGGGTATGGGTAACTTCCGGGTGAAACTGTACGCCATAAAAACGTTTTTCTTCATTCGCCATAATGGCAAACGGACAGGTTTCGGTACTGGCTACCGTGACAAAGTCATCAGGGATCGCAGTCACTTTATCGCCGTGACTCATCCAGACATCCAGCAGCGGCGCACCCGCCTGGTTCAGGCTATCCTGAATCCCCTTCACCAGCGCACTGTCTGAGGTAATTTCAACCTGAGCAAAACCAAATTCACGCTCAGACGAGCCCTGAACCTGCCCCCCCAACTGCATTGCCATGGTTTGCATACCATAACAAACACCCAGAACCGGAACACCGGCAGTAAATACATACTCAGGAGCACGCGGGCTGTTTTGTTCGGTGGTACTTTCCGGCCCCCCGGAAAGGATAATGCCGTTAGGGTTAAACTGGCGGATTTGTTCTTCGGTGACATCCCAGGCCCACAGCTCACAGTATACGCCCAGCTCACGCACACGACGTGCCACCAGCTGAGTGTACTGAGATCCGAAATCAAGGATCAGGATACGATGTTTATGAATATTTTCCGTCGTCATTACAGTGTTCCAGGCAAAAATTACAGAGCGCCCGGCGATCAGCCAGGCGCGGGAAACAGAAAGAAATTAAGATCCGGTACGGTAGTTCGGTGCTTCTTTGGTAATAGTCACATCATGTACGTGACTTTCAGAAATCCCGGCACCACTGATACGGACAAATTCAGCCCTGGTACGCAGTTCATCGATTGTCTGACAACCGGTCAGGCCCATACATGACCGCAGGCCACCCATCTGCTGATGAATGATCGCTTTCAGATGGCCTTTATAAGCCACACGGCCTTCAATGCCTTCAGGAACCAGTTTATCCGCCGCATTATCCGACTGGAAGTAACGATCAGAAGAACCTTTAGACATCGCACCCAGTGAACCCATACCACGGTAAGACTTGAACGAACGGCCCTGATACAGTTCAATTTCTCCCGGAGACTCGTCGGTCCCCGCCAGCATTGAACCGACCATCACACAGGATGCACCGGCAGCAATCGCTTTGGCGATATCACCAGAGAAACGGATCCCGCCGTCAGCAATCACAGGAATACCGGTACCTTCCAGTGCATCCACCGCATCCGATACCGCACTGATCTGCGGAACACCGACGCCGGTCACAATACGGGTAGTACAGATAGAGCCAGGACCAATACCGACTTTAACCGCGCTGACACCGGCATCGGCCAGAGCTTTAGCCCCTGCTGCCGTAGCCACGTTACCGCCAATGATTTCCAGGTCAGGGTATTTTTCGCGGGTATTACGAATACGCTGTAATACACCTTCAGAATGGCCGTGGGAAGAGTCAATCAACAGCACATCAACACCGGCAGCCACCAGCGCATCAACACGTTCTTCATTACCGGCACCGGCACCCACCGCGGCACCGACCCGCAGGCGGCCATGACTGTCTTTACAGGCATTAGGCTTACGTTCGGCTTTCTGGAAGTCTTTCACCGTGATCATGCCCTGCAGATGGAACGCATCGTCAACCACCAGCGCTTTTTCGATACGCTTTTCGTGCATCTTTTGCAGAACCACTTCACGGGAGTCGTTTTCTTTAACAGTAACCAGACGCTCTTTCGGAGTCATAACCGCAGAAACCGGCTGATTCAGATCGGTCACAAAACGTACATCACGACCGGTAATGATGCCGACCAGTTGCTTATCGACATTGACGACAGGATAACCGGCAAAACCATTCGCTTCAGTCAGACGTTTAACTTCAAGCAGCGTGGTGGAAGGCAGTACAGTTTGCGGATCAACGACCACGCCACTTTCATACTTCTTCACCTTACGAACTTCTTCAGCCTGACGTTCAATGGTCATATTCTTATGAATAAAGCCCAGACCACCTTCCTGTGCCAGCGCAATCGCCAGACGGGCTTCGGTCACGGTATCCATGGCAGCGGAAACCATCGGGATATTCAGACGGATATTTTTTGTCAGTCGGGTACCAAGTTCTGCGGTGTTCGGCAGGACGGTAGAGTGTGCAGGAACGAGTAAAACATCGTCAAACGTGAGGGCTTCTTTAATGATTCTTAGCATAGCAATATCTCGGCCTGGGAGTGATAAAATATTGCAGCGGAATTATACAGGGGCAGGACGCTTGCCTCCAGCTTTTTTTATAAAAAAGTCTTGATACTTATTCACGTCACTGTAGTATCGGTTGATTAACCCGCTGATTTATTATTTGATCTTCATCACATGTTGCACGACGAAAACGCCACAATTTTCTCTGTCAGCCGCCTGAATACAACGGTCCGCAAATTGCTGGAGCATGAAATGGGGCGTATCTGGCTGACAGCCGAGATATCCAACTTTACCCGGCCATCGTCAGGGCACTGGTACTTTACCCTGAAAGATGACAATGCTCAGGTGCGCAGTGCCATGTTCCGCAGCAGTAATCAGCGGGTCTCATTTCGTCCGCAGAACGGACAACAGGTCCTGGTTCGCGCCTCGGTTACCCTGTATGACCCGCGTGGTGATTATCAGCTGATTGTCGAGAGTATGCAGCCAGCGGGTGAAGGTCTGCTGCAACAACAGTTCACCGAGCTGAAAAGCCGTCTGCAGGCGGAGGGCTTGTTTGCCGCGGAGTATAAACAGCCACTGCCCTCACCGGCCCGTCAGGTCGGGGTAATTACGTCGGCGACCGGTGCCGCTCTGCACGATATCCTGCAGGTACTGCGCCGCAGGGATCCCTCATTACCGGTGATTATTTACCCCACTGCTGTTCAGGGTAATGAGGCGGTACCGGCCATAGTCCGGGCGATTGAACTGGCAAACCAGCGTAATGAGTGCGACATATTAATTGTCGGACGCGGTGGCGGTTCCCTTGAAGATTTATGGTGTTTTAATGACGAGCGGGTTGCCAGAGCCATATTCGCCAGCAGATTACCGGTCGTCAGCGCCGTAGGCCACGAAACCGATATCACTATCTGTGATTTTGTCGCTGATCTGCGGGCACCGACGCCGTCAGCCGCCGCAGAGCTGATTAGCCGTAATCAGACAGAACTGCTTCGCCAGTTGCTGTCAGCACAACAGCAGATGGAAATGGCGATGGATTACTACCTGGCCCGTCGTCAGCGTAGTTTCAGTCAGTTACAGCACCGCCTTCATCAGCAACATCCGCAATTACGTCTGACAAGACAACAAAACCTGTTACTGCAACAGCAGCGTCAGCTGCAGGCGGCGTTACAGCAGCAGTTACAGAAACACAACCTGCGCTTTGAACAGTTGTCACAGCGTTTACAACGCCACCAGCCACAGCCACTGCTTTATCAGGCGGCACAGGACCTGAGTCTGGTTCACTACCGGCTGAGGCAAGCGATGGAAAAACAGCTTAATGGCAGCCGGCAGAGATTTGGCACGCTGGCGGTACAGCTGGAAAGTGCCAGCCCGCTGGCAACCCTTGCACGGGGGTTCAGTGTTACTACCAGCAGTAACGGTGATGTCATCAAAAATACCCGCCAGTTACAACGCGGTGATACCCTTCGCACCCGTCTGAACGATGGCTGGGTGGAAAGTGAGGTCACCGCAACAATGCCGGTCAGCCCGGCAAAAAAAACGCGTAAGCCTTCCTCCGGTCCGGCCAGTCAGTCATAACTGCGGTTAACTCAGCAAGATCGGTCAGGACAATCCCCTGGCCCCGCGGCATACTCCACCGACAGGAGAAAATGCCATGCTGACAGACAAACAACGTTATACCACTGACTACCATAAACGCCTGACCCGGGTGCTGGAATATATCGACAGTCATCTTTGCGAGCCGCTGCTGCTGGAAAACCTCAGCAAAGTGGCCTGTTCTTCGCCTTTCCATTTTCACCGCCAGTTTACAGCCTATGCGGGGATCCCTCCCGGACGCTATATTCAGTTACTGCGCCTGCGTTATGCGTCATACCGGCTGGCATTTAATCCTTACCAGAAAATCACTGATATCGCGCTGGATACGGGGTTTACACATGCTGAATCATTCAGCCGTGCCTTTAAACAGGTGTTCGGAATGACCCCCGGAGAATTTCGTCACCGGCCCGGCTGGCTGCGGTGGTATCAGTGTATGCCCCGCCCCCCGATGATGAGGAGAGAAAACATGTTACAGGTGACGATTGTTAGCGTTGCGGATATACAGACAGCCATGCTGACCCACTGCGGAACACCGGAAGCAATTAACGAAACAGCGACACGGTTTGTTGCCTGGCGGAAAGCGTCCGGTTTATCGCCGGTAAGCCGCAGCCGGACATTTGGTATTGCCCCGGATGATCCGACATGCTGCGACCCGCAGAGATTCCGTTTTAAGATTTGCGGCGAGGTGACGGCCCCCATCCCCGAAAATAATAGTTATGGTGTCCTGAACAGTACCATCCCGGGCGGCCGCTGTGCGGTAGTCCGGCACCGGGGATCCCACGACCAGCTGACCGGGATTGCGCAGTCACTCTATCGCGACTGGCTGCCTGGCAGCGGGGAGACCTTGCGTGATTTCCCGTTATATTTTCACTACCATAATTTTGTACACCAGGTTTCAGAGCATCAGTTGATCACGGATATTTACCTGCCACTCAGTGCTGAGCAGCCACCCGGCCCCGCCTTACGCCTCAGCCAGCCAGAGCACCCGGCTGGATGACAGCAGGCCATGCTGCTGGCAAAAGAAGTCGACCGCGCCGCAGGCTTTCAGTACCTGCAGCGGTGTACGGCATTCAGGACAGTAAGCAACCTTGCGGAAGTCAATACCACAGCGTGGGCAGTGCAGAGCTTCCCCCTGTGTGGTGAGCTCTGACTGACAGTGACAACATAACAAAGTCATATGCATTCTCCTGATCAAAAAAGAGGGCATAACAGCCCTCTTTCCCGATAATTAACGCTTATTCTTTTTCAGATGTGACATCAGACGCTGACGTTTACGCTGCTGGGTCGGCGTCAGTAAATTACGCTTACCTGCATACGGGTTATCCCCTTCCTTAAACTGAATACGGATCGGTGTGCCCATAACATTCAGTGAACGGCGGAAATAGTTCATCAGATAACGTTTATAAGAATCCGGCAGGTCTTTTACCTGATTCCCGTGGATCACCACAATCGGGGGATTATACCCACCGGCATGAGCATATTTCAGTTTTACACGTCGTCCGCGAACCAGTGGCGGCTGGTGATCGTCTGCAGCCATGTTCATCACACGGGTCAGCAGTGAAGTATTCACCCGGCGGGTCGAACTGTCGTAGGCTTCGGTTATTGACTCAAACAGGTTACCTACACCACTGCCATGCAGTGCAGAAATAAAGTGAACACGGGCAAAATCAATAAACCCTAACCGGTAGTCGAGGGCTTCTTTAACTTCCTCTTTGATTTCCTGAGAAAGACCATCCCATTTATTGACGACAATAACCAGCGAACGGCCACTGTTAAGGATAAAGCCCAGCAGAGAAAGATCCTGATCTGAAATACCTTCATGGGCATCAATCACCAGCAGGACAACGTTAGCATCTTCAATTGCCTGTAATGTTTTGATGACCGAGAATTTTTCTACCGTATCAGTCACTTTACCGCGTTTACGAACTCCGGCAGTATCAATCAATATATATTCACGATCATCACGTTCCATCGGAATATAAATACTGTCGCGGGTGGTACCCGGCATATCATAAACCACCACCCGATCTTCGCCGAGAATACGGTTCGTCAGGGTTGATTTACCGACGTTCGGACGGCCGACAATCGCCAGTTTGATCGGCAGGGTCGTCGGATCAAAGTCGTCTTCTTCATCTTCCGGAATGGTGTCATTCTCTTCGGCTTCCAGGGCGGCCCAGTATGCCGCATTTTCCTGCTCTTCCGTCAGAGTTTCAATTTCCGGGGTTTCCATCCACGGCTCAAGTACCGCTTCCAGCAGGTTATGCACACCGCGGCCATGGGTTGCAGCAATCGGATGAATATCGCCCATTCCCAGTGAGTAGAAATCAAGTACGGCATTATCCGGGTCCATGCCGTCAGTTTTGTTCGCCACCAGGAAGGTAGGTTTTTGACGGGTACGTAAATGCCGGGCAATCTGTTCATCGGCAGGCATCACCCCGGCGCGGGCATCGACCAGGAACAGGACGATATCAGCCTCTTCGATGGCCATCAGTGACTGGGCAGCCATCCGGTTTTCAACGCCTTCTTCCATGCCATCGATACCTCCGGTATCAATAACAATATATTCCTGGCCCTCAACTTCTGCGCGTCCGTACTTACGATCACGTGTCAGACCAGGGAAATCCGCTACAAGCGCATCGCGGGTACGCGTTAACCGGTTAAAAAGAGTGGATTTTCCTACGTTGGGGCGTCCAACAAGCGCGACCACAGGTACCATAATAAAGCCTCATTACAAAAAATTTCGACCGAATCCGGAGATTATAACGATTCCTGATGCAGAGTTCAGACTATTCAGCAGAAAATCTTCAGGTCGAAGAAAAACGAAACGGCCCCTGTATCACAGGAGCCGTCATTAGCAGGTATTTCTATACCGTATTTTTAACCGTTACTCAGCGCTTAAACGCGTAAACCTCACCTTTTTTCGCCTGAATAATCAGCTTATCTCCGGCTACAATAGGGTTGGTCTGGAAACCGGAACTGTCTGCTTTCTGCTGAGCAACAAAGCGGCCATCAGCAGTATTGATCCAGTGCAGATAGCCCTCTGCATCACCAACGACCAGATAACCGTCATACAGTACCGGTGCAGTCAGATTACGGTGCAGTAATTCACTTTGACGCCAGATAGCAACACCACCATCAGTCGCGACGGCATCGACACGATCGTTCTGGTCAACCAGATAAATACGGCCATTATCGACAATAATATTTTTTACGCCACCGGTTTCACGTTTCCACAGTACTTGCCCTGAACGCAAGTCCAGCGCGGATAAGTTACCGTTATACGCCAGCGCGTAAACAACCCCGTTAACAATAACCGGCGTTACATCCACATCACTCAGGCGATCAATTTCGGTTGCACCGCCTGGCTGAGAAATACGCTGCTGCCAAATCATCTGGCCCTGGTTCATAATGACCGCACTGACACGGCCGTTATCACCACCGACAATCGCGCCACCAAAAGCAACCGCTGGCGCGGATTCACCGCGTAACGACAGTGCCGGCACATCCAGATTGACCATCCATTTACTGGCGCCGGTATTCTGGTCAAGGGCCTGCAGGATGCCATTGCTGGTATGGATTAATACCAGCCCGTCGCTGACCACCGGGTGCGACAGAGCTTCACCGGCAACCGGCACTTTCCATGCAACTGAACCGTCACTGCTATTCAGGGCAAAAACTTCACCGTGTTCACTGCCGATGTATAGCAGACCACCCTGAACGGTAATCCCCCCGGACAGCATTGCCGAAATATTCGAAGAGAAGAATCCGGTACGGGTGGAAAGGTCAACCTTCCATTTCTGCTTACCGGTATCGGCATCCAGTGCTTCAACAATACCAAAACGATCGGCAGCATAGACTGTATTGTCCTGCCATGCAGGGTGAAGGTTGGAATAGAAATCACCCACCCCGTCTCCTACCGATTTATCCCACACCTGAACCGGCGTGAACTGATTTTCCACTTTAGGCAGTGGCGACATTTTCACCACATCTTCTTCGCCACTGAATAGCGAACAACCGCTGAGCAAAGTGACCGAAAACAGTCCCGGCAGCAGGTATTTACGTAATTCCATGCGCTCTCTCTTTACCGTCTTAGCTTAAATTATTTAATTTCATCTGCATCATTTGTTTCAGTGCAGGTGAAGCATCAGAATCAATACCTTTGCTCCAGGCTGCCCGGGCCCCGGCTTTATCGCCTTTGCTCAACAAAGCCTCACCGCGGATATCCGCAGACAGAGCCGTCCAGCTATCCCCTTTAATACTGTCGAGGGTTTTTAGCGCATCATCAGCCTGATTCTGCTGCAACTGCAAACGTGCCAGACGTAAGCGCATTACCGCCTGAAGATTCGCATCATCGCTGTCTTTAATGCCCTGCTGTAACTGCACAGCCGCTTTATCAGGATGACCTGTGTCTGCATAAATCTTCGCCAGGTCCATAGCGGCTAATGCGCCGTAAGAACCCTGAGTCTGATTAACAAAAGCCGCAACGGCTTCCAGTGTTTCCGGTTTATCAGCGTTCATTGCCTCAGACAGTTGCTGGTAACGGGCTGAACTCTCCAGGGCATTACTTTCCTGATGGCTCATCCAATAACGCCAGCCACCCAGGGCTGCGATACCAATTACTAATCCTGCTGCCAGTGCCTTACCATTACTGGTAAAGAAATGTCTGAGAGCATTAGTCTGTTCCTGTTCTGTGCTGTAAACTTCCACGCCATCCTACTCCTGTCAAAGCTTAATAATATCTGCCGGTTACTGTAATACGTTCAGTAATACGCCAGATACGTCATCCCGGTTAACGGTTTGCTGGTCGCCGGAGCTCAGGTCTTTGATCACAACCTGGTTGTTTTTCACTTCCTCTTCACCCAGCACCAGGGCCACCCGGGCTCCCCACTTATCGGCACGGGCAAATTGTTTTTTGAAGTTACCGCCACCAAAATTGGTCATAACTTTCATTTCCGCGCTGGCATCACGCAGATCTTCGGCCAGCTGCATCGCTGCTGACTGCACACCGGCACCTGAAGCGATAACATAGACATCGACTTTACGGGTCGGTTCAAAATCCGGGTTAACTGCCTGAACTAAAAGTACCAGACGTTCCAGTCCCATCGCAAAACCAACGGCCGGCGTTGCTCTGCCACCCAGTTGTTCTACCAGACCATCATAACGTCCACCGGCACATACCGTCCCTTGTGAACCCAGGCTGTTGGTCACCCATTCAAATACAGTGCGGTTATAGTAGTCCAGCCCGCGGACCAGACGCTGATTGACCGTGTAACTGATACCGGCATCATCCAGTAAGGCACACAGACCATCAAAGTGTTCACGTGATTCCGGGTCCAGGTAGTCACCTAACTGAGGTGCATCGTTCAGCAGTTGCTGAATATCCTGGTTTTTACTGTCCAGCACCCGCAGCGGATTGCTGTACATACGGCGTTTACAGTCATCATCCAGAGCCTCTTTATGCTGCTCAAGAAAAGCGACCAGTGCATCACGGTAGTTTGCACGGGCTTCCAGCGAGCCAATAGAGTTCAGTTCCAGACGGACATGTTCAGCGATACCCAGAGCTTTCCACCAGCGGGCTGTCATCATAATCAGCTCAGCATCAATGTCCGGACCCTTCAGGCCGAAAACTTCCGCACCAATCTGATGAAACTGACGGTAGCGCCCTTTCTGCGGACGCTCATAACGGAACATCGGCCCGATGTACCATAACCGCTGTTCCTGGTTATATAACAGACCATGCTCAATACCCGCACGTACACAACCGGCAGTGCCCTCAGGACGCAGCGTCAGACTATCGCCATTACGGTCATCAAAGGTATACATCTCTTTCTCAACGACATCGGTAACTTCACCGATCGCACGTTTGAACAGAGGTGTTTGTTCAACAATCGGCAGACGGATTTCGCTGAAACCATAACCCGCCAGTACCTGCTTAAGGACCTGTTCAATTCGTTGCCAAAGTGCGGTATCTGCTGGCAGATAATCATTCATTCCGCGGATAGCCTGGATATTCTTCGCCACGTCAAAATCTCTTAAAACAAAAAACCTGTCCGGCATCATACCTTATCGGGCTGATACCGCACAGGAGCAATCATCAAACGATACATTCCCTGAGGAATGCATCACCTTTATTTCTCAACCTGGCGGACAGTAATCCGGTGATTTTCGTCAAGCATTGAAGCTTTAGCCCGGATACGCGCTTCAAGTTGTTCAATCATATCGCTGTTATCCAGCCGGTCACGTTGCCGGACACCGTCTTCATAAAACCCGCTTTTTTTGCTGCCGCCGGTAACGCCAAGTGTCGATACAGTGGCTTCACCCGGTCCGTTAACCACGCAGCCAATGATAGAAACATCCATCGGGGTGATAATATCTTCAAGGCGTTGTTCCAGTGCATTCACGGTACCGATCACATCAAATTCCTGACGTGAACAGGTCGGGCAGGCAATGAAGTTGATCCCGCGGGCACGGATACGTAATGATTTCAGGATATCAAAGCCGACTTTAATCTCTTCGACCGGATCGGCAGCCAGGGAAATACGCAGTGTGTCACCAATACCTTCAGATAACAGTAACCCCAGACCAATCGCAGATTTAACCGACCCGGCACGTGCGCCACCGGCCTCAGTGATCCCGAGGTGCAGAGGCTGATCAATCTGTTTTGCCAGCAGACGATAAGACTCGACAGCGAGAAACACATCCGAGGCTTTCACACTGACTTTAAACTGATCGAAATTAAGCCGGTCCAGATGATCAACATGGCGCATAGCCGATTCCAGCAATGCCTGAGGCGTCGGCTCGCCATATTTTTCCTGCAGATCTTTTTCCAGTGAGCCGGCATTTACCCCGATACGAATCGGAATATTATGGTCACGGGCACAGTCAACCACCTGACGGATACGTTCATTATTGCCGATATTCCCCGGGTTGATACGTAAACAGTCAACACCATACTCGGCCACTTTCAGGGCAATACGGTAGTCAAAGTGAATATCTGCCACCAGCGGCACACTGACACGTTGTTTAATCAGACGGAAAGCTTCAGCAGCATCCATGGTTGGCACAGACACACGAACAATATCAGCACCTACCCGCTCCAGAGCTTTAATCTGAGTAACGGTGGCTTCGACATCAGTCGTACGGGTATTGGTCATCGACTGGACGGCAATAGGCGCTCCGTCGCCGACTGGCACCTTACCAACATAAATCCGCGTGGATTTACGACGGTTTATTGGAGCCTGGTTATGCATATTTTTTCTCCACAAGTCCTCTGCAATGGCGCGCTATTATGCACCAACTGTCAGGCGGGCGACCTGGTTATTACGAATAAAACGATTTAAATCAACAGGCTGACCACGGAACTGTACAGAAACAGCTGAGGGTGCGCCAATTTTTAAGCGATACGGCGTTTTGCCTTTCAGGTTCAGGCTGCTTCCCTTACGTTGTAAACCACTGAACAGTTTACGGCCGGTTGCATCAGTCACTTCCAGCCAGCAGTCTCCGTTAAAGTTCATTACCAGCGCATCTGAACTTGCGGCTGTGGTATCTGCAGCTGCTGTCGCAGGGGCCGAAGCGGTAGTATCCGGCGCCTGAGGAGCCTGAGCAACGGCCGGCGGACTGGCCGGTAAAGAGGTCTGTGACGGAGAAACCGCGACCGGCTGAGCTGGCGTCTGTGGTGCTGCCGGTGTCTCAGCAGCAGGTGCCGGGGTATTTTCAGGCGCAGCAGGTGCCGTGTTCTCTGTATCCAGAGGCACCGGGGTTGAGCCTGTCGCTGAACTGTCGTCGGCCGACAGAGGGATAGATTGTTCATTACCGCCGCCGGATGATACTTCTGACGCGGAATCCGTCATCGCCGCCATATCCGCCTGAGAGGCTTTGTGGTTCTGCCACCACCAGGCAACAGTAAGGCCCACCACGACAAGGATAACCAGCACGGTAAATGTTGTCAGCATGCCATCGCGTTTCTTGCGCCGGCTGCTGCTGCCAAGGGAGATATTGTGCATAGGGGTAATTTTTGCCGAACGCACCGGTGCCTGTTTAGAGAGCATCGGCAAAATATCATCTTCAGGGACATTCACCAGCCGGGCATAAGAGCGTATATAACCGCGTAAGAAAGTCGCGGCTAAATCAGTCGGTGATTTGTCCTCCTCGATATCACGTACCGTGGACACTTTCAGGCAAAGACGTTCCGCAACATTTTGTTGCGTCAGCCCTTTGGATTCACGGGCTAAACGCAGACGTTCACCTGTGGACGGGACTGCAGATTTTTCTTGGGTGGCTTCAGTATTCATTAGCTAAATAACGCTGGTACTGTATCGAAAGTGGATAAACCCGCGCTAACTGGTCACCGTAACGCTTCACGTCACTGGTGGCATTTTGTCGCGCGGCGTAAAGAATCTTTAACCATAAACTCTCTGCACTGGCAGAGCGTTGCTGGTGATAAATCTCTAACAACAACCGTGTATCCGCAAATTTCTGTTGTTCCAGCCGTCGGCCGGCTTCTTCAAGCAATTTACCGGCTGCAGAATTTTCAGCAACAACCGCCTGCGACAAACTATCAGCCGCCTGGCGGGTATCCCCCGCATCCAGAAAACACCTTCCTGAAAACAGTAGTGCCTGAATCCGGCTGCCGGTTTCATCAGCCTGCATTGCCGCTAAGAAACGGGACTGTGCTTTATCATACTGCCTTAAAGAACACAGAAACGCACCGTAATTATTAAGCACATAGCCATTTTCCGGTGCAATTTCCTCTGCCCGGGTGTACCAGACAGCCGCCTCGTCATTATCGCCCTGAGCCTGATAAAGCCGGGCCAGTCCCAGCACAGGCCGGTAATCTTCTGCCGCTGCCAGTCTGGCTCGTTGCAGGTTCCGTTCGGCGGCAGAATACTCCCCTGCCACCAGATATTGCAGGCCTAACTGTAACCGCACCGGTGAAACTGACGGCGGACGGCTGCAACCGCTAACAACTGCCGAAACTGCCAGCAATGCAGTGGTCATCCATGATTTTGTTAACATCCTCTGTCTCCATGCTCATCCTGACGAAGCTATAAGCCATACAGATGACAGAGGATCAATTAAACTAAGAACCGTATAAGCTTAGACTGCCTTCACAGAGATTTCTTCACCGGCTGCTTTTTTGCGTAAAGTCCGCTTTGTACGGTCAATAACATCCCCGGCTAACTGCCCACAGGCAGCATCAATATCGTCACCGCGGGTTTTACGCACAATAGTGGTGAAACCATAATCCATCAGTACTTTCGAAAAACGGTCAACACGGCTATTAGAGCTGCGGCCATAAGGCGCACCCGGGAAGGGGTTCCATGGGATCAGGTTGATCTTACAAGGGGTGTTTTTCAGCACTTCTGCCAGTTGATGAGCGTGATCGGTGCTGTCATTAACATGATCCAGCAAGACATACTCAATAGTTACACGGCCCTGATTGGCGTTAGACTTTTCCATATAGCGTTTGACCGACTGCAGGAAAGTCTCGATATTATATTTTTTGTTAATTGGCACAATTTCATCACGCAATGCATCATTCGGCGCATGCAGGGAAATAGCCAGTGCCACATCAATCATATCACCCAGCTTATCCAGTGCCGGAACCACCCCCGATGTCGACAGGGTTACGCGACGTTTAGATAATCCGAAACCAAAGTCGTCCAGCATGATTTCCATCGCCGGGACAACATTATTCAGGTTCAGTAACGGCTCACCCATGCCCATCATTACCACATTGGTAATCGGACGCTGGCCGGTTACTTTGGCCGCACCAATAATTTTCGCTGCCCGCCACACCTGACCAATAATTTCCGACACGCGCAGGTTACGGTTAAAACCCTGTTGTGCGGTAGAACAGAATTTACATTCCAGTGCACATCCGACCTGTGAGGAAACACAAAGTGTCGCGCGGTCATTTTCAGGAATATAAACCGTTTCTACCAGCTGGTCACCGACGCGGATTGCCCACTTAATGGTGCCATCAGACGAGCGCATTTCTTCAGCCACTTCCGGCGCACGAATTTCGGCGACCTGGCTCAGTTTCTGCCTCAGGACTTTGTTGATATCTGTCATCTGCTCAAAGTCATCACTGCAATAGTGATAAATCCATTTCATTACCTGATCGGCACGAAATGGCTTTTCCCCGAGTTCAAGAAAGAATTCACGCATTTGCTGGCGGTTTAAATCCAGCAGGTTGATTTTAGCTTTGGGTGTCGCAGTGACAGGGGTTACGGATACAGGAGTTGCTGCAGGTTCGGACATAATAATCTCTGGCCTCGTTGTTACACGTTATGGCTCGGTTATGGATAGACAGTTTAATAAAGAAACACCCCTGCAGAAATATTCTGCAGGGGTGCTTATTGTACATTATCTGTTGCGGGATGCCATTCAGGGTTGCCCCGTTCACTGACTATTTTGTCACTGTGTGTTTACAGTCATTTCCCGCAGGGACAGATTAACGGGTACGCGGGCAAACTTCACCTTCAGCGAAGAAGTAAGCAATTTCACGTGCTGCAGATTCCTGAGAATCAGAACCGTGAGTTGCGTTCTCGGTGAAGCTGTCAGCGTAATCTGCGCGTAAAGTACCCGCCAGAGCGTTATCCGGGTTAGTTGCACCCATCAGGTCACGGTGACGCTGTACTGCGTTTTCACCTTCCAGTACAGAGACAACAACCGGACCAGAGGTCATGAATTCTACCAGACCGTCAAAGAAAGGACGGCCTTTGTGTTCTGCGTAAAAACCTTCAGCCTGCTCTTTGGTCAGGTGCAGCATTTTTGCAGCAACAATTTTGAAGCCAGCGCTTTCAAAACGGTTATAGATAGCACCAATCACGTTTTTAGCGACAGCGTTTGGCTTGATAATAGAAAACGTACGTTCGATTGTCATTTTGACCTCAGTCTGAACTTTCACAGTATGTCGCACAGAATAATTATTGCGGCCTGAAAACAGAATACGAAATAACCGTTCCGGCGAAGAAACGGCGCAAATTATAGGGGGCTATGCCGCTATTGCCTACGGTAAATCGTGTTTTTTTTTAAAAAATCATCGCCTGATCAGCAGATTGGTGGATAGATGAACAAAATACCTGTCTTTCACCGGCCGGATAAATCCCTGCCCGCGTAAAAGTATGACAGTTGTTGTCTTTTTCCTGCGCCGGAACTTGAGCTGACAGATAAAATCACCGACACTCAGAACACCCTAATTCCACAGGAGAGGCTATGAATCCGGCAATTTTTGTAACTACCGCATGGCTGGCTGAGCATCAGCATGATCAGCATCTGCAAATACTGGATGCCAGAATGCTGCCACCGGGCCAGGAACTGACGCGAGATATTGACCGTGAATACCAGGCCGGACATATCCCCGGAGCACCCTTTTTTAATATTGAAGCATTGTCCGACCACAATAGCCCCTTCCCGCATATGATGCCACGGCCGGAGGCCTTTGCGGTTGCTATGCGTGAACTGGGGGTGGACAGTGATAAACACCTGGTGGTATATGACGATGGCAGCCTGTTTTCAGCGCCGCGTGCATGGTGGATGCTGCGCCACTTTGGGGTCTCTCAGGTCTCGATCCTCGCCGGCGGATTGCAGGCATGGAAAGAGGCCGGGCTACCGACAGAGACCGGGATCCCTCAACTGGCCGAAGGTGTTTTTGATGCCAGGCCACAGCAGGGGCAAATCAGCCGGCTGAATGATGTATTACTGGCCAGCCACGAAGGCAGTGCTCAAATCATTGATGCACGAGCCGCTCCTCGTTTTAACGGCGAGGTGGATGAGCCCCGGCCGGGTCTGAAACGAGGCCATATCCCGGGCAGCCTGAATATTCCCTGGAATAGCCTGGTACAGAACGGACAGTTACTCAATGACGAACAACTGCGCAAGGTGTTCGAAGCCGCGGGTGTGGATATCCGCCGACCGGTGATCGCCAGCTGTGGTTCAGGTGTTACCGCCGTGGTACTGATTGCTGCCTTAACCCGTCTTGGTCAGCAACAGGTCAGCCTCTACGACGGCGCCTGGGGAGAATGGGGCAGCAGAGACGACCTGCCCGGGGTGCAATTGTAATAACCTGTATTTTCCGGGGCACCCGTCCCCGGATTTATAAAATGCGCTGCCCGCCGTTTAACGCCAGTCCGCGCAGAAAACTGCCATGGGGCCGCTGATAGAACGGTATTATATGGGCGCTGAAGAAGTGACTGATACCTTCAGATGACTCCCGGACTTCACAGAAATCGATCACCCCATCATCAGGAAGCGTATCCATAGCCACGTGCCCGGCCGCCTGAATAATATCATCCAGATCGTCGCTGGCTTCGATACCGATCAATAAATTCCCGGGTTGCTCCGGTGTTTCTTTACACCATGCAATAAAGGCCCTGCGAACCGGTTTATATGTACTGAACAGTTTTTTCAGCGAGTCTGTCAACTGTTGCGGAGGCTGCTCAACGGCCGACAGTAATAACGTCTGCCCCTGTTCGCGGACACTGAGCTCAGTTAACGCGTTACCAGCCCCCGATAACAGCGCATCTATTTCTGCTACCGTAAATTCTTTCCCGCTGTCACGCCCCGGATTCAGAAACAGGATTTCGCCACGGGTCATTTCAAACAGTGCCCGGGTACTGAGGCTGAAACCTGCTTTTTTCGCCCCGCCCGCTTCGGTAAAGGCGGCTTCTGAGGTGAAGAACGGTATCACAGGCTGTCCGTCCTCTTTTTCCCAGTGTTCAAGATCACAGATCGTACTCTGTTCTGTGCTTCCCGCATTGTTACTGCCGATAACCCAGACATCAGACTGCATCAGCCGCTGAAAAAATTCAGGACGATGGGCCGGTTCTGTTGCCGCTTTAGTTAACAATTCTTCAAGAGATATCTGCATTTTATCTGCCCGAAAATAAGGGCAGACCGGAGTCTGCCCTGCTGAAGAAAACTATCAGGTTTATTTAAGTAACAGGTTAGCCAGTGTCCGGACTCCCAGTCCGGTCGCCCCGGCCGACCACTGATCGACCGCACCTTTCCGGTAAGTCGCCGAACAGTCAATATGCAACCAGCCCTGCTGGTAGTCTTCCACAAAATAAGACAGGAAAGCGGCTGCGCTGCTGGCCCCTGCCGCATGGGAAGGACTGGCAATATTGTTCAGGTCGGCAAAGTTTGACGGCAGATGCTGGCGATGGAACTCTGCCAGCGGTAAACGCCAGAATAACTCACCTTCTGCAGCAGCACTGTCCAGCAGTTGGCTGGCCAGCGATTCATCAAAACTGAACAAGGCATGGTAATCATTACCCAGCGCTGTTTTTGCGGCCCCGGTCAGGGTTGCGGCGTCAATCAGCAGCCGGGGTTTTTGCTGGCTGGCATCGATCAGGCCATCAGCTAAGACCAGTCGCCCTTCAGCATCAGTATTCATCACTTCAACTGATTTACCGTTGCGATAACGGATAATATCCCCGAGGCGCAATGCCCCGCCACTGACCATATTATCAGCACAGCACAGGATCAGCTTCACGCGTTTATTCAGGCCGCGGCTGATTGCCAGCGCCAGCGCGCCAGTCAGAGTAGCAGCACCGCCCATATCGGATTTCATCGAATCCATAAAAGTGCTGCCTTTCAGGCTGTAGCCGCCGGTATCAAAAGTAATCCCTTTCCCGACCAGACAGATATCAACCGGCGTTGCATCATCTGCCGAAGGGTTAAAGTCCAGGGTTAATAATACCGGTGAGCGGGTCGAACCCCTGCCGACAATATGCAGTCCGTTATACCCCTGATCACGCAGGGCTTCACCTTTAGTGATACGGTAAGTGACCGCATCACCGCCGGTTTCACTGAGCAGATCAATCGCGGCGCTGGCTAAATCTTCCGGCCCGAGTTCTTCGGCCGGCAGGTTGATGACATCCCGCACCCAGTCGACAATTTTCAGCCGCTGCTGAAGTTCGGTTTTATCACTGTCATTCAGTTGTGGCCACTGCACCTGGCGATGACCTTTTGGTGAACGAAAACCTTGCCAGAAAGCCCAGCAACGTTCCAGATCCCAGTCATCCCCCGCCAGTGCGACGGAACGTATTCCCTGACCATCGATTTTATGGGCAGCACGCTGAATAACCTGCAGCTCATCCCCGGCACTCAGGTGGATAGTCATCCCCTGGTCAGTGCTGGAAATAATGGCTTTTTCGCCCCAGCGGGCATCTGCAGCTTGCTGGCTGAGTCTGATCTGCATCATTGGTGTGGTCATAAAATCGCTCCTTACGGGTTATTCGTACTCGTCCATCCAGACTAACAGAATTGCTTCGAGGATTTTTTCATTTGAAGCCTCAGGGTTATCATCAAAATCTTCTAATTCACAAACCCACTGATGTAAATCAGTGAAGCGGACGGTTTTCGGATCCGTCTCCGGAAATTGATCATACAGTGCTTCACCGATAAATCGGCTGTCGGTCCATTTGATTGACATAATGACTCCTCTGGCACAAAACGGGCCGGAAAATTTCCGACCCGGGATGTTAACGTTTTAATTAATGCTCACGCGCATGGTTCAGGGTGTAACGCGGGAATTCCACGACCAGGTCTTCGTCGGCAATCCGCGCCTGACAACTCAGACGGCTGTCCGGTTCAAGCCCCCAGGCTTTGTCCAGCATATCATCTTCGTCATCAGTGCTCTCGGGCAGTGAATCAAATCCTTCACGCACCACACAGTGGCAAGTAGTACAGGCACAGGACTTCTCACAGGCGTGCTCAACTTCGATACCATTACGTAATGCAACATCCAGGATAGTCTCACCGGGCGCTGCATCATAGACGCCGCCCTCCGGCAGCAAATCTTTATGGGGCAAAATTACAATCTTAGGCATTCTTAAACCTCATCCACAGAGTGTCCGGTCAGCGCCCGGCGAATTGAATTATCCATCCGGCGTGCGGCAAACTCCTGAGTCACTTGATCCAATAATTTTATTCCGCCAGCAATCTGCGCTTCATCATCACCTTCCAGTGCGTGGCGCAGGTTGTCCTGAGCCTGACGAATTTTCTGCAGTTCATCAGCGGAAAGTAATGTGCTGTCTTCGGCTAACGCACCCTCCAGGCTTTCCAGTACCCGCAGACCATCAACTTTCTGTTCCGCCAGTTTTCGTGCCGCCACATCGTCGCGGGCATAGGTCATTGAGTCGGTGATCATGGTCGCAATTTCATTTTCAGTCAGACCATAGGACGGTTTCACCTGAATAGACGCTTCAACAGCCGTAGACTTTTCCATCGCAGTAACACTTAACAGGCCATCTGCATCCACCTGAAAAGTGACACGAATATGGGCTCCGCCAGCCGGCAGTGGCGGCAGACCACGCAAAGCAAAACGCGCCAGTGAACGGCAATCACTCACCAGTTCACGTTCGCCCTGTACCACATGAATACTCATTGCGGTCTGGGCATCTTTAAACGTGGTAAATTCCTGAGCACGGGCCACAGGGATAGTGGTGTTACGCGGGATCACTTTTTCGGTCAGTCCGCCCATGGTTTCAAGACCCAGTGACAGAGGGATGACATCAAGCAGTAACATATCACTGTCAGGTTTATTCCCCACCAGGATATCCGCCTGAATTGCCGCCCCGAGGGCAACGACTTTGTCCGGATCAATCGAGGTCAGCGGCTGACGGGCAAAAAACTCGCCCACTTTGTCGCGCACTGCCGGTGTACGGGTGGAGCCCCCGACCATCACAACTTCCTGTACCTCATCAACCGCGATTCCGGCATCTTTTAAAGTGCGGCGGCAGGCGATTAACGTCCGCTTAACCAGCGGTGCAATCAGGGCGGTAAACTGTTCACGGCTGATATTGCCCTGCCAGTCACCGACGCTGATAGTCGCCTGTGGTTTGTCACTGAGGGTGATTTTTGCTGCCGTGGCGGCATCCAGAATTTGTCGTTGTAAGCGCCGGTCACTCAGGTCGGTAATCCCCGCCTGTTGACAGATCCAGTCTGCCAGCAACTGGTCGAAGTCATCGCCCCCCAGTGCAGAGTCGCCGCCGGTCGCCAGCACTTCAAACACACCACGACTGAGACGCAGTACCGAAATATCAAAGGTCCCCCCGCCTAAATCATACACCGCAATCACACCTTCCTGTCCGGAATCCAGACCATAGGCGACAGCAGCGGCAGTGGGTTCGTTGAGCAACCGTAATACATTGAGTCCGGCCAGCCGCGCGGCATCTTTGGTTCCCTGGCGCTGGGCATCATCAAAGTAAGCCGGGACTGTGATCACTACGCCATCCAGTTCTCCGCCCAGAGACTCTCGGGCTCTGGCGGCAAGTTCTGCCAGAATATCACCGGAAACCTGAATCGGGTTCACCCGGCCATCGGGCGTCGTCATCATTGGCAGACCATTCTCGCTGGCACTGAACAGATAAGGAAGATGCGGATAACGCTGCTGAATATCAGCCAGCGATCGGCCAATCAGTCGTTTCACCGAACTAAAGGTATAACGGGGATCACTGGCAGCCAGGCGACGGGCTTCCCAGCCAATCATTAACTGGCCAGGCTGGTAATTCACCACCGAAGGCAGTAAATGACGCCCTTGTGTATCCGGCAGAGTTTCAGCCTGACCGCTACGGACAGTAGCGACCAGGGAGTGGGTGGTTCCGAGGTCAATCCCGGCAGCCAGCTTGCGCTGATGAGGAGCAGCACTTAACCCCGGTTCACTGATTTGTAATAACGCCATAACGAGCTTCCCGTTTAAAAATCCAGCAGTTTCTCTTCCAGCTTTTCTGCTTCAACACGCAGTTTAGCGAGAAATCTTAGCTTACGCACCGTATCTGCGGCTTCAGGCCATTGCTGCTGAATAAATAGCTGGCGCATTTGCTGACTACGCTGCTGTTCCATTTCATCCAGCCGGCGAAAACAGTCTGCCAGTGCATCACTGTTTTTCTGCTGTTCGATAGTTTCAAGCTCTTCACGTAATTCCAACTGTTCCATCAGAAAAGCCGTGTCACGCAGGGTATGCTGCTCATTGTTGATATCAAAACCATGCAGAGATAATAAGTATTCTGCCCGGGAGAGCGGCTGACGCAGGGCCTGGTAGCCCTGATTGATGGTTGCAGCATGTTGTAACGCCTTCAGACGCTCTGCTTCCGGAGAGGTCGCAAACTTGTCAGGATGATACTGACGTTGCAGTGTCTGGAAATGTTCAGCCAGCCGTGCAGTGTCAATATCAAAGGATTCTGGCAAATCAAACAGGGTAAAATAATTCATAACCGGCCCGAACCTGAGATAAAAATAAAAAAAACGCCCCAGCAGGCTGGGGCAGATGTTCAGTGTATGACACAGAGATTATACGTTGAAACTCTCGCCGCAACCGCACTCATCTTTTACATTTGGATTGTTGAATTTAAACCCTTCATTCAGGCCTTCTTTCACAAAATCCAGTTCTGTACCATCCAGATAAACGAGGCTTTTGCCATCGACAACGACTCTGACGCCCTTCTGCTCAAACACCGTATCTTCCGGCTGTGGTTCGTCCACAAACTCGAGGACATAAGCCATACCCGAACAGCCTGACGTTCTTACGCCTAACCGCAGGCCATAGCCTGAGCCACGGTTTGCCAGAAAACTACTGACACGCGCAGCAGCTGAATCGCTCAGGGAAATCGACATCTCTGCCCTCGCTTACTTGTCTGTTTTTTTGCTCTTATAGTCAGCAATTGCTGCTTTAATCGCATCTTCAGCCAGGATAGAACAGTGAATTTTTACCGGCGGTAATTCCAGTTCTTCCGCAATCTGCATATTTGAAATGCCCTGGGCTTCGTCCAGTGATTTACCTTTCACCCATTCGGTGATCAGTGAACTGGAGGCAATTGCAGAACCACAACCGTAAGTTTTGAAACGGGCATCTTCAATAATCCCCGTGTCACTGACTTTAATTTGCAGTTTCATCACGTCGCCGCAGGCAGGTGCACCCACCATACCACTACCAATACTCGGGTCAGCATTGTCAAAAGAGCCCACATTACGTGGGTTTTCGTAGTGATCTATTACTTTTTCGCTGTAAGCCATTTTATATTCTCCTGAAGACTGTTAGTGATGCGACCATTCGATGCTGTTCAAATCCACGCCTGCTTTAAACATTTCCCACAGGGGAGAAAGGTCACGCAGCCGGCCGATAGAATTGCGCACCAGATTAATGGTGTAGTCGATCTCTTCTTCAGTGGTAAAACGTCCTAAAGAGAAACGAATAGAGCTGTGGGCCAGTTCATCGTTCATACCCAGAGCACGCAGTACATAAGATGGCTCAAGGCTCGCAGACGTACAGGCTGAACCGGAAGAGACGGCCAGATCTTTAAGCGCCATAATCAGCGACTCACCTTCAACATAGTTAAAGCTGATGTTGACGATATTCGGTGCGCCATTTTCGAGGTCACCATTCAGATAAACCTCTTCCATGTCTTTGACACCGTTCCACAGACGGTCACGCAGCACACGTAAACGTGCCATTTCGCTGTCCATCTCTTCTTTAGCAATCCGGTAAGCTTCACCCATGCCGACAATCTGGTGCACTGGCAGGGTACCTGAACGCATACCGCGCTCATGGCCACCGCCGTGCATCTGAGCTTCCAGACGAACACGAGGCTTACGGCGAACATAGAGTGCACCAATCCCCTTTGGTCCGTACAGTTTATGGGCAGAGAAAGACATTAAATCGACTTTCAGTTTGCTCAGATCGACAGGCAGTTTGCCCACACTCTGGGTCGCATCAACATGGTAAATAATACCGCGTTCACGGCAAATTTCACCGATGGTGGCAATATCCTGAACCACACCGATTTCATTATTTACATGCATAATGGACACCAGAATAGTGTCTTCACGGATAGCCTCTTTCAGCACGTCAAGATCAATAATACCGTTGGTCTGTGGTGCCAGATAGGTCACTTCGAAACCTTCTCTTTCCAGCTGACGACAGGTATCCAGTACCGCTTTATGTTCAGTTTTACAGGTAATGATGTGCTTACCTTTTTTCTGATAAAACTGTGCTGCACCTTTAATCGCCAGGTTGTCAGCTTCGGTCGCCCCGGAGGTGAATACGATTTCACGCGGATCAGCACCAACCAGATCAGCAATCTGGTTACGGGCAATATCCACTGCCTCTTCCGACTGCCAGCCAAAACGGTGAGAACGTGAAGCAGGGTTACCGAACACCCCGTCCAGCGTCAGATACTGCATCATTTTCTCAGCAACGCGCGGATCTGCAGGCGTAGTCGCAGAGTAATCCAGATAAATTGGTAATTTCATTGCTCTTAAACTCCGTACATCACTTCAATGCTAATAATTTATAGTATGGCGGTGGTATTACGCAGGCAAATAACGCCATAATCTCTAGTTGTAAGCACGCTGTTTGACGTCTATGGCAGACGGCATCCGCGGGTCAAGAAAACGTCGGTTATCATTATTTTGACGATCCGCAACCTCAAGAATATCCTGGTTATTGACCAGTTCAGCCAGAGTAATATTATTCAGAAACTCACTGATTCTGTCACTTAAATCACGCCACAATACGTGAGTGAGACAGCGCTCTCCCCCCTGGCAACCTTCTTTTCCCTGACAGCGGGTAGCATCGACAGACTCATCAACAGCAGTGATAACGGTACCCACGGCTATCTGGCTGGCATCTTTACCAAGCAAGTATCCGCCACCCGGCCCGCGTACGCTGGCGACCAGGCCATTTTTACGCAGGCGCGAAAAAAGCTGCTCAAGGTAGGAAAGTGAAATACCCTGACGTTCAGAAATATCGGCCAAAGGCACCGGGCCTTCATTTGAATGCAGTGCCACATCCAGCATGGCAGTGACGGCATAACGTCCCTTGGATGTCAGTCTCATCGTTACACGACCTCGATCAGTATCCGGTTACCGGAGTGTTAATAAAAGTTAATAACGATAAGTCTGACATTCCCGACCAAAATGGTCAACTATTTAACCGGGTATTTTACTCAGGTATTTAACCTGCTGTGCTGTTCAGTCCTTCTTCAGCCACAGCGAGTCATCAGTGCGATTTTTTCTCAAAGGACGCGAGCATACCGCGCAAAATATTCAGT
Organism: Tatumella sp. JGM91; assembly: GCF_018257575.1. GTDB lineage: Bacteria > Pseudomonadota > Gammaproteobacteria > Enterobacterales > Enterobacteriaceae > Tatumella > Tatumella punctata. Next base: position 36,268 of record NZ_JAERJP010000019.1, on the reverse strand, counting down.
TCATCACGCTCAGGACGCGCCCTGGTAAACAGACGGCGCAGCTTACTCATCACCTGCCCCGGCTGGTCTTTACGAACAAAACCACTGTCCTGCATCATCTTTTCCAGGTGTCCGTAGAAACGTTCCAGGTCATCAACCAGCGGATAAGGTGACTCTGCATATTGTGCCACACCGGTATCTGCAGACTGCGACTGCAGCCATGCCATGCGCACTTCGTAAGCAATCAGCTGAACAGCCATCGCAAGGTTCAGGGAGCTGTACTCAGGATTTGCCGGAATGGCCACATGGTAGTGACACTTCTGCAGTTCGTCGTTAGTCAGCCCTACCCGCTCACGCCCGAATACCAGAGCTACCGGTGCCTGCTGACCTTCTTCGACGCTTTTAACACCACACTCTCTGGCATCCAGCATCGGCCAGGGCAAAGAACGGGATCGCGCACTGGTACCAACCACCAGGCTACACCCGGAAATGGCCTCATCCAGCGAGTCGACAATACAGGCATTACCAATTAAATCACTGGCACCCGCCGCCAGGGAAATTGCCTGAGAATCCGGTTTAATTAATGGGTTCACCAGATAAAGATTCGACAGCCCCATGGTTTTCATAGCCCGGGCAACGGAGCCCATATTCCCGGTGTGTGAAGTTTCCACCAGGACAATACGAATATTCTGCAACATAATTGAAGGCCGCTCTTAAAATGATGCAGGGATACTAACATAAAAAGAGACATTATCTGAACACGCTGCTATACTTCCCGGCGTTTTTTCGTTCTTTAACATCCAGTGGGAATAACTGATGCATCCGATGCTCAATATCGCCGTGCGCGCTGCGCGCAAGGCCGGCAATTTAATTGCTAAAAATTACGAAACTCCAGACGCTGTTGAGACGAGTCAGAAAGGCAGCAATGACTTTGTTACCAATATCGACCGCGAAGCAGAACGCCTGATTATTGAGGTAATTCGTAAATCTTACCCTAAGCACTCAATCGTCACTGAAGAAAGTGGTGAACTGGCAGGTGAAGATAAGGATGTTCAATGGGTTATTGATCCACTGGATGGCACCACCAACTTTATTAAACGTTTCCCGCACTTTTCTGTTTCTATTGCCGTGCGTATCAAAGGACGTACCGAAGTCGCCGTGGTCTATGACCCGATGCGTAACGAACTGTTTACTGCTGCACGCGGACAGGGTGCCCAGTTAAACGGTTACCGCCTGCGTGGCAGCACTGCCCGCGATTTAGACGGTACTATCCTCGCTACCGGCTTCCCGTTCAAAGCCAAACAACATTCAGTACCTTTTATGAATGTTGTCACGAAACTGTTCACCCAGTGTGCAGATTTCAGACGTACCGGCTCAGCCGCCCTGGATTTAGCTTACGTTGCCGCTGGACGTACCGATGGTTACTTTGAAATTGGCCTGAAACCATGGGATTTCGCCGCCGGTGAATTACTGGTGCGTGAAGCGGGTGGTCTGGTCACTGACTTTACCGGCGGTCATGGCTACCTGAGCTCAGGTAATATCGTTGCCGGTAACCCACGCGTAGTACGCGCCGTGCTTGCCTCAATGCGCGACGAATTAAGCGAAGCGCTGAAACGCTAATCATTGCTTTCCGGCAGGCGGTCTGATGACTGTCTGCCCTTCCCCCTCCTGATGTCGCCTTTTCTCCCCCGCTACGCCGCTCTTGCTTTGTGTCGTTATCTCTTTACTGTTCCGCAAACGTCTGCGGCCAGATAAAAAAAATGCACCCCGACAGCAGATTATCCGCCTTTGAGGTGCAATTAACGTTATCTGATGGCCACCCTGGCCCGCGAGGACCAGAGTACCGGATCACGGGTTATTCATTCTCAGGCGTAAACCGGGAACCGTGCGCAGATTTCGAGGACTTTGCCTTTAACACGTTCGATAGTCGCTTCGTCGTTAATGTTATCCAGCACATCAGCAATCCAGCCTGCCAGTTCACGGACTTCGGCTTCTTTAAAACCACGACGGGTTACTGCTGGTGTACCGATACGGATACCGGAAGTGACAAACGGGCTCTTCGGATCGTTAGGCACGCTGTTTTTGTTTACCGTAATATTGGCGCGTCCCAGTGCGGCATCCGCTTCTTTACCGGTCAGATTTTTGTCTACCAGGTCCAGCAGGAACAGGTGGTTATGCGTCCCCCCGGAAACAATGTTAAACCCGCGGTCCAGCAGAACTTCAACCATTGCTTTAGCGTTAACCGCAACCTGCTGCTGATACGCTTTAAACTCCGGCTCCATCGCTTCTTTCAGCGCAATCGCTTTACCGGCAATCACGTGCATCAGAGGACCGCCCTGGCCGCCAGGGAAAACCGCCGAATTCAGTTTTTTATAAAAATCTTCGTCACCACCTTTCGCCAGGATCAGTCCGCCACGCGGGCCCGCCAGAGTTTTGTGGGTCGTGGTGGTCACGATGTGGGCATAAGGAACGGGGGTCGGATAGACACCGGCTGCGACTAATCCGGCAACGTGAGCCATATCAACGAACAACCATGCGCCGACGCTGTCTGCGATTTCACGCATTTTTTCCCAGTCACACACACCGGAATACGCAGAGAAGCCGCCGATAATCATTTTTGGCTGGTGTTGTTTTGCCAGTTCAGCCAGTTCGTCATAGTCAATTTTGCCGCTTTCATCAATGCCGTAAGGCACCACGTTATACAGTTTACCGGACAGGTTAACCGGAGAACCGTGAGTCAGGTGACCACCGTGTGCCAGGTTCATCCCGAGGATAGTATCGCCCGGTTGCAGTAATGCGGTATACACTGCAAAGTTAGCCTGAGATCCGGAGTGCGGCTGAACGTTGGCATAATCTGCGCCAAACAGTTCTTTTGCGCGATCGATCGCTAACTGTTCAACAATATCCACATATTCACACCCGCCGTAGTAACGCTTACCAGGGTATCCTTCTGCGTATTTGTTGGTCAGCTGTGAACCCTGAGCCTGCATTACGCGTGGGCTGGTATAGTTTTCCGAAGCAATCAGTTCAATGTGCTCTTCCTGACGCACTTTTTCCTGCTCCATCGCCTCCCACAGTGGGGCATCATAATCGGCTATGTTCATCTCTCGCTTTAACATCCGCATCTCCTGACTAAGCTAACTTAAAAACGGCAATTTAACACCCATCGGCGGGTAACGGCCAACAGTGTAAACTCTTTTCCCGGAGTACGGTAGCCGGAAAACGTTCTTTTTGCGCAAACGATTGGCATTCAGTATTTTCGCGGGTCAACCTGTGAGCAGTCGCACTTTTTTTAGCCAGAAAACATGACCGTTCGCCATAAATTTTCCGGCCAGCTCCACACCGCAGGAAACCCTTGCTAACAATAAGTTTATTTACAATCCATACTGCCGGCTATAACATGTATATAAAATACATGTTTAATAATGAACAATGAGGACGCCCGCATGCTTGATTCAGAAACTCTCGCCCTGGTCAGATCGACTCTTCCTGCTATCGCCAATGCCGGCCCGGCAGTAGCAAAACATTTCTACCAGCGCATGCTGAGCCACAACCCGGAACTAAAAAATGTTTTTAATATGAGTAACCAGGTCAGTGGTCGTCAGCCGGAAGCTCTGTTTGCCGCACTCTGTGCCTATGGCAGCCACCTGGATAACCCTGCTGCACTGCTTCCTGCCGTCGAAAAAATTGCCCAGAAACATGCCAGTTTATCCATCAGTCCGGACCAGTACGCCATTGTCGGAGAGCATCTGCTGGGGACTATCCGTGAATTGCTCAACCCGGGTGATGAAGTTCTTGCCGCATGGGCAAAGGCTTACGGCGCACTGGCAGACATTTTTATTGGACGTGAGGCGCAAATTTATCAGGAACATGAACATAAACCCGGCGGCTGGCGGGGAACCCGTCGTTTTGTTATCAGTGACATCACACAACAAAGTGAGGTTATTAAAAGTATTGTATTGACTCCGCAAGACGGTAAGCCGGTCGCCGATTATGTCGCAGGCCAGTATCTGGCTGTCTATCTCCAGCCGGAAGGTTTTCCATACCGGCAGATCAGACAGTATTCTCTGACGCGCACTGCGAATGGTAACGATTATCGGATTGCTGTACGTCATCAGCCGGGCGGGAAAGTTTCCGGCTGGTTACATGAACATGCAAAATGTGGCGATTTGCTGGAAATTGCAGTGCCGGGCGGTGATTTTGTGCTCGACCGTTCACTGGCCCCCGCCCCCCTGACACTGATTTCGGCGGGGGTCGGTCTGACCCCGCTACTGGCAATGCTGCACAGCCTCGCTGAACAAAGCTATCCGGCGGAAGTAAACTGGTGGCACGCTGCCGAAAATCCTGCCAGTCATGCTTTCAGGGATGAAGTCAGTGCGCTGGGAGAAAAACTGGAACACTTCCGCCAGCTGACCTGGTATAACCACCCGGCGGCAGGAGATAATGACCCGGCACACTTCTCCGGACTGATGGATCTGAGCCAGGCGGGCGAACAGCAAGTAAGCCAGCACCGCCATTACTACCTGTGCGGACCAGCCGGCTTTATGCAGTCCGTATTTAACCAGCTGACGGCAGCAGGTGTCAGTGCCGACCATATCCACTACGAAATGTTCGGTCCCCACCAGTCTCTGTAACGGTACTGGTCTGCAGAGGCCATCAATGATGGCCTCTGCAGGCCTGTCAGATAGCCTCTTCGTCTTCTTCTCCGGTACGGATACGGATCACACGGGCAACATCAAATACAAAAATTTTGCCATCACCGATTTTCCCGGTCTGAGCAGTACGCATAATCGTCTCGACACAGGTATCGACAATATCGTCAGCAACCACTACTTCGATTTTGACTTTAGGCAGGAAGTCGACCATATATTCTGCGCCACGGTACAGTTCCGTGTGCCCCTTCTGACGGCCAAATCCTTTTACTTCAGTCACTGTCATCCCGGTGATCCCGACTTCAGCCAGAGACTCACGCACATCATCCAGTTTGAAGGGTTTAATAATCGCATCAATTTTTTTCATAACAGAACCTTTTCTTTCGCCTGTGGCTACCGGGTATTCGGGTACCGGCGATCTTATCCGGTATCGGGGGTAGAAATAACTGGCAGCAAATTACCCTTTAAAATCGCCCGCGTCCAGTTCATGACGCGCCAGAAGTTTATAGAATTCAGTACGATTTCGTCCGGCAAGCCGTGCCGCATGGGTCACATTACCGCCAGTCATTTGTAATAACTTACGTAAATAATTCAGTTCAAACTGATTTCTCGCCTCAGCAAAAGTCAGCAGCGCTGTATTTTCGCCGGCCAGTGCCTGTTCCACCAGCCGGTCAGTGATCACCGCTGCGGAACTCAGCGCCACACATTGTTCGATAACATTAACCAGCTGACGCACGTTGCCGGGCCAGCTGGCCGTAATCAGTCGTTTCATCGCCCCGGCAGAAAAACTGCGGATATGCGGTTTATTCCGGTCTGCAGCCTGCCTCAGCAATGCATTTGCCAGTAAAGGTATATCTTCAGCGCGGTCATTCAGTGACGGTAACCGCAGAGTAACCACGTTCAGACGGTAATAGAGATCTTCCCGGAACGTTTTTTCCTCCATCGCTTTCGGCAAATCACGGTGGGTTGCTGAGATAATCCGTACATCAATCGCCACATCCTGATTACTGCCCAGCGGCCGGACCCTGCGTTCCTGTAATACCCGCAGCAGTTTGACCTGTAATGCCGCAGGCATATCACCTATTTCATCCAGGAACAGAGTCCCGCCTTCTGCCGCCCGGAACAACCCTTCTCTGGCACTCAGAGCACCGGTAAATGCGCCTCTGGCATGTCCAAACAGTTCTGATTCAAGTAACTGTTCCGGTAATGCTCCACAGTTAATGGCAATAAAGGGGCGGTCTGATCGCGGACTGGCCTGATGAATGGCTTTGGCGAGAACCTCTTTCCCGGTACCGCTCTGCCCCTGAATCAGGATACTGACATCGGCACTGGCCACCATTTGTGCCTGTTCCAGCAAGCGCATCATCAGCGGGCTGCGGGTCACGATACTGTCACTCAGCTGATGTCCGGTGACCGTGCCCCGCTGGGCGATAGCCTGGTCAATAGCCTGATACAGGGCATCACGATTAACCGGTTTGGTAAGAAAGCTGCATACTCCCTGCTGGGTCGCGGCGACAGCGTCAGGAATGGATCCGTGGGCCGTAAGAATAATCACCGGTAATCCGGGAAATTGTTTCTGAATTTCCCCGAACAGGGTCAGACCATCCATATGATCCATTCGCAGGTCACTGATGACCAAATCAACCGGCTCTCTGGCCAGATGACGTAACGCATCAGTGCCGTTTTCACAGGTGGCCACCCGAAAACCTTCACTGCGTAACCGCATTCCCAGCAATGTCAGGATCCCCGGGTCATCATCTACCAGTAATAATCGTGCTGCCTGTTTTGTCATGAGTTAATTATCTTCCTTTTGCGGATCGCCGGGGTTAACAGACACTGGACGGAGATCAGCGTTGTCACGGATCACCGTCCTTTTACGGGCAGATAGCTGATGTTCTATATCCGTGAGCTTTTGTAATTGCAGGCGTTTGTCAGACAGTTGTTGCTGCTGCTGGCGCAACCGGGCTATCCGGGCATCACTGTGCTGACGAAGTTGTTTATATTTTTCTGTTATCAGCGATGCGGTGAGCTGGCTTTGCTGATTGTCCTGCCATAACTGCAATAACGAACCGACGCGCCGGTCTGCCTGTGGCTGCCATTGTTTCATCCGCTGTAATAACTGCTGGCGTTGCTGATCAGTCAGATCCGTCCCGGAAAACAGAATGCTTTGACGAAATACCTGCTGCCAGCTATCAGCGTCGATCAGTACCGCCTGACGATAATTATCCTCAACCCCTTGCTGCTGTACGCAGTTCATCAGTTTCAGCCAGTAATCCGGCCAGGCTGTCTGAGGGGGCACCAGCGGTTGTGTTATTTGCCGGCAAGCGGAAACACTCGTACCCTGCTGGTCCGGGGACAAAGTGCCGGCTGATCTTGTCTGCTGGCTGCATGCACTCAGTAACGGGAGAATAACTGCGACAAATATACGCGGACAAAAAATGCGTTTTATCACTGACTGCCTCCATGAATGATCGGCAATTGACGAGGGATCGATAATTCAATCCGGAAACGCACTTCAGCATCACCATTACTGACCAGTATCAGCTCCCCCTGCATACGCCGGATACAATCTCTGGCAATACTCAGCCCCAGCCCGCTGCCTTTTACCGGCCCGCGCCGCTGCCGGGCGCCCTGATAGAAAGGTTCGAAGATCATTTTCTGCTCATGTGCCGGTATCGGTGTTCCGCTATTAGACACATCTATCAGGATCCTGTCTCCGTCACGGCAACTGGAAAAAAGAATCTGCCCGCCAGGCCTCCCATAGTTTATGGCATTAGAATAGAGGTTATCCAGAGTGCGGGCCAGAAGTTGCCGATCGGCCAGACAAGATTGCTCCTGTAAAATCACCTGCGTATCAATATCACGGGCACTGGCTGGCAGGGCATGGGCAGTCACCACTTCATTAATAATATGTTGCAGATCAACGGGCGACATTAAACACCCGGCGTCCGCGGTGTGTCGGTTATAATCCAGTAATTGCTCAATTAGCGTCTGCAGGTGCAGGCTGCTCTGATCAAGGATAGCGACAATTTCCTGTTGATCCCTGTTCAGCGGGCCACTGATCTCCTCCGCCAGTAACGCGCTCCCTTCCCGTAAACTTGCCAGCGGCGTTTTCAGCTCATGGGAAAGATGACGTAAAAATTCATGACGCTGAGCCTCAAGCCAGGATAAACGTTCACTCAGCCAGACGATCCGCTGTCCGAGAGAGCGGATTTCGTCAGGCCCGCGAAAATCGGTCATTCCGTCTATTTCCCCGCCCTCTCCCAGCCGGTGGATCATTTTTTTCAGGTTTTTTATCGGCCCGATGATCATCCGGGTGAATAACCATATAAACCCGAGGCTGATCAAAAACAGTAACAATGCCTGCCAGCCAAAAAATGCGCCACGATCCGCAATTTCACGTTGCAGCTCTAAACCACGGGTAAAGACATTCTGCCGGGTTTCTTCAACCAGCTGACTGTTAGCAATAGAAAATGCAATCAGGTTATCTGACACGCTTTGCGGCGGATTGCCCTGCTCACAGTGAAGTGGCGTCAGGGCCGGTAATAATTGCTGAATTTTTTGTGTGGATTTAAGCCGTGGTAAACGCCGGAAGTGAGTCTGCAGCATTTGCCGGTAACGTATATATTGCTGCTGATACAGAGACTCAAGTGTCGGATCATTTAACACACAAAACTGCCGGTAATTACGTTCCAGTTCCAGGGCTGAGCGGGCCATCATTTCACTCAGACGGACATCCGTAAAGGTATTACGGTTGGTTTCTGCGGCCTGTTCACTGAGACTGGAAAAGCTTTCCCAGGCCTGCCATGCCAGCACAAGTAACGGTAACAATACCAGCACAAAAGCCAGCAAAACTAACTGTCTGAGAGAACGGGGGACAAAAGACCAGCGCTTCACGGTGACCGCCATCGGGAAAATAAAGATGATGCTAGCCGGATTAAGCTCAGGAAGGAAGCAGACTGCGGGAAAAATCCACGCTGTAATGACAGGAATAAATGAAAAGCACCGGGAATCACTGTCCGGTGTAGTCTCCGGACCAGTGTCAGAAAGGTATAACGCCGGCCATACCGGCGTTAAGAAAAAGGCGGTGCCTTACTCAACGTTACGCCCGTAGCATGATAACGCAGTAAAACTGACGATTATCAAAAGTCGGACGGCAGGCACCTTGGGGCATCATTCAAAGTTTATGAGCGCTTGACCGCTTACGCAGGGCATCATAAAGAGCAGAATGAGCTGTACTGACTATAATGCAATAGCTGTGCCACATATTACAAGTGTTTTTATATCAGTAAGTTAATGGCATTACGGCCACTATATCATCTCAGGACAGGTCGGAATTGTCTCTGATCAGAGACATTTAAAGCAGGTTGATAAATAATATATATTTATCAAATAATTAAGTGTCACAATTCAGCGACAGTTTGCGAGGGGAAATGTCACCATAATGATACAGTCCCCCTCTGTGGCCAGCAGGAGGCAGATAAAAAAAGCACTCCGCAGAGTGCTTTTTGTACCACATTCACCGCAGGCTGATGATTAGCCCAGCTGTTTACGTGCATTACGGAAAATACGCATCCACGGGCTGTCTTCGCCCCACTGCTGCGGGTGCCAGGAGTTACTCACCGTACGGAACACCCGTTCCGGGTGAGGCATCATAATAGTGACGCGACCGGAGGTATTGGTTACCGCAGTCATCCCTTTCGGTGAACCATTCGGGTTAGCCGGATAATTTTCGGTGACATTGCCGTAGTTATCGACAAAACGCAGCGCAACCAGCCGCTGTGCTTCCAAATCATCCAGCTGTTGTTGATCACGCAGTTCGGCAAAACCTTCGCCATGAGATACGGCGATTGGCATACGCGAACCCGCCATTCCCGACAGTAATAATGACGGGCTGTCAGCCACTTCAACCATACTAAAACGTCCTTCAAACCGTTCAGACTGGTTACGCACAAAGCGTGGCCACAGGTCACTGCCGGGGATCAACTCACGCAAGTTAGACATCATCTGACAGCCGTTACATACCCCCAGAGCCAGTGTCTGGTCACGATGGAAAAACTGCTCGAAGTTCTCACGAACCCGCGGGTTAAACAGAATGGACTTCGCCCAGCCCTCACCCGCACCCAGTACATCACCATAAGAGAAACCGCCACAGGCGGCCAGTACATGGAAGTCATCCAGCCCGCGACGTCCGGCAAGTAAATCACTCATATGGACATCGACAGTATCAAAACCAGCGCGATGGAACGCCGCAGCCATTTCCACATGGGAGTTAACCCCCTGCTCACGTAAGACCGCCAGTTTAGGCCGGGCACCGGTAGCAATCATCGGGGCTGCAATATCTTCGGCCGGATCGAAACTCAGCGATACATTCAGGCCGGGATCCTTATCGTCCAGTTTAGTCTGGTGTTCCTGATCCGCGCAGTCCGGATTATCACGCAGCCGCTGCATCTGCCAGGTCGTTTCTGCCCACCAGCGACGCAGGACAGAACGTTTCTCCTGATAGACGACCTGCTGTGATGCACGTACCACAAAGTCGTCTCCGCACTGTGCACTGCCTAATACATGCAGGCAGTCACTCAGCCCATGCTGTGCAAATACTGCGTTCACCGCCGCAAGGTCAGCCGTATTGATCTGGATAACCGCACCCAGTTCCTCGGTAAACAGCGACGCCAGTGTATCCCGGCCAAGGGCGGTAATATCAACATCCACACCACAATGTCCGGTAAAGGCCATTTCTGCCAGCGTGACCAGTAAACCACCGTCAGAACGGTCATGGTAAGCCAGCAATTTCTGTTCACTCACCAGTTGCTGGATAGCAGCAAAGAAACCCGCCAGTTGCTGTGCATCACGGACATCCGCCGGGGTATCACCCAGCTGGCTGTAAACCTGAGCCAGTGCGGTCGCTCCCAGGGTATTGGCCCCTGCACCTAAGTCCACCAGTAATAGCAGATTATCTGACTGTGACTGTAACTCAGGGGTGACCGTATGGCGAACATCTTCAACCCTGGCAAACGCGGTAATTACCAGAGACAGAGGAGACGTCATTTCCCGCGGCTGATCGTTCTGCTGCCAACGGGTTTTCATCGACATTGAATCTTTACCGACCGGGATAGTCAGCCCCAGAGCCGGACACAGCTCTTCACCCACCGCTTTTACCGCCGCATATAAACCGGCATCTTCTCCCGGATGACCGGCAGCAGACATCCAGTTGGCCGACAGTTTAACGCGGGTCAGTTCACCAATGTCTGTCGCCGCCAGGTTAGTCAGTGCTTCCCCTACCGCCATGCGTGCCGATGCAGCAAAATCCAGCAACGCTACCGGCGCACGTTCACCAATCGCAAAAGCTTCACCATGATAACTGTCCAGGCTGGCTGTGGTGACGGCACAGTTTGCTACCGGGATCTGCCAGGGTCCGACCATCTGGTCACGTGCCACCATGCCGGTGACGGAACGGTCACCGATAGTGATAAGGAAGGTTTTTTCGGCAACACCTGGCAAGTGCATTACACGTTTTACCGCCTCAGCCAGAGAGATACCGTCGCGGCTAAGCGCCACCCCCTCGGCCTGCAGAGTCGTGACGTCGCGGGTCATTTTCGGGGTTTTGCCCAGCAGTACATCCAGCGGCATATCAATCGGCTGGTTAGCAAAATGTTCGTCTGTCAGAGTCAGATGCAGCTCTTCGGTTGCCTCACCAATAACTGCATAAGGTGCCCGTTCGCGTTTACACAGCTGTTCAAATAACGCAATTTTTTCCGGCGCAACCGCCAGGACATAACGTTCCTGGGACTCGTTACACCAGACTTCCAGCGGACTCATCCCCGGTTCATCACTCAGAATATCGCGCAGGTTAAAGCGTCCGCCACGGCCACCGTCGCTGACCAGCTCCGGCATTGCATTCGATAATCCGCCTGCACCGACATCATGAATAAACAGAATCGGGTTCTGTTCACCCAGTTGCCAGCAGCGGTCAATCACTTCCTGACAACGGCGTTCCATCTCAGGGTTATCTCGCTGCACAGAAGCAAAATCCAGATCAGCATCGGACTGACCTGACGCCATCGATGATGCTGCACCACCGCCCAGACCAATATTCATTGCAGGGCCGCCCAGAACTATCAGTTTAGCCCCGACGGTAATGTCACCTTTCTGCACGTGATCAGCGCGGATATTACCGATTCCGCCCGCCAGCATCACCGGCTTATGATAACCACGCAGCTCTTCACCATTGTGGCTGTTTACCTGCGCTTCGTAGGTACGAAAATATCCGTTCAGTGCCGGACGGCCGAATTCATTATTAAATGCCGCCCCGCCCAGCGGGCCTTCCGTCATAATATCCAGCGCGCTGACAATCCGCTCCGGTTTACCGAAATCCTGTTCCCACGGCTGCTCAAAACCGGGGATCCTCAGGTTAGACACGGAGAAGCCGGTCAGACCCGCTTTAGGTTTAGCGCCGCGGCCGGTCGCACCTTCATCACGTATTTCCCCGCCCGACCCTGTCGCCGCTCCCGGCCACGGAGAGATCGCTGTCGGGTGGTTATGGGTTTCCACTTTCATCAGGATATGGGCTTCTTCCTGATGGTAATCATAGCGGCCCTGCTGATCATCCGCATAAAAACGACCCACGGTTGAACCTTCCATCACTGCCGCATTGTCTTTATAGGCAGAGAGCACATGCTCAGGATTTTTTTCGAAGGTATTTTTAATCATTTTAAACAGCGACTTTGGCTGTTTTTCACCGTCAATAATCCAGTCGGCGTTAAAGATTTTGTGACGGCAGTGCTCAGAGTTAGCCTGAGCAAACATATACAGCTCAATATCGTTCGGGTTACGTCCCAGCGCGGTAAAGGCTGCCAGCAGATAGTCAATTTCGTCTTCTGCCAGTGCCAGCCCGAGGGAGAGGTTTGCTTCCTGCAGCGCTTCACGCCCGTGTCCCAGAATATCCACCGCCTTTACCGGTTGTGGCTGATGATGAGCGAACAGTTGTTCAGCCTGAGACAGATCCGTGAATACGGTTTCCATCATCCGGTCATGGAGTAATACCCCCAGCCGGGCCCACTGAGCTTCTGTCAGGTTTTCTGCCTGAATATAGAAAGCCAGCCCGCGTTCCAGCCGCAACACTTTAGATAGTTCACAGTTATGTGCAATATCAGTCGCTTTCGAAGACCATGGCGATATGGTACCCGGCCGCGGGGTAACCAGTAATAAACGTCCGGCAGGTTCATGTTCTGCCAGCGAGGGACCGTATTTAAGAAGACGTTGGAGACGATTTTGCTCGTCCTGAGTCAGGGGTGAACTGACATCAGCAAAATGCACGTATTCGGCATAAATATCACTCACCGGCAGATGAGCGTCGTGAAAGCTGGTCAACAGTTTGTTAATACGAAATGCCGACAGAGCGGGCGAACCACGCAAAATTTCCATCATTAAAGATCTCTCGTCTTCGAAACGCCGGGCGACGCTTCATTGGGCGCAACAGGGGGAAAACGGGGCGTATTATAAAGAATAAGGCCCCGTTACGAAACCGTTTGCGCGGATTTTATCTGGATAATTCACCGCCCAAAAAACAAACATTTCTTGCTATAAAAGTTGCTCTTTGCCTTTTTGTTGCTCAAAATGCTCTCCGCGTCGGGGTACTATTCCTGTGTTTAACATCCTGCCAAAAGGCTGAACCCGGCGCTGATTAATGAGATAATACTTTGAAATACTTAAAGTTTAATTATCTTTTGATCGGTCTTGTCACTCTATTACTGGCAATAGCTTTATGGCCTGCGATACCCTGGCATTCAGGTTCACAAGACACTCTGTCGCAAATAAAATCGCGCGGAGTATTACGTATCAGCACCATAAATTCGTCACTGACCTGGCAAAAGATAAATAAAGATCCTACGGGAATGGATTACGAACTGGCCAAACGCTTTGCAGACTATCTGGGCGTGAAGCTGGAGGTCACTGTACGCCCGAATATTGAAAGCCTGTTTGATGATCTGAACAATCACCAGGCGGATTTACTGGCTGCGGGTCTGGCCTGGGACAGCCACCGCCAGCAAAACTACCGTAGCGGACCGGCCTACTATACGACCACGCAACAACTGGTCTACCGCGTCGACCGGCCACGGCCTAAAAATCTGGGTGATCTGCGAGGTACACTGGCCGTGCCTTCAGAGTCAGCGTTTATTCCGACCCTTAAAGCGGCAAAAGCAGATCAATACCCGCAACTTGACTGGAGCATAGAGAAGAAACTCAGTCCTCAGGCAGTGCTGGAACAGGTAGCCTCAGGCAAACTGGACTATACCATCGGTGATTCGGCGACCATCGGTATGATGCAACGTATTCACCCGAAACTGGCTGTCGCGTTTGATGTCACCAGTGAGACTCCCGTGAACTGGTATATGGCAAAATCTGCTGATGATAGCCTGAATGCTGCCCTGCTTGATTTTTATAACCGTTTAAATGAAGAAGGTACTCTGGCGCGGCTGGATGAAAAATATTTTGGCCATACGGGAAGCTTTGACTATGTTGATACCCGGACATTTTTACGGGCGATTGACAGTACCCTGCCTTCCCTGCAGCCACTGTTCAAAAAATATGCCAGCCAGATAGACTGGCGTTTGCTGGCAGCGATTGCTTATCAGGAGTCACACTGGGATCCGCGGGCCACATCACCGACCGGCGTCCGGGGGATGATGATGCTCACCCGTAATACGGCCGACAGTCTGGAGGTCAGTGACCGGCTGGATGCTGCCGAAAGTATTCGCGGTGGCAGCCAGTATTTGCAAAATCTGATGGATAAAATGCCGGAAACTATCCCTTCAGATGAGCGTATCTGGTTCGCCCTGACTGCCTATAATATCGGTTATGCCCATATGATGGATGCCCGAAAACTCACCATGAAGCAGGGGGGCAATCCCGATAGCTGGGCCGATGTCAAAACCCGGTTACCGCTGCTGGCTCAGAAACGTTATTACAGCCAGACAACTTACGGCTTTGCCCGCGGCAATGAAGCCTATAATTACGTGGAAAATATCCGTAAATACAATATCAGCCTGGTCGGATACCTGCAGGAAATGCAGCAGAAACCGCCGGTTCTGCCGGAATCCGATCCTGTAACACCGGCTGAACCACAAATTGCTATGAACTAAGTGACTGATTTTCCCGCTGCGCCTGGCGCAGCGCTTTTTTTTGTGCACGACGCAGGCGGAAAAACTCACTTAACTGGCTGGCACATTCGTCAGCCAGTACCCCTCCGGTAACCTCTATCCGGTGATTCATCCCCGGGTGACCGGGCACATCCAGTAAAGACCCCGCAGCCCCGGTTTTCCCATCACTGGCACCGAATACCAGTCTGGAGATACGGCTGTGTACCATCGCTCCGGCACACATTACGCAGGGCTCAAGGGTGACATACAGGGTTGTGTCGAGTAAGCGATAATTGTTCAGTGCCCGCCCGCCATTACGCAGCGCCATGATTTCAGCATGTGCTGTCGGATCATGTGATGCCACAGGATGGTTCCAGCCTTCGGCAATCAGCGCCCCCTGAGACACCAGTACCGCACCGACCGGAACTTCATTATTATCCTGAGCCCGCTTTGCCAGCGATAATGCGTAACGCATCCAGTACTCATCATTTTTTTCGGTCAACACTTTATCCCCGGTTAATATTTTCGCGGCGCATTATACCGGGATCACTGATGAATGCGTAGCAGCGGTCGCGGTCCTCCGGCCGGAGTATTGTCGTTCACCCTTCGCCGAGCGGTTCAATCTCTCCGCGGGCGGTGACACGCCAGCGATGGCTGCAGCAGGCCATTAACGGATTATCCTGACGACTGTCACTGTAACCGCTGTAAAGCCGCAGCGGGCTGCCCAGTTGCCGTTCCAGCTGCCTGACTTTTTCTTTACCAATACAGCGCAGAGTCAGTACCCGCCCTCCGAGACTGCGTCGCATCTGTGAACCGATAATATTTACCGCGGGTAAAAAAGAGGACTGATGATACACACTTTCCACCAGCGTCACCGGCGACCCGGTAATTAACCAGACACTGGTATCCGTTGCCTGAAGATAGTGATTAAGCCGCCGGTGCACATCCGGAAACGGGATCACCCGTGGCCGGAACCAGCGACAAAACGCCTGTTGCTGCCGCTGTAAAAATGCTTCACTGTGCCCGACAGTCACCGACCAGAGTAACAGGCTGACAGGCCAGCGTGAGGCCCGGCCACAGACCAGTAACCCGCCGGCAATAAGCGGTATCAGCAACAATAGCGGCAACAGATTTAACGGTTGCCGGACAAGGCAATAGCGCAGATAACTGCCGAATAAATCCTGTTTATGGAGCGTGCCATCAAGATCGAAAAACACCACCCGTTGTTGTGCTTTTTTCATTATTTATGACTCTTCAGAGCTCTGCCGATACTCACCGTATCCTGACTGTAGCAGATATCACCACAATGCCGGATATACCGGGTACCACTCATAGGCTGCGGATTGATCCCCGCCTTGCGAAGAACATCACCGCAGGCATTATTGGGCTTTAACGGCTTCTGTGGTAAAGTGCGCCCCATTAACCCGCCTTTTAGTGTGGGATAACGCTGTCGCCGGAGCTAACCACAGAAACCCCGGTAGTGATGAAAAATGGTATAAGGCAGATAACCGAAGTGGCATTACTGATAACTACGCGCTGTATAAATTGTGATATGTGCGAACCCGAATGCCCTAACCAGGCGATTTCAATGGGGGATACCATCTATCAGATTGATGCCGATCGCTGCACCGAATGTGTGGGTCATTACGACGCACCGACCTGCCAGAGTGTCTGCCCGATCAATAATACTATTATCACCGATCCGCAGCAGACAGAAACCACCGATGCATTATGGGAAAAGTTTGTGACCCTGTGGCACTCTGCCTGAGTCAGCGGAATCAGTTTTCCAGGATTACCGTCGCACAGGCATAACGACGTTCATCCGCCAGGGTAACATGCACATGGCGAACGCCCAGATTTTCTGCCAGTGCACTGGCCTGACCAAAAAAACGCAGACAGGGTTTACCCAGCGCATCATTGAACACTTCAAACTGGTTGAAAGCCAGCCCGCCGCGGATTCCGGTGCCAAACGCTTTGGCAACGGCTTCTTTTACTGCAAACCGTTTCGCCAGAAAACGCACCGGCTGATGGTGTTGCTGATATTGCTGCCATTCGAAATCAGTCAGTACCCGGCGAGCCAGCCGGTCACCGGACCGGCCAATCACCTGCTCAATGCGTTCAATCTCAACAATATCAGTACCCAGCCCGAGAATAGCCATTAACGACGCGATTCTCTGAGCAGGGTTTTCATTTCACCTACTGCCCCGGCCAGGCCGGTGATCACTGCCTTGCCGATAACAGAATGGCCGATATTCAACTCATAGATCTCTGGTATCGCCGCAACCGGTAAGACATTATGGTAAGTCAGTCCGTGACCGGCATTGACTTTCAGACCGCGGGAGACGGCATATTGCACGGCTTCACGAATACGTTCAAGTTCAGCATCCTGAGCCGGCCCCTGCGCAGCTTCCGCATAAGCCCCCGTATGAATCTCGATAAACGGTGCCCCGGCAGTAACCGCTGCGTCAATCTGCCGGCGATCTGCATCAATAAACAGGGACACCAGAATACCGGCCTCACTGAGGCGCTTGACGGCGGCATTGAGTTTTTGCTGCTGCCCTGCCACATCCAGCCCGCCTTCGGTGGTCACTTCCCGGCGGTTTTCCGGCACCAGACAACAAAAATGCGGACGTGTCTCACAGGCAATGTTTAACATCTCTTCGGTGACAGCCATTTCCAGATTCATCCGTGTCTGGATAGTTTCACGCAGCAAACGAATATCACGGTCAGTAATATGGCGGCGGTCTTCGCGTAAATGAACTGTGATCCCATCAGCGCCGGCCTGCTCAGCAATAAAGGCGGCCTGCACCGGATCCGGATAGCATGTGCCTCTGGCATTACGTAAGGTGGCGATATGGTCAATATTGACCCCTAATAATAATTCCTTCATGACAATCCTCAGTCTGAATAATGGCACCCGGCCGGGTTCAGGAGCTCCCTGATCACTGTTTGTCTGGCGCTACTGTCCCGGCGGGCAACGTAAATTGCCGGAATAATTCCTGGCTCTTTAATGGGTTACCACCAAGATAAGGCTTTAAGGCTATACGTGTAAAACGTTTTGCTGCTTTCAGGGTATCGCCGTCCGGAAACTCACGCGCATAAAGTGCCAGCAAATGCCGGCCGGTGAAACTGCGCTGGGTCACAACCAGACTGGCGATAAAACCTTTTTCGTCCCGGTAACTGTAAGTCATTGTTTCACTGACAGGTTCGCCACTGCCGGCGCAATGTAAAAAATCGACCCCGTAACCAAGATGCCCCAGCACCGCCAGTTCGAAACGACGTAATACGGGCTCAGCCGATCCGGTGGCCGCAGCCAGCCCCTGAATACAGTGCAGATAGTCGAAAAACAGTTCGGAGAAGGGAATTTCCTGTCCCAGCACACGGGAAAGCAATTCATTGACGTATAAACCGCAGTACAGATACGTACCACTGAGCGGCAGTGCCAGCGAAATGGCTTCGGCACTACGGAGGGTTCTGATATCACCTTTACCGGACCAGCGAACCAGTAACGGCGTAAAAGGCTGTAAGGTACCTTTCAGTTGCGAACGTTTGGAACGGGCGCCTTTTGCCAGCACCCGGACCCGGCCTTCGCTTTCGCTGAACAGATCCAGTAACAGGCTGGTTTCGCTGTACGGGCGACTATGCAGTACAAATGCGCGTTGCCAGCCTTCCATTGGTTAAAGGTCGTCAGTATAACCCAGGCTGCGTAACGCACGTTCATCGTCCGCCCAGCCGGATTTCACTTTAACCCACAGTTCCAGATGCACTTTAACTTCAAACATCTGTTCCATATCTCTGCGGGCTTCAATGCCGATAGTTTTAATTCTGGAACCTTTATTACCGATCACCATTTTTTTCTGGCCTTCCCGCTCGACCAGAATCAGACCATGGATATCGTAACCGCCGCGTTCGTTATTCACAAACTGCTCGATTTCGACCGTTACTGAGTAAGGCAGTTCAGCCCCCAGAAAACGCATCAGTTTTTCACGGATGATCTCTGAGGCCATAAAGCGCTGAGAACGGTCGGTCACATAGTCTTCAGGAAAATGGTGATCTGCTTCCGGCAGGCGTTTGTGCACGATAGCGGCAATCGCATCGACATTATTCCCGTCTTCAGCACACATGGGGACCACATCCAGGAAATCCATTTTCTGGCTCAGCATCTGAATATGCGGCAGTAAAATAGATTTATCCTGCAGGTTATCAATCTTGTTGATCGCCAGGACTACCGGTACTTTGCCTGCTTTCAGTTTACCCAGCACCATTTCGTCATCATCTGTCCAGCGGGTTCCTTCCACGACAAAGATAATCAGTTCCACATCCCCGATAGAACTACTGGCTGCACGGTTCATCAGGCGGTTAATCGCCCTTTTTTCTTCCATATGCAGGCCGGGGGTATCAACATAAATAGCCTGATAATTGTCCCGGGTATCAATACCCATGATACGGTGTCGCGTGGTTTGTGGCTTACGCGAGGTAATAGAAATTTTCTGACCCAGTAACTGGTTCAGTAAGGTAGATTTACCGACATTTGGCCGGCCTACAATTGCGATAAAACCGCAATGGGGTGCTTGTTCGCTCATTCAATTCCTAACTTAGTCAGCGCCTGTTCTGCGGCTGCCTGTTCTGCTTTGCGGCGGCTGGAACCAACACCAACCACCGCATCATCCATCCCGCTCACCTGACAATGAATAGTAAATTCCTGGTCATGTGCTTCACCGCGTACCTGTACTACCAGATAGGAAGGTAACGGTAAATGACGGCCCTGTAGAAATTCCTGCAGGCGCGTTTTCGGGTCTTTTTGTTTATCACCCGGACTGATTGATTCCAGGCGACTCTGATACCATTTGAGGATCAGTTGTTCTATTTGCTGTATATCGCTGTCGAGAAAAATCCCGCCAATCAACGCTTCAACAGTATCGGCCAGAATTGACTCGCGGCGGAAACCGCCACTTTTCAGTTCTCCCGGACCAAGGCGCAGACACTCGCCCAGTTCAAACTCGCGGGCCATCTCCGCCAGAGTATTACCGCGCACCAGGGTAGCACGCATCCGGCTCATGTCCCCTTCATCCACGCGCGGGAAGCGGTGATATAAAGCATTAGCAATCACATAGCTGAGTATTGAATCTCCGAGAAATTCCAGCCGCTCATTGTGTTTGCTGCTTGCACTGCGATGCGTTAATGCCTGCTGCAGTAAATCTGCTTGTGAAAAAGTATAGCCCAGTTTCCTCTGGAGCTTAGTCATCAGGATGGGGTTCATGCGTTTCCAGCTCTTATCTTACGTCTGTTGCTCTGCACACGAAACAGGGCTGATACAGCACTCTCTGTTTAGTGTGCAGTGGCCTGCCGGCCAGGTTTGAGAAACAAGGCCCGCAAATGCGGGCCCACATTAGTATTAATGGATGCCACCAATACGGCTCAGGCGTACACCTGTCGGCCACTGGCCTTCCTGTTTTTTGAAGCTCATCCAGATGGCAACGGCTTTACCCACCAGGTTCTTCTCAGGAACAAATCCCCAGTAACGGCTGTCAGCACTGTTGTCGCGGTTGTCGCCCATCATAAAGTACTCACCGGCAGGTACAACCCATGTTGCCGGGGGCTGACCTGGCTGCTGGTAATAGGAACTGACCGGACTCTGTGCTTCATTAACCAGTAAAATATTATGGGTGACATCACCAAGGGTTTCTTTGCGGATCCCAAGGCGCAGTCCGCCCTGCATACTTTGATCCAGCGGTAGCTGATAGAATCCGTTACCGACTTCATTACCGTCAAAACCACTGAAGGTCTGCACAAAGTTACTCGGTTCCATATCACTGTAGGTCACAGGGACCGGATTACCACAATGGCCAAAACCACAGCCCGGAGTGATGGAGAGGGTTTTACTGTAAGGGTCAAATACCACCTTATCACCAGGTAAACCAATCACACGCTTAATATAGTCGACACTGGGATCTTTCGGATATTTAAACACCACCACGTCACCACGTTTCGGGTGGCCGGTCGGGATCAGCGTTGTCTGGGTAATCGGATCTTTCAGTCCGTAGGCAAACTTTTCGACCAGAATAAAATCACCGATCAGTAAGGTCGGCATCATGGATGCCGACGGAATCTGAAATGGCTCAAAAATAAATGAGCGCACAATGAAAACCACAAATAATACCGGGAATACCGATACAGAGGTTTCAATCCAGCCCGGTTTACGGTCAACAGCGCTCAGGGCTGTTTTATCCAGCGTATTACCCGCCTGTTCCTGAGCCTGTTGCTGCTTCCTGCGGCGGGCCGGCGCCCACACAAATTTATCAATGCACCAGATGATTCCGGTGATTAAGGTCGCTAACGCCAGAATCAACGCGAACATATTTGCCATGCCAGGTCCTTATTTATTGTCCTTGCCCACATGAAGAATGGCTAAAAACGCTTCCTGTGGTAACTCTACGTTGCCCACCTGCTTCATACGTTTTTTACCGTCTTTCTGTTTCTGCAACAGCTTTTTCTTACGGCTTACGTCACCGCCATAACACTTGGCGAGTACGTTTTTACGTAATTGTTTCACTGTCGAACGGGCAATAATGTGGTTACCAATCGCAGCCTGAATCGCAATATCAAACTGCTGACGCGGGATCAGATCTTTCATCTTTTCCACCAGTTCACGTCCGCGATATTGCGAATTATCACGATGGGTAATCAGTGCTAACGCATCAACACGTTCTGAGTTAATCAGAACATCGACACGTACCATGTCAGAGGCCTGGAATCGTTTAAAATTATAATCCAGAGATGCATAACCCCGCGACGTCGACTTCAGCCGGTCAAAGAAATCCAGAACAACTTCAGCCATCGGGATTTCATAGGTTAATGCAATCTGGTTTCCATGATAAACCATATTGGTTTGCACGCCGCGTTTCTCAATACAAAGTGTAATGACGTTACCCAGATACTCCTGCGGTACCAGCATATGACACTCAGCAATAGGTTCGCGTAATTCTTCAATATTATTCAGAGGTGGCAGCTTGGAAGGGCTGTCCACATAAACAGTTTCACCGTCTGTGGTCTGTACCTGGTAAACCACGGTCGGGGCGGTAGTGATCAGGTCGAGATCATACTCACGCTCCAGACGTTCCTGGATAATTTCCATATGCAGCAGACCGAGGAAACCACAACGGAATCCAAAGCCCAGTGCCGTAGAGCTCTCCGGCTCATAGAACAGCGATGCATCATTCAGGCTGAGTTTACCCAGCGCATCACGGAATGATTCATAATCATCAGAACTGACAGGGAACAGACCCGCATATACCTGTGGCTTCACTTTTTTAAAGCCCGGTAACGCTTTATCCGCCGGATTGCGGGCGCTGGTCAGGGTATCACCTACCGGTGCACCTAAAATGTCTTTAATCGCACACACCAGCCAGCCAACTTCGCCACACCCCAGGGAGTCGCGGTCAACCCGCTTCGGTGTAAAGATACCTAACCGATCAGCGTTATAGACCTGTCCGGTACTCATTACCTTAATTTTCTCACCTTTGCGCAGGGTGCCGTTTTTAATCCGCACCAGTGACACTACGCCCAGGTAGTTATCAAACCATGAGTCGATAATCAGTGCCTGCAACGGGCCTTCAGGATCACCTTCCGGGGCCGGGATATCACGGACCAGACGTTCCAGCACATCTGGCACACCGATACCGGTTTTTGCCGAGCAGCGCACTGCATCTGTTGCATCAATCCCAACAATATCTTCAATTTCCTGAGCCACACGGTCAGGATCGGCTGCCGGCAGGTCAATTTTATTCAGTACCGGAACGACTTCGAGGTCCATTTCCATGGCCGTATAGCAGTTGGCCAGGGTCTGGGCTTCAACCCCCTGCCCTGCATCCACCACCAGCAATGCCCCTTCACAGGCCGCCAGTGACCGGGAAACTTCATAAGAAAAGTCGACGTGTCCCGGAGTATCGATGAAATTCAGCTGATAGGTCTGACCATCCGTCGCTTTATAATCCAGCGTCACACTCTGTGCTTTAATGGTAATACCGCGTTCACGTTCCAGTTCCATTGAATCCAGAACCTGAGCAGCCATTTCACGATCGGTCAGCCCGCCGCAGGTCTGAATCAGGCGATCGGAAAGCGTAGATTTGCCGTGATCGATGTGCGCTATAATGGAAAAGTTTCTTATATGCTTCATTTATATGAATATCTTCGCGTAAAAACGTCTGTTGAATACCCGGGCACAGAGATGATAAGTAACATCACTCGTTACTCGTATTGAGTCAGCCTCATTAATGAGGAGGCATATTACACTGTTAAGGGCCGCTACGAAAGCCGGTAACTCGGTGTAATTGCTACAGAGAAAGGTAAATTCAGGTGTGAAAAAGGCCGGACATTGTCCGGCCAGGGTTACTCACTCTTTACGTTTTCAAAACGTAATGTATCAGGTGGCAAAGCAATACTGAGGATCACTGGCTGAAAAGCTTCTTTATCACCGATCAGCGCCGAGATGCCTTTAGACAAAATAAAACCACCCACGCCGCCAAGCAATGCGCCACTGGCCGAGGCGAGATCCGAATGAAAGAGCATCTGAAACAATCCGGCAAGCATAAACAGCCCCAGTAGCGGAGTCATATAGACTAACAGCGCAGAGCCCAGCAGACTGCTTTCGCGGATGCCTAACTCAATACGCTGGCCCGGCTGTAGTGGCTGTTTACTGGCAATCTGCATAACTTCGGCATCTGCAGGCCCAAGTTTATTCAGTAAATGGCTGCCACAGCCTTTGCGGGCCGTACAGCTATTACAGGAGGTTTTAGCCTCAGTATGCAGTGTCGCTATCCCGTTTTCCCAGCTAGCAACCGTTGCCCATTCTCTCATCATAGTCAGTTACCTGTATCAACACTATCCGCAATACGTTTCGCGGTTGCCGGAGGAAGTTCGCCAACAACACTTATTTCTTTATTATTACGTATTTCCACCTGAATGGTACGTCGTCCAGTGCGCAATGTCTGATTCAGGCTGTATTTATCTGCATCAGTCACATTAATGGTAAAGGTAAATAAACCATCAGAGTAAAGCCGGGTTTCGAAAGCTTTCCCGATATTCGGGATTTGACGGCGGGTCTGAGAAATCATTTGCATACCGGCGGGCAGCCATGCGGGCTTCCAGGAAAAATTAACCTTCTCCCCTGCCGGCAAAGAGATAACCGGCGGCAGACTGGTGTCTTTCAGCGCCTGCATCATGCGGCTGATACCGTTATCCACCGCAAAACTGATCACCTGGAACTGCTCGATAGTCTCACCGTCCTGGTCCAGCAGGTCAACGCGTAATGGCAGGGAGGTATCAACATCCAGCCAGATGACATAGCTGTAGCGGGAACCATCATGAGAGACAACCCGCACTACATCACACATCTGATCGGCCACCCGCGAACGGCCAACCGGAATAAAATCATAGAAATCGTGTAACCGGCTAAAATCGGCATACAGTACCGAAGGCAGACCATCAATGATGTGCTCTCCGGGTAAGGTAAAGGGCTCTAAACCAGATTCAAAATAGCTGATATTGTTACCGCGCTGGATAATTTCACGCCGCGGGCCATCCATTTGCAGCATCTGGGCATAAGTCTGTCCGGAAACCAGCGCATGACGATAACGCAGTGATTCAATCCCCTGCCGGGAAACATTGATATAGGCGAGTTCGTAATTAAGACTGGCGCTGGCTTGTTCCATCTTTTCCAGCAATGCCTCAGACGCAGACTCCTGCGCTGAGGTGGCAAATGAAAAAAGTAAGCTACCAGCCAGAGTAGCTATCAGACGAAACGTTTTTTTCATTACTGCTACTGAATACCCAGAGACTGATTACCCGGCACATTGATCTGTGCCTGTTCAGGAGCACCCGACTCGAACTGGTCATTATTCAGACGGCGTTGCAGTTCATAGTCCTGCAGCATCGCATTAACTCTGCGGCGCTGGTCCTGAACCTGCTGCGAAGCATTGCCCGCATCAAAGATATCTGAAGGGACACCCAGACTTACCGGAGACGCTTTACCCATCATCGGCAGGGTATTAAATGCCGGGGTATCTGAAGTGTCAGCCGCATTGCTGGTGCCTGTCGGCGAATTACCATAGTGCTGCACCCCGACAATAACCGCCAGAGAAACACAGGCTGCCACACCCACCTGAGCCAGTTGTGCCATCCACGGGTGATTTTTGCCGAAAAACGGCATTTTACGCCAGCGTGAAGGAACCGGCTGGGCTTCCGGAATCAGCGAGGTCACATTACGGGCCGGTTCCTGCGCAATAGCTTCTGCAACACGCGCCGAGATATCAAAATGAACCACTGTTCCGACATCGCCACGCATCGTATCACGGATAAGATGATAATCAGCCCAGTGCTGCTGCAACTCTGCATCTTTAGCCAGCGAAGCAATCAATGACTGATCTAATATTTCACCATCCATTAAAGCGGAAAGTTGTTCTTTCTGCATGCCTTTTACCTTTCAAGTAGCCGCTGTCACTAGCGCTGGATCAGCGGTTGAACTTTGTTATCAATAGCCTCGCGGGCCCGGAAAATCCGTGAACGTACAGTTCCTACCGGACAGTCCATAATCTCAGCAATCTCTTCGTAGCTCAGGCCATCAAGCTCCCGGAGAGTAATTGCCATCCGCAAGTCCTCAGGTAATGTTTCTATCGTTCTAAAGACAATTTGTTTCAATTCGTCTGACAACATTAAATTCTCAGGGTTCGAAATTTCTTTTAATGCCCCTGCACTTTCGAAATTTTCTGCATCTGCCGCATCCACATCACTGGATGGTGGCCGGCGTCCCTGAGCTACCAGGTAGTTTTTCGCTGTGTTGACAGCAATACGGTATAACCAGGTATAGAAAGCACTATCGCCACGGAATGACTCAAGGGCACGATAGGCTTTGATAAATGACTCCTGCACAACGTCCGGAACATCCCCTGACGGTACATAACGCGACACAAGGCTCGCCACTTTATGCTGGTATCGGATCACCAGTAAGTTAAATGACTTTTGATCTCCTTTCTGGACGCGCTCAACAAGAACCTGATCTGTTAACTGCTCGCTCATCCGAGGTAATATCCCCACAAAATATGTTCTACATCCAATAAACCACCAGCAACATCTCACAAAATCGGAGCAAGCGGTGACTTAGAGCAGATACTTTAAAGAAAGTTCATCATTCCCTGGGTTTTCCGGATAACAGAGCCAGCAAGCTGCATTATCATCTGTCATCCGGGCCTTGTGTTACTGATAAACTAAGTCCTTCACAGCCCATTATAAGTGAGCAAAGGTAATATTACTGGCAGGTTACCTGATCACACTCAGCTTTTCATCTCTAATTCAGAGCCCGGCCCGGTAAAACAAACCACACTGCGAACCGTTGGTCCGGCAGCACTTATTTTACCTGACGTTCATTGTCCGAAACACGGCAGAAAATGACCGGCCCCGCCGCCGGAAAGGCTCATTACACCATTCCCGGTGATGGCGGTATTAACCATAAGCGCTGACCCGCTATGCTGATGATGGCTGACTGCGGGCCGATAAATAAAAATCCCCTGTCAGTTGCCGGTAACCGGCAGAATACTCCGCTGAAGGATCACGGATAATCAATTGCTGCTCCGTACAGCCGCCGTTTTGTAAGGACAAAAAAGCCAGAATCCGGTGCGGTTGTCGGTCGGCGTATTCACAAATATGTACCCGGGTACGTAATCGCCAGCCTTCATGTTGCGCCAGTTTAATAAATGCCTGCCCTTCACTGGCCGGCAAAATGACACAAAATATGCCCTGTGGCGTAATATGCTGCTGTGCACTTTGCAGCAGCGCCAGGTGAGTCAGGGTGGTAGTGTAGCGGGCGGTCTGTCGTGTTGAAGAACGGCAACTGACACCGGGACTAAAAAATGGCGGGTTACTGACAATCACTGCGTAAGGTTGCGTTATCTGTGGTTCCCACGTCAGGATATCCGCATGATGCACGCAAATTGCTTCCGGCCACGGTGATTCGGCAATATTCTGTCTGGACTGAGTCACCGCCGATGGCTCAATCTCAACCGCATCGATTTGTGGCCTGATACCTTGCGCAGCAATACGTTGCGCCAGCATCAGGGAGATCAGGCCACTGCCACTGCCAATATCCAGAACCCGGCCATCATCAGGCAGCGGTGTACTGGCACCTAAAATAATACCGTCGGTGCTGACTTTCATGCCACACTGATCATGGGCGACGAAAAATTGTCGGAAGGTAAAACCATTTTTTCTGAAACTGGGCGCAACCGGCATTTATCCTGTCCTGCATTATGTTGTGACACTGAATAAGACCGCTAAGTGTACCTCCCTGCCATAAATATTGCCGTGAAAATCATGGTCTGTGGCCGGCCTGAAGGGGATAAACATCATTTAGCGGTCATCAGAAAGCAGACAACAGATGAAGAATGCGCCCGAAGTGTCTATAATCAGCGCCCCAAACAGAGGTAGACCATGACTGTAACCACATTTTCCGAACTTGAACTTGATGAAAGCCTGCTTAATGCACTGCAGGATAAAAATTACACACGTCCCACTGCTATACAGGCAGAGGCAATTCCACCCGCACTGGATGGACGTGATGTCCTGGGTTCAGCACCGACAGGTACCGGAAAAACAGCGGCCTATTTACTGCCCGCATTACAACATCTGCTCGACTTTCCCCGTAAAAAGTCAGGTCCTCCGCGTATCCTGATCCTGACACCGACACGTGAACTGGCAATGCAGGTTGCTGAACAGGCCCGTGAACTGGCGAAATATACCCACCTGGATATTTCCACCATTACCGGCGGTGTGGCGTATATGAACCATGCTGAAGTATTCAGTACTAATCAGGACATTGTTGTCGCGACCACCGGCAGGCTGCTGCAATATATTAAAGAAGAGAACTTCGATTGCCGCGCAGTAGAAACACTGATCCTGGATGAAGCCGATCGCATGCTGGATATGGGCTTCGCCCAGGACATTGAAACCATCGCCGGGGAAACGCGCTGGCGTAAGCAGACATTATTGTTCTCGGCTACCCTGGAAGGGGAGCATATCGAAGATTTTGCTGAGCGGATACTGAATGAACCGGTTACCGTTGAATCCGATCCCAGCCGCCGTGAACGTAAAAAAATTCAGCAATGGTATTACCGTGCTGATGACCTGGAACATAAAACCAGACTACTGATCCACCTGCTGAAAAAACCAGAAGCCAGCCGGGCGATTGTGTTTGTGCGTAAGCGCGAGCGCCTGCACGAAGTGGCTGAGTGGTTGCGTCAGGCTGATATCCGTTGCAGCTATCTTGAAGGTGAGATGGTACAGGCTAAGCGTAATGAAGCCATCAAACGACTGACCGAAGGCCGGGTGAACGTGCTGGTCGCCACCGATGTTGCTGCACGTGGTATTGATATTGATGATGTCACTTTGGTGATTAACTTCGATCTGCCGCGCACTGCTGATATCTATCTGCACCGGATTGGCCGCACCGGCCGGGCCGGAAAGAAAGGTACCGCTTTGTCACTGGTTGAAGCTCATGATAACGAACTGCTGATTAAAATTGGTCGTTATCTGAATGAGCCGTTAAAAATCAGAACCATTGATGAACTGCGGCCAAAAACCCGTGCACCTTCAGCCACTGGTCCGAAAAAACCGTCAAAAAGACAGCTGGAAAAACGTAAAGAGAAAAAGAGAGCTGAGGCGGATAAACCGCGGGTAAAACAGCGTCACCGCGATACTAAAAATATCGGTAAGCGCCGCAAATCATCAGTCACCGCAGCCCCTCAGACGCCGGAACAGTCTCCGGATTAAAAATCCATCACCACCGTATAAAAGTCGCCCCTGCGGGGCGATTTTTATCACTGTAAACAGTCGTTTTTTACCCTGTTACCCGAAGAAAAAATTCTGACAATCAAAAATCAGATAAATATTTTTATTTATAAAAAATATCAATACGTTATAAATAAAAACGGGGCACAAAGTGCCCCGCTAATACCGGATGATAAAATTACAGGCTTTCGGTAAAAGTACGGGTAATAACATCACGCTGTTGTTCCGGTGTCAGAGCATTAAAACGTACGGCATAGCCTGATACACGGATAGTCAGCTGCGGATATTTTTCCGGATGCTTAACAGCATCTTCAAGAGTTTCGCGGCGTAAAACATTTACATTCAAATGCTGGCCACCTTCAACACGTACCTGCGGTTTTACTTCTAAAGGAATTTCACGATACTCAATATCACCCAGCTCCTGTAAAGAGACCAGCTGATCAGCCTGATAATCACCTTTCGCACACAAACAACGTGCTTCGGCGTTTTCTTCATCAAGTAACCAGAAAGAGTTAAGCAGCGCTTTATTACTGGTTTTCGTGATTTGAATTCCGTTAATCATATTTTTCCTCCCGGGAAAGAAACGGTCATTTAAAAGAATCCGTCTGGATCAACAACATGCTCACTGTATAACAAATAACCAGACCTGCTTCCTTGACCTCAGTCAAAAAAAACCAGAGATCAAATATAACCTTATGATATAAAAAGGTTTCTTATGTAAATTATACTCGCAATTTTTCAAATTAATTTTAAGGCTTTACCTGAAAGAGAAAATGGTTAAGCTGGCCGGGAATACTCAGGAGTAAAAAAATGACAACGACACTGACGTGGCATGATGTACTGGCAGCCGAAAAGCAACAGGATTACTTTATTCAGACTCTGAATAGCGTGGAAGAAAGACGCCGCCAGGGTGTCACCGTCTATCCGCCGCAAAAGGATGTATTTAATGCCTTCCGGTTAACCGAACTGCATCAGGTGAAAGTGGTTATTCTCGGTCAGGATCCTTATCACGGTGCGGGTCAGGCACATGGCCTCGCATTTTCTGTACTGCCGGGGGTAGCAACACCACCTTCATTACTGAATATGTACAAAGAACTGGAACAGGATATTGAAGGCTTTACGCGGCCAAACCATGGTTACCTGGCAAGCTGGGCAACTCAGGGGGTACTGCTGCTGAACACGGTTTTAACTGTCGAAGCAGGAAAAGCCCATTCTCATGCCCGACTAGGCTGGGAACAGTTTACAGATCAGGTTATTTCACTGATAAATCAGCATCGTGAGGGGGTTATATTTTTACTGTGGGGCGCCCATGCGCAGAAAAAAGGCCGTATTATTGATCGCCAGCGCCACCATGTATTGCAGGCACCACACCCGTCACCGTTATCAGCCCACCGCGGTTTTTTTGGCAGTAAACCGTTTTCTCAGGCGAATAGCTTACTGGAACAGTCAGGACGTACAGGCATTAACTGGATGCCGGAGTTACCCTGAATAAATGTCCTGCCCCTGACCCCGGGCAGGACAACGCCAGCTTAGCGGGCCATTTTCCGGCCCCGATAACCTGCCAGCAAAAGTATATTCATCGGTAACAGAGGATGATTATGCTTTCGCTTTAGACACAGCCACCATCGCAGGACGCAACAGGCGGCCATTCAGGGTATAACCGTTTTGCATCACCATCAGTACATGATTCGGGGCCACATCTTCAGACTCGACCATCGACATAGCCTGATGTACATCCGGGTTGAAAGGTACGTGAGTTTCCCCCACCACTTCCACACCGAATTTACGAACCGCATCTAACAACGATTTCAGGGTCAGCTCGATACCTTCAATCATTGACGCTAATTCAGGGTTACTTTTATCAGCGACCTGTAATGCGCGCTCCAGGCTGTCGATCACTGGCAACAGTTCGTTAGAAAATTTTTCCAGCGCAAATTTATGGGCTTTTTCGACATCCAGTTCGGTACGACGGCGAATATTTTCCACTTCAGCCTGCGCACGTAACTGGGCATCGCGTACTCCGGTACTTAACGTTGCCAGCTCCGCTTCCAGCTGAGCAATACGCTCATCACGGGGATCGGCTGTGCCTGCATTCTCTGCGGTGGCCTGTTGTTCTGCCGACTGCTCTTCTGAAAAGTGCTCGTTAGGGGTATTCTGTTCTTTGCTGCTCATGAAAATCTCCGCGTTTTCAATATTCGTATCGCCGGTGAGCTTATTATGGGGATCAAAATTACGGATTCAAGGGACTCTGTCATATTGACTGATGTTTTGGTTAGAGGAATTACCGCAAATGAACACTTTTTTTAAATGCATTGGAATTGTCGGCCATCCGCGACATCCGAATGCTCTCGCCACCCATGAAATGCTGTGCCACTGGCTGACCGGAGAAGGCTACCGGGTTATCGTGGAACAACAAATTGCGGCAGAACTGAAACTGCAGCAGGTCAACACCGGAACCCTGGCAGAGATTGGCCAGCTGGCCGACCTGGCAGTGGTTATTGGCGGGGATGGCAATATGCTGGGAGCTGCACGGGTGCTGTCCCGTTATGACATTAAAGTTATCGGCGTCAACCGCGGTAACCTTGGGTTTCTTACTGATCTTGACCCGGAAAACGCTCGCCAGCAATTAGCCGACGTACTGCAGGGGAATTTCTTTACCGAACAGCGTTTTCTGCTGGAAGCCAGAGTCTCCGCCCCCGGAGGAGATCCGCGCATAGCAACTGCCATTAATGAGATTGTGCTTCACCCGGGTAAAGTCGCCCATATGATTGAATTCGAAGTTTATATCGATAATAACTTTGCCTTCTCACAGCGTTCGGACGGACTGATTATCGCCACCCCCACCGGCTCAACGGCTTACTCTCTGTCGGCCGGTGGTCCCATCCTTACACCGGGACTGGAGGCCATCAGCGTGGTACCAATGTTCCCTCATACCCTGTCGGCCCGGCCACTGGTAATTAACAGCAGCAGCATTATTCATCTGCGGTTTTCAGCCATGCGCAGTGACCTGGAAATCAGTTGTGACAGCCAGATAGCCCTGCCCATCCAGGAGGGGGAAGAAGTACTGATCAAGCGCAGTCCGCAACACCTTGATTTAATCCACCCAAAAAACTATAACTATTTCAATACACTGAGCACAAAACTCGGGTGGTCAAAAAAATTATTTTAAAAATTGCGCAGCGTCTCTTTACTGTATAAAAAAGCTGATTATACTGTACAAAAAAACAGTCATGTTTTTACATACAGGTGAATACTATGCTGGCACAACTGACCATCAGTAATTTTGCAATTGTTCGTGAACTGGATATCGACTTCCAACAGGGAATGACCGCCATCACCGGCGAAACCGGTGCCGGTAAATCAATTGCGATTGATGCGCTCAGCCTGTGTCTGGGCACCAGAGCAGAAGCCGACATGGTCCGTCCGGGTGCTGCGCGGGCCGATATCTGCGCCCGTTTTCGCCTGCAGTCATCATCCTCAGCACGCCAGTGGCTGACGGAGAATCATCTCGACGACAATGACGAATGTCTGTTGCGCCGGGTCATCAACGCCGATGGCCGGTCTCGGGGGTTTATTAACGGCACTGCGGTGCCACTTTCACAGCTGAGAGAGCTCGGACAGCGACTGATTCAGATCCACGGGCAGCACGCCCATCAGCTGTTACTTAAGCCGGAACACCAGCGCCATTTACTGGATGCTTATACTGATCCGACACCGTTAGCCGTGCAAATGCGCCACAATTATCAGCAATGGCACTCGGCCTGCCGTGCACTTGCTGCACTTCAGCAGCAAACCCAGGAGCGTGAATCACGCCGTGAACTGTTACAGTACCAGCTAAAAGAACTGAACAGCTTTGCGCCGGCCGCCGGAGAATATGAAGGCGCAGACAATGAATACAAGCGTCTGGCAAACAGTGGTCAGCGTCTGACCGTCAGCCAGCAGGCTTCGCAGATAGTATCAGACAGCGATGATGTTACCCTGCAATCGCTGATGCACAGTTCCCGTCAGATGGTAAGCGAGCTAATTTCGATGGATGACAGTCTGCTTCCGGTATTGAATATGTTGGAAGACGCCGCCATTCTGATCAGTGAGGCCGGTGATGAATTACGTCATTATTGCGAGCGGATCGACCTTGACCCTAACCGGCTTCAGGAGCTGGAGCAACGTATATCGCGGCAGATTTCGCTGGCACGGAAGCACCATGTGTCTCCGGAAAACCTGCCGGATTTACATCAACAGTTACTGACAGAATATCAGCAGCTGGAATCTCATGATGAAGACCTGGAACTGCTCAGCCAGCAAGTCAGCCAGTATCATCAGGCAGCTCTGGACACTGCACGACAAATGCATCAGCAACGGTGCCACTTTGCAGCGGAACTGTCGGCAAAAATAACCGAGTCTGTTCACCAGTTATCGATGCAGCACGGTAAATTTGTTATTGATGTCAGCTTCCGTGAAGACCGCCTGACCCCCGAAGGGGCCGATTATGTTGAGTTCCGTGTCAGTACCAACCCCGGTCAGCCATTACAGCCCTTAGCAAAGGTCGCTTCCGGCGGAGAAATGTCTCGTATTTCCCTGGCTATTCAGGTAATTACCGCGAAAAAAATGGAAACTCCGGCCATGATATTCGATGAAGTTGATGTAGGGATCAGCGGCCCGACAGCCGCCATTGTCGGAAAAATGTTACGTCAGTTAGGGGAATCAACCCAGGTGATGTGTGTAACACACCTGCCGCAGGTCGCAGGTTGTGGTCATTCTCATTTCTTTATCAGTAAAATAACCGACGGAACAATGACCGAAACCCAGATGCGGTTACTGGATAAACCCGCAAGGCTGCATGAATTAGCCCGTTTGCTGGGGGGAAGTGAAGTCACACGTAATACCTTAGCGAATGCTAAAGAACTTTTAGCCGCCTGATTTGGCACTTTTTTCTTTATCGGAAGTCATATGCATACTCTGCAAAGGTTTCCATCTGGCGAAAGGTCTATTATTATCGATATCTTATCTCGCCGGACGAAACCTGTTACAGGCAGAATTCATCGTTGATGGCAAAAACCGCCTTGCACAGGCACAAGTGTCCGAAAAAGGAATGTATACATGCGCAGTAAAATACTGGCTGCTGCTGCAGTAGTAATGTTGATAACAACTGCAGGTTGCTCAACTCTTGAACGGGTTGTTTATCGTCCGGATATTAACCAGGGTAACTACCTGGTTGCGAGTGATGTCAGTAAGCTTCATACGGGCATGACACAGCAACAGGTTGCCTATACTCTCGGTACTCCGATGATGCGTGATCCTTTTGGCAGCAACGTCTGGTTCTATGTGTTCCGTCGCGAGCCAGGCCATGAGCCAGTCACCCAGCAAACCCTGACCCTGACGTTTGACAGTAACGGGACACTGACGAATATCGTCAACAAACCGGCACTGACAAAAAATTAATCCGAAACCCTTTCGGATTAATAAAAAAAGCGCAGTACCGACTGCGCTTTTTTGTCCCTGAACAGCATAGTAACCCGCCGATATTATTTCTTATTTGCATTGGCTGAGCGTTCAGCCCGCTGGCGGCGCAGCTCTTTAGGATCGGCCAGTAGCGGACGGTAAATTTCAACCCGATCTCCGGGCGATACAACGTCCTGTAATTTTACCGTGCGACTAAAGATACCGACTTTATTTTCTGCCAGATTAATGTCTTTACGTAATGTGGCCAGTCCGGAAGTTTCTATCGCCTGCTCTACCGTACTGCCCTCTGGCACAGTAACGGTACGCAGATACTGTTTTTCCGGTAACGCATAAACGACTTCAACCTGAATATCAGCCACGGTATACCTCTTTCGCCCGCAAACTAAAGGCCTGCACCATACTGTTTGCCAGCTCTTTAAACACCCGGCCAAACGCCATTTCTACCAGCATATTGGTAAATTCAAAGTCGAGGCTTAACTCAACTTTACAGGCATCATCACCCAGGGGCACAAACAACCAGCCACCGGTCAGTTTACGAAACGGGCCATCGACCAGCTGCATA
This sequence comes from Tatumella sp. JGM91, assembly GCF_018257575.1. Taxonomy (GTDB): domain Bacteria; phylum Pseudomonadota; class Gammaproteobacteria; order Enterobacterales; family Enterobacteriaceae; genus Tatumella; species Tatumella punctata. The sequence goes on along the minus strand of NZ_JAERJP010000019.1, from coordinate 1,640 downwards.
TGAATACGCTGATTATCGGTCAGTGTGTTGCGGGTGGTAAATGTTTTACTGATCCCGGCTTTAGAAACATCCACCGAAGCAGTCATTTGATCTGCTGAGCTGTCGAGGATCCGGCTACCAGTGCAACCCGGCAAAAACTGCGGATACGCATCAACATCATTAACAAGCCGGTACATCTTTTCAGCGCTGTACGGAACCAGCGCTGAACGACTAATCTGAGCCATAACACTTCCTGCTTAGTAAAAAACATACCGATCATACCAGTTTCAGAAGTTAAACAAAAATGTCTTCATGCTACCGGCGTGCTAGAATGTGCTTCTTATTACCCCCGTCACGGGGGATGGTTTCTGCGCATAAGTGGTGTAAAATAAGCGATATTATGACTAAGAAAAAAGCTCACAAACCCGGTTCTGCAACCATTGCCCTGAACAAACGTGCCCGCCACGAATACTTTATCGAAGAGGAATTCGAGGCCGGACTCTCATTACAAGGATGGGAAGTCAAATCACTGCGTGCAGGCAAAGCCAACATCAGTGAAAGCTATATTTTGCTGCGTGACGGTGAAGCCTTTCTGTTTGGTGCCACCTTCCAGCCATTACTCGGTGCATCCACCCATGTGGTCTGTGATCCTACCCGTAACCGTAAGCTGCTGCTAAAGCAACGCGAACTGGATTCCATTTTCGGTCGTGTAAACCGCGAAGGTTACACTATTGTTGCTCTTTCCCTGTACTGGAAAAATGCCTGGTGCAAACTGAAAATTGGTGTTGCTAAAGGTAAGAAAGAACATGACAAGCGTGATGACATCAGAGAACGTGAGTGGAAAATAGACAAAGCACGTATTATGAAAAAAGGAAATCGCTAAACTACTGGTGTAGCTTATGCTTTTCCTGATATAGTAACCGACAGTACTTGGGGCTGATTCTGGATTCGACGGGATTTGCGAAGCCCTAGGAGCATGCCGAGGGGCGGTTGGCCTCGTAAAAAGCCGCAAAAAAATAGTCGCAAACGACGAAAACTACGCTTTAGCAGCTTAATAACCTGCTGAGAGCCCTCTCTCCCTAGCCTCCGCTCTTAGGACGGGGATCAAGAGAGGTCAAACCCAAAAGAGATCGTGTGGATACCCTGCCTGGGGTTGAAGCATTAAACTTAATCAGGCTAGTTTGTCAGTAGCGTGTCCATCCGCAGCTGGCAGGCGAATGTAAAGACTGGACTAAGCATGTAGTGCCGACGGTGTAGTAATTTCGGACGCGGGTTCAACTCCCGCCAGCTCCACCAATCATGATTGGACAGTGACCGGACAACGCGAGAGAAATCAAGCATCTAGCCACTGTACCCGGACACCGACCAGACGGTAAAGGGACATGAAAGGATACGTAAAAGAGCCGCGGCTCCTGAACGTAAGAAAAAGCCCTAGACTTCGGTCCGGGGCTTTTTTGTATCCGTCGAAAGGACGCTGTCTGGCGCAGGACAAACGTAGAAGTAGTTTACCCTTCTGCGAAGCCCTCAGTGTCAGCATAGTTGTCACCCCCTCTGAAAAATCAATCTGAGGGCATGGAGTGACAGATGAAACGTATTTCACCGGAGCGTAAGGCTGCAACACTGGCAAAACTGTTACCGCCTTACAATATGACCGTGGCAGC
>NZ_JAERJP010000018.1 GCF_018257575.1 Tatumella sp. JGM91 | reverse complement strand
TGGATACCGGGATAATGACTACTTCTTCCTGAAGATAAAAGCAGCGTTCCCCGGTAAAACGCGATGAACCAAAAAAAGGCCCGCTTAGCGGGCCTGACTGAATAACCGACGGATCAGATTTTACGGAAAATCACCGAGCCGTTGGTGCCACCGAAACCGAATGAATTACATAATACGTATTCCATTCCCTTCACCTGGCGGGCAGTATGAGGCACGAAGTCCAGATCGCAGCCTTCATCCGGATTATCCAGATTGATGGTCGGTGGTATTGCCTGATCCCGCAAAGCAAGGACCGAGAAAATTGATTCCACAGCCCCGGCGGCACCCAACAGGTGACCAGTCATCGACTTAGTGGAACTTACCATCACATTGTCAGCCACGGAACCAAACACTGACTTCACAGCCTGAGCTTCAGCTTTATCACCTGCCGGGGTAGAAGTACCGTGTGCATTGATATAACTAATCTGCTCTGCTGCCAGTCCGGCATCACGCAAGGCATTAACCATTGCCTGAGCAGCCCCGGCACCGTTTTCCGGTGGTGAAGTCATGTGGTAGGCATCGCTGCTCATACCAAAACCAACTAATTCAGCATAGATTTTTGCGCCACGCTTTTTCGCATGTTCGTACTCTTCAAGCACCACGATCCCGGCGCCATCACCCAGTACAAAACCGTCACGACCTTTATCCCACGGGCGGCTTGCACCCTGCGGGTCATCGTTACGGGTCGAAAGCGCCCTGGCAGCACCAAAGCCACCGACACCCAGCGGGGTACTGGCTTTTTCTGCGCCGCCCGCCAGCATGACATCTGCATCATCATAGGCAATCATTCGGGCCGCATGACCAATATTGTGCACCCCTGAAGTACAGGCAGTGGCAATACTGATACTCGGACCTTTCAGGCCATACATAATGGTCAGATGTCCGGCCACCATATTTACAATGGTCGACGGGACGAAAAAAGGACTAATTTTACGCGGACCGCCTTTGGCTAACGAAGCATAGTTGTCTTCAATTAAGCCCAGACCGCCAATACCGGAACCGATAGCTGCGCCGATACGCGGGGCATTTTCTTCAGTGACAACCAGACCTGAGTCCTGCATCGCCTGAGCGCCCGCCGCTATTCCATACTGAATGAAGATATCCATTTTGCGTTGTTCTTTACGCGAGATGATATCGTCACAATTAAAATCTTTGACCAGACCGGCAAACTGTGTTGCATAGGCACTGGCATCAAAGTGGTCAATCATGCTGATGCCGCTCTGACCGGCAAGGAGAGCACTCCAGGTAGACTCTACGGTATTGCCGACAGGAGACAGCATGCCAAGACCAGTCACAACTACACGACGCTTAGACACGTTACTCCTCCAGGGAGGGGGATAAAAACAACACTAAGTGGGGCGGACATAAAACTCAGGCGGTCGAATGACCGCCTGATAATATTCATTAGCCCTGGTGGCTATTGATGTAGTCGATCGCTGCCTGAACGGTAGTGATTTTTTCAGCTTCTTCGTCTGGAATCTCAGTATCAAACTCTTCTTCCAGAGCCATCACCAGCTCAACGGTGTCAAGAGAATCGGCACCCAGGTCTTCTACGAAAGAAGCAGAGTTGATCACTTCATCTTCTTTAACACCCAGCTGCTCAGCAATGATTTTCTTAACGCGTTGTTCGATATCGCTCATACTATTTAATTTCCTATCAAAACTCGCTTTCGCGACGGTTTTCGTAGTGTATAAAATGTTGAAAAAGATGCAACTAAAACCAGTCTGGTCTAACCACGATTTGCTATATTTTGCATTTTATTGCACAAAAAAAGCAAATAAATTTCGCAGTTATCAGACCATGTACATTCCGCCATTGACATGGAGGGTTTCACCAGTGATGTAACCCGCCTCATCAGAGGACAAAAATGCAACCGCATTAGCAATATCCCCGGGGCCACCCAGACGGCCCGCAGGAACTTCTGCTAATATACCGGCACGCTGCTCTTCATTTAGTGCTCGCGTCATGTCCGTCTCAATAAAGCCCGGAGCCACAACGTTTACCGTAATACCACGTGACGCAACTTCGCGCGCCAGTGATTTGCTAAAACCAATCAAACCCGCTTTTGCTGCCGCGTAGTTTGCCTGGCCCGCATTACCCATTGTTCCAACAACTGAACCAATGGTAATGATCCTTCCGCTGCGTTTTTTCATCATAGCACGCAATACGGCTTTAGACAGTCTGAACACAGAGGTCAGATTAGTCTCCATGATATCCTGCCATTCGTCATCTTTCATACGCATTAACAGATTATCACGGGTAACCCCGGCATTATTCACCAAAATATCAATTTCGCCAAATTCTGCACGGATGTTTTTTAATACTGACTCGACAGAATCGACATCAGTCACGTTCAGGGCCATACCCTTACCGTGGGTTCCGAGATAAGCACTGATATCAGCAGCACCTTTATCACTGGTGGCGGTACCGATAACTGTTGCACCATGGGCAGCCAGTTTCTCAGCGATTGCTTTACCAATTCCACGGCTCGCACCGGTGACCAGCGCAATTTTACCATTGAAGTCCATGATTATCCTCTTATTCTTGTGTCAGGGCCGCATTTAACGACGCTGCATCATTCACTGCTACCGCAGTCAATGAGTCGGCAATGCGCTTAGTCAGCCCGGTCAGTACTTTACCAGGCCCCGCTTCCACCAACTGGCTGACGCCACGGGAAGCAATAAATTGCACGCTCTCGGTCCAGCGGACCGGGCTGTAAAGCTGACGAACCAGCGCATCACGGATAGCCGCTGGTTGTTGTTCACATTGTACATCGACATTATTAACTACCGGCAGTTGCGGGGTATTAAATGTCAGTTCTTCCAGCGCAACTGCCAGTTTATCGGCGGCCGGCTTCATTAGAGCACAGTGTGACGGTACGCTGACCGGCAGGGGCAGTGCACGTTTTGCACCGGCAGCTTTACAGGCAACACCGGCACGTTCAACCGCTTCTTTATTACCGGCAATAACTACCTGGCCGGGTGAATTAAAGTTTACCGGAGAAACAACCTGGCCCTGAGCACTTTCTTCACAGACTTTACGGATAGCATCATCATCCAGGCCAATGATCGCCTGCATGGCGCCGGTTCCCTCAGGAACGGCTTCCTGCATCAGTTTACCGCGTAATTCGACCAGACGTACGGCGTCAGCAAAATCCAGCACGCCGGCACAGACCAGTGCGGAATACTCACCCAGGCTGTGTCCTGCCAGCAGTTCAGGTGTTTTACCGCCCTGCTGTATCCAGACACGATAAATAGCCACTGACGCGGCCAGCAATGCCGGCTGTGTCTGCCAGGTTTTATTCAGTTCCTCAGCAGGTCCCTGCTGGACCAATTGCCATAAGTCATAACCCAGTGCAGCGGAGGCCTCAGCAAACGTCTCCTGCACTAACGGAAAGTGTTCCGCCAGGTCAGCCAGCATGCCAACGGTCTGTGAACCCTGACCAGGGAATACAATTGCAAATTGTGTCATTTCCAGTTCCTGTCAATCAAAAACGAACTAACGCCGAACCCCAGGTGAAACCACCACCAAAAGCTTCCAGCAGCACTAAGTGTCCTGGCTGAATACGGCCATCACGTACTGCTTCATCCAGGGCTGTCGGTACTGATGCCGCTGAGGTATTTCCGTGACGATCCAGCGTAACAACCACTTTATCCATACCCATCCCCAGCTTTCTGGCGGTGGCATTGATGATCCGTAAATTCGCCTGATGTGGCACCAGCCAGTCAAGCTCCTGACGGTCAATATTATTCGCCGTCAGCGTTTCATCAACAATATGGGCCAGTTCAGTCACTGCCACTTTAAAAACTTCGTTACCGGCCATGGTGAGATAAGCTGCACTTTCCTGATGAGCACGATCCTGGTAAGGCAGGCTCAGCAACTGTCCATAACTTCCGTCGGCATGCAGATGGGTGGAAATAATCCCCGGTTGCTCGCTTTGTCCGATAACCACTGCCCCCGCGCCGTCACCGAATAAAATCAGTGTGCCGCGGTCTTCCGGATCAAGGGTGCGAGACAGGGTATCAGACCCGATCACCAGCGCATGTCTGACCGCTCCACTTTTAACATATTGATCAGCAACGCTCAGTGCGTAGGTAAACCCCGCACAAGCCGCAGCCAGATCAAATGCAGCACAGTCTTTAATACCCAGCTGTTGCTGGATCATACAGGCTGAGCTTGGGAACGCATGTGAGGAAGACGTCGTTGCGACAATAATCAGACCGATGTCTGTCGCCGCAATACCTGCCATCTCCAGTGCATTTTTCGCCGCAGTGAATCCCATGGTGGCAACTGTTTCATCCGCTGCCGCAATACGACGCTGATGAATGCCTGTCCGGGTGACAATCCACTCGTCGGAGGTGTCTACCATTTTTTCCAGATCGGCATTACTGCGGATCTGTTCAGGCAGATAGCTGCCGGTACCAATTATTTTGCTAAACATCTAGGCTATGTCACTCCTGGCTAGTACTGTATCAAGCCGAACCGAAATTTTTTCAGGGATATTACGGACTACCGCCTGAATCGCGTGTTCGATGGCAACTGCGAAGGCTCGCTCACTTGCGGCACCATGACTCTTAATGACAATTCCCGGCAATCCCAGCAGGGATGCACCGTTATACTGATCGGGGTCGATTTCGCCAAAACGCTTCATCAGACGTCCTTTCATACTGCGAACAACCAGGTGACGCCACCATGATCGCTTCATTGTCTTTTCCGGCCCTGTCATCAGGTTCAGAAATGTGTTTATAACGCCTTCCATGGTTTTTAATGAGACATTTCCTGCGAAGCCATCACAGACTAATACATCTGTCTTACCGGTCAGTAAGTCACTGCCTTCAAGGAACCCCGTGTAATTTATCTGTTCAGTGGATTGCAATATTTTTGCAGCATCACGAACATGTTCCGGGCCTTTACAGGCTTCCTGACCAATGTTGAGTAAAGCAACACGGGGGGCGGATATTCCCAGCACTTCTTCCGCCATCACCGCACCCATTAACGCAAACTGCACTAACATTGTAGTGTCAGCGCTGGCATTTGCACCTAAATCAAGTAACAAAGTATGCCCGCGATGAATATGGGGTACCGCTGAAACCAGTGCCGGACGTTTAATACCGTCCAGCGGTCGTAACAATAATGTCGCCAGCCCCATCAGCACACCGGTATTACCGGCGCTCACACAGGCCGATGCGCGGCCTTCTTTTAACAGTTCGAGGGCAATCCGCATCGAAGAACCCTGGCTATGACGAATCGCCCCGGAAGGCACTGCATCACTGGCAATAACTGACTCAGCAGGAATAATGGTTACCCGCTTATATAATGAGGAGTCCGCTCTGGCTAGTAATGGCTGAATTTCGTCGGGATAGCCGACTAAAAGAAGTTCAAGTTGCGAATGTGAGGCCAGTGCCTGCAATGCAGCAGGCACCGTCACGGAGGGACCGAAATCCCCGCCCATAGCATCAACTGCCAGGGTCAAACGTGTCAAAGTAACGCCTTGCGTCGCAGCAAGAAATTACTTAGTAATGACCTTACGACCACGGTAGTAACCGTCGGCAGTCATGTGGTGACGCAGATGAGTTTCACCAGAAACTTTATCTACTGACAGGGTGGTCGTGGTCAGCGCATCGTGAGAACGGCGCATACCACGCTTAGAACGGGTGGGTTTATTCTGTTGTACGGCCATGGACCTTACTCCTATTACTTACGCTTTAAACTGGCTAATACGGCAAACGGGTTTGGTTTCTCGGCCTCTGCAGGCAGTTCACCAAACACCATATCCGCGTCGGACACTTCACAGTGTTCAGAATCATGCACCGGAACGACAGGTAACGCGAGGATAATTTCATCCTCAATTACTGCAAGCAAATCAACTTCGCCATACTCATCGACTTCAACTGGCTCGTAACCTTCCGGTAGCGCCTCCGCCTGCTCGTCATTACGCACAGGACTGAAGATATAGCTTACGTGTACAGCATGCGGGAAAGGCTGATTGCAACGCTGACAGCGCAGGGTGACCTGAACACTGGCCGTCCCCTTCAGCACCGCAAGGCGCTGACTGTCAATTGCAAACGACATTTCACATTCTACATCACTGTCCACACTCACAACTGAGGCCGCAATCCGTTCTGTAAGCTCAGGAGTATACACACCATGATAATCAAGGCGTTTCTGGGCAGAACGAAGCAGATCCAGTGTCAGGGGTAATTTTACCTTTTGCATAGGGCGCGCATATTAACTTTGTAATCTCAGAGAGTCAAAGAAAAAGGCCGGATTACGGCATCTTTCACCCAATATTCGCATCTGTAGCGGAGGATAGTTTAAAATGACTGCGTTCAATTCGCTATAGATTATGAAAAAAATATGAAACAACATTTACTGCTTGCATCATCTTCTCCGTTTCGCCAGTCACTGCTTGCCAGACTGAAGCTGCCCTTCGATGCGGTTGCCCCGGAAATTGATGAATCGGCCCTGCCCGCCGAAACCGCGGCGCAACTGGTGGTCAGACTGGCAAAACAGAAAGCACTGGCACTGGCCGGACAGTACCCGCACAGCTTAATTATCGGTTCGGATCAGGTATGTGTACTGAACAACTGCTTAACAGGTAAGCCTCATACGATGGCGCGCGCGCGACAGCAGTTACGTGCGGCCAGTGGCAACCGGGTGGTGTTTTATACCGGTCTGGCGCTGTACTGTGCCCGCCGTCAGAAATTCTGGTCCTGCTGCGAAACGTTCGACGTCAGCTTTCGTCACTTATCGGACCAGGAAATCAACGCATACCTGGAAAAAGAGCAGCCTCTCAATTGCGCCGGCAGTTTTAAATCTGAGGGGCTGGGCATTACGCTGTTTGAATCATTGCAGGGCCGTGACCCGAATACACTGGTTGGTCTGCCGTTAATTGCTCTGTGTGATTTCCTGCGGGAAGCCGGTGCTGACCCGCTGATCGACGACTGAATCACCGGCCAGTCGCGGATAAAGGGGGGAGTCACTGCGGCACTCCCCCCCGGCGCTGTTTCTGTCAGCCGCCAGGATCAGCTTTTTTGCTGACGAAGACGGGTCAGGCAACGACGCAGTTTCTCATCCATCGGTGCCTCCAGACGCAGCGTTTCTCCGGTACCGGGATGGGTAAAGGTGATCGCCGCAGCATGCAGAAATAACCGGTCCAGTCCGCTGCCGGTCAGTTGCTGATCAAACGCCCTGTCACCATAACGGTCATCAAAAGCAATCGGATGGTCGGCATGCAGGGTGTGCACACGTATCTGATGGGTGCGGCCCGTGACAGGACTGGCTTTGACCAGGCTGGCAACGGCATAGCGTTCTTCAACTTTGAAGCGGGTTTCTGATGGCTTACCCTCGGCACTGACCCGCACTACCCGCTCACCGCTTTGTAAAATATTTTTCAGTAATGGTGCTTTGACTGATTTAACGTGCGATGGCCACTGGCCCCGGACCAGAGCCAGATAGTCTTTCTGCATCCCTTTTTCACGTAACTGTTCATGCAGTGAGCGCAAAGCAGACCGCTTTTTGGCAACCAGCAAGACTCCCGAAGTGTCCCTGTCCAGACGGTGTACCAGTTCGAGAAAGCGGGCTTCAGGTCGTAATGCTCTCAGCCCCTCAATAACACCAAAGCTCAGGCCGCTGCCACCATGCACCGCGGTACCGGAAGGCTTGTTAAGCACCAGGATGGCATCATCTTCATAGATAACCGCCCGTTCCAGTTCAGCCACTTTGTCCAGTTTCGGTGAAACTTCTGCCGCTTCACGTTCAGAAACACGCACCGGCGGGACACGGATTTCATCGCCGTCCAGCAGTTTATATTCGGGTTTAATGCGTTTCTTATTTACCCGCACCTCGCCCTTACGCAAAATACGGTAAATCATGCTCTTCGGCACACCTTTCAGGAAGGTGCGCAAAAAGTTATCAATACGTTGTCCGGCGTTTTCCGCCGTGATGGCGACAAACTGTACGCCGGGATTCTCATTTTTCATGGCGCTGATTGTAATAGAGAGTTATCACCCGGTGCCACCTATTTGTCATTTCCCCTGCCTCTTACTGGTGGCGAAGCCAGCAAAGCGCAGTCTTTTTAAACAATCTCTGGTGGTGGTCATCCGGAAGATCAAATAAATAACAAATAAAGTGATCGTAGCAGTGAAAGTCACCTTGCTATATTAAGGCGAGCAATGGAATAATGCTCGGGTATCTTTGCCGGGAACGCCCGGGACAAGATCGTGTAACAAGAATTTTTGCCGGATTAAACAGACACGCAGCAATGGCATAAGACGTAATGTTATATCAGGCACATAGCGGGCTGCGGGTTGTAGCCTGGACGTAGTGGGGTGTTCATATCACTGCCTTTATAGTGGGTTTCTCCTCATCTGGTCGCGGTTTCGTTTTGAAATCTCACCTCCGACATTTTTTGCGCTCCTTTAGCGATCGACAGCCGTGAGGCTGACGTGATTGCAATAAGCCACGGAGCCATCGGTTAATCGTCGTCCAGGGCAATGATGCCCGCAGCTGAGTCACTTATGAAAAAATGACGAGTACCTATAAATGAAAAGAATGTTAATTAACGCAACTCAGCAGGAAGAGTTGCGCGTCGCCCTTGTAGATGGACAGCGTCTGTATGATTTGGATATTGAAAGTCCCGGTCATGAACAGAAAAAAGCAAATATTTATAAAGGTAAAATCACCCGTATTGAACCAAGCCTCGAAGCTGCTTTTGTTGATTACGGTGCCGAAAGACACGGTTTCCTCCCTCTGAAAGAAATCTCCCGCGAATACTTCCCTGCTAATTATTCCATGCATGGCCGCCCTAATATCAAAGAGGTATTACGTGAAGGTCAGGAAGTTATCGTACAGATAGATAAAGAAGAGCGCGGAAATAAAGGTGCAGCACTGACCACGTTTATCAGCCTGGCCGGCAGCTATCTGGTATTAATGCCAAACAACCCTCGGGCAGGCGGTATTTCACGCCGCATCGAAGGGGATGACCGCACAGAGCTGAAAGAAGCACTCTCTTCCCTGCAGTTACCGGAAGGTATGGGGCTGATTGTCCGTACCGCCGGGGTAGGTAAATCTGCCGAAGCTTTACAATGGGATCTTAGCTTTCGCCTGAAACACTGGGAAGCTATCCGCAAAGCGGCTGAAAACCGCCCTGCCCCTTTCCTGATCCATCAGGAAAGTAATGTGATTGTCCGCGCTTTCCGCGATTACCTGCGTCAGGACATTGGCGAAATTCTGATTGATAACCCGAAAGTTCTGGAACTGGCCCGCCAGCATATTGCTGCCCTGGGACGCCCTGACTTTACCAGTAAAATTAAACTGTACACCGGTGAAATCCCGCTGTTCAGCCATTATCAGATTGAGTCACAGATTGAGTCTGCCTTCCAGCGTGAAGTGCGTTTGCCATCCGGCGGCTCGATTGTTATTGACAGCACCGAAGCCCTGACAGCCATTGATATTAACTCCGCACGGGCCACCCGTGGCGGTGATATCGAAGAAACAGCCTTTAATACCAACCTGGAAGCGGCCGATGAGATAGCCCGCCAGTTACGTCTGCGTGACCTCGGTGGCCTGATTGTTATCGACTTTATCGATATGACTCCGGTACGTCACCAGCGTGCGGTGGAAAACCGTCTGCGTGAAGCCGTCCGTCAGGACCGTGCGCGGATACAAATCAGCCATATTTCACGGTTTGGCCTGTTGGAAATGTCCCGTCAGCGCCTCAGCCCTTCCCTTGGCGAGTCAAGCCATCATGTCTGCCCGCGTTGCAGCGGCACAGGCACAATCCGTGATAATGAATCACTGTCGCTATCGATTCTGCGTCTGATTGAAGAAGAAGCGCTGAAAGAAAATACCAAAGAAGTACATGCCATTGTTCCGGTGCAGATTGCCTCGTACCTTCTGAACGAGAAACGTGAAGCCGTCAACGCCATCGAAACACGCCAGGGCGGCGTGCGTGCCATCATCGTTCCTGATGATCGTATGGAGACACCACACTACTCGGTATTACGTGTGCGCAAAGGCGAAGAAACCAAGACACTCAGCTATCATCTGCCGAAGATGCATGAGATTGAAATGGCGACGATTTCTGACGAAGAACCGGCAGAACGCCGCCGTCCGGAACAGCCGGCACTGGCAGCATTTGCGATTGCTGAAGCACCGCCAGCGACCAGTGAAGCCACTGCCACTGCAGCTTCTGTCACTCCGGCGGACGCGACAGCCCCGGCCGCCAAAGGCAACTGCTTCTTTAGCCGTTTAGTCAGCGGTATTAAGAATCTGTTCGGCAGCAACAGCCAGCAGGCTGTTACTGAGACCGCAGAAAAGAGCGAAGCACCAGCCCGTTCACGGGAAAACGGGACGGCGGGTAACCGTAATGAACGTTCCAATAACCGCCGGAATAATCGTAACGAGCGTAATAACCGCAACGAGCGTAATGACCGTAACGAGCGTAATGACCGCAACGAGCGTAATGACCGCAATGAGCGTAATGACCGCAATGAGCGTAATGACCGCAATGAGCGTAATGACCGCAATGAGCGTAATGACCGCAACGAGCGTAATGGCCGCAACGAGCGTAATGACCGCAACGAGCGTAATGACCGTAACGAGCGTAATGACCGTAACGAGCGTAATACCGAAAATGGTAATGCACAGGAAAATCGTCGCAATAATCGCCGTAATTCTGCCGGTGCGGAAAACCGTGAAGAGACCCGGGCAACACGTCAGCATACGCCTCTGACCGAGGAAGCTCGTCAGCAACGTGAACAGCAACGCCGCGAACAACGGGCTGAGCGTCAGCGTCGCCGTCAGGAGGAGCGTCGTCAGCAACAGGAAGAAACTGTTGCTGAACAACCTGTCGCGCTACAGGAAGCACCAGCCAGTAGTGTTGCAGCAGAAGAAGAACAGACCCGAACCAGTGTGCGCCGTAAACAGCGGACTCTGACACAAAAAATCCGCTATGGTGAAGAGGCTGTGGCTGAGCAGATCACTGATGAACCTGCGATTACAGAAGCTCCGGTGGCCCGTGATGAAGCGGTGGTCAGTGAAACAACCCGTGAAGAATATCAGGATAACCGTGACAGTAACGGTAATATCCCGCGCCGTTCACGCCGTTCACCTCGCCACCTGCGGGTTAGCGGACAGCGTCGTCGTCGTTATCGTGACGAACGTTATCCGCAGCAGTCCTCGATGCCTCTGGAAACCGCAGCTGCTTCGCCGGAGATGGCTTCCGGTAAAGTATGGGTCCGTTACCCTGCGCCGGTCACCCGTGCGGAAGACGGATATCAGCAACCTGAGTTCCACGAACAGCAGCCACAGACTGTAGCTGAACCAGCTGAGCACCGGGAAGTTACCCCGGTTGCGGAAGTCCCGTCTCAGCCGGAAAATACACTGCTGGCCGAAAACGCTCTGAGTACCCCTGTTCAGCAGGCTATCGCCGGGCCGGTAGCGACAGACACCCCGGTTGTCGCAGAGCCACAAACTATCGTGGCTGACACCACCGAAGCGGTTGCAGAAGCAGTAGCTGACACCACCGACACGGTTGCAGAAGCACAGCCAGCCGAACCGGTCAACGCTGCAGAAGAGACTGCGGGCAGTGAAGCTGTTGCACCGGCTGAAATCATCGCCGAAGCGCCGGTTGCTGCGGTCGCGGAAACTGAGGCTGCAACAGACACTCTGTCTGACACGGAATCAGTACCCCCGGCTAAAGACAGTGCAGAGAACGTGACTACCGCTTCCGCGTACCAGCGCTTCCATGCAACCGCGCCCATGACCCGGGCACCGGCACCGGAGTGGGTTTCTGAGCCTGTGAGACACAGTGACTGGGTACGTAATGTTTACGTCTTTGCAGGTAAAGGTGCGGCCGGAGGACACACAGCCACTCACCAGGCCACCGCACCGGTGACTAAAACCTCAGAACTGTGAGCTGACATTTGCTTCCGGGCAATAAATTGCCCGGAGAAATAGTCCGCAATACCAGACTCCATAAAAAAACCTGACCGTTTCTGGTCAGGTTTTTTTATACCCGCACGACGCTGATTAACTGTTCATCCGGAACAGAGAAAGCTGCGACATTTCACTGAACACTTTATAACTGGCCTGTAGTGCCGTTTCCTGCATCACATAATCAGAAATCGAACGGGTAATATCAGCATCAGTTAACTGGCTCATCTGGTCACTCAGTATTACCTGCCGGTCCTGTCCCTGGTTATTGAGGGTATCCAGTTCTGCCAGTTCTGTGCCGGTTTCTGAACGTACCTTCAGGACATTATTCAGAGCATTATTTAACCCGCGATTGGCTTTTTCCATACTGTCAGAGAACTGCTGCATGGTGCTGTCATCCGCCCCTTTTTGCGGGACTTTCAGTGCACTGATCGCTGAATCCAGCATAGCGAACACACTGGTTTCACTGGCCGAACCGTCTGGTTCCGGTGTCGCATTATCTGTCAGAGACATAAATACACTGTCCCCCGTATGGGCGATTGTCATTGTGCGCTGACCACTGACCTGCTGGCTGATTGCCTGTTCTCCCCCCTGATACAGCACCCCGTTACTGCCACTGATAAACGGAGGCTGCCCGGTTTTATATCCGGCAAAAATATAACGCCCGTTACTGTCCTGGCTGTTCGCCAGATTCACCAGTTGGTCACGAATCCCCTGTAACTGGGTGGCAATTGATGCGCGGTCATCATCATTCAGGGTGCCGGTTGACCCGTACACCACCTGAGTCAGAGCCGACTGAATGCTGCTGCTGACACTGCCGAGGATATTATCTTCATACGTCAGAGACTGGCTGGCAAATGACTGGGCCAGACCGTACTGGGCATCTTTATTCTGTGTCTGGGACAGATTAACAGCCTGTGCTGCTGCAATCGGATCGTCAGACGGTCTTGTGACCCGTTTTCCGCTGGATACCCGCATTCCGCTGGCCAGCCAGCGGTTCTGAGCATTACTGATCCCATTAATTTGTTGAGAAAAAATTAAACCGGTACTCAGCCTCATATTCTGTCTCCCCCGCCGCTGAATTCGCTATCAGTTAGTAATACTCATTAATGAATTAAATAAGGTATCGGCCGTTTGCAGTACTTTGGTATTAGCAATGTAGTATTGCTGGTACTGGGTCAGCATGGCGTATTCTTCATCAAGATTGACCCCGGAAACCGACTGCTGTCGCTGAGTCAGTTGATCAACCACCAGCTGCCGGGTTGTACAGCTGCTCTGCAGGCTGCCGGTTTTATTGCCCACATAGCTGACCATCGATGCGTACGCCCGGGTCAGCGTTTCTCTGCCTCCGACCATTTGTTCATCCTGCAGTGCCAGCATGGCACTGGCATTCCGGTTATCACTGGCCCCTCCGGGCTCTGAGGCTGCCGCTATCTGCGAACCGTCATCAATAGCCACCGCAAAGTCATGGGTCGCTTCACTGACCGGTTTGAGCAAAAAACTGTCTTTTTCTGCCGGAGAGCCGCTGACCGCAACATCCAGCCCGTCGAATGACAGATGCTGCGTCCCGTTGTCAGTGCTGACTTTCGGCGTTATGACCTGGTTGTCCGACAACCGGGTGACGGTCCATTGTCCCCGCGAATAAGCGACACGATAATCGGAGGCCTGCAGCGCAGTAGTGTCCGAATAGCTGGCGCTGAGTGTCGTCTGTGACGTATTTTTACTGTTACTGAATACCACCGGTGAACCGACGGAAAAAAAGTCACCGCCTTCATTACCTTCACTATCGAATCCCTGATGCTGTACCTGATTCATTCGGCTGGCAAAGGTGACACTGATCTGTCCTAACCGGTTCTTAACTGTTTCCAGGTCTTCACTGCGAAATTTCAGCAGCCCGGCCAGCGACCCGCCGGTAAAAAGTTTATCCGGCAGTTCAACATCTCCCGCCATTTTATCCGTATATCCCGGCACCCGCAGTGTAGGATCGGCGGCCGAAGCTATGGCTTTCATTTCTGTGGACTGATCACCATTCACCAGGCTCAGTCCGTTCGGCAGCGAGACCACCATATTGCCGTCCTGGATTGATACATTTACCGCAGTGATATTATTCAGATCACTGACCAGTTGATCGCGCTGATCAAGTAAATTATTCGGTGCTTCTCCGCTGGCAGAAAGGCGGCCAATTTGTTTATTCAGTGCCGCAATCTGGCGGGCATCATTGTTAATGGCACTGATCGAATCACTGATCTGGTTATTGGTCGCCGATTGCAGATTATCCAGATATTGTTGCAGGGTTCTCAGTTGTCCGGCCAGTGACTGTGCACCGCTGAACATTGCCTGGCGTGCCGCAGGATCTTCGGCACTGTCGATAACATTCTGGACGTTTTTAAAAAAAGCCTGAAATGAGTCAGACAGATCGTTACCATCCATCGTCATTAAATTATCGATCCCGGAGATCTGAGTAAACTGGCTGTTAGCCGCACTGTTTTGCGCACTGGCCTGACGTAACTGCCGGCTGACCAGCTCATCATATTGTCGTTGCACACCATCCACCCTGACACCATTCCCATACCAGCCATTACCACTCAGCGTACTGTTTGCCTGCGCCAGTAACACCTGTTGCCGGTTATAGCCGGGTACCGTGTAGTTACTGATATTGACACTGGTTATATTGAGCGCAGACTGAGCTGCACTCAGTCCGCTCATGGCTGAATTAATCAGAGCTGACATATTTCTCTCCGCAAGCTGGTTTCGTCTCAGGCCGTTAACCGGCCTTATCTGTGAGTATCTGTCTGAGTTATCGGTTATCCGGCGGGGAACTTGACGATGATTTAAAATAAATGACTCAGATCGTGAGCGGCTGTTTTATCAGCAATCTCTTTCAACTGACGGATTACGGTAATCAGTTTCGCGGCATAAGCCGGGTCTGTGGCATAACCCGCTGTCTGTAAAGCCTGTGCGCCTGATTCTGCCGAAGGCGCGGCCGTGACCTGGCGATAACGCGGGTTTTCCGTCAGTAACCGTGCATAGTCTTCCAGGGCTTCCCGGTAAGAGTGATATACCCTGAAGTTATCAGTGCGCCTTTCGGCACGTCCCTGCTGGTATTCGGTGGTCACCACCGGCGTCGTTTCACCGCCCCAGTCAGCCCCCGCTTTAATACCGAACAGATTAAAACTCGGCAGCCCGTTACTGCGCAGTATCTCTCGCCGTCCCCAGCCGGTTTCCAGAGCCGCCTGGGCAAGAATCAGATGATGTGGTATACCGCTGCGCAGGCTCACCTGACTGGCAGGCTGTGATAAGCGTTGTAAAAACGCCCCCATCGATGCCGAAGGTGCAGGCAATACGGCAAGTGCCTGACCTGCCTGCTGCCGGAGTGCCGTCCCCCGGAGCAGCGCAGCCACCCGTTCGCTCCCCAGAGGCATAGGGACTGTTCCCGCCCGCTGATCCACCGCAGGTGCTGGCTGTATTTGTTGTGCGATAAGTTCAGCCATGCCCAGACCACGGTTTCCCGCCATTTGGGCGATTTGCTGATCGTATAAAGACGTAAATAACCGGCTCTGTTCACTGCCAAATAACGGATCTTTTGGTAAAGCCTCACGCATGCTTTTCAGCATCAGTTGCATAAACAGACTTTCCACCTGGCGGGCAACCGCCATCGCCTGCTGGCGGGGGTGGGCGGCGGCGGCACGTTTTAGCTTATCCAGCGCATTGCTGTCATAGGCCAGTTCGTTCAGAGGATCCCTGACCCGCATCAGATAATCTCCAGCCGTGCCCGTAAACAACCGGCAGACTGCATCGCCTGCAGTATCGACATCAGTTCGGTGGGCCTCGCCCCGAGGGTGTTCAGTGCGTGGATCACACTGTTCAGGCTGGCACTGGCCTGTACATGCTGTAGTGCCCCCCCCTGTTGCCGCATATCAATCTGTGTCTGGTTAGTAACCACCGTTTGTCCGCCAGTCAGTGGCGTATTTGGCTGACTGACCTGTTGCTGTTGATTAATAGTGACCGACAAACTCCCCTGAGCCACTGCACAGGTACTCAGTTCAACTTCACGGTTCATCACTACCGAACCGGTACGCGAATTAATAATTACCCGCGCATCTTCGACAGGCACGGTCACATCCAGATTCTGGATCGCCGCCAGCAGCTGTACCTGTGATGTCTGGGACGGGGAAACTTTTATCCGGACCGAGCTGCTGTCCTGAGGTGCGGCGGCCGGGTAACCCGTAAAGCGGTTAATCGCATCGGCAATACGCTGAGCGGTGGTAAAGTCCTGCTGATTAAGCTGCAATACCAGCTGATTGCGGGTACCAAAATCATCCGGTAACTCACGTTCGACAATCCCCCCGCCACTGATGCGCCCGCCGTTCAGCTGATTGACCTGTACACTGCTGCCCCCGGCCTGGGCCCCCGCGCCGCCGACCAGAATATTCCCCTGGGCCAGGGCATACACCTGATTGTCAGCGCCTTTCAGCGGGGTCAGTAATAAGGTCCCGCCCCGCAGGCTTTTGGCATTCCCCATTGACGAAACCACCACATCAATGGTTTTCCCCTGGCGGGCAAAAGGCGGCAGGGTCGCGGTCACCATTACCGCCGCGACATTTTTTAGCTGAATATTGGTTCCGCCGGGCACAGTGATCCCCAGCTGTGACAACATATTGCTCATGCTCTGGGTGGTAAACGGCGTCTGCGTGGTCTGGTCCCCTGTGCCATCCAGTCCGACGGCCAGCCCGTAACCAATCAGCTGGTTCGCCCGCACACCCTGCACTGAGGTCAGGTCACGTATCCTTTCCGCACTGGCGGGCAGGCAAAGCGCGACCAGAATTAACCCGCCGCTGATCCAGCGAAATATGACTGACATTTGTCTTGCCTCTTACATAGGGGAAATATTCAGAAAGAACCGTTGTAACCAGCCCATTTGCTGTGTTTCGTTGATATAACCGTTTCCGACATACTCAATACGGGCATCAGCCACCGAGGTGGAGATAACGGAGTTACTGGCATTGATTGTGCGGGGATTAACCACTCCGGAGAAACGGATAAATTCGGTCCCCTGATTAATCGCAATTTGTTTTTCACCCACCACTTTAAGGTTGCCATTGGTCAGCACCTTATCCACCGTCACAGTGATGGTGCCCGTAAAGGTGTTATTCGCGCTGGCTCCGCCTTTACCGTTAAAATCATTGCCACCGCTGCCATCAAAGCTGGTTTTATCGCCGCCCAGTAATCCGTTAAGAAAACGCGGAGTGGTCGCCAGACCAAAGTTACTGCTCGCTTTACGGCTGGCATTGCTGGACGAACTTTTGCTGGCACTGACGTTTTCCTGCAACACAATGGTCAGGGTATCGCCAATATTGCGTGGCCGCCGGTCTTCAAATAATGGCTGGTAGCCGTAGCTGAGGGGAGCAACCCCCTGAAAAATTGAACCATCGGCCAGCGGACTCCCCGTATCCGGTGGTTCAGCACTGGTACTCCCTTTCACCAGCGGGGTCTGAGGGATCAGCGCACAG
Source organism: Tatumella sp. JGM91 (assembly GCF_018257575.1). Lineage (GTDB taxonomy): Bacteria > Pseudomonadota > Gammaproteobacteria > Enterobacterales > Enterobacteriaceae > Tatumella > Tatumella punctata. The sequence goes on along the minus strand of NZ_JAERJP010000018.1, from coordinate 55,335 downwards.
CCAGCCATTAGCAGCAACAGCGCGGCCAGCCCCGCGGGGTACAGAACAGACTTCACTACCATGTCACTACCTTTTCAGACGCAATTCTGACCGGAACGATCCGCCGGTCTGCCGGATACATTTACAGCTGAGTCAGACGCTGTAACATCTGGTCAGAAGTACTGATAGCTTTACTGTTAATTTCGTAGGCTCGCTGTGTCTGGATCATCGATACCAGTTCTTCAGCGACATTGACGTTTGAGGTTTCCACATAGCCCTGATACAACAACCCCGCCCCGTTCTGCCCGGGGGTACTTTCTGTGGGAGCGCCTGATGCCTGGGTTTCCTGATACAGGTTTTCGCCTTTACTCTCCAGACCGGCATCATTTACAAAGGTATTCAGCGTCAGCTGCCCCACCTGTGTCGCCTGCGTCTGGCCCGGCTGGGTAACACTCACCACTCCGTCACGGGAGATAGTAATACTCAGGGCATTGGCCGGGATCGTAATCCCCGGCTGCACCTGGAAACCGGCATTGTTGACCAGTTGTCCGTTCTGATCGACCTGAAAGGAACCATCACGGGTATAAGCCGAACTCCCGTCGGGCAGCAGTACCTGAAAATAGCCTTGCCCGTTGATCGCAATATCCTTGGCATTATCCGTTTTGGACAAGTTTCCCTGTGAATGCAGACGCTCGGTGGTTACCGGCCGGACCCCGGTACCGATTTGCAGGCCTGAGGGTAAAGTATCCTGTTCAGAAGACTGGGTTCCCGGCTGACGTAACGTTTGATAGAGAAGATCCTCAAAAACAGCACGGGAGCGTTTGAAGCCGTTAGTACTGACATTGGCCAGGTTATTGGAAATAACATCCATATTGGTCTGCTGTGCATCCAGCCCGGTTTTTGCAATCCATAAAGAACGTATCATGCTGTCGTTTCCCTTAACTGTTTAATGACAGTAGCTGATTCGCTTTCTGTTCATTCTGATCAACGCTGCTAATCTCTTTCATCTGCATTTCGAACTGCCTTGCCTGACTGATCAGCGACACCATCGCTTCTGCCGGATTCACATTACTGCCTTCCAGTACCCCGGGCATGACCCGCAGATTCGGATCCTCCGCTAATACCGGCCCTGACTGCTGCTGCACCTGTCGCGAAGGCCGGAAAAAACCGTCATCAGAACGTACCAGGGTGGCCGGCCCGCCGGAAACCAGCTTCAGTCTGGCAACCTGAACCGTCGCATTGGGTTGATCACCGGGATTTAAGGCGGTAATAGATCCATCGGCGGCAATCGTCAGTTTTGCATTTTGCGGCAGGGCGATCGGTCCGTCCTCCCCCATCACCGGATGCCCGGCGATAGTGAGCATTCCCTGAGGATCCAGTTGCATATTGCCGTTGCGGGTATAGGCCTCACTGCCATCGGCCATACGGATGGCCAGCCAGGCATCCGGCTCTGTGGCGACATCCAGCGGACGTTCCGTATAATCCAGCTTCCCGGCAGACATATCTGCCCCCGGGGTAGACGCGGTCACCAGGATGCGGGTCGGCAATGACGGCCCGTTCACCGGAACGGCACGAAAAGCACTGAGCTGGGCCCTGAAACCGGGGGTGGAAACATTGGCCAGGTTCGCCGTGGTGACCGCCTGCATGGCCAGTGTCTGGCTGGCCCCGCCCATCGCCGTATAAATGGCATGATCCATAATGCAGTCCTCCGGCTATCGCAGGTTCACCAGGGTGTTCAGGATCTGATCCTGGGTTTTGATCGTCTGAGCGTTAGACTGATAGTTACGTTGCGCAACAATCATATTTACCAGTTCTTTACTCATATCGACGTTTGAGGCTTCAAGGGCTCCGGCGGTCATTGACCCGAGGTTACCGGTCCCCGGCACACCAATCATCGGCTGACCGGAAGCACTGGTCTCTGACCAGACATTATCACCGTCCGGCTGCAAGCCTTCCGGATTAGCAAATCCGGACAAGACAATTTGCCCGAGTAACTGTGTTTTCTGGTTAGAATAGGTCCCGGTAATGGTGCCATCATCATTCACCTTATAGCCGGTCAGATCACCGGGGGCGAACCCGTCCTGTACCGGACTGCCGAACGTACTGGCCCCCGTATTCTGTTGCATACTGTTCTGCATATTCAGGGTGATCGACTGGTTAGCCGCCGCCCCGTTACTGCCCTGGATCACCAGGGTTTGCTGAGGGTTGCTGGTCAGCATACCATTTTCATCGAATGACATAGCGAAAGATGCCGATGCCTGACCGGTCGAGGAATCGAGAGGATTCACTGTCCACTGGTTATCCGCGTCTTTAACAAAATAAAGATCCAGCTGATGCTGATTCCCCTGCGAGTCAAAAACTGTGACGGTACTTTTGGCATTAAAACTGTCGACGTTGGTCGGATCGAACGGCGTTACAGTCGGTACAGCATCCGTCGAGTTAAGATTAGCCACCAGTGCTGCTTTACTGGTGGCATTGGCCTGCATCTGGGTATCAGGGATCGACAGCGGACCAGGATTCGCACCGGTCTGGATCACCGCCGGAATACCACTGGCCGGGTACCCGCTGACATTCAGCCCGGCGGTATTGACCAGATTACGATTGGCGTCCAGCGCGAACTGGCCGTTACGCGAATAATAAACATTACCGTTCTGATCCGTAAGGCGAAAAAAACCGTTACCGCTCAGAGCGACATCCAGGGCCCGGCCGGTAGAGGTCGTCGCGCCGTCACCAAAGTCCTGAATGACTTTTGCCACTTTAGTCCCCAGCCCGACCTGTGACGCTGCGAACATATCGGCAAATGCCGTGGCAGACGATTTAAAACCGGATGTCGCAGAATTAGCAATATTATTACCAATAACATCCAGATTTGCCGACGCGGCATTGAGACCGCTGACAGCCTGTGAAAATGACATAATGACTCCTGACTGAGTTAAAGGATCTGCCGTATCTGATCGAGGGTCGCGGTGCCATAGGCCCCCAGATTCAATACCGCTGCATTACCGTTTCCTGCCGGGGTAACCCCGTAAACACGGGCATAATTAAGGCTGGTCACATCCACCGGCGCATTATCGTTACTGGCACTGATGGTGACCTGATACTTCCCTTCTTCTGCCGGACTGCCATCGTCACGATTACCATCCCACTGGAAGGTATGTACTCCGGGATCCATACTGCCAAGGTCCAGAGTGGCGATAGCATTACCACTGCTGTCAGTAATGGTGGCGACTGCATCGCTGACACTGGCTGGCGCATCGACGCCAAACGGTGTGGTTGTGATACTGCCGTCTCCGGAAGAGGTATCTTTACCTGCCAGTACCGCACTGCCTGGCAGCATCACGCCATGACCGATCAGTAACGTATTTTCCATCGACTGGCTGGTGTTGATCTGTCCTGAAATCGCCCCCAGAGTGCTGTTAAGTTGCTCTATACCACTGAGGGTATTGATTTGTGCCAGCTGGGAGGTCAGCTGACTGTTATCCATCGGGTTGGTCGGATCCTGATTTTTCAGCTGGGCAATCAGTAACGTCATAAACTGATTTTGCAGATCAGCCGCGCTGTTACCGTTATCTGTGCTGCTGTTACTGTCACGCAGTAAAGGGGGTCTGCTGCGCATATCTCCGACTGTTGCAGTTATGCTCATAACACTCTCTCCGGTTACTGACCGAGGGTCAGTGTTTTCATCATCAGGCTTTTGACCGTATTCATCACTTCGATATTGGCCTGATAGCTGCGCGATGCAGAAATAGTGTTCACCGTTTCTGCCACCACATCGACGTTCGGCATACGGATATAGCCTTGCTGATCGGCCAGCGGATCACCCGGCGCATACACCAGCTTGAATGGTGAAGGATCATTCATCACCCCGGCCACATGTACCCCGCCGATACCGGACGGGTAGCCGCCATCGGTGCGGAAGATCACCTGTTTGGCACGGTATGGCTGTCCGTCAGGCCCTGTGCGGCTATCCGCATTGGCCAGGTTACTGGCACTGACATTCAGCCGCTGGGACTGGGCACTCAGTGCCGACCCGGAAATATCAAAAATACTGAACAGGCTCATACAATCCGCTTATCCCTGTAATACGCTGATCATTTGTTTAATCCGGCCTGACAGCATCGTCAGATCGGTCTGATATTTGACACTGTTATCCGCAAACTGAACCCGTTCCCGATCCATATCTACCGTGTTGCCGTCAGCCGCTGGCTGATCGGGCACCCGATACAACAGCCGGGAGTCGGCGGGCGGATGGCCCTGTGCAGCCATGTGCCGCCCGGAGGTCAGGGTGAGGGCCAGTGGCTGGTCGCCTTGCTGCCCGCGGGAAACTGCTTTTTTCAGCTGTGCAGAAAAATCGATATCCCGTGCCTGATAACCCGGGGTATCTGCATTAGCAATGTTTGCGGCCAGTATTGTTTGTCGCTGCTGACGCAGGCTGAGCACCTGGCGGGCAAAACCAAGTTCCGTATCCAGTCTGTCGGACATAAGTGTCTCCGGTCAGGAAGGTATGACATGCAGAATACGGGAATGCAGTGGCGGGAAATCGACAGAATAGCCGAAAAAAATGTCACCAGTTTAGCGTTTGAGAATCACCGGGGAGATGTAAAATTAACTGAAATTACAAACAATTAGAAATAATATGTCTAAAAAAATGCTGTTTTTATTACTGCTTATTACCCCACTGTTCAGCCTGGCAAGTCCCCTGCAACAGCAGCTGACGCAGTTTTTCCGGCAACGGGAACCGCAATATGCCGGGCAGATGCAGGCGGTCATTATTACCCCCCGCCAGGGCTGGCCGGTCTGTTCCCGGCCGGTATTCAGTTTACCCGGTAACAGCCGCCGCTGGGGGAAAATGACCGTGGCAGCCCGCTGTGGCCCGCGAAAGAATTTTCTGCAAACTGAATTACAGGTTACCGGCAATTATTATGTTGCAGCACAACAAATTCCCCGTGGGGGTCTGGTCACGCAACAACTGTTATCCCGCTGCTACGGAAGGCTGGATACCCTGCCAGCACGGTCGCTGCTGGTACCGTCGCAGACATTACCTGCCATTGCCTTACAAACTCTGCAACCCGGGAAAGTGATTATCCGGACACAGTTACGTCAGCCCTGGCAGGTAACAAGCGGTGATCAGGTACAGGTGAGCCTGTATGGCAACGGATTCAGTGTCGGCACTGCCGGTACAGCACTGAACAACGCAACCGCAGGCAATGAAGTCAGAGTCAGAACGCTGAATGGTCAGATCATTATCGCAACTGTTGATAGTCACGGGCTGTTATCCGTAAAAATCAACTAACACAAAGCAGGCCATAAGGTTTCAGGGGCAAATGCCGATAATCCGGATATCCTGCCTGAGTTGTCAGGCGAACAGAATAATCCAGCAGCGGAGTCACGTTTATGAGCATCGACAAAACACGGGTCAGCGGGCTTATCCCTCAGGCAGAACAACAGCCATCAGCCGGCATACGTCTTCAGGACAAACTGTCACTGTCCGGTACTGCGGCCCCCGCTGCCAGGGTAAACCTGAGCCGGGTACCACAATTACTGCATAACACCAGTCAGGGGGATATCCGTCAGTCAAAGGTTAATGACCTCCGGCAGGCAATTGCCGACGGACATTACCACACTGATAGCCGGATAATTGCTAACGGGATCGCTGACAGCCTGAGGGTGGAGCATGATGACGCAGACTAATCCGCAGCAAGCGTTATTGATAATCGTGCAGAACATGCAGCAGGTTTTATCGTCACTGCAACTGATGATGGAAACAGAGCAACAGGAACTGATGGCAGCACATCCTGACAGTTACCGGCTGCAGAGCCTGACAGAAGATAAGCAGGCAGCCCTGAATACTTTAAGTTATCTCGATTTACGGCTGGCGGAGGCCGGTCAGCAGCACAGTTTACAGGCCCCCTATACGGACTGCGGACCGTTAGCCGACTTGTGGCAGGCGGTTTGCCGGCAACTTTGTGTGCTACAGCAGGCCAACCAGCATACGGGCTTGCTGCTGCAACAACAACTTCGCTGGACACAACAGGCTTTATCCGTCTTGTCTCCCCTGAGTCAGCGGCCCTTTTACGGACCGGATGGCTATGCTGAGTGATATATAAACGCAGATGCCGGCTCTGCCGGAGACAGGGTAACTTCCGATAAAAGTTACCCTGTCAGTGATCACTGCTTTCCTGAGAGTCCGGCCGTGGCCCGCTGATCAGGTCACACTGCGCCGGGCGAAGTCTTTGACACGGAATCCCATTATCGCGAGGCTGCCAAAGTACACCAGCCCGCCGACGGCACAGACTCCGGTCAGCCGCAGGATCCGCCACACCATTTCGCCTTCCCCCCACGATGGCATGTATTGCAGCAGGGTATAGAGGACTGCCCCCATAATAACCACCGATAAAATCAGTCGGGAAAGAAAACCGGCCCAGCCCGGCTGTGGATGAAAAATTTTCTTTTTGCGTAATTGCCAGAATAACAGTCCGGCATTCAGACAGGCCGCCAGCCCGATGGATAAGGATAAACCGGCATGTTTCAGGGGACCAATAAATGCCAGATTCATCACCTGAGTCGATAACAGGGTGAAAATAGCAATTTTTACCGGTGTTTTAATATCCTGCCGGGAATAGAAGCCCGGAGCCAGCACCTTCACCACGATCAGTCCTACCAGCCCGACCGCATAAGCAACCAGCGCATGCTGAGTCATCAGGGCATCAAATGCCGTAAACTTACCATACTGGAACAGAGCTGAAGTCAATGGCCCGGCAAGGATACCTATTGCCACTGAACTGGGGATCGCCAGCAACAGGCACAGGCGCAGCCCCCAGTCCATCAGGTTGGAATATTCCTGGTGATTACCGCTGGCAAAACTGCGGGACAGTGACGGTAACAGAATCGTCCCCAGGGCAACCCCCAGCACTCCCGAAGGAAACTCCATCAGCCGGTCAGCGTAATACATCCAGGACACGGAGCCGGATACCAGAAATGAAGCAAAAATAGTATTGATAATCAGAGAGATCTGGCTGACGGAGACTCCGAGGATCGCCGGCCCCATCTGACGTAATACCCGCCATACCCCGGCATCGTGCAGATTGATGCGCGGTAATACCAGCATACCTATCTTACGTAAATGGGGCAGCTGATAACCCAGTTGCAGTACCCCGCCGACTACAACCGCCCAGGCCAGTGCCATCACATGAGGGTGAAACCAGGGGGCAGCAAACAGCGCAAAGCCGATCATGCTGACATTCAGCAAGGTCGGGGCAAAGGCCGGTACCGAAAAACGGTTCCAGGTATTGAGTACCGCACCAATCAGCGATGCCAGAGAGATCAGTAAGATATATGGAAAGGTTACCCGCAGTAACGCGGTGGTTAACGCAAATTTATCCGCCGTATCAGCAAAACCGGGGGCCGTAATATAAATGACCCACGGGGCTGCCAGCATCCCCAGGATTGTCACTACCGCCAGCACCAGTGTCAGTAAACCCGCGACATACGACACAAAAATACGTGAGGCCTCTTCACCCTGAGTATTTTTATACTCGGCCAGAATAGGCACAAAGGCCTGTGAAAATGCACCTTCGGCAAATATACGGCGCAACAGATTGGGAAGTTTAAACGCCACAAAAAAAGCATCGGTCGCCATCCCGGCACCAAATACCCGCGCCACAATGGCATCGCGGGCAAAACCCAGCACGCGGGAAAACAAGGTCATTGAACTGACCGCAGCCAGTGATTTAAGCAAATTCATAAGTGTTCAGACATCCTGCAATTTCGACATTTATAGCCCGGAACGGTGATCTGCTCCCCGGCCATTGGCACACAGTTTCTGTAGGCGGGCATAGTCTATCGGCGCTGGTAAAAATCACCAGCAGTGTTTGTTACAAGGCGTAATTCAGCAATACTTATCAGCACTGCCATCCTCACGAGTCAGTGCCGTCAGAACATGATCTTCCCAGACACCATTAATCAGCAGATATTGCCGTGCATACCCTTCTTTCTCAAAACCCAGCCGTGCCAGCAGATTTCCGCTGCGCTGATTCCGCGGCATATAATTGGCCATTATCCGGTGGATCTTATGTTGCCGCTGCATATAACGAATGGCCGCCTGTAACGCTTCCTGCATCAGCCCTTGCCCCTGCCATTTTTCCCCCAGCGAATAACCGAGATAGCAGGCATAAAAACAGCCACGTACCACATTACTGAAATTGGCCACGCCCATTACTTCCTGTTCCGAGGGATCCAGCAGAATAAAGTAATAGGCCGCCCCCTGACGCTGCTGCTCTGTCATCACCGATAACCGGGCCTGCCAGCCGGACGCCTGGAAATAGCTTTGATCACGGATAGGTTCCCACGGCATTAAGTAGGCACGGTTACCGGCATAATAGTCTGCCATTCGCCATGCATCGCGATCATTCACCAGCCGGACCACCATCCGGTCAGTCGTCAGACTCACGCGGGAAGATGCTGTACGGTATCCAAACATAAAGACTCCCTGACTAATGAACAGATTGTTCCGTGTCCGGTTTGCTCCGGACGGACTGCTGATTATGTTAATACCAGCGGCTTATTTATCCCATTAAAAACACACTTATTTTCTGCTGACTGTCGCGAAATCGCTGTCGCACACGGGTAATTTTCAGCCACTGTTGCCGGAAGTAACTGGCAGAGAAGGAGACAGGGACACGGGATGACACCCGGCAGTAACTCAGGCAGAATACTCCCCGGCCCGCAAGGATCTTACCGGTAAGTTGAGGAATATATGCGTAAATTGTTTATCTGCCTGTCACTTTTATTCACTGCCCTGCTGCTCACAGGCTGTGACCACCTGACACAATACACCATCAGCGAGCAACAGGTGAACAACGCGCTGAAAAAACACGATAACTATCAGAAAGATATCGGGGTTAACGGGCTGGCCAGCGCGCATATTGTCCTGACTGACTTACAATCAGCTATCGGCAGGGAAGAACCGAATAAAATGACGCTCTCCGGCACTGCCGATATACAGTTACAATCACTGTTTGGTCAGCAGGACGCCCGGGTGAGCCTGAAAATGAAAGCACAGCCGGTCTTTGATCCACAACAGTCAGCTATCTACCTGCAGGATCTGCAAATCACCGACTCACAGGTCAGCCCGGATAAGCTCCGTTCTGTTGTCACTGCCCTGATGCCGGTTCTGAACCAGTCATTGCAGGAGTATTTTAAGAATCATCCGGCCTATGTGCTAAGTGCGGACCGCAGTACTGCCGAAGGGCTGGCAAAAAAACTGGCCAAAGGTCTGGAAGTGAAACCCGGCGAACTGGTGATTTCCCTGACCCGCTAACCGGCGACTGACTGCCAAAAATCAGCGCAAAAAACAAGTGCAATCCGGCCGCGGGGGCTTTATCCTTAGTCCCCGGTAAAAACCCCCGCAAACGTTTACTCTTTTACGCCGGAGCCTGATGCATGACTGTTCACCCAGATAAGATCACTTTACGCCGTCCCGATGACTGGCATATCCATTTACGTGACGATGAAATGCTGAACACCGTCCTGCCATATACCAGCGAGGTGTATGGCCGCGCAATAGTCATGCCAAACCTTGTCCCGCCGGTAACCACCGTCAGCGCAGCCATTGCTTACCGTGACCGTATCATGGCGGCCCGCCCTGCCGGGCATAGTTTTCAGCCACTGATGACCTGCTACCTGACCGACTCGCTGGATCCGGACGAAATCGAAACCGGTTTTCGCAATAAAGTATTCACTGCTGCCAAGCTGTATCCGGCACATGCCACCACCAACTCCAGCCACGGGGTCACCAGTATCGGACATATTGCCTCCGTGCTGGATCGTATGCAGTCGCTGGGGATGCCGCTGTTAATCCACGGCGAAGTGACCGACTCACATGTGGATATTTTCGACCGTGAAGCACGTTTTATTGAACAGGTATTAATCCCGCTGCGCAGCCAGTTCCCGGCCCTGCGGGTGGTGCTGGAACACATTACCACCAAAGATGCGGCTGACTATGTCAGTGCCGGTGATCAACACCTGGCAGCAACGATTACTCCGCAACATCTGATGTTTAACCGTAACCATATGCTGAGTGGCGGCATTCGCCCGCACCTGTACTGTCTGCCGATCCTGAAACGTAATATTCATCAGGAAGCGTTGCGTCAGGTGGTTGCCAGTGGTCATCCGCGCTTTTTCCTCGGCACTGATACGGCACCACACCTGCGCCACCGTAAAGAAAGCAGTTGCGGATGTGCGGGAGTCTTTAATGCCCCGAGTGCACTGTCGGCCTACGCTACCGTATTTGAAGAACTGGATGCACTGCAACATCTCGAAGCTTTCTGCTCCGTCAACGGGCCGCAGTTTTATGGGTTACCGGTCAACGAAGATACAGTGACCCTGCTACGCCAGCCATGGACGGTTCCTGAAACGATAGCTGCCGGAGATGATGTTATTGTTCCCTTCCTCGCCGGCCAGACACTGAACTGGACGGTAGCGCCCTGATCAGCCGTTGCCTTAGCAGAGATATTACTGTATACATATACAGTAATATCTGCCTGCAGCCCCCTTACTGTGGACAGTCAGTCATGTTTCACTGCCACACAAGGTGGCAGTGAAACGGTGGTTAAGCGTTGATACGCCACCGGGTGTCGCCATCCGGTTTTTTTATTCGGCTTTACTGACCCGTAGCCTGTAGTAATCGCCTGCGACCCGGCCCGGAAACAATATGGTGCAGGTCAACCCTGTACTCTTGCCGCGAGAGCCCTGTCAGGGGACACAGCCCGGTTTGAACGGGCTGTTTTTCTGCCATCCCCCGCAATATTTTATTGCGTTTCTGCCAGTTTTCAGGATACATGTTATAATTATATTGCCTTGCAATTTTTTACACAGGCTGGAGCTAAACCTCAATATACACGTCGTTTCACGAGTAATCAGGGGGTTTTATGGATAGAGAGAAAGATGTCATTCAGACCCATTCACTGGTCGGCTGGGATATCAGCACCGTTGATGTCTATGATGCAATGATGATCCGCCTGCATTCATTATCGTCGATGCAACAGAAAGAAGAAGAAGCGGATATAGGACCGACCTACTGGCTGACCACTGATGTGGCGCGGCAGTTTATATCGATTCTGGAAGCCGGTATTGCCAAAATAGAGTCAGCCGAAGACCGGCCCCTCCATCCGTTAAAACATTAGTCTCTGCTCCCTCGTCAGCAGGCACCCGACCGGGTGCCTTTATTTTTGCTATCATTCAGGGCTCTGTTATCCTGTTTATCCGCACTGTCTCAGGGGGTTAACGGGAATGATTTACGATTTAATAATTGCCGGCAGTGGCTCTGCCGGTGCAGCGGCCGGTTATTACGCCAGCCGTGCAGGACTGAATGTATTGATGATTGATGCTCACCATCCTCCCCATAAACAGGGGGCACACCATGGCACCAGCCGCCTGATCCGTTATGCCTATGGCGAAGGTGAAAAATATGTTCCCCTGCTGCTGCGCAGTAAGGCACTGTGGCAGGAATTTGAACAAACCGCCGGGGTTAAGCTGTTACATCCCTGTGGTGTATTAAATGCCGGTCCCCGCGGTTCGGGATTTATGGAAAATATCAGGACCAGTGCACAACGCTGGTCACTGAATACAGAGACCCTGACTGCAAAGCAGGTACAGCAACGCTGGCCTGAAATTACCCTGCCTGAACACTTCTGTGCCGTTTACGAACAGGATGCCGGTTATCTTTCTGCCGAAAGTGCGATAGAACACTGGATCCGGCTGGCGAGGGAACAGGGGTGCGGCCAGCTGTTTAATTGCCCCGTCACTGCCATCGGCCGGCAGGATGGTCTGCAAAAAGTCACCACTGCCGAAGGTGAGTACTTCGGGCGCAAGCTGCTGGTCAGTTCCGGCAGCACAGTGCAGACTCTGTTGCCCGGATTACCTGTCACCCCGATACGCAAAGTATTTTCCTGGTTTCAGGCTGACGGGCGCTATAGTGAAAACAACCATTTCCCGGGGTTCAGTATCGAACTGGACGACGGCAGCCAGTACTACGGATTTCCGGCACAGGACAATGCTCTGAAAGCCGGACGCCATGACGGCGGACAACCCTTATCCCTGAATCAGCCCCGCCCGCCCTTTGGCAGTATCGCCCGGGATGGCAGCGAGTGTTTCGCTTTTCTGCGCCAGTGTCTGAGTGGTGTGGGTGGCTGTCTGTATGGCGAGTCCTGCAGTTATGATATGTCGCCGGATGAAGATTTTATTATTGATACTCTGCCGGATACCCCGGATTGTCTGGTGATCACCGGGCTAAGCGGCCATGGCTTTAAGTTTTCTCCGGTGTTAGGCGAAATTGCCTGCCATTTTGCTACTCAGGGACAGTTACCCGACTCAGTAAAACCTTTTTCTCTGCAGCGCTTCACTGGCTGAATGCGTTACCCTGCTGCCGCTCTGGCGCAGGGTAATTGTAACAAACCAATTCATTCCTGCGGCCCTGCGGGCTGTCTATTTTACCCTGCGCGGGTCTGTACCCCGGGCTGGCCCGGTCTCCCGGTCACGAAGGCTCTTTTCTGCCGGTACCTCCGCCAGTCTGTGGTTGTAATAATATTGTCATAACTGCCTTATAGGATTCTGGCTGCTTTTACCATGATGAATCTATTAAGGTTATGTGCAAATGAAGAAACCAGAAAATGAGAAGAATGACGCTACCGGACAGCAGCCTTCGGCGCAAAATACGCGTCCTGACAACCCGGCCCGCCGTCGCTTCCTCGCCGGAGCCTCGGTTATCGGCCTGAGTTCGGGGATACTGCCGCTGGCAGACGCAAAAACGCCATCTGCTCATCAGCCTGTAGCCTTAAATAAACTGCCTGAGAAACAGCAGGATCAATTGCTGAGAAAGCATGTCCGCAATATTGTTGTTATCTATGCAGAAAACCGCAGCTTTAATAATTTATTTGCCAATTTCCCGGGGGTAAAACATCCCCTTTCCGAACTGCACCCGCAACAGTATCAGCAGCGCGACCGCGATGGCACACTACTGAGCGAGTTTCCCCCGGTCTGGAAAGGACTGGTACCTGACGAACAAACCGTCAACCATACCCGTTACCAGGTCGCAGAAAATGCCCCGTATATGCAGCATCTGCCTAATAAACCCTTCGCGCTGAAGGGGCCCGATGGTGAAGCTCTGCCACAGGGTGTGATCACCCGCGATCTCTGGCATGTGTTCTATCAGAACCAGATGCAGATTAACGGCGGAAAAAACGATAAATTCGTCGCCTGGGCAGATTCAGGTGCCCTGACGATGGGCCATTACGGAGATGGTGCCTATAATATGCGCCTGTGGAATCTGGCCAGCGAATATACTCTCTGTGATAACTTTTTCCAGGGCGCTTTTGGCGGTTCATTCCTTAACCACCAGTATCTGGTCTGCGCCCGCCCGCCGTTTTATCCGGATGTCCACCAGTCACCGGCGAAAGATCAGGTCGCTACCCTGATGAGCGACGACCCGACCGATCCGCGTCTGAAACCAAAAGACAGCTCACCGACCAGCGCATTACAGGGGATCCCTCAGTTCGGTCCCAGCCAGCTGACCCCCGATGGCTATGCGGTAAATACTATGCTGCCGCCGTACTGGCCATCAGGCAGCCGGGACAAAAATAATCCGGCACTGGCAGATCTTTCTTCACCTAAAACTCTGCCGGCACAGACACACCAGCATATCGGGGACCTGTTGTCGGATAAAGGTATTGACTGGGCCTGGTATTCAGGCGGCTGGCAGTTTGCCGTTGACGGTAAAAAAGACAGTGATACTTTTCCTGCCCGCCCTGATTTCCAGCTGCATCATCAGCCCCTGAACTACTTTGCTGATCTCGGCCCGCAACACCCTGAGCGACGGGCAAAACACCTGCGTGACGGCGGGCTGGGGGATACGGCTGCGACCAATAAATTTCTGGCAGATGTCGATGCCGGAAAATTACCACCGGTCACTTTCTATAAGCCACAGGGTAACCTGAATATGCATGCCGGTTATTCAGATGTAGAATCCGGGGACCGTCATATTGCCCATATTGTTAACCGCCTGCAGCAAAGCCCGCAGTGGGATAATACTGTGGTGGTGATTACTTTCGATGAGAATGGCGGCTGGTGGGATCATGTTGCTCCGCCGAAAGGCGACCGCTGGGGACCGGGCACCCGGATACCCGCACTGGTGGTGTCACCCTTTGCCCTGAAAGGCCATGTGGAACATACCCAGTATGATACCGGCTCAATTCTGCGGTTAATCAGCCGGGTCTATGATTTACCGAAATTACCGGGTCTGCAGACCCGCGACAAAGCGCTGGCGAAACAAGGGTCTGCCCCGATGGGTGACTTAACCGAAATACTGCGTTTTCCGGTCTGATATATAAAACAGCCCCTGCTGTCACGGGGGCTGTTTCCTGATAACAATATGCCTGATTTTATCCGGCGTTAATTGTTATTATTCCGGTTTAACCGGTTGTGGCAGAGTCATACGTAATACTCCGCGTGATTTATTAAAGATCTTATTACTGGTTTCCCGCCCCGCACGGCGCAAGCGTTGCTCGTCCGGCGATAACTGAGACTCTTCCATGCACATCGGGCTACAGCAGCCATGATATTTTTCCGCGCACTGCGGGCACTGGATAAACAATAAATGGCAGCCATCATTAATGCAATTAACATGACTGTCACAGGGGGTGCCGCACTGATGACAGTGTGCCAGCACATCATCGGAAATACGTTCACCCATCCGTTCATCAAACACGAAGTTTTTACCTTTAAAACGGATAGGCAGCCCCTGCTCCCGGGCGCGGCGGGTATATTCGATGATCCCGCCTTCAATATGGTAAACATTACTGAAGCCGTTATGTCGCATCCAGGCGCTGGCCTTTTCGCAACGGATCCCGCCGGTACAGTACATCACAATTTTTTTATCTTTCTGCTGTTCCAGCATATCGACAGCCATCGGCAGCTGGTCACGGAAAGTATCCGCCGGAATCTCCATCGCGCGATCAAAATGTCCGACCTCGTATTCGTAATGATTACGCATATCGACAAATACCGCATCCGGATCATCCAGCATCTGATTGACCTGGTCGGCTTTCAGATAATCGCCCACATCACTGGCATCAAAACTGTCATCTTCAATTCCATCTGCCACAATACGGTCACGGACTTTCAGGCGTAATACCCAGAAGGATTTACCATCGTCATCCAGCGCAATATTCATACGCAGATGATTAAGGGCCGGATCAAAACTGTACAGTGCCTGTTTCATCTCTTCATAACGGCTGGCCGGTACACTGATCTGGGCATTAATCCCTTCATGTGCCACATAAATACGGCCAAAAACCTGTAATGACGTTAACAGAATATACAGACTGTCACGGAATGCCTGAGGATCAGTGATCTGAAAATATTTATAAAAAGAGACGGTTGTTCGTGGCTCGGTTTCGGCCAGCATCCGCTCTTTCAGCTCTTTATTGGATACAAGGTTATGTAACACTGGCATGGTGTTCGTTCCTGTCATCTATACTCATTATCGGGGGCGCGTATGATAACTGATTTGTTATCATGAAAAAACGGGGACTACCGATTCTTTGGCGAATCATGCTAAATCTTCGCGATACACCGCTGTCCGGTAGCTGCCCCCCCCGTATATTGCGTTTTAGCTTAGCTAAAAAAATGGCACAATAGTCGCCGAATTGTGGGGAAGTGATTCCCCTGTCGTTCCACGGAAACCTGGAAATAATAAAATAATATGACTCAATTGCCTGAATTTAACCGAAGCCTTTTCCATCCGCGTTACTGGCTTACCTGGCTGGGGATTGTTTTTCTGTACCTTCTGGTATTACTGCCCTACCCGGTGCTCTATTTTATAGGGACTAATCTTGGTCGTTTATCCATGCATTTTCTGAAAAGCCGGGTGATCACTGCCAGACGTAATCTGGAACTGTGTTTTCCTGCGATGCCGGTGGCTGATCGCGAAGCACTGCTGGTACATAATTTTGAATCTGTCGGTATGGGCCTGATGGAAACCGGGATGGCCTGGTTCTGGCCGGAATGGCGGGTACGTAAGTGGTTCAGGGTTTCCGGACTGGAACATATTGATACTGCACTGGCCAGTGGCCGTGGCATATTGTTAATCGGGATGCATTTTCTGACGCTGGAACTGGGGGCCCGTATTTTTGGTGTATTTAATCCGGGTATCGGCGTGTATCGTCCGAATGACAATAAACTCCTCGACTGGCTGCAAACCTACGGCCGGATGCGTTCCAATAAAGATATGATTGACCGTAAAGACGTTAAAGGTATGATCCGCGCGCTGAAAAATAATCAGATTATCTGGTACGCGCCGGACCATGACTATGGCCCGCGCGCCAGTGTTTTTGCACCCTTTTTCGCGGTCGGAACAGCAGCAACCACCCGCGGTACCTATATGCTAATGCGCACCAGTCATCCGACCGTCATCCCGTTTGTGCCCCGCCGGTTACCGAATGGCCGTGGTTACGAAATGGTGATTTTACCGGATGCCAGTGACTCCATTCCGCTGACTGATGAAGTGTCAACTGCCACCCGTATGAATCAGATTGTCGAAGAGGCTATCCTGCTGGCCCCGGAACAGTATATGTGGCTACACCGCCGCTTTAAAACTCAGCCGGAAGGTGAACCTTCGCTGTATTAATCTGCCACTGCTGCCCGGCAATACACATTCCGGGCGGCACGCCGTAAATCCTTCACTCCGCCGGTTGCCCCCTGTCTGTTTTGATCTATGCTTTACATTCTTCTCACGGATAATCTGAGGTTATCATATGGATCTTTTTAGCACCCTGTCTGAAGCAATCGATGCCGCACGGGAACAGTTTCTGGCCGATCATCCGGAAGCTGACCACGAGCCGGAAATCAGTCAGTTTGCTTTACAGAAATATGTAATGCAGGACGGTGATATTATGTGGCAGGCGCAATTCTCAGACGACGAAAATCAGGAAACCAGTGAATGTCTGCCATTACTCTATGATGATGCCGCGCAGGCTATCTGGTCAGGAGATTTTGACCCTCAGGAACTGACGCTGGAATGGCAGGACGAAAACACACTGCATGAATGGGATGAAGGCGAATTCCAGCTGACCCCTCCTACAGATACCGAAGAAGGGGAAGCCGCCGCCGAAGAATGGAATGATGACGACAGCGAGGCTGAACGCTGGTAACAAACACTGGCCGGTGAATCAATCGTAAGCTCCGTGTTTTGCATCCACCGGCAGTAACAGTGTGTCAATAATCAGAGACAGTGGCAGGT
Organism: Tatumella sp. JGM91; assembly: GCF_018257575.1. Classification (GTDB taxonomy): domain Bacteria; phylum Pseudomonadota; class Gammaproteobacteria; order Enterobacterales; family Enterobacteriaceae; genus Tatumella; species Tatumella punctata. Next base: position 38,063 of record NZ_JAERJP010000018.1, on the reverse strand, counting down.
CGAGTAACGTCAGATAACGCAGCCCCCCGTCACGCATATCCCACTGCACCCCCGGGTAATACTGGTGTCCGTGGCCCTGACCAGGCACTGTACGGCTGATAATACTGCCACAGCCGGTCAGTAACATCATACATCCCGCCAGCATTACGACTCTCATTCTGTGATACCCTTTATCTTTCAGTGCCGCGTAGTCTAGCCTGTTTCCCCCGCGGGTGCCGATAAGGAATTCTCTGTTTTTTGTCGGATTATTGTTAATTCCGCTGCTGCAGGGATAAAAAAACCCCTGAGCCAGTCAGGGGTTTGTAGCCGTCAGAGTAACGCCCGTTCAGTGGCGGGGTAATGCCAGCGGGTTAAGCGGCTGATTCTGATAACTGCTCAGCCACTGGTGATATTTATCACCGGACTGCCAGAGCCGGCTATGCACCCGTGCCAGAACCACCGGATCACTGATGATTTCTAAACGCTGATCCCGGTTAAGTTTTTCCGGTACGTCACTGAGTGCCTGATCCACCCGCCGGTCACGGGCATGCTCCAGTAACTGGCTACGCTTGTGTCTGGAGGTCGCCATTGCGGTGGCCAGCGCGTTGAAAGACGGATTAAACAGCGCATGCATAAAGCCGTTTTCCAGTGCTCTGCCACGGTTCAGCTGCAGGTAAGCATCCGTATCTACCAGCTCTTTCGGTGGCTGATACTCTTCGGGGATCAGAAACAGTCTGGCGCGCTGACTCTTCAGCCCGAGGGTTGCGCGGCTGGAGAAAACGGACACAAACGGCGACAGGATCAGCGAGAAAACGATCGGTGCCAGCCACCACAGGAAGTTGAGGTCCAGATACCCCATTCCCCAGGCCCAGACAATTCCCAGCAGCATCTGCGAGCCATGGCGGGCAAAGGCTTCTTTCCAGGGCGTAGCATCATCATCACGCTGTGGTGAATTCCACACGGCTTTTAACCCGAGGAAGGCACTGACCACAAATACTGTATGGAATAACATCCGTACCGGGGCCAGTAATACCGAGAATAACATTTCCAGCATCAGTGACAGGAATACCCGGACCGGACCACCATAAGGTTTCGAGCCTTTAAACCAGATAAGAATAATACTTAACAGTTTCGGCAGGAAAAGCAGCACCAGCGTGGTGGAGAATAACGCAATCGCCAGTTCCGGTCGCCACTGAGGCCAGACAGGAAACAGCTGTCGCTGTTGCAGAAAATACTGCGGTTCCACCAGCGTGTGCACCACCTGCAACGCTGTCGACAGGGCAAGGAACATAAACCATAAGGGCGCTGACAGGTAAGACATCACCCCTGTCAGAAACACTGCGCGGTGCACCGGGTGCATACCTTTTACCAGGAACAGCCGGAAGTTCATCAGGTTACCGTGACACCAGCGGCGGTCACGTTTAAGTTCATCCAGCAGGTTGGGCGGCAATTCTTCATAAGAACCCGGCAGGTCATAGGCAATCCATACCCCCCAGCCGGCGCGGCGCATCAGTGCTGCTTCAACAAAGTCATGAGAAAGAATTGACCCGGCGAAAGACCCCTCCCCCGGCAACGGTGCGAGAGCACAGTGCTCAATAAAAGGTTTCACACGGATAATCGCGTTATGTCCCCAATAGTGAGACTCCCCGAGTTGCCAGAAGTGTAAACCGGCAGTAAACAATGGCCCATAGACCCGGGTCGCAAATTGCTGACAACGGGCATACAGAGTATCCATCCCTGAGGCTTTCGGGGCAGACTGAATGATACCGGCATTAGGATTCGCTTCCATCATCCGTACCAGACCGGTCAGACATTCACCGCTCATCACACTGTCGGCGTCCAGTACCACCATATAACTGTATTCACTGCCCCAGCGGCGGCAGAAGTCATCGATGTTACCGCTTTTACGTTTTACACGACGGCGACGACGGCGATAGAAGATTTTACCGGCACCGCCGACATCACGGACCAGCTCCATCCAGGCTTTCTGTTCTGCAATAGCAATATCAGCATCATAGCTGTCACTGAGGATATAGACATCAAAGTGATCACTGTTACCCGTACGTACCACCGACTCCCAGGTGGCGCGCAGACCGGCAAACACCCTTTCCACATCCTCATTACATATTGGCATAATCAGGGCGGTACGGTGTTCAGGATTCAGGGGCTCCTCTCCGGTGGTCGAATAGGAGATACTGTATTTATCCTTACCGATCATTAATTGCAGGAAGCCCATCAGCGCCGTCCAGAATCCGGCAGACACCCAGCAGAACAGAATCGCAAACAGTATCAGAATGCCGGTCTGTAAGACATAAGGTAACAGCTGCAGCACCGTCTGTTGCCAGCTCTGGCTGAGTAATTCCGAAGAATCAATCATCCCCCAGCCCTGGTAAGGTAAAATAGTCTTCATATACCAGGTGGCAATCACTGTCTGAACCATTGTCAGTAACAGCAGAATATAACGGCGAATGGTACCGACAGTACGCCATTTCTCTTCGGCAATACGCTCATCGACACTGGCCTGGTCCTGATGCAGCGGCTTTTTGGCCCTGCCACGCATCGCGCCCCACATGCGGGTCAGCGGGTTTGTTTCCCAGGGTGAGGGATACATACCGGCACGTTTCAGCGGCGGCGTTGCTTTCAGGGTCGTCCGGTCAGCGTCATCTTTACCAAACTGCCGGCCTCCGTCTACGGAGTCCGGCCAGGCCATCCGGATCCTGGCCGACACTGATTTCAGTGCGGCATCATCCTCGCGATCACTGGCGGCGTTGTCATGACCAAGTTGCTGCTGTAAATCCGCAAAATCAGTCTCTGCGGATGGACGCAGCTGTGCCTGCTCCGCCGCAGACAGCGGCAGAGCATCGACATATTTTTCGGGGTTAAAGGTAGATTTATTCATTGGCAGGTAACTGATAGCTCCAGGTTTCCGTCAACGTTTTGTCGCCACTCACTAACGCAGCGCGCATTTCGGTGGTTTTTTTCGGGTCTTTGACTTTCAATCGCAATATCAGACGCCAGCCTTTAGTGACCGGATTATAACGGACACTCTGTTCCACCACGTCACCATTATCCCCGATACTGACTTGCGGAGACACCTGAGTATCCTGTGGCAGTTTACTCATTGCCTGACCGGTAAAATCGACGATAAAGGCGATTGAACCATCCGGCTGACGTACCAGATTGGACTGTCGTACATCTCCCGCGGAACGCAGGGTATCTTTTACCCACGCCACATCCGGCGTGTGCAGCTGAGACTCGTTACCCGTGAAATGTAAACGGTAGTTGAAGTCTGACGCCTTGCCCGTTTCCGGCATTTTTTCCGGTGACCAGAAAGCAACGATATTATCGTTGGTTTCATCATTGGTCGGAATTTCTACCAGTTCAACATGACCTTTACCCCAGTTACCCAGCGGCTCAACCCAGCCACTCGGCCGTAAGTCATAGCGGTCATCCAGGTCCTGATAATGGCTGAAGTCACGGTTACGCTGTAACAGACCAAACCCTTTCGGATTTTCCAGTGAATAGGAACTGACCGCCAGACGCTTCGGATTGTTCAGCGGTCGCCAGATCCATTCACCGTTACCGTTATGGATCGACAGTCCGTCAGAGTCGTGTAATTCATTACGGTAGTTCATGGCCGGTGATGGCTGATTCGCGCCGAACAGGAACATACTGGTCAGCGGGGCAATCCCCAGTTTGCCGACCGTATCACGCAGGTATATTTTAGAACGGACATCAACAGTGGTTTCTTTCCCCGGGTGTAGTACAAAACGGTAAGCACCGGTTGCCCGCGGCGAATCCAGCAGCGCATAGATCACCAGTTGTTTATCCTGCGGTTTCGGTCGCTCGATCCAGAACTCTTTAAAGCGCGGGAACTCTTCACCGGACGGTAACGCGGTATCAATCGCCAGGCCACGCGCTGACAGTCCATAGACTTGTCCGGCACCGACCACACGGAAATAGCTGGCCCCGAGGAAACTGGTTATCTCGTCTTGTTTGTTTTTACTGTTCAGCGGATACAGAACTTTAAACCCGGCAAAACCGAGGTTTTTCACCGAGTCCGCATCGGCCTGAACATTGGAAAAGTTGAAATAATCAGGGCTGTACTTAATCTCACGCACTGAAGAGGCGGTCACTTCGTTCAGTTTCACCGGCAAATCGAAGTACATGCCTTCCGGATAGAATTCGAGCTTAAACGGGGTACGCAATTTACCCCAATAGGTTTTGTCCTGTCTGAACTGAATTTTCTGATAATCCGCAAATTTCATGTCCCGGAACTGGGAAGGCAGATTACTTTTCGGTGCCTCATAACTTTTATCAGCCAGTGATTTTGCCTGTCTGGCCACATCATTCAGATCAAATGCCCAGCTGTTGCTGGCATACATTGCAAGCAGGACCGCAGCACCAACCCAGTGCATTTTCATCAATCCTGATTTTTTACATTCTGTCGTGAGCACATCTCCCCCTTGCGTGCGTGTGCCTGAATAAATCGCGCCCATAGTAATTGATTATTTCTGATTCTGACAGCTACGCCTGCAGATTGTACTGATTATCTTACTACAGGCTTTTTTTTCGGAATCTTTAACGAAACCAGCCAGTGTTAACACTTGTCTGATACAATTATAGTATGACTTTTCCAGCAGTTACTTCCGGAAAGTTCTAATTTATCTTATGAGTGATTTTTATGGTTACCGCAAAACCTGAACGAGAATATTTTCTGGACTCCATCCGTGCCGGGCTAATGTTACTCGGTGTCCCCTTCCATGTATCACTGATCTATTCAAGCCAGAAGTGGACGGTGAACAGCCCGACAGACTCATTGTGGCTGACGTTATTCAACGAGTTTATCCACTCCTTCCGGATGCAGGTTTTCTTTGTTATCTCCGGTTATTTTTCTTATATGCTCTATCTGCGTTACCAGCCGGTACGCTGGCTGAAAGTCAGGATGGAAAGAGTCGGGATCCCTTTTCTGGCCGCGATCCCGTTAATTACCCTGCCGCAGTTTTTTATGCTGAAAGCCTGGTCGGATAAATTTACCGACTGGTCGCAGTACAGCCTCTATCAGCGTTATAACACTCTGGTCTGGGAGCTGATCTCACATTTATGGTTTTTACTGGTATTACTGTTACTGACCGCCTCCGGCATGCTGTTGTTTGCGATGATCAATAAACATAAGCAGCGATTAAGTACCCTGACCATAAACTGGCCGCGTATTTTCCTTGCCCTGTCGGTCTGCGTGATCGGCTGGGGAGTGGTTCGCCGTTTATTACTCTGGCAGGCACCTGCGGTGCTGATGGACGGGTTATTTAATATTGCCGTTATGCAGTCATTATTTTATTTACCCTTTTTCCTGCTGGGCGCCATTGCCTGGATTAACCCGCAGGCCAAAGCCCTGTTTATTCGCCGTCACCCGCCGGTCTGGGCCGGGGCTATTTTGCTGTTTATCGCCTATCACCTTAACCAGCAATACAGTTCCGGGGCTGGCTGGTTATATGAACTGGACGCGTTAATCTCTATGGCCATGGGCCTGTGCATGCTGAATATCTGTTTCAGTTTCGGTTATCGTTTCCTGAATAATCCGTCAGGGAAGGTCAGGTATCTGGTCAATTCCTCTCTGTTTATTTATCTGGTACACCACCCGTTAACCCTGGTATTCGGTCTGTTTGTGATGCCACATATTGCCAGTAACAGCCTCGGTTTTTTTGCCGGTCTGATATTTGTTTTCGGTATATCTTTCCTGCTCTACGAAATTCATCTGCGTATTCCGTTGCTACGCTTTTTGTTTTCCGGTAAAAAAGCCTGATATTTTCGTGGTCTGCCGTAACGTCGTTCACCAGGCGACACGGCAGCCCCCGGGGTCAGCATCGCGGGGTTTGCACAAACAAACGCCGCCGCCCTGCCATCCCCGGTCATTAATCCCCTTTAGCGTAAGAGTTATCTTCCCCATGAATCAGGAAAATACCCTATCTTCATCCTGCCCTGTGCCGCACCAGTCACCGGGAATAACCACCGTATTCCGTTCTCCGGCTTTGCTTACCCGTGAATGCCTGGCCGGCGTGGTTACCGCACTGGCACTGATTCCGGAAGTGATTTCGTTTTCCGTCGTTTCCGGGGTATCACCGCAGGTCAGCCTGATTGCTTCGGTAGTGATCTGCCTGACCCTGTCACTGATCGGTGGCCGTCCGGCGATGGTCAGTGCCGCTGCGGGTTCTGTGGCACTGGTGATCGGCCCGATGGTGCATCTGCACGGCATCAGCTATATTCTGCCGACGGTGGTTCTGGCGGGGATATTGCAGATTATTTTCGGGCTGACGGGCATGTCACGCATGATGCGTTATATTCCCCGTTCCGTAATGACCGGTTTTGTTAACGCCCTCGGGATCCTGATATTTTTTGCTCAGGTGCCTCATGTGCTTGGACATTCTGCCGTGGTCTGGGGATTTTTTGCCCTGACACTGGTGATTGTGCTGTTACTGCCGCGTCTGTTACCTGCCATCCCTGCTCCGCTGGTCGCGATTGCCGCGGTGACAGCCATCTGCTGGACAATGGGCTATACCGTACCGAATGTCGGTGATGAAGGCGCTATCGGGGGCGGATTACCGGCACTTACCTGGCTGCTGGTACCCCTGAATATGACAACACTGCAGATCATCTGGCCAACGGCGGTCAGTGTGGCACTGGTCGGTATGATAGAAACGCTGCTGACAGCCAAAGTGGTCGATGATCTGACAGATACCACTTCGTCAAAACGCAAAGAAGCAACCGGCTTAGGTATCGCTAATATTATCGCGGGTTTCTGCGGCGGAATGGCCGGCTGTGCCATGATTGGCCAGACAATTGTCAACGTAGAGTTAGGCAAAGCCCGCAGCCGGGTGTCAACACTGGCTGCCGGGCTGGTCCTGCTGTTACTGGTCAGTGTCCTGAGCCGGGTGATGGCGCATATACCGATGGTCGTACTGGCAGCCATTATGATGGTGGTCGCAGTCAAAACCCTTAACTGGCACAGTATTCACCCTGCGACCCTGAGACGCATTCCTTTATCAGAAACCCTGATTATGCTGGCAACAGTGGCTATTACCGTACAAACCGCTAATCTGGCACTGGGCGTGGTCAGCGGTGTTGTGCTGGCGATACTGTGGTTTGCCCGCCGCCTGAGCCATGTGATCCGTGCCGAACGCCGGGTATCAGCCGATGGCCAGTCAGTCTGTTATCAGATTCACGGCCCCCTGTTCTTCGCCAGCAGCAATGACCTGTATGAGCATTTCAGTTATGCCGATGACCCGGCGACGGTAATCATTGACTTGTCTGCCGCCACACTCTGGGATACATCCACGGTGGCAGTACTGGATGCCATCGAACAGCGTTACCGCCGCCATAATGCAACAGTGACCATTGCCGGCCTTGACGGACGCAGCAAAGATCTTCACCAGCGACTGAGTGGTAAGCTGGACTGACCGATCTGACGGCCACGGATGGCCGCTGTTTATCCGGCAGACGTCGCACAGAGCTATCCACGCCATCAGTTCCCTTCCCTCTGTTACCAGACATCACCTTCTCCGCCATATTTTTCACTGGCCGGAAAAGCACAAAAAGTGCTTTTTTTTGCTAACCATGGCAATTAAATTTAACAAATCATTTTCTTTTAATTATATGATGTGACTTCCATCACAAATAGTTTTACAGATGTGGATTTCACATGAAGCAAATTTTTGAGCAAAGTCATACGGATTTACCGGCCAGTGGAACCGGTTCCAGTCGCAGGGGATTTATAAAATCTGCGCTGATATTAACCGCCGGCAGCCTGGCAGCCTCTTTACCGCTGCAGAGTTTTGCCAGCAGCCTGGTTCACGGTGGCGATACCACTCAGGACTTTATCAGTGTTTCGCAGGCGATTACCGAGCATAAACATATTAGCCCGCAGCTTGCCGCACACTTCCTCAGTGCATTTATCAAACGTGATAATCAGTTCAGCAGCAAAATCACCCGACTGGCACAGCTACGTCAGCCCGGAGATTCCGCCATCGCTTTCAGGCAGAAAGCGATTGACGCAGGACTGGGCGACTTCCTGCAGCAAATCCTGACCGCCTGGTATACGGGGACTATCGGTGATGATTACAAAGGTACCCTGGTTGCCTATAAACAGGCACTGATGTACGACACGGTCAGTGACGGGCTGGTGGTACCCACTTATTGCGGCAATGGTCCCTTATGGTGGACAGCGCCGGTACCGGATCCGCTGGATCCTGAACTGATTAATAACCTGTAAATAACACTTAAAACAGACAGATCATGATGAAAAAACCAGAATTTACTGCGGGTGGTGATGCATCCGCGGATATTGTTATTGTGGGCTCCGGTATCGTTGGCGGACTGATTGCAGACCAGCTGGTCAGCCAGGGATATTCGGTACTGATCCTTGAAGCCGGCTTGCGGATCAGCCGTGCACAGGCAGTAGAAAACTGGCGAAATATGCCGTTTGCTAACCGCGCAGGCTCTGATTTTCAGGGGCTATACCCTCAGTCTCCCCTTGCGCCAGCCCCACTCTATTTCCCGCCAAATAATTATGTCAATGTCACAGGCCCGAGTGCCGGCAGCTTCCAGCAGGGCTACTTACGGACCGTCGGCGGAACCACCTGGCACTGGGCGGCATCCTGCTGGCGTCACCATCCCAGCGATTTTGTGATGAAAAGCAAATACGGTGTCGGTCGTGACTGGCCTGTCTCTTATGATGAAATGGAACCCTGGTACTGTGAGGCTGAGTATGCGATAGGTGTCGCGGGCCCCAGCGACCCGTCTATGCAGTCACCCAGTGAGCGCAGCAGGCCCTACCCGATGGATATGGTGCCTTTTGCCCATGGAGACACTTATTTTGCCAGTGTGGTTAACCCGCACGGTTATAATCTGGTACCGATCCCGCAGGGCCGCAGTACCCGCCCCTGGGAAGGCCGTCCGGTCTGCTGTGGCAATAATAACTGCCAGCCTATTTGCCCGATTGGTGCTATGTATAACGGTATTCATCATGTGGAACGTGCTGAGCAGAAAGGTGCTGTGGTACTGGCCGAATCGGTGGTCTATAAAATTGATACCGATGATAATAACCGTGTCACTGCCGTACACTGGCTGGATAATCAGGGCGCTTCTCACAAAGCGACCGGCAAAGCTTTTGCTCTGGCATGTAACGGCATAGAAACCCCGCGCCTGCTGTTACAGGCCGCCAACCAGGCTAACCCGACCGGAATTGCTAACAGTTCCGATATGGTGGGCCGTAATATGATGGATCACTCAGGTTTTCACTGCAGTTTCCTGACGGAAGAACCTGTCTGGCTGGGGCGTGGTCCGGCCCAGAGCAGCTGTATGGTCGGCCCGCGTGACGGTGAATTCCGCAGTGAATATTCAGCGAACAAAATGATCCTGAATAATATTTCCCGCGTAGTACCGGCAACCAAACAGGCGCTGGCGAAAGGGCTGGTCGGTAAAGCACTGGATGAAGAGATCCGTTATCGTTCTATCCATGGTGTCGATCTTTCCATCAGTCTGGAACCGTTACCAGACCCGGAAAACCGCCTGACCCTGAGTAAAACCCGTAAAGATCCCCACGGACTGGCCTGCCCGGATATTCACTATGATGTCGGCGATTATGTCCGTAAAGGTGCCACCGCTGCCCACGAACAGCTGCAGCATATCGGTTCACTGTTCAACGGCAAAGAGTTCAACATTACTACTGCCCTGAATGCTAACAACCATATTATGGGCGGCACCATTATGGGGAAAAGCCCTAAAGATTCTGTCGTCGATGGAAACTGCCGGACCTTTGATCATGAAAACCTGTGGCTACCGGGTGGCGGCGCGATCCCTTCCGCCAGTGTGGTGAACAGTACCCTGAGTATGGCGGCGCTGGGCCTGAAAGCGGCTCATGATATCTCTCTGCGTATGAAGGAGCTGGCATGAAACGATTTTTCCGCCTGAAGCTGACGTTACTGGCTCTGGTCTGCGGCAGCCTGGGATCCGTGGCTGCCAGGGCGGCAGATATTGATCAGTCTCTGCTAAAACAAGGTGAGCTGGTCGCAACGGCATCTGACTGCCAGGCCTGTCACACCGCCCCCGGCAGTAAAACTGCCTTCAGTGGCGGCTATGCTATCGCCTCACCGATGGGGGCGATTTACTCAACCAATATCACCCCCGACCCGGCCACCGGGATTGGTCACTACACTGAAGCACAGTTTGTTGATGCCGTACGTCATGGTGTCCGGGCCGACGGAGCGCAACTCTACCCGGCGATGCCCTATACTTCGTACCGGATGATGACCGACAGTGATGCTCATGCCCTGTATTATTACTTTATGCATGGCGTTAAACCGGTGGTACAGCAGAATACAGAAACCCGGTTAGCGTTCCCGTTCAATATCCGTTTCAGTATGAAGTTCTGGAACCTGCTGTATGCCGATAATAAAACCCTGCAACCGGATCCGCAGAAAAGTGCCGAGTGGAACCGCGGTAACTATCTGGTTAACGGGCTGGCTCACTGTGACACCTGTCACACGCCACGCGGTTTTATGATGAATGAAAAAACGGATCAGCCACTGGCCGGGGCTCCGCTTGGCAGCTGGTACGCGCCGAATATTACTTCCGATAAGATCAGCGGGATTGGTGGCTGGAGCAATGATGAAATCATCAGCTACCTGAAAACCGGCCGGGCCGAAGGTAAAAACCAGGCTGCTGGCGGTATGGCTGAAGCCGTTGAGCACAGCCTGCAATACCTGCCGGACAGTGATCTGCAGGCGATTGCTGTCTATCTGAAACAGACCACGCCAATCCGCACCGCGGGGGAAACCAAAGCCGCGTACAGCTATGGCTCCTCATCGGTCAATGTGGATGATGAGGTCCGTGGGATGGCCGCAAATAATGCCCGTGACTCTCTGACTTCCGGTGCAGCCTTGTTCAGCGGTAACTGTGCCAGTTGTCACCAGCCAGACGGTGCCGGCAGCAAGAATCAGGCCTACCCTTCCCTGTTCCATAACACCGCGACCGGCATGATCCATCCGCAAAACCTGATTGCGACCATTCTGTTCGGTGTGCAACGCAATACCAAAGATCATCAGGTGCTGATGCCCGGCTTCAGTTCCCCCACTTATGTGGATAACCTGACCGATCAGCAAATCGCGGATATCAGTAACTATGTTCTGCATAATTACGGTAATCCTGAGGTCACCGTGCAGGCAGGTGATGTGGCCTGGGTCCGTAAGGGCGGTCATCCGCCGGCTCTGGTCGCTCTGCAGCCGTACATGATCCCCGCCATCAGTGTTGCGGTCATTATTGTGATACTGTTGCTGGTTGCCTTCCGCCTGCGGCGCAGTCGCCGCCGTTAGACGAACGGGTTAAAGGGGGCGACTGCCCCCTTTTTTGCCCGCAGGGTTAGCGGGATAATTGCTGACGGAGTTGCTGACCGGTCAGACTGTTCAGGAATAATTCACTGCCCGGCTGAAACAGACGCGCTTTATCCAGTCCGCCAGCCACCACCGGATCAAAACCGGCATTTTTTACCAGTTCAGAGACTTCATTCAGGGCCTGCTGATCGTTACCCGCCAGCGGAATGGCCAGTAACTCCCCTGACCGGTGCGCCTGTGAACTCAGAGTGTAAGCAGCAACCGAATTAAATCCGCGTACCAGACGGGCACCGGGGAAAAGCCCTGCACTGTATTCCCCTGCTCCCTGTTTCAGGGCCTGTTGCGCAATATTACCATCGCGGCCGGGGTAAGGATTGGTGACATCCAGGACAACTTTACCTTTCAGTTGCGGGCCGATAACCTTCGCCAGAGACGGCAATGCGCCATAAGGCACGGCCAGCACGACAATACTGGCTTTTTCAGCGGCCTGCTCAGGAGTGGCGGCACTGGCATGGGCACCAAGGGCACTGACCTGGCTTTGTAACTGGTCCGGATGCCGCGATGATAAAATCACCGGATATCCGGCTTTGCTCCACAGAGTTGCCAGAGTTCCGCCCATCTGACCGGCACCGATAATACCGACAACCGGTAAGCTACTGGCGTGGGCGGTTAGCATACTGCCAGCCAGCAATATAGCGCTGCAAAATAACTGCTTAATTCCTGTCACGGAATCCTCCTTAGTTATACAAATAAATCAGGCGAGCGGATCCCACAGGGTCATCAGGGGCTGAGGCTGACCACTGACCGGGTCCTGATGCGGGTAAGGCAGCGAGGCAATACGCTGCTGCATCCCGGCGGTCGGGGCAGAACGACAGATATCCCAGTGCTGATCGGGCGGGTAGGCACCCACCACCAGAAAATCGTCACTGCTGCCGGTGTTACAGTGTCCGGTGCCTGCCGGCAGTAACACCACATCCCCGGCATTAACCGTCACCGTCTTTCCTCCCGGGCCGCCCAGCATCAGCCGGGCTTCACCACCGACAACCCCCAGGACTTCATGGGCAGTACTGTGGTAATGGTGGAAGTCGAATACCCCGGCCACCCACTGGGGTGGCCAGCCGTTATGTTGAAAAGCCTGTTCAGAGTGCTGCGTAACCGCGCCGGATAGCGGCAATACCTGCCGGTAGAGCAGGACAGGAAGGTGCGGATTATTCGGTACCCAGCCATTGGCTGATAATCTGAAATGTTCCGGAGTGAGCCGGGAGGGAGATTCACCACGTGCAGCGGCGGCAAACAAAAGTGGTGTGCTAAGCGCGATCTGCGTCATCACACGTAAAAAGTCCCGGCGGGAATCGACTGACATATTTCCCCCTTGAGCAATAGTTAACAAAACTGCAGATTTCTACCCTGAGAATAAGCGGCAGCAAACAGATATCGTCTGCCCGGTAACTGCGTCGTACGGCTATTAAAGGTATAAAAGCCCCGCGGCTTTTTGTAAAGTCCGCGGGGCTTTCAGAATACTGCCGGTAACAGAGAAAAGGTGACAGAATATGTCTGAAACCTCAGATGACTTAGCGCACGGAGGTCTGCGCTTTACTGGTCACTAAAGCACTCAGCCAGGCTAACAGTCCGACAATCCCTAAAGCACCACCCACCCAGGCAGTGGCTGTCCAGCCCATACCGGCATTGATCACCACTCCGCCGAAGAACGCCCCTAATGCATTAGCAATATTTAATGCTGAGTGATTCATAGCCGCCGCCAGCGTCTGGGCCTTACCCGCGACATCCATCAGCCGGATTTGCAGACAAGGGATCAGTAGCGAAGTTGTCCCCACCAGGAAAGTTGCTACCACACCACCGCTCACAAATTTAGCCAGCAGCGGGAACAGAGCCATCACCACCAGGTTCCATAACAGAGCCACCGTGATCCCCCTCCTGACACTCCAGTCAGATAACCGTCCGCCGGCCATCATGCCGACAATCATTCCCAGCCCGAAAGCGGCCATCACCCAGGGGATTGCCCATTCGGCCAGCCCGGCAACCTGCATCAGAGTCGGAGTAATATAACTGAACACCGCAAACATACCGCCAAACCCGGCAGCACCGGTCAGCAGTACCAGCAAAACCTGCGGGGTTTTCAGTGCCGTCAGTTCCTGTAGCGGATGAGCTGACGGATCCCCAGGCTGATAAGGCACATAACGGATCACCAGCAGCAGTGATACCAGTGCACAGAGCCCGACAAACAGGAAGGCATAGTGCCAGTTAAGATGGTGCCCTACCCAGGCGGCCAGCGGTACTCCCAGCAGCGTGGCAATGGTCAGACCTGTCATCATCCGGCCAATCGCTTTACCCCGCTGTTCCGGTGCAACCAGCGAGGCTGATACCAGCGAGGCAATACCAAAATACGCCCCGTGAGGTAACCCGCTGATAAAACGCGCCACGACAAAGCTCATATATCCCGGGGTCAATGCACTGGCAATATTACCGGCGGCAAACAACCCCATCAGAAAAATAAGCAGATGCTGGCGGGACGCCCGTGCTCCCAGTACTGCAATTAACGGTGCTCCGAATACCACCCCTAATGCATATGCGGTGATCGCATTACCGGTACTGGTGACTGAATGTCCGAGCCCGTGCGCGACATCCGGTAATAAGCCCATAATCACAAACTCACCGGTGCCGATACCGAAGCCGCCCAGCCCCATCGCCAGCAGGGCCATCCCGATATTTATGGTCTTCTTTTGCTGCACAAAAACTCCAATACAATTAATTAATATTTACTAAACATATTTATATACATTCATGAGATGCATCCCTTCAGGGCATTGGATATCATGATCGCTCCTTATGTTCTCATGCCCGGTAAGCAACAGTCATGTGCGTATTGATAAATAAAACAAATAAGTCTGTTTCAGGTGTTGCTCTGCTGGTGGCGGGCGCTTTTTTTATGGAGTTCCTCGACGGTACGGTGATTGCAACCGCACTGCCACAGATGGCACACACCTTTGCCACAGATGTTGTCCGGCTGAATCTGGGGATCAGTGCCTATTTACTGACCCTGGCGGTCCTGATCCCGGTCAGTGGCTGGATAGCCGATCGCTACGGTGCAAAGAATGTATTTTCTCTGGCACTGGTCATCTTCACCCTGTCCTCGGTGTTATGTGGCCTCAGCGAAAATCTGACGATGTTTGTGGCAATGCGTATTCTGCAGGGGGCCGGTGGCGCATTAATGGTGCCGGTCGGCAGGCTGGCAGTATTAAAAAACACCCCGCCGGAGCAGTTGATCACCGCCATTGCGACATTAACCTGGCCTGCGCTGGTCGCTCCGATTATCGGCCCGCCATTGGGAGGGTTTATTACCACCTGGTTTGACTGGCGCTGGATTTTTTTTCTGAATCTGCCGCTGGGGATGATAGCGTTTATGCTGTCCCGACGACTGATGAAAAACAGCAGTGACACCGGACAACGGCCCTTTGATATAACCGGTTTTATCCTGTCTGCGTTGTCAATGATCGGTGTGGTATGCAGTATGGAAATGGTATCGTCGGATATCCCTCTGCCCCTGACACTGGGATTGTCGGTGATCAGTCTGGCCGGACTCCGGATCACCTGGTGGCATATGAAGCGGGCGCCCTGTCCGATGATCCGCATGGATGCTTTATCAATCCCGACCTTCCGCGCCACCCTGATCGGCGGATTCCTGTTTCGCTCGGCTATTTCCGCGATTCCGTTCCTGCTGCCTCTGATGTTTCAGACCGGCTTTCATATGGATGCTTTTCATTCGGGATTGCTGGTACTGGCGGTCTTTGCCGGAAATCTTGCTATCAAACCCGCGACAACGCGGATTCTGCGGACCTTTGGTTTTAAAACTGTCCTGACCGTGAATGGTCTGCTTAATGTCGTGGCGATGGTCGCCTGTGCATTTTTTACTCCGCAGACAGCTCACTGGCTGATTATGCTGGTGCTGTTTATCGGCGGTATGTTCCGTTCTTTGCAGTTTACCGCGATTAATACCTTAGTGTTTTGTGATGTACCTAAAGCGCAAATGAGCCATGCCAACGCACTGTTCAGCGCATCTTCCCAGCTCTCCATGGGCGCAGGCATTACTTTCTGCGCACTCAGTATCTACCTGGCCGGGCGCCTGGGTCAGACATCACAGTGGCTTCACGGGTTACCGGCGGTCAGTTTCCGGCTGTCATTTATTGCCCTCGGGGTGTTATGCCTGATTGCAATGGCAGATATTTTACTGCTGGAGAAAAATGCCGGCAGTCAGGTGACGGCAGGCAAAAAAGCGTCCTCCTGAGTACCGGCAGGCAGCACCGGACTTTTACTGTCGGCAACATCGTCCCCCGCCGGGGAATGGCTGGTTAGCTGTAGTAGTAATCCTGACCGCCATTACGGATAAACCAGCCAGTCAGTGCCATACGTTCTTTGCGGGTCGGCTTAACTTCATGCAGGATCTGCTCCGACAGGAAGCATAAAACACTGCCGGCAACTGGCTGGATCAGCCGCTCCCCTTCCGGTAAATGGAGACAGAGTTCCCCGCCATCCTGCGGATGCCAGTTCTGGTTGATATAAACAATAAACGTGACCGCCCGGCGTTTATCATTGGCAAAACAGTCATAGTGGGGTTTGTAATAAGCCCCCGCAGGATAGCGGGAGAAATGCCCTTCAAAATCCTGCAACCCAAGAAAAAACTCACGGTTAAGTAGCTGCCGGGTTTGCTCCACCAGCGTCAGATAGCGGCTAATGGCCGGGTCTGTTTCAGACTTTTCTATCCAGCTGATGCTGTCAGAACGGATCGATTCATTAATAATGTTCTTCACGCCACGGCCGATTCCTGCCTGCAGGAAGGTACGGCTATGACATAAGTCGGCTAAACCCGAAATAAGCGCGGGATCCAGTACATTTTGCTGGTAAAACCAGCCCTGGTCGCAAAGTTGTTTTACTAACCCGTTAGAATCAAGCATATCGCTCCTGCGATGGTAATGCTGAACAGACCGCCGAGTATAGCCGAGAGGTTGCACAGCAACCACAGGATTTCGCGGGGGAAATGAGGCCCCGCGCACGAAGAGCTTATCCCCCCTGTCTGTCCGCCAGTGCGAACAGGATTATCAGATATCTTTAGTGACGCCGGCTGAAATATCTGTTGCTGACTGAGCCCTGACTCCGGCCCCGCTCACCCGGTAATAGATTCCGGCAGCCAGGGCAACGCCGATAAACCAGCTGAAACTGGCGACCGAATGTAAAGACGGAATAAAGCTGAGCAGCAGGCAGAGCATCACTGCCGGCAGCAGGGACAAAATCGCTTTCAGATTAAAGCCCTGCCGATACCAGTAAGCGCCTTGCGGTGAATCATTAAATAACTGGTCGGTGTTTATCTGGCTGCGATTTACCAGATAGAAATCACACAACAGAATACCGAACAACGGGCCGATAAAAGAACCGAGTACGTCGAGGGTATAATGAATCAACTCCGGTGACTGGAACAAATTCCACGGCGTAAGAATGACAGATCCTACGGCAGCAATCATCCCGCCCATCCGGAAACTGATTTTCTGCGGTGCACAGTTAGAGAAATCAAAAGCCGGTGAAACAAAGTTCGCCACGATATTAATCCCTATCGTAGCAATAATCATTGTCAGTAAAGCCACTGCCATTGCCACGCCGCTACCAACCTGAGAGACGGTTTCGATAGGATCGGTAATCATTCTGCCGAACAATGAATGGGTTCCGGAAACGATGACCACCGTAATTACCGAAAACAGTAAAAAGTTAAACGGTAAGCCCCAGCGATTACCGCGCCGGATATCCTGCATGCTGGCAGCGTAGCGGGAAAAATCACCAAAGTTCAGCAACGGACCGGAAAAGTAGGAAACGACCAGCGCAACCGCCGAAATCATCTGCCATCCCTGCTGAGCAAAAGATAACGGCTTTTCTGCCAGGGTCAGAGATATACCGGCGAAGCCGGTCTGCGAAATAATCCATATGGCTAATGCCAGCATCACGATATAGACCGCCGGGCCGGCAATATCAATAAAGCGTTTAATGGCATTCATTCCATGCCAGAAGACCAGAGCCTGTAATACCCACATAATCGCGAAGCATACCCAGCCAAGAGCCGAAAGGCCGAGGAAACGGGGGACCGTCATCGGTACCAGCGCGGGCCAGAATTTCAGTAACACCAGCAGTAATGCATTTGATGCCAGCCATGTCTGGATACCATACCAGGCGAATGCGATCAGGCCACGGATCACTGCCGGTATATTTGCCCCGAACACACCGAAGGCCTGACGACAGACAACCGCATAGGGCACCCCGCTGAGCTGGCTGGGTTTAGCGACCAGGTTGGCGAAAAACTGGACAATGCAAATTCCTGCCAGCAGACACAGCAGCACCTGCCACCCTGCCAGCCCGAGGGCAAAGAAACTGGCGGCAACCACGTAGCCACCCATACTGTGTACGTCTGACATCCAGAAAGAAAAAATATTGTACCAGTTCCAGTGTTGCTTTCTGACCGGCGCTAAGTCGTCATTGGTCAGCCTCGGGCTGTAACCTGGTTTGACGAGCCCGGCGTTCTGTGGTTCATTTTTTGGCATAGTTGCAGACCCTTTAGCTATTCTGAAGTAATAATCACACGCTCTGATACCTTGCAGGATCCAGACCAGCTTTCATTTTTTTGTATACAAAAAACAAAAAATTGGTATACCTAATAAAGAACATTATCCGGGAGAACCGCATGTTAACCGCCACCCCTTACCGTGACAGTCGCGAAGGGCAGGAAAAAGAAGACCACATCCGGGAAGCTTTAATAAAAGCGATGGTGGAACACCAGCTACCGCCGGGCAGTAAACTTCCGGAGGAAGCACTGGCCGATGCGTTCGGTATCAGCCGGACCGGCATCAGGAAAGTGCTGACCCGCCTCGCCACGGTGCAAATGGTGAATATGACGCCCGGCCGTGGTGCATTTGTCGCTAACCCGACAGCCGGCGAATCATTACAGATTTTCCGGACGCGGACCCTGATTGAACTGGCAAATTTGCCGGATGTGGCACAACGCCTGCAGCCACAGGATCATCAGGAGCTGGCAGAGGTCCTGCAGCTCGAACACCAGGCGCACCATCAGCGGGATGCGGCTGCGGCAATCCGCCATTCAGCCATGTTCCATATTCGTTTACATGCGGTCGCCGGTAACCCGGTAATAAGCGAAATCGTTACTAATCTGACATTACGATCTTCACTGGTGATTGCCGCCTGGGGAAGCCAGTGGCAACAGGGGTGCCGGGATTCAGAACATCAGCAGTTACTGGATGCCGTCAGGGACCGGGATCTGCCGGTTCTCAGTGCCCTGATGCAGGCGCATTTTGACAATATCGTCCAGAGCCTGGATTTTAACGGGGCTAAAAAGCCCCTGCCCGATTTTCGAAAACTGTTTGCTGAATAATATTCCGGAGTCTTTATGGGTCAGTATTGTATACAATTAATTAATCCTAACACCTGCCAGTCGATGACCGAAAATATGGCCTCCGCTGCACGCTCGGTCGCTGCTCCTGACACCCGTATTCTGGCTGTCAGTCCGGATTCAGGGGTCAATTCCATTGAAGGACATTTTGATGAAGCTATTGCGGCGGTCGGGGTACTGCAACAAGTGAACGCAGGACTGCGCCAGCGGGTCGACGGGCACATTATTGCCTGTTTCGGCGATCCGGGGCTGCTGGCGGCCAGGGAACTGGCCAGCGGCCCGGTGATAGGTATTGCTGAAGCGGCAATGCATCTGGCGACAATGGTCGCCACCCGTTTCACTATTGTTACCACCCTGCCACGTACAGTGGTTATCGCCCGCCACCTGTTACAGCAGTATGGCTTTAGCGGGCATTGCGCGGCAATCCGTACTATCGACCTGCCGGTACTGGCTCTGGAACAGGACAGCCCGCTGCCGGGGGAGAAAATACGTCAGCAGTGTATTGAGGCGATGAAATATGATAACAGCGGGGCGATTGTGCTGGGCTGTGGCGGGATGGCCGGGCTGGCCAGTGAACTTACCCGTGAACTGGGGATCCCGGTTATTGATGGTGTGACTGCGGCAGTGAAAATGCTGGAGTCACTGTTGTCTCTCGGCCTTACCACCAGCAAACACGGTGACCTGGCTTATCCGGTACCGAAACCGGTGACCGGTATTTTTTCTCAGTTAAATCCCGCAGGCTAATCATCCGGTCGGCTGCCCCGGGCGTCACCGGCAGGAGTTGCGCCCGGCGGTATCGCCCTTTATTCTGACATCATCACTCCTGTACTGATAAATACCCTGCATACAGAACTCAGGGTATTTGTTGGTCTGCAATGACTAATGAGGATTATCATGGCTGTAACACCTGTTTCTGAAAAAGCACTGACCCTGGGCCATGGCCCGGCGTTACTGGCGATTTTTCTCGAACCGACCTGCCCTTTTTCGGTCCGGGCATTGAATAAACTCGACGGGTTGCTCAGCCTGATGGGCGAAGATCAACTGACTATCAAAATTTATCTGCAGTCTCAGCCATGGCATATGTTTTCCGGGGTGATTGTCCGCGCTATCCTCGCCGCCGCTACCCTGCCACAGGGCAACAGTGCCGCCCTGAAAGTCCTGAAAGCGGTGGGTGATCATCGTGAAGAGTTCGAGTTTACCGACCACTGCAGCGGGCCGAATATGGATGCCACACCACGGCAGATTATCGAACGTATTGAGAAATACAGTGGTGTTGATATCTGGCTGCCGTTTGAAAAGCCGGAACTGCAACAGCTGATCAAATGGCATTGCAAATATTCCCGTCAGAACGGGATTCATGTATCTCCGACCTTTATGATTAATGGCCTGATCCAGCCGGATATGGGTAGTGGTGAAGATATCAGTCAGTGGGCAGAACGGATCCGCAACGCCTGATTAACTGACGGCAGATCGCCAGCCGCTCTGCCGTTCCTTTACTGCTCTCCTGACAGCCAGACTCCGAAATAAATTTTATTACTTTGATGTAAATCACACTTTTGTGTTCCTTCACAAAGGCGTAAGATGAGGCTCATCACCCAATTCCTGTGTGGAAATGTCCCTGATGCACCGTTAATTTAATCGCCTCTTTTGTAACCATCGCTGGTTGCTGCTGTATAGGTGTGGCTTTTTTTAGCTGCCTGCAATTATTTTAATAATGATTCAATAAAAAATGCATAATTCATTACTTTTCCGGCTTCGTTTTGCCTGCAAAACGACTTTTGCCCTGGTGATGGCGTTAGTACTTAGCTTTGTCCTGCAGCTGGACACACCAAAATGGTCAATGATGACAGTCGCTATTATTGCTGCTTCTCCGGCGTTCGCCTCCGGCGGAGAGCCGATGACCGGCGTACTGAGGTTCAGGGGATTTTTACGGCTGATAGGTACCGCGATTGGTTCACTGGGGGCGGTCATCATTATCTGCGGCCTGTCACGTGCCCCGGTACTGATGCTGTTTGCCTGTTGTCTGTGGGCGGGTTTCTTTTCCTGGCTATATACGATTGTTAAGCAGGAAATCTCTTATGCTTTCGGCCTTGCCGGCTATTCGGTATTTATTATTCTGGTCACCGCCTGGCAAACGCCTCAGGCAGCGCCGCAAATAGCAATTTACCGTTCGCTGGAAATATCTTTAGGGCTGTTGTGTATTATATTTTCCGATTTAATCTTTATGCCCCGCAGTATTAAGCCGCAAATAAAACGCTTTATTGATGACTGTCCAATGGCATTATTTCGCCTGATGGCCTGCTGCTTTACCGCAGCCAATGAGCAGGAATTTGAAGAGCGTTTCAGGCATATGCTTGAAGAATGTAAAAAGTTTAATGCAATGCGTCAGGTACTGAAAATGGAGTCCACCCATAATAATCCGGTGTTACTGCAGCGGCTGAAGGGAATAAACGGACTGATGTTTCATTTATGTACCCTGACCTATGAAACCTGGCAGTATTTCCACCAGCGTCCGGAAAAACGCAGTACCAGCTGGTATCTGCTGTTCAGCCAGATACCAGACAGCACTCCGGCACTGACACAGAAACTCCACCAGTTTACTTTACTTATTCCTCAGTTAGCGTCACATCAGACCCCGTATGCCCTCTCTTCCTGGATAAAAGGGCTGAAAGAATTACGTATTCTGTGCACCGGGTTTCACTCCAAAGTGCCATTGCATGATATCGAGAAGGAAATAATCAGCCGTTATGCGATTAATGCTGCGGCTTCGGTACAAAGAAAACATGCTCTGGTGAACGGCTTCCGTACTTTCCTGACCGGCTTTGTCGGCTGCTGTTTATGGTTTACCACCACCTCAACAGCAGTCACAGGGTTTCTGATTATCTCGAGTATTGTTGCTACCCTGGCGATGCGGGCAGAAAATCCGCGCCGCGTCGCCATGGATTTTATCTACGGTATGATTTATATCCTGCCGGTCAGCTTTTTTTATTACCTGATTGTCCTGCCTGCCACCCAGCAGAGTTTCTTATTACTGATTATTGCAGTCAGTATTCTGGTATTTTTCTTTTCTCTGTGTGTACAGTGGAAAATCCTGGGCAGTGCGGCTTCTCTGATGTTTATTTTTAACCTGATCCCGATTACCAACCCGGAAGTGTTCAATTTCAGTCATTATCTGGACAGCGCCCTGGGACAGATTATCGGTGCCATTGTGACCCTGCTGATTATCTGGCTGATTCCGGACTTAAGTAAAAGCTCCATGTCCAATGCACTGTTACGCAATATTCTTACTACCTCACTGCAGACACTGACCACTAACCCTAAACGACGTAAAATCAGTCGTCTCAGCGCCTTATACGATGACCTGTTGTTACTGATCACCCTTGATAGCCGTAAATTAAAACGTTACCGTCTCGGGATTAATCTGATCATTATTTACCGGCGTATTACCGCCTTAAATATTCCCTATTTGCAGACACTGTCTGACTTTCACCTGCAGATCCGTGAAACAGCCAGTGATTTATCTCAGCAGAAAATGGCGATTCAGCGGGAACGGGCTTATGTAAAACTGCAGCAGTTACTGCATGAATATCTGGTGATTATCCGGATATTGCCTGATAACGAAAAAATAGCCCTTGTGGTTAATGATTTACAGACACTACTCAGTACATATAAAGGGGAACTGATTAGCCGCTGATGTGTGCAAAGCCGGCCACGGTTAACTTCGCAGCTGCGGGGTTATGCGGCTGTCTGGCTCTGCCACTGATTAATCTGTGAAACACATCACAATAATGTCTGCAGGCTTTATGTAATGTGAGACGCTGATTTTACGAGGTTTTTCAGATCCCTGCGGTTTTCATCATGAAAAGGGTATGCAATGTTAACTGACTATCTGACCAAAGAAAGAATCCATATCTG
Organism: Tatumella sp. JGM91; assembly: GCF_018257575.1. Classification (GTDB taxonomy): domain Bacteria; phylum Pseudomonadota; class Gammaproteobacteria; order Enterobacterales; family Enterobacteriaceae; genus Tatumella; species Tatumella punctata. The sequence goes on along the minus strand of NZ_JAERJP010000018.1, from coordinate 15,323 downwards.
TGACACTGTCGCTGACTGGCAACAGGCGGTGACCTTATCTGCTGACCCGTTACTGAAACAGGGTGTGATCAGCCAGAGATATATTGATGAGATTATCGCAGAACACGGGCGAACCGGCCCTTATTATGTGTTGGCCCCCGGCGTTGCCATGCCCCATAGCCGTCCGGAAAATGGTTCCAACGGTATTGGCCTCTCACTGCTGGTGATCAGGCAAGGTATTAACTTCGGCAGCGAAGACAATGATCCGGTCAAAGTAATTTTCTTTCTTGCTGCCAAAGATGCTGACAGCCATATCGCTCTTATCTCTTCCCTGGCAGAATTACTTGATGATGAAGAGAATATTGCTCTGCTGGCTACCGGCAACAGGGATACCATCGATACAATTATTCAGCGCTATTAATCCGTACTGACTGATTTATTTTGCAGTGCCCCTACCTTGCGGGGCACGTTACTTAAACAGAGGAAGTACTATGAAAATTTTTGCGGTTTGTGGTCATGGTCTCGGCAGCAGTTTTATGCTGGAAAAAAATATTAACACTGTGCTGGCAAAAAACGGCACCACTGCCGATGTCGGCCATATCGACCTGGCTTCTGTCTCTGATAATCTTGCCGATATTTTTGTGGTCGGTCAGGACCTGGCAGCAGCCATTGCCGGAAAAGTCGATAGTCAGAAAGTCATCGTACTGAAAAGTATTATTTCAAAAGCTGAACTGGAAGAAAAACTGACCCTGTTTCTGGGGGATCACCGCTGATTTATCACTGACCATCTGACTTGTATAGCTTCGGGGGGTATAACTATGGATTCGGTTCTCTCTTTTTTCCTCGATATACTAAAAGTTCCTTCTATTCTGGTGGGCCTGATCGCACTGATCGGCCTGTGTGCCCAGAAAAAAAGCATCGATCTGATCATCCAGGGCACAATTAAAACTATTCTCGGTTTTCTGGTACTGAGCGGTGGTGCAGCCTTACTGGTGACGACCCTCGGACCGCTGGGCGGAATGTTTGAACATGCATTTAATGTGCAGGGTGTTATTCCTAATAATGAGGCCATTGTTTCATTATCCATGAGTAAATATGGTGAAAGTACCGCCTATATTATGGCTTTTGGTATGGTCGCCAATATTTTCCTGGCCAGATTCAGCCGGCTTAAATATATCTACCTGTCAGGACATGTCTCATTTTATATGGCCTGTATGCTGGCTGTTATTTTAAGCATTACCGGGTTTAGTGGTCTGTCGCTGGTTATCTGCGGCTCACTGATTATGGGGTTGTTTATGGTTGTTTTCCCGGCACTGGCACAGCCTTTTATGCGGAAAATTACCGGTGAGGATGACGTCGCACTGGCCCATACCGGCACCATTGGTTACGTACTTTCAGGTCTGATTGGACGACTGGTCGGCAAAAATTCGCCGTCTACTGAAGAGATGGACTTACCGAAAAATCTCGGTTTCTTACGGGACAGTACTATTTCTATCTCACTGACCATGATGGTGGTCTATATCATTCTGAGCCTTTGTTCCGGCAGCAGTTATGTTGAGCAAAACTTTAGTCAGGGACAGAATATCATTATCTTTTCTGTGATAATGGGCATCACCTTTGCTGCCGGCGTTTATATTATTCTGGCCGGGGTGCGTCTGATTCTGTCAGAAATTGTGCCTGCCTTTCAGGGATTCTCGGAAAAGCTGGTCCCTGACGCAAAACCAGCCCTTGACTGCCCTATTGTCTATCCTTATGCACCTAATGCAGTATTAATCGGTTTTATCTCCAGTTTTGCCGGCGGGCTGGCCGGACTGGTTATTCTGGGCCAGCTGAACTGGGTACTGATCCTGCCGGGGGTCGTCCCGCACTTCTTTACCGGTGCAACCGCCGGTGTTTTCGGCAATTCCACCGGCGGACGCCGGGGCGCGGTATTCGGAGCCTTTACTAACGGCTTGTTAATTACCTTCCTGCCGGCGATGCTATTGCCATTGCTCGGTCAGGTCGGACTGGAGAATACCACTTTCTCAGATTCTGACTTCGGTGTGGTAGGGATTATTCTCGGCAACGGGATTAAATACCTGACCCCTGCGACTATTATTTCGCTGCTGGTGGCAATCTATCTGCTGATGATTGGTTATAACCTGCTGGCCAGAAAAAAAACCTGAGTCCGATAACGGCGGGGGAGAGACTCCCCGCCGGATTTTATCACTGCCCCCCGCTTATCCGCGATAACCAAGGTATTTCAGAAAAGTCTCTCTGCGCTGGCGGTTACGAAAAATATTGATCAGAAATTCCAGAACATTAAACAACAGACAGAGCAGCAGTAATACCATGATATAAGGCAGAGCATTTTTCCATGGCAGTCCCATCTGATTTACCCCGGCAATGGCTTTTATCGCCCATGTTGAAGGCAACAGATCAGAAATAAATCTTACCCCCCACGGCATCGCCTGAACCGGCCAGATGGTTCCGGAAATATAAAATACCGGCATAGTAATAAATGACAGTGTCAGATAGACAATTTCCACCCGCCGGATACATTCAGTCAGCAGGTTACCGAGGCTGATCACCGCCAGTAAAAACGGGAACGTCAGCAGCAGAATTTCCGGGATAGACGCGGTTTGCCGGTAACCTAATACCCATGGCCACAGGCCAAACAACACCACAGATAAAAACAGCCAGATCGGGATCAACGCCGAATACGCGCCGAGGATCACCGACAGGGAGGGTTGGCCACTGGCGCTGATGGTCAGGTTGACCCTGACACTGGCAATCAGTAGTGAGTGTTGCAGCAGCATCACCAGCAGCCCCGGAAAGACTATCGCGGCAAAACTGATGCCGGGATTAAATAATGGCTGGGTGATGGCGCGAATCGGTGTCAGCAGCACCTGCGCTTCCGGCCGGGTAAAACCATTATTCATCAGAATCGCGCTGTTGTAATGGGTGACCATTTGCTGGTACGCCCCGATAATATCCTGCTCAATCTGGCCATTCGCCAGCCGGTTGGTCGCATCGCCGAATACGGGGATAGCCACACTCTGGCCAGCCAGCATTTTTTTCTCTAAATCTACCGGCATAACAATGACCGCAAATACCTTGCGCCAGCCGAGATCACGCCTTGCGCCTTCCAGGCTGGCGTAGTTGAGCATATCAATCTTCGAGGTGGCATCCAGATCACGGATAAATAAACGGCTGGCCGGACTGTGGTCCATGTCCACCACCGCGACCGGTAAATTCCATACGGTACGGTTAGCATACACCAGGCTCATAACACAAAGAGAGATCAGCAGCATCCCCCACATCGGCCGTTGCAGCATCCCGCTGAGCACCTTTATAAAAGTCTGCCGGTATTCCCTCATACCATCGCCTCCTGCTCACGTAACCGGACCGGTAACCGCTTTCTCACCAGCAGGCTGATCACTAACGGATAGGCGAGTAACAGGGCACAGACCGAGGCAACCGGCTTCGCCGGGACCTGGCGGAGGAACAAATCAAACATGGCATATAATGCATGGGTCAGAGGCTCAAGATTCGCAATAATCTGTGCCGGTAATGGCATCGATAATTCGGGGACCGCAATCCCCGAAAAAGTCATCGCAATACTGACCATTAATGCCATCAGGGTATAGGCGGTAATCGAGGTCCGTGTAAAAGTGAACAGCAATACGGCCAGGCTCTGTGCGGCAATAATATAGAAGAATGCCACACAGAACATATACAACGGATTACCTGCCACTGTGGCATCTGAGCTCCAGACCAGTAGTGCAATCTGGCCCATCAGCACCACCGTATACACCAGAGTGTAAGGCGCCAGTTTCCCCAGCAGGGACAAGGTAAAGGCACCGGAATAGATCAGTGCTTTACTGCGTGACAGCACATAAATCATACAGGTTACAACAAACAGCTGCATCAGATGGATCGTCGCCGCAAATTGCTGGTAATAAATATAACTGCCGCTGGCATTAAACAAACTCTGGTAGGTCAGTGATACCTGCGCCAGCGCGGGCACAGGCTTACCGATTTTAGCCGCAATAATCGTCCGGTACTGACTGTTCAGAGCGCTCATTAGTCCGGAAAAATCCTGTGTCGAATACAGGCCGGCCGCATAAAACAGCGCATTATAATAAAACACCACTTGCGGCTGACGTCCCGCCAGGGCATCAGCTTCAAAATCAGGCGGAATATACAAAATCCCGTAATCGTCTGCGGTACGTAATTTTTCCTCCGCCTGTGGCAATCCGCCCGGCCATTCGGTGAGGCGGGCATGGGGACCGGCATCCAGTTTACGGATCAGTTCACGGGACAATTGACTATGGTCATTATCCACGACCGCGACCGGCAGATTCAGCAAAGTACCGGCAGAAAAGTTACTGCTCAGTAACCAGAACAGTAATAACGGAAAACACCACGTAAGCCAGTGGATCACTGGTTTGCGTGAGTCAGTGCGGATTTGTTTATTAAATGCGCGGTAGAAATAACGCCAGCTGCGTTTTAATGTTGCCACTGCCATAATGCACTCATTCCCTGTCGTAATCCTTTCACCGGCATCACCGGCGTTAAACGCACTTCAAAGGTTTTCAGGTCAAAATCTCCTGTCGCCCTGGTCGCACTTTTGGTCGAAAAATCCCCCAGAGGTGCGATGTAATGCACTCTGGCTTCGATTAACTGGTTATTCAGTGCCGGTACCCTGAGTTTAATCAGGTCACCTTTCCTGACATGAGCCAGAATATCTTCACGCAGATTAAAAATAAAATACGCCTGGTGAAGACGGACCAGAGTCAGCAGCGGGCTGGATGCACTTAGCAGCTCCCCGACTTCTGCCGGTATCGGCCCGACCTCGCCAGATACCGGAGCCCTGACAACCAGATCATCGGTCTGGGCTTTGACTTCAAGTAACTGTTGTTCGGCTTCATCCAGCTGTGCGGCATAAATATCACGCTGTTGCAGACGATCGCCATGCAGCCCTTCATCCAGATTCGCACGGGCACTTTGCATTGACTGCAATGCCGTATTACGCGCATTACGCGCATTATCCAGGGCCTGTGCCGAAATATATCCCTTTTCAGCAATTTTCTGCTGACGGTTATATTCATCCCTGGCATTCTGGTAATCAGAGGTAGCAGAAGCCAGTGCCGCCCGCAGATTACGAATACTCTCTTCACGGGTACCACTCAGAGATAAATCAAGTTGCGCTTTTGCCTGGTCCCTGGCAGCCTGTGCAGCCCGTAACTGTGCTATCAGTTCAGGTGCATCCAGTTTCATCAGCACTTGTCCGGCTTGTACATCATCGCCCCGTTCAACCAGCCGTTGCACAACCCGCCCTTTTGCCTTAGAAGCAACAATCACTTCCGGTGCATCAACTTCTCCTTGTAATAATAACCCCTGGTTTTGTGCCCTGAAAAAAATCGCCAGCGATACTACTGCGACCATTAATAACACCGTAAGTATTATTTTTTTATTCATTCTGACTGCTCCGCCATCCGGTATATCTGTTCCATCATCATTACTCTGTAGTCTGACATAAATCTAGCATAGAGCATTGATATAGATTATGCATAAGGAGTTTTCGTGAATATCAGGGGACATTTTTTAAAAAATGTAATTTGATGAAATCATCTGCTCTGGAAGTCAGACTGCGAAATAAAAATGCATCTCCTGTGCATTATATTTTCGAATAGGATGATATATATCCTGAGGTAAGTTATTTATGTCGTTAAATATACATATAAAACAATATGGCACCAGTAATGGCATTTTTACGCGGTGTCAGGCGATGATATTTCCCTTTCGCCGATAAAACGTTCATCAGTCCGCGGAGAAAGGTGATCTTATCATGGTTTATATGGCACATCGTCGCCGGTGAAAGAACACCGGCATTGAAGGTGTTTCAGTCTGCAGGCTCACACAGACAGAACTCAATCACGAATAACTGTTCCGTCTGCGGATAAATGGTCGCGATAACCTTGTGTAACTGTGGCAGGCTCATATTTTCCTGGCGGGCATGTTCCCCTGTCAGTTGTGACTGTAACACCGGCGTAATGCGGATAACCCGCAGGGTAGCAAAATACTGCTGATCATCTTGATACCCAGCCCTGAGCCGTTGGCCCGGCAAAAAACCCGCTTCGCTGTGGTCACGAATGGTGATGATCTTGCGGCCAGCCAGAATATCTGCAGAAAAAGCACGATAGAACGTAATATCAATAGCCATTATTCACCTGTTGATCATGATCCCGTTGCTGCCAGTCACCTGACAGCAACACCGGACATATTACCAGCCTTTGACTGCACCGCCATTAAATATAATATTCGCCGCCGCTGCCACTTCCGGTGACTGGTAGGCCTGAATAAATTTTTTCACATTAGGTGCATCTTTATTATCTTCGCGGGTCACAATCACATTCACATAGGGTGAGTTTTTATCTTCGATAAAGATACCATCTCTGACCGGAGACAGGCCGGTTTGCTGGAGATAGGTGGTACTGATGATAGCGACCGTGACTTTAGGGTCATCCAGAACACGCGGTAACTGGGCGCCTTCCAGTTGCATAATATTCAGTCTGAGGGGATTACTGGTAATATCCGCAGCGGTCGGCAGTAATCCGGTGCCGCTACGCAGAGTGATCAGCTTTTCTTTCTGTAACAACAATAATGCACGGCCAAGGTTGGTCGGATCATTGGGAATAGCAATGGTATCTCCGCTTTTCAGTTCAGAGACATTATGGATTTTTCGTGAATATCCGGCCATCGGAAACACAAAGGTGTTAGCTACCGCCACCAGGTGATATCCCCGCGCCTGGTTATCTTCTGCCAGGAAAGGCCGGTGCTGAAATACGTTTGCATCCAGCTCTTTATTAGCCGTAGGATCATTTGGTAATAATGAACCACTGAATCCGACTAAATCAACATGCAGGCCATACTTTTTCAGAGCAACCTGTTTGGCGACTTCTGCCACATCCTGCTCTGCTCCGTTAATAACACCGACTCTTATATGGTTACTGTCTTCGCTGGTTTTATCACAGGCCGTCAGTAAACTACCGCCGACCAGTAATAATACGGGGAAAAATAATTTCAAAGATTTACTCACCTGTGCTCCGTCATTTATTGCAGAATGTAAACGTTCATGATAATGACATAATCGCCCGGCGGGGAGAAGCCGTTACTCTGTGTATTTTATATAAGAAAATCATCCTTAATATTCCCCGGAAGAATATTAAGGATGCGCCGGACAGGGCAGGAAATAGTCACCGATCAGGGTGTTTCCTGGCGGAATAACCACTGTCTGAAATCTTTTATTTCATCAAGACTGATCGTATGCCCCATTCCCGGATAAGTTTTAAAGACCACCGACGGGGTAAAATCTGTCAGCTGTTTTACTGCCTGCTGGCCGGTTTTCAGAGGAATACGCTGATCGGCCTCACCATGACCAACAAACACATGCAGCTGCTTCGCTGCTTCAGCCGGTACCTCAGCAGGACTGAACCCATCCGGTAAACGACCACTGAAAATTGCCGCACCATGAAACAACTGTGGGTGTGTCAGAGCGACCGCATAGGTCATCACCGCTCCCTGGCTGAACCCCCCCAGATACGTATGTGCCGGTGAAATATGGTACTGATGCTGTAGCGCCTGCACAGTTTTTACCACCGCATTGCCGCTTTCTGTAACATCAGATGCCGCCTGAGATTCACTGACATTATTCCGATACCACTGGTAGCTGTCACCGGCTACAGGTAACGGTGCCCGCAAGGAAACCACTAGCATGTTGCCCGGCACAATCACCGGAAAATCATTAAAATCCTGCTCATTCGCCCCGTAGCCGTGCATCATAACCAGCATTGACGGATCCGGCCCCGGCTGGGCTGCGGGCATAAATAAATAGCTTAAATCGGTGGCCCCCGCCAGTGGCGCAGCCAGCAATCCGCCACATACCCCGAGCACCGCAAAATATTTTTTCACTTGATTACCTCAATATGTCTTTTTTCCGAAGTACTGTCATTCGATATCATCTGACAGGTACCCTTGTCCCTGAGAAATTTTCCATCGTACTCCCGGAAACAGTGCTAACCGGATATTAAATAAAAAATAGAATGGCATATAAAGCGTATTATTTTCCTTTACCCGCAACTCCATGACTGACAGTACCTTTTCAAGCTCGCGTAATAAATGCCCGCCGGGTAACTCATGGATGTTTTTCAACCGCCTTTTCAGGTAAAGATTAATTTCGTGAAATAAAGGCTCAGTTTTTATCCCGTATTGCTGAATAATCTGAAAATGACGCCCATAAAAATCAAAAAGATTAGCCCCCAGCCACAACTCAGTAATCAGATTATTTTCTATCGTCATACTGATTGCCGGGTCAGCTTTGTTACGTGGCAGAATAATATTGATTCTGTCCAGCATCCGCTGAATGAACTGCTGACGTTGCAGCAGCGAGGCCTGCTGCAGACGGATATCGATTATTAGCTGTAGTAATTCACGGATCCCCGCCCTGAGAGCTCTTTTGGCAGTCCAGGAGGGACGTTTATTACGTATCATTAAAGTAACAACCAGCGAAATAATAATCCCGACCATTGTCGATATTGCTGCATTGATCGTTGTCAGAGTATCGGGTGCAAAATCATGGGTCAATCCGATATATGCAGGTAACTGGGTCGCAACAATTAATCCGATAAAATTAGTCGCAGGGTTAGCGATCACCAGTCCCATGAATATCAGTGCCGGTGACAGGCAAATAATCATTGATTCAAAAGTAACGGCTGCCGGCAGCACCATCAAAGAATAGAAAATACTGATGGCTATCGCGATAACCATGCCTTTCATAAAAATACGCATACCACCCACCGGGCTGTCGTGGGTGGCGAAGAAAGAGCAGGTCACCGCGGCGATCATTGCCGCATTTGCTCCGCTGTGCCAGCCACTGCCAATCCAGAACAGGCAAGCCAGTAACGTAGCAATAAAGGCAGTGAATGCAGACAAGGCATTCATTCCTTTATCAATATACTTTTTCCTGTGGATTGCTTCAGCACCCTCAGGACGTTTTTTCAGCCGGGATAAGCGGACCCCGACGCCGTGATAAGCCGTCAGAATACGGACAACATTTTGTAAGCGATCAATCAGACCGGTAAACAGCAGACTTTCTTCGGTACTCATCCTGTTTTCCAGGAAATGCTGTTCAATCATACTCCGCGTATGTGCCAGTTGCCGGGTTACCGACGCACTGTCCTCACCGGCCGCATCATCCAGCCAGGCGAGGAAGCGGCAGACACTGTTATGGACAAATTCCGGCAACCGGATATTGTCAGCAGCCAGTAAATTCAGTCGTTTTTCGATCGCGGTCAGTGTCGGCACCAGGTAGGATAAATGCTGATATTGCGCCGATACCAGTCTTACCAGACGCTGAACCTGGTTGGCTTCATAGGCACAGTGGGTCATCAGTACTTCCACACTCAGCGGATAGTTAGCCATCTGAACCAGAATCTGGTCACGCTCAGGGGAGCCGGCCGACGAATGCTGCCTGAGTAAAGAACCACAGAGTTTTTTCCCCTGCTGATACCAGTTATTGACACTGTTTTCCAGCAACGACTTCATACTGACCGGGAAAATCAGTACATGGACCAGGCTGCTGATAATAATCCCAACGGCAACCTCTTCGATACGGGAAATTACAGTGTAAGTAATCGCCGAAGGAGTAGCCACATCCGGAAACCCCATGATCGCGGCACTGTAACCTGCCAGCATAAAAATATAACTTTTCGGTGTACGATCCCGTAAAGACAGATACAGACAAACAGCAACCCAGGCTGAAACCGCCAGACTGAACAGTACCGGGGACATCACGGTCGCCGGGTAGATCAGAAATATAAACATCCCCCCGAGTACCGTCCCGGCCAGCCTGAAAAACGATTTTGAAACAGTAGAGGCAGTGTAAATCTGTGAAACCACATAGACGGTGGTAAGAGACCAGGTCGGTTTTTCCAGGTTCAGCCTGAGTGCCAGATAAAAGGCCAGAAAAGCCGCAAGTGTCGTTTTTAACGAAAAAATAAACGCACTTTTTGTCAAAAAGTTCATAAGGCAGAGTAACTTAATTATGTATTTTTTATATAATCGGCAAGTATAATACAGCCGCCTGTTGTCAGACGATAAAAAATTGTAACAGCTGTAATGAATGTACTTCCGGTGATACAGAATATAGCAGGGACATAAAAATACCTTATATTTTGAGACTGCTGCACGTCCGGCGCATACCTTTGATTGACAGTAACAAGACAGACAATCCGGTCATTTTTTCTAACTGCTGAAGGGAATGTACGGTAACGCCCGTCGTTATAATTTCCTGATTATTTAATCAGGTTGTTTTATTATTTCAGAGTGTAGCCATTGAAACAGATTATTACTTTTATCGTCAGCTCTCTTTAGCAGTCATATTACCCGACTTTCCGGATGCTCATAAATATAACCACAAAAAGATTATTTATTCGTGAATATCACACAACCAGATTCACTGCTGCCTTCTGAAGATCATACCGCCTCCCCCCGGGAAATCCATTTTCTACTCAACAACCGCTGTCCGGTCAAATATTCACTGCCCGATGACTGGCATACTCACCCGGCTGATCCCAGGTATATTTCCGTAATCTTCAGGGAAACAGAAAAATGTCTGTATACTGGGTCGTACGCTGCCCGAAGATAACGGCTGATTAAGAGTGCCCCTGCGGCAACTTCCCCCGGCCACCACGCCATTTACAGGATTGTGTCATGTTAAAAGTATGGATTATTCTTTTCATTTCGATCGTTGCCGAAACCTTTGCCACTTCAATGATCAAATCTTCTGAAGGTTTCAGTCGTCTGCTGCCCTCGCTGGCCGTGATCTGTGGCTATATAATTTCTTTTATCGGGTTATCTCAGGTCGTTAAAGTGATGAATGTCGGGGTTGCTTATGCCGTCTGGGCGGGGGTCGGGATCTGCCTTGTTTCACTGATCTCCTGGTTCTTTTTCCGCCAGAAGCTGGATTTACCCGCCATTCTGGGCATCGGACTGATTATCAGCGGCGTGGTTGTTATCCAGCTGTTTTCAAAATCAGTCACCCACTAATCGGGGGGGAGACCCTGCGGTCAAACCAGCAGAGACAATGCTCCTACCCACGTAATGCAGACACCGCCCTGAGTGAGGTTCTGATTTTCAAATAATTCCGGGGAAAAAGGCAGATTGCGTCTGCTTAAGAATCGCGATGATCTGGCTGTCAGTAAAACGTGATCGGTGAGCTTCGCTGCCTTTCGGGTCATAGAAATCCCCCTGAATTCAGGTGAGTATAAAATTCTGCTTATAAATACACCGGCTTTTCGGGGGGATTACCCAGGAACCGGGCGGTTACCCTTAAGGGCCACTGGCTGAGGAGTGTTCGGCGGGTAATAAATCCCAGCTGCAAGGGCTGGGGGCGCTGTTTACTGCGGACCGGATGGGGGAGATTTTCGGGCCTTAAAATAATCAATCAGATTAAAGATGATTGCAGCTGCTGTTATAGCTGAACCAGCAATAATACTTTTGATGAAATTTTTAGTGATCTCCTCAAATGGCAAGAAAAAACCACCTATATGTATAAAGCCAATGACAATTTTTATAAGTAAGCCCAGGAAGAAAAAGCCAACTGTAAAGTAGCTAAAAAGCAGTATATATTTGAGAACGGTTTTCATCACTTTTCGTTCCCCTGTTTTTTGATAATGCTTTTGCCTGCGTCTGTTGTAGCTTCTGAGGCGAAAGCACCTCCAACATCATAGATAAATCCTGGTGATTCTTTTCCTATGACCGAGTTCACCAACCCTGGCGCATATTCCCCGAACTTTCCGCCGACCCATGCTCCAGCGGCGGCACTTCCAACAGCCCCGGCATCAGCTCCATCCGTAAACACAGCCCCACCTGCCGCTATGCCAACGTTCTGCCAGACACCACGGCCCGGAGCCAGTGCTCCCGTAATACCTGCCGAAGCACTCCCCCGGTAATCCCAACCTTTACTTTCATTTCCCGGCTTACTCAGATCGAACCACTGATAAGAACCATTAGCGATTTCCGCGATGACTGCTCCCCCCACAGATTTACCTACTGATGCAGCCGGGCCTAAATAAGCCGCACCTGCAATCAAGACCCCATCTTTATAGCCATTAACGATAACGTTGGTGATATTCGCTCCTTCCGGTAAATCACCTTTCGCCAATTGATTCAGTCCGGTCTGGGTTTGTTCCGGCGTGAGATTATTATCCGTTGCGTACTGGCTCCAGGAGGCAACCGCCTGACCATAATTCATCATTCCATTTGACAGGCTTAAATGATTATTCTCCACAATAATCCCGACACTAAGGCTGGAATTGATGAGAGTTTATTTTGATAAACTTTTTTTATCTTTCCTCTCTTGTAGCCAGACTTTTATCCAGAGGCCACTTCCCAGGATACTACCACCTGGTACAGCCTTACTTAGGGAATAAGTTGCTTCTTTAAAAAAATCAAAATAAAAACCACTATCATTTCCCAAGTAAAAAATGAACGCAATACCAAGACTTAATAAAAAAACTATTAAGAAAATCATCATCACCCAATATAAAACGAGGTAAATAAACAATGGATATCCAATTTTCTTGAACATTATTATTTTTTCCTCCCATGGTCTAATTGCTCTTTAACTTTATTACCAGCCACTTCAGATGTAATGGAACCAATAGCAGCTTCAGCTACTTCAGATGTTGTCTCCTTAACAACTGGCTTTATGACTTCTGATGCAACCTTCCCAGCGATTCCTCCAGCCACGCTACCGAATCCTGCACCAGCCATAGAGTTAATCGGATTCTCCCCTTTAATCCCGCTCCCAATCGCCGCACCACTGATTACACCACCTTTCAGCGGATCGTCACCTTTAATCCAGCTGGAGGTGGCACCGCTACCTGCATTCACGGCGATTGTACCCCATAGCCCCGTTCCGGCAGTCAGCGCACCTGTCCAGTAACCCAGAATCACATCATTCGGGTTCACTTCACCATTCATCAGATAACCCACTCCAGCGTTAGCACCTGCACCTATCAGGCTGGTCGTCGCTGCCGCTGCGGGTAATAACGGCCAGGCTAAAGCGCTCCCTACTGCTGCCATTGCCGTTTCACAGGACACCGGTGTTCCGCCACTACAGGCCTCTTTAATAGCAGCCTGTGTTCCCGATTCGTAATTCGCAGTGGTTCCCGGTTTCTGCTTATTCGCTGCTGCCAGAATACTTCCCAGCGCATTATTCTCAACAACAACCCAGCCGCAATAGCTGGGATTCGTTACCCTTATGTATAAAGACTATCGTCGTAGGGCACTTCGGTCAGAATATTTTGAATTTCACGTTGTGCTTTTGGCTCCCATGAAATATTCATACTTGCCATTAACTCAATAAATTTTGGGAAGGCGATGCGTCGTCCATCTCTACCTTTCACCCTGTATTCTAACTCATATTGAAATGCTGTCTTATAAGCAAGTTCCGACATAATCCAATAAAGTAGCTCATCTAGCGATCCAGTAATCTTACGCGAGAATTCATACCCTCTTTCTGAATGAATAAAATTATATACATCATTTTCAAATGTAACATATGGAGTACCATCACCAATTGGGGAGGTACAAAGATTAACAGAATGTCTTGGTAGACCAGCTCGCAAGGTCAGGTCGTCAATTTTTTTTTGTATTTCTTCGATATTCAGCAGCATATCAGCGAACCTCACGGATATATTCATTCTTCAAGAGCCATTCTACATTCACTCGATCTTGCATATTAGGTAATATTTGAATCCCTCCCCCTGGCTCACCAAAAGCAGGGGCAATTTTACCCTGTATAGCAGGCAACGGTTTGATTACCTCATACTCATAGTATTTTTCAGCCTTAGCACCTGGTGCAAGAGCACGTTGTTCGTAAGGTGTCCCTTTTGGAGCAAGGAAAGAACCACTAGGCTCTCCATACCTATCTAAGCGAGTGCCTACTGGTATAGTAGTTTTAACAGGATCTCCTTCAAATCCTAGATTCTTAGGCCAATTCCATCCACCATCAGCATTTTTGAACTTGTCATAGTACGAATAACCTCCGGCTTCACTATCTGTAATTGCACTCGATGAATTAGGATTCTTTGGCACTTTTCCTGCATTTACAACTGCCGACTCAGCCTTACCCGCAACCTTAGCAACAACTTTCTCCGTCAGTACCGCGCCACCTTTCACCACTCCGGCACCGCCAGCCAGAAGACTGGCAATGTCTGTCACCAGCTTGCCGCCCTCAACACCCGCATTAAACGACCCGCTGGCTCCGGCTTTCTGATACTCCGCTTCCATCCGGTCAATGCGGTCAATATACGATTGCTTCACCGCATCCGACACGTTACCAAGAACATCACCGCTGTTAAACAGCGACTTCAGCGCCTGATACGTTTCAACCGGACTACTGGCCGTTTTCACGATACTGTCAACAGCGTCATACAGTCCTGCCGGTACGCCTGCAAGCATTCCCGCGGCATAGCTTACATCCTGGGCAGCGCTGGCAGCAGTCCACCTTGCTTGAACACCGGCTTTACAGGATGTGGTCTGGCTGGATGCCATTCACTATAAAATCAAAGAAAATGGCCGCTTCATCACCAAAGCGGTTTACACGATTCTGGCACTGAATATCGAGGGTAAAAAAGAACTATTGGGTCTGTATCTGTCTGAAAATGAAGGCGCTCATCACTGGCTCAGCGTTCTGACCGACCTGCATAACCGGGGCGTTAAAGATATCCTGATAGCCTGTGTTGATGGTCTTAAAGGTTTCCCGGAAGCTATAGAATCCATCTATCCACAAACAGAGATTCAGCATTGTATTATCCACCAGATACGCAATTCACTTAAATATGTCGCCAGCAAGAACCAGAAAGCCTTCATGGCCGACTTAAAGTGTGTCTACAAGGCTGCAACACTGAATGCAGCAGAGCAGGCGCTGGACGAACTGGAGAGCCGTTGGGGCGAAAAATATCCGGTTGTTATTAACTCCTGGCGTAACAAATGGCAGACGTTATCAGCGTATTTTAAATATCCCGACTATGTTCGAACAGCAATTTACACCACCAATGCGGTAGAGGCTGTCCACCGTCAGTTCCGCAAGCTGACGAAAACCAAAGGCGGTTTTGCTAATGAAAACAGCTTGCTGAAGTTACTTTATGCCGGTATTTTACGAGCATCAGAGCGCTGGACCCACCCGGTACAGAACTGGAATCTGACACTGTCTCAGTTGTCGATCCACTTCGCCGGTCGACTTGATAATCATATCGACCTGTAAGCCTTGACACAGAATAATGAACACCCTC
>NZ_JAERJP010000017.1 GCF_018257575.1 Tatumella sp. JGM91 | reverse complement strand
AACGGGATGAACTGTACCGTCAGGCACAGAAAATACATCCTGAACGGTGGTCAGGTAAAACGAGAAACTGGCAGCCTCCCTCAGTGTCAGCATAGTTGCCACCCCCTCTGAAAAATCAATCTGAGGGCATGGAGTGACACATGAAACGTACTTCACCGGAGCGTAAGGCTGCAACACTGGCAAAACTGTTACCGTACTTAATGTATTGCTTAAAGGGCTTGCCCGATGAGTGAGTCTTTGACGGGCTTGATATGAATTTGCGTAGAAGTTTTGGTATACTGTTTGAACGATGTTTTTCAGCCCAGATTCTGCTTTTTAGGAGTGATTATGAGCACCCACAAAAAAACTCAGGCAAGCTACGCTAAGCCATCACGTGCTGACATTGTTCGCTCAGTAGCAACATCTACGGCTGTTGAAACAGGGCAGTCCTCCGCGAAGATCGAAGCTTCACTTGAAGCCACGCGCAAAAAATTTGCTCATTTGCGTCTTGCGGTTTAATCCCTTCTTAATGCTTCTCTCACCCAGTGTTTCATCGGCTCGTAGTCCATTGATACACCTGCATGGATAGCCGAGATATACTGGGTTTTGTTTTGCTCCCGGCTTTGATAATCCAGCGGTTTGTATCCTCCCTGAACGGCCATTACGTCGGCTAGCAGTCGCGACAGGCGTCCGTTTCCCTCTCTGAATGGATGGATAAGTATTAGCTCTACATGGGTTATGGCGATAGCAGTGATGAGTTGTTCTTCGTCCATGCCGCTACATGGCGTGTATTGAGCCAGATACCTGGTGTCGAATTCGCTCAGCAGTTTTGGCAATTGTGCTGAAGGTGCAAACATAAAGCCGCCCTTGCTGATATTAACCGCTCTTTCTTGTCCAGCCCACTGGTAGATGTTGCCTAACCAGCGGCGATGCCAGCTTTTTAGCATGGCTACGCTGAACTGTCCTTTCGGGAACTGTTCTTCAAAAACAGACTGGTAGAGTTGTTCTAACAGGACAAGTTCAGCCTCATCCATCTCATCAGAAGTTGCGATCCCCAGCTTGTTAGCCAAAACTTGCTCGCCAGAGTCTTTCTCATACTGACCTTCACTGCTGGATACATGGTATCGGCTCATTGAGATGCCCTGTGTTATTAGAAGGATGGGAGAGCAGAGGGAGTATAACGCTGGATGAGTACAGTAAATAATATTCGTAAAATCAGATGGTTACAAAAGTGTAGGTTACAATGTAGTTTTTATTCGCTGGTGGAAAATAATCATTAATAATCAGCATTAACACACCAATGTATCATTGGGGTGTGATCTGATAAATCCTTGTCAATAGACTCATTCATATTGATTTTACTCATTTTTTAAGTCTGTTGGGTACCCAAGTGGCCCCATGTGAAACCCTTAAAAACCCATGAGAATCGCTAAATTTGTATACCAGTAGTATACCGGTTAGTATCGGGTAGACACTCTATAGATTGATGAAATTGACACTCAACCAGTCGACTATAATCAATAAGTTATCTATCGATGTTAAACCAGAACTCGACCAGCAAGGGCGTGTTATCTACTTACCGAATCCTGGACGAAAGCCGTATCTTATCACTGATAATCACCGGGATTCACCCGTTGGTTTTGGTGTCAAAATCAGTGCAAAAAAAAAGACATATATTGTTCAACAGAGCGTATCTTCTCCTGGCAACCGTCCTGAGACAGGGGGAAAATCCCGGTCTGAGGTTATCAGACCTACCATTGGCAATGTCTCTGATTTCGCTAATATCGATCAAGCCCGCGAGGGTGATCGTACTTTAGTTTAAACTATGAAGTTGACTAAAAAGCACCCTAACTTAAGTGACAGGAACCAGTAGATGTTCAGGCATTCATCCCTCAGACTGCCATTAAACGATTCGATAAGGGCATTATCCGTGGGTTTTCCCGGCCGGGAGAAGTCCATGGTGACCCCGTTTTCACAGGCCCATCAGTCCACCTGCAGCTTTTGCGATATACGCCCTGAGGACGGCCTCAGACGCTCCATCACAGCAACCACATCATCCGGTAATCCCTCCGAAACCCCTGGCCGACCTCGATCGCCAGCCGCCCGCGCCAGATTTCAGGGCCAGAAAGGCGTTTCATCGTATGAGTAAGGGCTCTTGCTGCATCCTGATTCGGTTTAGTCGTTGCACCTCCCGTTGCTGCTGCCATTCCGGCCTTCGCCGTACTGTCCATAACAATCGGAAACGGGGGAGGTGGCATAGCTTTCGCTTCAGCAAAGAACAAGCCAGACACTTTATCAAATAGGGATTTTTTCTTTGGCGGTTCTGGTGGCGGTGACGTTTTATTTTTCACAGCCTGAGCGTGTTGTTCAGGCACCGGGACTGGCTGAGCGGGTTGTGACTGATAGAAGCATAAATAACCGGTAACGGTCAGAAGTTCTATACCGGCATTTTCCTGCCACCGGGGAAAGAGGGGCAAACAGCGGTTTTCACTGCCTGGTTGTGTTATCTGTCTTTTTTTTCGTTTTTTTTTGTATTACTCCACTGTTTGTCTGGCTGGCAAAGCATTACCATGGGCCAACGTCTGCTTCTGGTTAATGGGTTTCTGATGCGTTACAAAATTGCGTTATTACCGTTATTTGCGTTGCTGGTTGCCTGCAGTAGTAAAACAGAAAGTGTCCGGCAGGGGCCACAAGGCGGTTTTTTACTGGCTCCGGCTGGCGGACAGGGAATGTTATCCGGGGATTTTGCCGGGCGTCCGCAGACCGAAGAATTTATTAATATGATGGTGAAAAAGCATAATTTTGACCGTCAGCAGCTTGAATCCTGGCTGGGACAGGCGCGGCGTTTAGATTACGTGCTCAGGCTGATGGACAGGCAGGCACCTAATACTCCGGCACCTCCGGGGCCAAACGGGGCGTGGCTGCGTTACCGGAGTAAATTTATTACCCCGTCGAATATACAAAACGGTGTGGCATTCTGGAACCAGTATCAGACAGAACTGCAGCGGGCCCGGCAACAGTACGGAGTTCCTGCAGAAATTATTGTCGGTATTATCGGGGTGGAAACCCGCTGGGGAAGAGTGATGGGTAAAACCCGTATTCTTGATGCGCTGGCAACCCTGTCGTTTGATTATCCGCGGCGTTCGGCCTATTTCAGCAGTGAACTGGAGACATTTTTACTGATGGCCCGCAGCGAACGGGATAATCCGCTGGAGCTGAGAGGATCGTTTGCCGGAGCAATGGGTTACGGCCAGTTTATGCCTTCGGCCTATAAACAATATGCCGTTGATTTTGATGGTAACGGCACGATTAATCTCTGGGACCCTGTAGATGCCATTGGCAGTGTGGCCCATTATTTCCAGCAGCATGGCTGGCAGGCCGGGCAGCCAATTGCAGTGCCCGCCAGTGGCACCGCACCTTCTCTGGATGACGGCTATAATACCCGTTACAGCGTCAGTCAGCTGATAAAGGCCGGATTACGGCCACAGGCTGCATTGCCCGGGGATCAACAGGTAAGCCTGCTGAAACTTGATATGGGACAGAGTTATCAGTACTGGTTCGGGTTGCCTAATTTTTATGTGATTACCCGTTATAACCACAGTACCCAATACGCAATGGCGGTCTGGCAGCTGGGTGAAGCCGTACGTAATGCCCGCAATAACACGGTTTTTTAATTCACGGCTTTCCTTATTGTTTGTATGGATATAGGATGGCGCCCTTTGCGGGCGTCTTCTGCCTGCGGTGAGAGTAAGGAACCCTGATGCAAACACTCCCTCCTTGTCCTGAATGCCATTCTGAATACAGCTGGCAGGATACTGAAAATTATAACTGTCCTGAATGTGGTCATATCTGGCCGGTAATGTCAGCTGAAACCTCGGAAGAGACCTTACTGGTGCGCGATGCCAACGGTAATCTGCTGGCGGACGGTGACAGCGTTACTATTGCCAAAGATTTGAAAGTAAAAGGCAGTTCTTCGGTACTGAAGATTGGTACCCGGGTTAAAGAGATTCGTCTGACAGAAGGTGATCATAATATTGATTGCCGGATTGATGGTTTTGGCCCGATGAAGCTGAAATCAGAGTTTGTGAAAAAAAGTTAATCTTCGCACTCTGTTCTCCGGCGGCATGACCGGCCGCCGAGATCCCTTTTGTTGTGCCATTCTCTGTCCTTTCACGCAAAAAAAACCTTTATGCCCCGCAATGCAGCAAACTCTTGCTGCGCAGTTCCGTTTTCCGGCGGTTGCTGCCGGCCATGACTTGAAAAGCTGTCATTAATCCATAGTATCTTCTCTGGTGTTGATAAATATACTCGTGCTACACGGAGGGAAGTTGATGGATAAGGATTTACGGCAGTTAAGTATTCAGACCGGACAGTCTCTGCTGTCCCGCGGCGCAACACTCACTACCGCTGAGTCCTGTACCGGCGGCTGGATTGCAAAAGTGATTACTGACATCAGTGGCAGCTCTGCATGGTTTGAACAGGGATTTGTGACATACAGTAATCAGGCCAAAATCACTATGCTGGGGGTTGACCCGGCAACTCTTGAGGCCCATGGTGCGGTAAGTGAAGCGACAGTCCGTGAAATGGCGAGCGGGGCACTACAGGCTGCGGAGGCTGACTATGCGATTTCAGTCAGCGGTATTGCCGGTCCGGATGGCGGCAGTGCAGAGAAACCGGTCGGTACCGTCTGGTTTGGTTTTGCGGCCGCAGACGGTAAAGTACTGGTATCAGGTCAGCAATTTACCGGTGACAGGGACGCAATACGGGCTCAGGCAGTCGCATTTGCCCTGCGTACCCTGAACCGGGAGTTTCTGGAAAAATAAACTTGATACTGTATGACTATACAGTATAATTATCCCTCATCAGAGACAGAGCATACCCACACATTTGCCTGGCTAATCCGGCATAATCAGGAGTTGAAATGGCGATCGACGAAAACAAACAGAAGGCTTTAGCCGCAGCGCTGGGGCAGATTGAAAAACAATTCGGTAAAGGCTCCATCATGCGTCTGGGTGAAGACCGCACTATGGATGTTGAGACCATTTCAACCGGTTCACTGTCGCTGGATATTGCTTTAGGTGCCGGCGGGTTACCGATGGGCCGTATCGTGGAAATCTACGGGCCAGAATCTTCCGGTAAAACCACACTGACCTTGCAGGTTATTGCCGCCGCGCAGCGTAAAGGAAAAACCTGTGCCTTTATCGATGCTGAACATGCTCTGGACCCGGTCTATGCCAAAAAGCTGGGTGTGGATATTGATAATCTGCTGTGCTCTCAGCCGGATACCGGTGAGCAGGCGCTGGAGATTTGTGATGCACTGGCGCGTTCCGGGGCAGTGGATGTCATTATTGTTGACTCCGTCGCCGCTCTGACACCAAAAGCCGAAATTGAAGGTGAAATCGGTGATTCTCATATGGGACTGGCTGCCCGTATGATGAGCCAGGCAATGCGTAAACTGGCGGGTAACCTTAAACAATCCAATACACTGCTGATTTTTATCAACCAGATCCGTATGAAGATTGGTGTGATGTTTGGTAACCCGGAAACGACAACCGGCGGTAATGCGCTGAAATTTTATGCGTCTGTTCGTCTGGATATCCGTCGTATCGGGGCCATCAAAGACGGCGATAATGTGGTCGGCAGTGAAACCCGTGTCAAAGTGGTCAAAAATAAAATTGCAGCGCCGTTTAAACAGGCTGAATTCCAGATTATGTACGGCGAAGGCATTAACTTCTTCGGTGAACTGGTTGACCTGGGGGTTAAACATAAACTGATCGAAAAAGCCGGTGCATGGTACAGCTATAACGGCGATAAAATTGGTCAGGGTAAAGCGAACGCGGGTAACTACCTGCGTGATAACCCACAGGCCGCCAGCGAAATTGAGCAAAAACTGCGTGATATGCTGCTGAATGCTCCTGCTCAGGAATCAGCCGAAAAAGAGTCAAACGGTCATGATGAAATGAGTGAGGATCATCAGGAGTTCTGAGTCCGGTAAGCGGATACATTACCCTGAAACGGGAGAGTGCTGTTAAAGCCTCTCCCGTTTTTTGTTTTTTATGGCCGGTACTGGCAGAGTATCACTTTGCGTCAATAACCTATCACACAGGAGAGTCTGGTGCTGTTTACTGAAACTGAACGCCATCCGATGTTTGCTTCTTTACTGGAACGGGCGGTACGGTTACTGGCCCGGCGTGATCATTCCGAACACGAGCTGAAAGAAAAAATCCGTCTTTCGGTGTGGCGCAGCGAGCAGAGAGAGGGCAGTGAGCATACGCCTCCCGATGAAGCGGCCCTGACACAGGTGATAGCCTGGTGCCTGGAAAATAATTATCTCGACGACCAGCGTTTTACCCGGCAATTTATTATCAGCCGTAGCCGCAACGGTTATGGGCCACAGCGTATTCGTCAGGATCTGCAGCTGAAAGGGATAGGGCGTGATGATATCAGTCAGGCATTAGCAGAGTCTGAGATAGACTGGCAGCAGCAAGCGGCAGAGGTTGCCGGGAAAAAGTATGGTCATAAATGGCCCTCCGATGCCCGGGAAAAAGCCAGGTTACAGCGATTTTTACACTCCAGAGGGTTCCTGATGGAGGATATTCGCTCTGTTTTGGTAAATTTTTCCGGCTGAGTCATAATCCGGTTTTACTTCCCTGTGAAGAAAACTTATCTTATTCCCACTTTTTTGTTCCACTGTCACCGGCGGGCCGCAATGTGCTGGCTGCCCGGACGAAAGGAACATCCGTCAGAGTGATACCAGGATATTTATGAGCAAGAGTACTGCTGAGATCCGTCAAGCGTTTCTCGATTTCTTTAAGAGCAAGGGACACCAGGTTGTAGCCAGCAGCTCCCTCGTACCAAATAATGATCCGACGTTGCTGTTTACTAACGCCGGAATGAACCAGTTTAAAGACGTTTTTCTCGGTCAGGATCAACGCGACTATACCCGTGCAACAACATCACAACGCTGTGTACGTGCCGGCGGTAAACATAACGATCTGGAAAATGTCGGTTATACCGCCCGTCACCATACGTTCTTCGAAATGCTGGGTAACTTTAGTTTCGGCGACTATTTTAAGGCTGAAGCTATCGCATTTGCCTGGGAGCTTCTGACCGGTGCTGAATGGTTTAATTTGCCGAAGGAGCGTCTGTGGGTCACAGTCTATGAGACTGATGATGAAGCCTATGATCTCTGGGCTAACGATATTGGCGTGCCGGCCGAGCGCATTATCCGCATCGGTGATAATAAAGGCAGTGCCTATGCGTCAGATAACTTCTGGCAGATGGGTGATACGGGACCTTGTGGCCCGTGCAGCGAAATTTTTTACGACCACGGTGACCATATCTGGGGTGGCCCTCCGGGCAGTCCGGAAGAAGACGGCGATCGCTATATCGAGATCTGGAACATCGTATTTATGCAGTTTAACCGTCAGCCGGACGGTACTATGCTGCCATTGCCTAAGCCTTCAGTGGATACTGGCATGGGGCTGGAACGTATTACTGCCGTGCTGCAGCATGTTAATTCTAACTACGAAATTGACCTGTTCCGTACGCTGATCAGTGCGGTGGCAAAAGTGACCGGTACCACTGACCTCGATAATAAATCACTGCGGGTTATTGCTGACCATATCCGGTCATGTGCCTTCCTGATTGCTGATGATGTACTTCCATCGAATGAAAACCGTGGTTATGTATTACGCCGTATTATCCGCCGTGCAGTACGTCACGGAAATATGCTCGGTGCCAGCGGAAGCTTTTTCTACAAACTGGTTGCCCCGCTGATTGATGTGATGGGCAGTGCCGGTGATGACCTGAAAAAACAACAGGCTCATGTTGAATCGGTCCTGAAAACTGAAGAAGAACAGTTTGCTAAAACACTGGAACGTGGTCTGACGTTACTGGATGAGGAACTGGCGGCCCTGAAAGGGGATGTTCTGGATGGTGAAACCGTTTTCCGTCTGTATGACACTTTCGGATTCCCTGCGGATTTAACCGCGGATGTCTGCCGTGAACGTAATGTCACAATTGATGAAGCCGGATTCGAAGCAGCCATGGAAGCACAGCGTCAGCGTGCCCGTCAGGCCAGTGGTTTCAGTGCTGATTATAACAATATGATCCGTGTGGACAGTGAGTCAGCCTTTACCGGTTATGACCATTTGCAGGAGCAGTCCACTGTCACGGCTATCTTTGTTGAAGGTCAGCCCGTTGATGCACTGACAGGGTCAGAGCAGGCAGTTATTATATTGGATCAAACACCGTTCTACGGTGAATCAGGTGGTCAGGTCGGTGATACCGGGATATTAACGGCCAATGGTGTCAGCTTTACAGTGACAGATACCCAGAAATACGGCAAGGCTAACGGTCATATCGGTAGCCTGACCAGCGGTATCCTGCGGACAGGTGATAAAGTATCAGCACATGTTGATGAACAACGCCGTGCCCGGATACGTCTGAATCACTCAGCCACTCACCTGTTACATGCTGCATTGCGTGAAGTTTTAGGTGACCATGTGTCACAGAAAGGTTCACTGGTTAATGATAATTACCTGCGTTTTGACTTCTCCCATCCGGAGGCCGTCAAACCCGGGCAGTTACGCAGGGTTAATGAAATTGTTAACGCCAAAATCCGCCGCAACCTGGCGGTAGAAACCGACATTATGGACCTTGAGTCGGCCAGGGCGAATGGTGCAATGGCTCTGTTTGGTGAGAAATATGACCAGAAGGTGCGCGTACTCACCATGGGTGACTTCTCGGTTGAACTCTGTGGTGGTACTCATACCAGCCGTACCGGAGATATCGGCTTATTCCGTATTACTTCCGAGTCCGGTACTGCGGCGGGTGTACGCCGTATTGAAGCGGTTACCGGTGAACATGCCCTGCAAACGGTATTTGCGCAGGATGCTCAGTTACATGAAATAGCGCAGCAGGTGAAAGCAAACAGCAGTAATCTGAATGAGAAAGTCCGGTCTCTGGTAGAGCAGGTGCGTTCTCTGGAAAAAGAACTGCAGCAGTTGCAGGACCAGCAGGCAGCACAGGAAAGCAGTTCACTGTCAGCCAAAGCGATTAATATCAACGGCGTTAAACTGCTGGTCAGTGAGCTCAGCAATACTGAACCAAAACTGTTGCGAACCATGGTCGATGATTTAAAAAATCAGCTTGGATCGGCGATTATTGTGCTGGGAACCGTTAATGACGGTAAAGTATC
Source organism: Tatumella sp. JGM91 (assembly GCF_018257575.1). GTDB lineage: Bacteria > Pseudomonadota > Gammaproteobacteria > Enterobacterales > Enterobacteriaceae > Tatumella > Tatumella punctata. The sequence continues at coordinate 65,207 of NZ_JAERJP010000017.1, read as the reverse complement.
GCTTATTGCGGGAGTCACGAAAGATTTAACTGACAGAGTTAAAGCAGGGGAACTGATCGGCATTATCGCCAGTCAGGTCGGTGGTAAAGGCGGTGGTCGTCCGGATATGGCTCAGGCCGGCGGAACGGAACCTGCAGCATTACCAGCCGCTCTGGCAGGGGTTGAGGCCCTGGTCAGCGGGAAATTGTAAAAGAGATAAACAAGCTGCCGGTAGAAATCGCCCGGACCGTTCTCCGGGCGTTTTTTACACGATAAGCAACCTAAAATGATAAAGTCAGGTAGTAATGGTGTATTTCGGCTAAACTAACTATTAGCGAAATGTATTGGCATACTGATTGAATTTTCTGTATCAGTCGTAGTCAATAGATAGTAATGCGTTATACGATGGATTTGCCGGGACCCAGAACTGGCCCGACTCTTTTAATCTTTCAAGGAGCAAAGAATGCTTATTCTAACTCGTCGAGTTGGTGAAACTCTCATGATTGGCGATGAGGTGACGGTCACAGTATTGGGTGTTAAAGGGAACCAGGTACGTATAGGCGTGAATGCTCCTAAAGAGGTGTCTGTGCATCGTGAGGAAATCTATCAGCGCATTCAGGCCGAAAAGACCCAGCAGCCAGACTACTAACATATTCAGCGCCTCGTTTTTAACGAGGCGCGCCTTTATTCAATCCCCGGTCCCTATACTACAGCGATGCATCTTCCTGATGCTGTGCCGTTGAATTCTCACTCCTTTTGGCTTTTAAATGCCCTGATTGACGACTAAACGTGCAATCAGGCTTTCAGCGCTAAAAATTGTTTGACTTATAAGGCGGGGAAAGTAATATGTGCGCCAACGCAGCGACGAAGCGCAGTAACAGGCACAGCGTCGGTGCGGGTAGCGAAGTAACAAGTGGTGAGGTGGCCGAGAGGCTGAAGGCGCTCCCCTGCTAAGGGAGTATGCGGTCAAAAGCTGCATCGAGGGTTCGAATCCCTCCCTCACCGCCATTTGCGATGCATCCGTAGCTCAGCTGGATAGAGTACCCGGCTACGAACCGGGCGGTCGGAGGTTCGAATCCTCCCGGATGCACCATCTTTGTGATATTCTGCGTTTATCCTCCCTTGTTATCATTTTCTTTGGCATTTTTCTGACCTGTTCTGACAGTGCTTTTGACCGGTTTACGGTTAATCCCCCCTGATTTATCGGTTCTGTTTTTATCATTTCCTCAGGGACCGGATAATCACTGCCCTGAAAGATATACCCCGATTTATATTAGACATCAGCCTGTTAGCTATTTTTTGTCGTTAGCATTTACGGTTTACTGCTGACGGCGACAATTCATCTGCATTAATATAAAGTAACGACTTATCGGTTCAGTCTGGAGTGAGTATGTACGATCATTATCACGGACTTATTTTTGATATGGATGGCACCCTGGTCAACAGCGAGCCGGCACACCGTCAGGCCTGGAAACAGGTATTAGCACAGCACTGCCTGGCGTTCTCTTTCGAGCAGATGATTGCACTTAACGGCTCTCCGGGCTGGAAAATAGCTGAACAGATATTGATAGCGAATAACGCGACTTTGGATCCCCGGCAGCTGGCGGCAGAAAAAGATCAGCAACTGGATAAAATCTTACTGACTACCTCTGCACTGTTGCCGTTAATCGGGGTCGCCAGACATTATTATGGCCGCTTGCCCATGGCGGTAGGCACCGGAAGTAACCATCAAATGGCTGATCGCCTGCTGACCCATCTCGGGGTGCGTCATTTATTTAATGTCCTGATTGCTGCCGATGATGTGGAACACCACAAACCTGACCCGCAGACTTTTCTGGAATGTGCCCGGCAGATGGGGGTTGAGGCGGCACAGTGTGTGGTGTTCGAAGATGCCGATTTTGGTATTCAGGCAGCTAAAGCTGCAGGAATGGATTTTGTTGATGTACGCCTGTTGTAACTGACCGCGGTCTCCGGCAGACAGGCAGATAACCGGACGCCGCTGCAGCCTTAGTATCACAGGTTAATACTATTCAGCATTTAGCCTGCCTGTGGCCTTGTGCTGGCAGTCCGGCGTCATGGCAACTAATTTGGTTTACCGTATCTTTTGGTTCATTGCTACACTGCAACCGTACAGAACTATAAGACATAATTATCACCGTGGGAGGTGACAGTGATACCTGACGTATCTGACGCATTAAGCTGGCTGGAAAAGCACCCTGAAGCACTGCAAGGCATCGGCCGTGGAATTGAACGTGAAACGTTACGTGTTCAGCCCGACGGGCATGTATCACAGCAGGGACATCCGAAAGCGTTGGGCTCCTCACTGACCCATGACTGGATTATTACTGATTTTGCCGAATCATTACTGGAGTTTGTGACCCCGGTTGATCGGGATATTAAACATCTGCTGGCATTTCTGCGCGATATTCACCGCTATGTTACCCGTTCGCTGGATGATGAGCGTCTGTGGCCATTCAGCATGCCCTGTATCATTAAGCATCCGGACGATATCACCCTGGCACAGTATGGCAGTTCCAATATTGGTCAGATGAAAACCGTGTACCGTGAGGGGCTAAAACACCGTTACGGTTCACTGATGCAGGTGATTTCAGGACTGCACTACAACTTTTCCCTGCCGGAAGCATTCTGGCAGGCGCGGCTGGGTATCGACAATCTTGCACAGGGTAAAGATGCGGTCTCTGCCGGTTACCTGCAACTGATCCGCAATTATTATCGTTTTGGCTGGATTATTCCTTATCTGTTCGGGGCATCACCGGCAATTTGTGAAAGTTTCCTGCCGCAGGGGAAAGGTGATTTGCCTTTGCAAAGCAATGATAAAGGCACTTACTGGCTGCCTTATGCGACTTCTCTGCGTTTAAGTGATCTGGGGTATACCAACAAGTCACAGAGTGCACTGGGTATTACCTTTAACTCGCTGGAAGGCTATGTCAGCGCCCTGAAGAAAGCGATTAAAACACCGTCTGAGGAGTATGCTAAGATCGGTATCCGGGACAGTGACGGAAAACGTATTCAGTTAAATACCAATGTGTTGCAGATTGAAAACGAGCTGTATGCGCCTGTCCGGCCTAAACGGGTTATCCGCGCCGGTGAAGCACCTTCTGCGGCCCTGAGCCGCGGCGGTATCGAATATATTGAAGTCCGGTCACTGGACGTTAACCCGTTTACCCCGACTGGAATTAATGAACAACAGGTACGTTTCCTGGATATGTTCCTGATTTGGTGTGCACTGGCCGATGCACCGGAAATGAGTGCCGAAGAACTGCAATGTACCCGTGGCAACTGGAACCGGGTGGTGATGGAAGGGCGTAAGCCCGGCCTGATGCTGAGTGCCGGCTGTGGTGAACAGATCTATTCATTGAACGAGGCCGGTCACAGTATGTTTGCCGGTTTACAGCGGATTGCAAAAGTACTGGATGCGCCAGACGGAAGTACAGAATATCAGCAGGTATGCAGTCAGTTGCTGGCGTCGATTGACGATCCGGAGTTAACCTATTCGGCGAAAATTCTGCGTGATATGCAGCAGAAAGGTCTGGCCGCAGCCGGAACCGAACTTGCAGAAAAATACCGTCAGATGCTGCTCGCTGAACCGCTGGAAGTGTTAACCGAAGAACAATTTAGCCAGCAGGCGCGGGAGTCAGTCATTGCACAGGCTGAAACAGAAGCCAGTGATACACAGAGTTTTGAAGAGTATCTGGCGGGCAGGGAAGGCTGAAAAAAGAAAAGGCCACATCACTGTGGCCAAAGTAACATCTCTGTTGTCAGGGATGATGATAACAAATGCGCGTCTTTCATATACTCAGACGCGGGCCAGAAGAAAAAGTTTCATTGATTGGAAAATTTTTTTAAAAAGAGGTGACCATATGCCATTGTTGGATAGTTTTACCGTTGATCATACACGCATGGCAGCTCCGGCTGTACGTGTTGCCAAGACCATGAAGACGCCACATGGCGATACTATCACGGTGTTCGATTTACGTTTCTGCATTCCGAATAAAGAAGTGATGCCTGAACGTGGTATTCATACCCTTGAACACCTGTTCGCCGGGTTTATGCGTAACCATCTGAATGGCCAGGGCGTGGAAATTATCGATATTTCGCCGATGGGTTGCCGTACCGGCTTCTATATGAGCCTGATCGGTACACCTGCGGAGCAGAAAGTCGCTGATGCCTGGAAAGCAGCGATGGAAGATGTGCTGAAAGTTACCGAGCAGCGTAAAATTCCTGAACTGAACGAGTTCCAGTGCGGTACTTATCAGATGCACTCTCTGGAAGAAGCTCAGGATATCGCACGTCATATTCTCCAAAATGACGTGCGTGTGAACCATAATGAAGAGCTGGCTTTGCCAGCAGAGACCCTGAAAGAGTTACATATCTAGTCTCTGTTTGTTATGACGGTCTGTCAGCTGGTCTGATAGAAAAAAAGGCGGCATGCGTAACAGCGTGCCGCCTTTTTTACCGGGTCCTGTATCAGCCCAGAGATGCCTGTAATGAGGTATGCGGGGTAATTCGCGTCTGCCGGACCATATTGTCCTGCACATCGAGGATTTCGATGGCGTAATGTCCAATCTGTACCCGGGTATTGACTTCCGGAATCTCTTCCAGCACTTCCAGCAGCATGCCATTAATGGTGCGGCCGCCATCTTCCGGCAGGTTCCAGTTAAAGACCTTATTGATTTCCCTGACGTTGGCACTGCCATCGACCAGCACCGAACCATCATTCTGTGGTAACACTTCTTCGGCGAGGGTAGGAGACATGGAGGTCGTAAAATCACCGACAATCTCTTCCAGAATATCTTCTATGGTGACCAGACCTTTGATATCACCATATTCATCGATCACCAGGCCGGCTTTTTTCTTATTGCGCTGAAATTTAACCAGCTGCATATTTAACGGGGTTCCCTGCGGGATAAAATAGATTTCATCGGCAGCCCGCAGCAGGTTTTCTTTGGTGAACTCTTTTTTCTCTGTCATCATCCGCCAGGCCTCGCGGACCCTCAGCATGCCGACGGCATCATCGAGGGTATCGCGGAACAGGACAATTCTGCCATGGGGTGAATGTGTCAGCTGGCGAATAACTGATTTCCAGTCATCATTGACGTTAATGCCGACAATCTCATTGCGCGGCACCATAATGTCATCCACGGTGACTTTTTCCAGGTCCAGTACGGATAACAGCATGTCCTGGTTACGCCGCGACATCAGGGTGCGTGATTCATAGACAATGGTACGCAGTTCTTCTTTACTGAGCGCTGAACTGGCGGAGCCGCTGGTTTTAATCCCGACCATCCGCATCAGGGCACGGGTGATTGAATTCAGCAGCCAGACGACAGGCATCATAATAATCTGTAACGGAGCCAGTAAAAAGCTGCTGGGGTAGGCGACTTTCTCCGGATAAAGTGCGGCAATGGTCTTCGGTAAGACCTCGGCAAAGACCAGCACAATAAAGGTCAGTACTCCGGTGGCAATCGCCACACCGGCATTGCCGTATAAACGTATACCGACAATAGTCGCAAGTGCTGAAGCAAGAATATTGACCAGGTTGTTACCGATCAGCACCAGGCTTATCAGCCGGTCCGGTTTGGCGAGCAACTTCTCAACTCTTCTGGCCGCCCGGTTACCGTTTTTGGCATTATGTCGCAATTTATAGCGGTTAAGTGTCATCATGCCGGTTTCTGAGCCCGCAAACCAGGCAGACACCAACACCATAATGACCAGCGTAATAATTAGCGTGGTGGTTGAAACATGTTCCAACGCGATATTTCCTTTATTTTAATAAATTAACGGGTTAGCAGGTGCTGAAGGATCCGGCTGCCAAAATAGGCCATGGTCAGCAGCACAGCGCCGCTGCAGTTAAACCATACCACGCGGCGACCGCGCCAGCCTTCATGATAATGGCCCCATAACAGGACGATATAGACAAACCACGCGAGCAGAGAAAGCACCGCTTTATCGATGTTTTCCGCAGAGAACAGGTCACGCATATAAAATAGGCCACTGCACAGGACCAGCGTCAGCAGCACCACCCCCACCTGGGTAATATGGAACATCTTACGCTCTATCACCATCAGCGGCGGCATATCATGGCTGAATGCCAGCTTTTTATTTTTCAGCTGGTAGTCGATCCACGCCAACTGTAATGCATATAACGCCGCGATGATTAGCGTTGCATAAGCAAATAATGCCAGCCCGATATGCAGCATAATGCCCGGGGTGGTTTCAAGGTGGGTAAGAAAGGCATTGGGGACAAAGGTGGCAAATGCCAGATTAATCAGGGCGAAACTGTACACAAAAGGCAGCAGCAGCCAGCCGCGATTCCGTGAGGCAACGATGGTCATCACCGCACAGATCATCAGGCTGACCAGTGAACCGATATTCAGCAAACTAAAGTTTTGTTCTGCATTCAGAATAAAAATTCGTTGCTCAACCGCGACACCATGGCAAATCAGTGCCACAACCGCCGATAGCATCGCCAGCCGCCGCCAGCCGCTGCTGCGTGTCAGCAGGCTCGGGATGATCAAAGCAAGACTCAGTGAATAGGCAAGGAGTGCCACAATCGCAAAAACTGACATATATAGGGTATCGTATTCGTCATCATATAGGGTTCAGACAGGCAGTATAGCGTTAGCCGCGACTTGCGCCAAACGATCTGAAGGTCAATTGCAGAGATCGGCAACGCTTCATGTTATACTGCGAGGAAAATGTCGCCGAGGCGGCTTCGCAATATTTTCTGAGTGAAAGGTAATGTTTGATAATTTAACCGATCGTTTGTCGCAAACACTGCGCAATATCAGCGGCCGCGGAAGGCTGACAGAAGACAATATTAAAGACACTCTGCGTGAAGTACGTATGGCGTTACTGGAAGCTGACGTTGCTTTACCCGTCGTCCGTGAATTTATCGCGCGGGTGAAAGAAAGCGCAGTCGGGCATGATGTTAATAAAAGCCTGACCCCGGGCCAGGAATTTATCAAAATTGTCCGTGATGAACTGATCGCGGCAATGGGTGCTGAAAATAACACCCTTAACCTGGCAGCTCAGCCTCCGGCCGTGGTGTTAATGGCGGGTCTGCAGGGTGCCGGTAAAACGACCAGTGTCGGGAAGTTAGGCAAATTTCTCAAAGAAAAGCACAAGAAAAAAGTATTAGTGGTTTCTGCCGACGTCTATCGTCCGGCGGCAATTAAACAGCTGGAAACCCTGGCTGAACAGGTAGGTGTTGATTTCTGTCCTTCAGATGTCACACAGCAACCTGTCGATATCGTCACTCATGCATTAAATGAGGCCCGTCTGAAGTTTTATGATGTGCTGCTGGTAGATACCGCCGGTCGTCTGCATGTCGACGAAGCGATGATGGACGAGATTAAGCAGGTACATGCCGCGATTAACCCGGTAGAAACCCTGTTTGTTGTGGATGCAATGACGGGGCAGGATGCGGCCAATACCGCCAAAGCCTTTAATGAAGCCCTGCCGTTGACCGGGGTCATTCTGACCAAGGTGGATGGTGATGCGCGTGGCGGTGCTGCCTTGTCCATTCGTCACATTACCGGTAAGCCGATTAAGTTTATGGGGATGGGCGAAAAAACCGAGGCACTGGAAGCATTTTACCCGGACCGTATTGCTTCGCGGATCCTCGGTATGGGCGATATGCTGTCGCTGATTGAGGATATCGAAAGTAAGGTTGACCGCGATCAGGCCGAAAAACTGGCCAAAAAACTGAAGACCGGCGATGGCTTTGATCTGAATGACTTCCTGCAGCAGTTAAAGCAAATGCGCAATATGGGCGGCATGGCCAGCCTGATGGGGAAACTGCCGGGTATGGGCCAGTTGCCGGATAATGTGAAATCGCAGATGGACGATAAAGTGCTGGTACGTATGGAAGCCATTATCAATTCCATGACGCGAAAAGAGCGCGAAAAGCCGGAAATTATTAAAGGATCACGTAAACGTCGTATTGCCACGGGGTGTGGTCTGCAGGTACAGGATGTTAACCGTTTGCTGAAACAGTTTGATGATATGCAGCGAATGATGAAGAAAATGAAGAAAGGCGGCATGGCCAAAATGATGCGTGGCATGAAAGGTATGATGCCGCCAGGATTTCCCGGCCGTTAAGCCGGAAAAGTAAAAGTCCGAACTGTAATTGACTTACAGGTTGCTTTTTACTCCAAAACGAGTAAAATTTTCGGGCTTTTTATATTGCACCCGGGCCCCGCCCCTCGCTGGGGTCCGGGTGTTTTATTAACTAAAGAGGATGTTATGGTAACAATTCGTTTGGCTCGTCACGGCGCTAAAAAGCGTCCGTTCTATCAGGTTGTCGTTACTGACAGCCGTAATGCGCGTAATGGTCGTTTCATTGAGCGTGTTGGCTTCTTCAACCCGGTTGCTTCTGGTCAGGCCGAAGCAGTGCGTCTGGATCTGGACCGCATCGAACATTGGGTTGGCTTAGGTGCCACAGTTTCTGACCGCGTTAACGCGCTGGTTAAAGAAGCAAAAAAAGCAGCTTAATCTGTCACGGTGGCGAACATGAGCATGACCGGAAAATCTACCGCGCAACCTCCGATTAATTCCCTTATTTTAGGAAAAATGGGAGCGGCCTACGGTATTCGTGGTTGGCTCAAGGTGTTTTCTTCCACCGAAGATGCTGATCGCATTTTTGATTACCAGCCATGGTTTATTCAGCGTGCCGGTAAATGGCAGCAGATTGAGCTGGAAGGCTGGAAAAATCATAATCAGGACATGATTATCAAAGTCAAAGGCATTGATGATCGTGATGCGGCGGCGCAATTAACCAATTGTGAAATACTGGTTGATGCCACGCAGTTGCCCGCGCTGGAAGACGGTGATTATTACTGGAAAGACCTGATTGGTTGCCAGGTAATGACCGTTGACGGTTACGAAATGGGAAAAGTCATTGATATGATGGAAACCGGATCGAACGACGTGTTAGTCGTAAAGGCAAATCTGAAAGATGCTTTTGGCGCGAAAGAGCGGTTAATTCCGTTTCTTTATGAACAGGTTATCAGGAAAGTCGATCTCACTACTGGCACAATTGAAGTAGACTGGGATCCTGGTTTTTGATCTCCGGAGATAACGGTAACCCAACGGCGAACGCTATGTGGATTGGTGTGATTAGCCTGTTTCCAGAGATGTTTCGTGCGATTACCGATTACGGGGTAACTGGCCGGGCTGTCAAAAATGGTCTGCTCAGTATTCAGTGCTGGAGTCCCAGAGACTTCACACATGACAGGCATCGTACTGTCGACGACCGCCCCTACGGTGGCGGGCCGGGAATGCTGATGATGGTACAACCCTTACGGGATGCTATCCATGCAGCCAAAGCAGCGGCAGGTGAGGGCGCTAAGGTAATTTACCTGTCACCTCAGGGGCGCAAACTTGACCAACAGGGGGTTTGCGAACTAGCGACGGATCAGAAATTAATTCTGGTCTGTGGTCGTTACGAAGGTATTGATGAGCGGGTAATAGACGCCGAAATTGATGAAGAATGGTCAATCGGTGATTATGTGCTCAGTGGCGGGGAACTGCCGGCAATGACGATGATTGACTCGGTGGCCCGGTTTATTCCGGGAGTACTGGGAAAACAGGCATCGGCTGACGAAGATTCGTTTTCTGAAGGATTGCTGGATTGTCCGCATTATACCCGGCCTGAAGTGTTAGAGGGTGTGGAGGTTCCGCCGGTTTTACTGTCGGGCAACCATGCTGAAATTCGCCGCTGGCGCATGAAACAGTCGCTGGGTCGCACCTGGCTGAGAAGACCTGAACTTCTGGAAAACCTGGCTCTGACTGAAGAGCAAGCTAAATTGCTGCGTGAATTTCGTCATGAAAATCAGCAGCAGCAACATGATGATACGGAAGAATAGTCTTCCCTGAATATCAGTTTACCCAGGATAAGAGATTTAATTATGAGCAACATTATTAAGCAAATTGAACAAGAACAGATGAAACAGGATGTACCTTCATTCCGTCCGGGTGATTCCGTGGAAGTGAAAGTATGGGTCGTTGAAGGTTCTAAAAAACGTCTGCAGGCATTTGAGGGCGTGGTTATCGCAATCCGTAACCGCGGTCTGCACTCTGCATTCACTGTTCGCAAAATGTCTAACGGCGAAGGTGTTGAGCGTGTATTCCAGACTCACTCACCGGTAATTGACAGCATTACTGTCAAACGTCGTGGTGCTGTACGTCAGGCCAAACTGTACTACCTGCGTGAGCGTACTGGTAAGGCTGCTCGTATCAAAGAGCGTCTTAACTAAGGTATCGCTAACGCGACATCTGAAAGTTAATAGAGAACAAGGGGTTGACCAATGGTCAGCCCCTTTTTTTTTATTCATTATTCTGTGACCAGCAATCACAACTGTTCAGTGTTATTTAATCGTTCAATTTTTGCTATCAATCAGGCCAGGTGCCATGACAGAGTGTTATAATATAGCAATAACTGCCGTGAAATCAGGTAACTCACCTGCACGGCCCGTCACCCGCCACCGCAGGTGATGGGGACAACGATTACAGGAACGGTCTATGAGTGACGGTAAAACATTAAAAACCCGCCAGGGTGAACATCAGCTCCACCCGGAAACATTAATGACCAGCTACGGCTATGATCCGATGTTATCCGAGGGGGCGGTGAAACCCCCGGTGTTTCTGACGTCCACATTTATTTTCCGTACAGCAGAAGAAGGGCAGGCATTCTTTGATGTCGCCAGTGGTCGTAAGCCCGCGCCTGAAGGCAGCAGGGAAGGGCTGGTCTATTCCAGGTTTAATCACCCGAACAGTGAAATCGCAGAAGACCGGCTGGCCCTGTATGAAGGCGCGGAGCGCTGTGCTCTTTTTTCGTCGGGGATGTCGGCAATAAGCTCGGTACTGCTGACTCTGTGTCAGCCGGGGGATGTGGTCTTAAAAACTCAGCCGTTATACGGTGGTACTGAAACTCTGTTTAATAAAACACTGGCAGGTCTGGGGATCAGCAGCAGTCCGCTGAGCAACTCGCTGGATTATCCGCAGATGCTGTTATCTGCCATGCAGGCGGCGACCGGTGGCCGTATCAGCGTGATTTTTGCCGAAACACCGGCTAATCCGACCAATTCACTGGCGGATGTTCGCTTACTGGCGAAACTGGCGGATGAGCTGGAAACATTACAGGGTTTCCGGCCAGTGGTGGTGTGTGACAATACGCTACTGGGCCCGGTCTTCCAGCGCCCTCTGGCGCTGGGTGCAGATATCAGCGTTTATTCCCTGACGAAATATGTCGGAGGTCATTCGGATCTGGTGGCCGGTGCCGCGATGGGCAGCCGGGCACTGATGGCACCCATCCGCCAGATGCGCAGCGCGATTGGTACTCAGCTGGATCCGCACTCCTGCTGGATGCTGGGCCGCTCACTGGAAACACTGCAGTTACGCATGGAAAAAGCCAATAATAATGCGCAACAGGTAGCTGAATTCCTGCAACAGCACCCGAAAATTACCGCAGTGAATTATTTGCCCTTTAAAGACGCCACCACCGCTGAAGGTAAACTGTTTGCTGAGCAATGTCAGGGGGCGGGCTCAACCTTCTCGTTTGATGTCGGTCATGGCCGGGAAGAGGCATTCCGTTTTCTGAATCACCTGCAGATTTTCCGTCTGGCGGTCAGTCTGGGAGGGACCGAGTCTCTGGCCAGTCATCCGGCCACTACTACCCACTCAGGTGTTGCCCGGGAAACCCGTGAAGCTTTTGCTATTTACGATACCACTGTACGGGTGTCGATTGGTATTGAGCATCCGGCGGATTTAATCGCCGATTTGCAGCAGGCGCTGGATGCTCTGACGTCTGACTGAGTCGAAAAAATCAGGGCCGGTTATTGTGACCGGCCCTGAGATCAGAGTGTATTAACGGGCAACAATAAAACGCTGCTTATCGTCAATATAGCCTTTTTCACCCGCAGGCGCTTCCACCGAGCCGAAGTTCATCTGAGCACGCAATGTCCAGGATGCCGGTATATTCCAGGTCTGCCGGACATCGTCATCTACCAGCGGATTGTAGTGCTGTAGATTTGCCCCGATACCTTTTTCGGCCAGAGCCAGCCAGACGGCATACTGGGCAATACCACTGCTCTGTTCTGACCAGACTGGGAAGTTATCCGCATATGCCGCAAACTGCTGTTGTAATTCGCTAACCACCTGCTGGTCTTCAAAAAACAGTACTGAGCCTGCCGCAGCGGCAAAACTATCAATTTTTTTATCGGTCGCTGCAAATGCATCCGCAGGAACACGTTTTCTCAGCTGTTCTTTGGTCAGGGACCAGAAATGTTTGTGTTGTTCACCGAGCAGAATCAGGGCCCGCGAACTCTGGGAATTAAACGCAGACGGTGAATTTCTGATTGCTGTCTGAATCAGGGCAATAACATCATCTTCTGCCAGTGGCAGTGCCGGACCCAGTGCATAAATAGTTCTGCGTTTTTCAGCCAGTGCATTGAAACCTTGTGACATATGATCTCCTTACTCTTGGGATAACCATTCCGGTATCAGTTCCGGGAGTGGTGAGGATATAAGCTGTCGGAACACAGGATAGCTCATTGCCGGTAGCTCTACCTGTTTATCTTAAGTAATAAACCCGGCGAATAGCATTAAATGTCAGGGGAGCCATTAGTTTAGCTATACTGTTAGCGCAGATTCCGTTCAAAGGATCAATTTAATTAACCTTTACGTGATGCGAATCAAGGCTTATCTGCAGCAGGTCAGTTAACCTTGTGGCCAGCAGATATTACGTGGTCTTTTTACCCTTTTAACAGGAGTTCCATTATGAAAGCAGCAGTCGTTACTAAAGATCATAGTGTTGAAATTGTTGATAAAAAGTTACGTCCCCTGGAGCATGGCGAAGCGCTGCTGCAGATGGAGTATTGCGGTGTGTGTCATACGGACCTCCACGTTAAAAATGGTGATTTTGGCGATAAAACCGGGGTTATCCTCGGTCATGAAGGTATCGGGATTGTTAAACAGATTGGTCCGGGTGTAACCTCGCTTAAACCCGGTGACCGGGCCAGCGTCGCCTGGTTTTTCCAGGGCTGCGGCCACTGTGAATACTGTGACAGTGGTAATGAGACTCTGTGTCGCAGCGTAAAAAATGCCGGTTACAGCGTGGATGGCGGTATGGCCGAAGAGTGCATTGTGGTGGCAGATTATGCGGTGAAAGTACCGGAAGGCCTTGACCCGGCGGCCGCCAGCAGTATTACCTGTGCCGGGGTTACGACTTATAAAGCAGTGAAAGTGTCTAAAATTCGTCCCGGACAGTGGATTGCGATTTATGGCCTGGGCGGGCTGGGTAATCTGGCATTACAGTATGCAAAAAATGTATTCAATGCCAAAGTCGTGGCGATTGATGTCAATGAAGCACAACTGGAGTTTGCCCGTGAAATGGGGGCAGACCTGACCATCAACCCTCTGAAAGATGATGCTGCCAAAGTGATGCAGGAAAAGTTCGGCGGCGCTCATGCGGCGGTAGTCACTGCGGTAGCAAAATCGGCGTTTAACTCAGCAGTATACTGCGTCCGCGCCGGTGGCCGTGTGGTTGCTGTCGGTCTGCCGCCGGAAGCTATGAGTCTGGATATTCCCCGTCTGGTTCTGGACGGTATCGAAGTTGTCGGGTCACTGGTCGGTACCCGTGGTGATCTGGCGGAAGCCTTCCAGTTTGCCGCTGAGGGGAAAGTAGTACCGAAAGTCGAAAAGCGTCAGGTTGAAGATATAAATACTATTTTCCACGAAATGGAGAACGGGAAAATCAAAGGCCGGATGGTGATTGATTTCTGTTCGCACCAGCATTAAGGGTAATCCGTAAGCGGTGTCAGGCACCGGAAAAGGCTCTGACCACAGGTCGGGGCCTTTTTTTTGGTTATCACTCTGCGCTCAGGCGATGCTCCGGGGCAGATAGCGTATTAATAACGGCTCACAGTTTCTGCCAGTTCAGACTATTTTGGTCAGACCAGTTTGTCGGGAAAAGTAATATCATTCACAAAACTCATATGAAGTCTGTGATCTGTGCTGAATATACTTAACAAACGTTTTACCCGGTCGTTAGGATACCGCTGACAACACTGCGTTAACATCAGCAGAACACTTATCTACAGACTGACCGGCAGCCTGATCTATTCAGGAGGAGCTAATGAATAAATCGCCAGAAAAACTCACTGATATGCTGGTGAATCGCCTGCAGCTATTGATTAAACAGCAGTCGCTGCAGGCAGGGATGCGGCTACCTTCTGAACGTCAGCTGGCCAGTGATTTGCAGGTTTCCCGCGCATCTGTACGGGAAGCGCTGCAAAAACTGAATAGTGCCGGGATTGTCTGTACTCAGCGCGGCGGTGGCACCTTTATCCGCAAGCAAATCACCCCCTGGTCTGAACGGGTGATTGTCGAGCCTCTGAAAGCATTACTGAGAGATGACCCGGAATACCGTCTGGATATTCTCGAGGCCAGACATGCGCTGGAAGGCGGAACGGCATGGCATGCCGCGCTGCGGGCGACAGCAGAAGATAAGCAGCGCCTGCAATACTGTTTTGATGCCATGAGTGAGTTACAGGCCGGCAGTGATGCCAGTCTGGTCGCTCAGGCGGATGCACGGTTTCATCTGATGATTGCAGAAGCGTCTCATAACGCGGTGTTGTTACAGACTATGCGCGGACTGTTCGATTTATTACACAGTTCGGTGTTACAGAGCCGCCAGCAAATGTTTGCCAGGCAGGATATTGTTGAGCAGTTGTGCGGACAACACTATCAGCTGCTGCAGGCTATCCTGTCAGGCGATGCTGCAGCGGCAAAGAATGCCGCTAACTGTCACCTTAGTTTCGTGCATAAAACCACCCAGCAACTCGATGAAGACTATGCCAGACAACTCAGAATCATTCGTTTGCCTGACGATCTTCCGCAAAGCCCAGAGAATTGATCATGATTATTTCTGCTTCATCTGATTACCGCGCCGCTGCTGAGCGACGTCTGCCGCCCTTTCTGTTTCATTATATTGATGGTGGTGCTTACAGCGAATACACAATGAAACGCAATACGGATGATCTTTCGCAAATCGCCTTACGCCAGCGAGTCTTAAGGAATATGTCATCCCTGAGTCTGGAAACCCGGCTGTTTAACGAAACATTATCAATGCCGGTGGCTCTGGGGCCGGTGGGTCTGACGGGAATGTATGCCCGCCGCGGAGAAGTACAGGCAGCCAAAGCCGCTTCGGACGCCGGAATACCTTTTACCTTGTCGACAGTCTCTGTTTGTCCGATCGAAGAAGTGGCGCCGGCGATGTCCCGGCCAATGTGGTTCCAGTTATATGTCCTGCGCGATCGCGGATTTATGCGTAATGCACTGGAAAGGGCAAAAGCAGCCGGCTGTACCACCCTGGTCTTTACGGTAGATATGCCCACCCCCGGCGCACGTTACCGTGATGCTCATTCAGGAATGAGCGGGCCGTTTGCAGCATCACGGCGTTACTTACAGTCGGTTCAGCACCCTCGCTGGGCATGGGATGTGGGTGTACTTGGCAGGCCCCATGATCTCGGTAATGTATCGGCTTACCTGGGGAAACCGACCGCACTGGAAGACTATATTGGCTGGCTGGCGAAAAACTTTGATCCGTCGATTTCCTGGAAAGACCTGGAGTGGATCCGTGATTTCTGGGACGGTCCGATGGTGATTAAAGGCATTCTGGATCCTGAAGATGCAAAAGATGCCGTCCGCTTTGGTGCTGATGGTATTGTGGTATCGAATCATGGTGGCCGGCAACTGGATGGTGTCTTATCGACGGCACGGGCAATGCCGGCAATTGCTGATGCAGTAAAAGGTGATCTTACCCTGCTGGCAGACAGTGGTATCCGCAACGGTCTGGATGTGGTGCGGATGCTGGCACTGGGTGCAGATACCGTATTACTGGGCCGGGCATTTATTTATGCACTGGCTGCCCATGGGCAGCAGGGTGTGGAAAATCTGCTGACGCTGATCGCGAATGAAATGCGTGTGGCGATGACACTGACCGGGGCTAAATCGGTGAGTGATATCAGCCGGGAATTACTGGCGGCTAATCACCTGCTGGTGGGATAAATCGTAAATGCAGGCCGCAGTTTGTTACTGCGGCTATACTTAAGTTTTACGAACCTGAACCGGAGGAACTGATGACTATTCATAAACAAGGCTCGGCCCATTGGGAAGGTGATATTAAGGGCAAAGGAACGGTAAGTACCCTCAGCGGTGCTCTGAGCCAGCAGCCTTACGGGTTTAATACCCGCTTTGAAGATAAGCCCGGTACTAACCCCGAAGAACTGATTGGTGCAGCCCATGCCGCCTGCTTTTCTATGGCTCTTTCCCTGATGCTCGGACAGGCAGGTTATACGCCGAAAAGTATTGATACCGTTGCCGACGTGTCACTGGATAAAAAAGGCGAAGGCTTTGCGATTACCCGTATCGCGCTGGCCAGTGAGGTCGAATTACCGGGCATTGATGAGAAAAAATTTGAAGAAATCATCCTGAAAGCGAAAGCCGGATGTCCGGTGTCGCAGTTACTGGATACGGAAATCACCCTCGACTACACGCTAATGAACTGACAGTGATATGTGCCCGCGCTCAGCGGGCCATTATTCTTCATTTTCCGTATCTTCCTTCACCTGGCGGATAAGCCGTTCCCGGCCGGCCAGCGGGCTCAGTGCTGTACCCTTTACCGGACGCCGCACCCGGGTTACGCGGGCAGGATCGGCAGCAATAAATTCAAAGGTCGGGGCATAGTAAAATGGCAGCCAGCCACCGAATCCGCTTTCCCATTCCCAGCGGACAGGGCAGGGCCAGAGAATCTCCTGATACAGCAGATAATATACCCAGCGCCCGGAGGGTTTACGCGGCCGGGATTTTTTTGTTTTCATCTGTTACCCCGGGTCAGCAAAAAGAGTCACCGCACAAATCGCGGGTGACAGACCGCAGCCGGTTTATTGTGGCTGACGATCACGGTGAACTTCTCCGCAGATCAGTACCGCATGGGGGCGCACTTTATGTATGCGGTCGGCCATCTGCTCACAGCTGACCTGGTCCGGAAATATATGTTCAGATACGGGTAATGCATCACAGGCATCGTTACCACAGGCACTGACTAATAATACAAATCCGATTAACATGACTGGCTCCTTAGCGCAGTGTCCTTGTATCGTGATGACCGGAATCTCAGTATAGCATTGTGATTGGTAACATTTTGCTAATCGACTGTTGCTGCCGTTGTCACTGTTGTTTTGTATAAAAAAACTGAAAAAGACGGCGGTTATTCTGCCAGAGATTAAATAACTGCGTTACACTTCCGCCCTGTATATCGTTAATATTATTTCTACAGGTAACATTATGAAAGAAACCAGTTCTCAGCCGATACAGCACCTTAATGAAGCGATCTCCCAGCCCGCACAGCATCCTAAACAGGCGGCATTGCAGTTAGTTATTGAACTGGTTCGCGCCGGAAAACTGAGTCCGTTACAAGGGGATGCTGCCAATATGATTTCGATTTATGAACAGTTCAAAACCCATTTTGAACAGGAACGTGATCGCTGAAACGCCCTGATTTCTCGCGGGCAGGTTGCGGCCTGTCCCCGGTGCCTGCATGCGGTTACAGGGCCGACAGATAGAAAGCCGGTACCAGTGCTATCAGATTATTTAGTGTATGTAAAAATACCGGCAGCGCCAGCCCGCGGCTTTTCAGTCTTGCCCAGCACAGCAACAGTGAAAATAACGTTAATGCGGCCACCGACTGCCAGTGAACATACTGGGTATGCATGGCAGCAAACAGTAAAGACGTCAGTAACATGGCGGCAAAACGGCTTTTCGGAGCCCACAGCAGAAACGTTTGTAATAAAAAACCGCGAAATAATACCTCTTCAAAAACCGGCGCCAGACAGACTGCGGTGATTAACAGGATAAGCTGTGAACTGCGGGGCTGATTTGCCTGCTCGGATAGCCAGATTTCGGGCAGCAGATATTGTGTTTCTGCCACAATCAGTAGCAACAGCAGCAGACTGAATAGCAGTGTTTGCCACGGCTGCAGTGTGCTGAAAGGAATATCGTTCCGGCGCTGACAATAAAAACGGTATAACGGATAAATCACCGCAAATTCAAACA
Source organism: Tatumella sp. JGM91 (assembly GCF_018257575.1). Taxonomy (GTDB): domain Bacteria; phylum Pseudomonadota; class Gammaproteobacteria; order Enterobacterales; family Enterobacteriaceae; genus Tatumella; species Tatumella punctata. The sequence goes on along the minus strand of NZ_JAERJP010000017.1, from coordinate 47,090 downwards.
CGCAGAGTACCGGAACCAGCAAACCGCTGGCCCGCAGGGCGGCAAAATTAGGAAACAGCGTAATCATCAGTGTTATCAGGTAGTAGATAACAAAACTACCCAGATAAAACGCAGTCAGTGTAATTTTATCTGATTGAGTGTTCATTGTTCGCCCGGTAGTAGGAATCTTCTGAATAGTATCAATGGCACAAATCACTGTCGAGTCAGGCGATGCAATCACCGCCGGGTTTTGTTAATGCATCGGTACAGGCTGAGGTTATAATCACATCTGAGTCTGCCCGGGTCTGCGGGCCAGGTTGTAAAGGTAATATCCGTCCTTTCGGCGGGGGATTTTGTACCATAGATGTTATTAGATGAAGGGCTGTGCCCTGCAATATCAGGACCCGGTAGCGATGTAAAGGCCCGCAACTGTATTACCGGTCCTGTACCTGAGGAATAAAGATGAAAACATATGGCAGAGTATTACTTATCACTGGCTTTCTGTTACTGGCGGGCTGCCAGTCGTCCGCTAAGCCATCACAGACAGCCTATGTCCCTGATGATGATATGTGTGGTGCTTCTGATTATCAGCAGTACCTCGGTAAACCACTGTCGTCGGTGAATAATCTGCGTTTTGATAATCCGGTTCGGGCAATTGGCTATCATTCTGTGGTCGCCATGGATTTTAACCTGCGCCGCCTGAATTTCTTTGCTGACAGCCAGGGAATGATCAGCAGGGTATACTGCGGATAAAAGTGCTGCTGTCATCAGAAAGTCATTATTCACCTCTATACTCTGATGCTGTTCGTTATCAGATGTATTTCCCGCTCCGGCGGGCTTTTTCTGGCGCATCACTTCTGTCACTCTGTTATCCGCAGGGTGAACTTACGTTATTTTCAGCCCGTTTCTGCGTGACGTCCGCCGTTTACCATCACTTTTTTGTCTGCCCGCTGTAAGATAATTGTCAGGTTGTATGTCATAAAATCAATGGCCCGTTGAAACGGATAATTCTTATCATCTGCGCGGATATACTGACGGCGATTTCAGAGAACAATTATCAGCGGGGTCATTATGTTACGTTTGATTAAAATTTCTGCAGTGCTGGGCGTTGTTGTGATGCTTAACGGTTGTATTTTCCCGCCGCCGGGTGGCGGGGGCTGGGGAGGCGGAAGGCCTGGCGGCGGCGGATGGGGCGTCGGCGGGCCTCACTATGGCGATAACGGACGCTGAATAACTGCCGGCAGATAATTGCCGGAGGGCACCCTGGATACCAGGGCCCTCCGGAGATAATATCGCATCTGATCTTTTCTCACCGTTCTGCGTGGCATGATCTGCTGGTATGTCTGCCGCTGACCTGTCGCAAGCAATGATTTCCCGCGAACCCCGTCTTTTTTTGTTTTTTTCTCCTCGTTTGCCAGCCATTTAGTAAAAAAATCTGCATTTTTATTTATTTAATGTTACCGTCAGCAGCAGATAATGCTGAGGTTAATTATGAACAACCTAATCGCTGAGCTGTTAATCAAACTGGCAGAGAAAGACGAAGAGTATAAGCTTCAGACCGAGCGAATGGCAGCTATGGAAGTGATTTTATCGCTCATACTGGAAAGTTTACCTGCGGAGACTGTTTCTTTATTTGAGGAAAAGTTTCAGCAGCAGCTATTGAGTAATAATGATCCATTTTCAATAAAGGCTGAGTCTTTTTCATATAGCCGTTGCCTGGACGCTATATCGGCAATAAAATATCCGTTGTCTGACGGATAATAGCTGTTAAATTACGAATAATATGACTTCCCGCAACACGGGGGGGCTATGGCTATCCGGCCGATACTGTTATTACAGGAGTAAGTAATGAATAAACTGATCAGCAGGTTAATACTGTGTGGGTGCTGCGTCACGGCGTCAGTAACAGCAACTGCAGCCGAAAAAACAGCACAACAACAAAAAATGACTGACTGTAATCATCAGGCCAGTTCTCAGAGCCTGAAAGGGGATGCCCGTAAGGGTTTTATGAGTACCTGCCTGAAAAAAGAGAATAACAAAGCTGGTCTGACCACACAGCAGCAAAAAATGAAAACCTGTAACGCTGATGCCAAACAAAAAGCATTGAAAGGTGATGCGCGTAAGTCATTTATGAGTGGCTGCCTGAAAAAAAGCTGAGTATACCCTTGTTGCTATGATGTCTCTGACAGACAGTCTCAGTCAGAGACTGTCTGTCAGATTTTTATTTGTAACATTTATTCTGTGATATATATTCGCACTTGCGGCTAAGAAAATCTTCCGTATTACCCTAAAATTCCGCCGCAGTTTAATTTACCGCTATTTAATTACGGTAATGCTTTGCTTATTCTCAGCATAATTAAGGAAGAGAACGATGGCAGCGCTTATTATTATTTGCGTTTTTTTTATCAGTGTATTTTATGCCCATTCCCGCGGAAAAATAAGACAGAAGTTTTCCAGGCAATTATTTGATCATTCAACCTTTATGGCCCCGGTAAACATGTTTATGACCGGGTTCTCGGCATTGCCATCAAAGCAGGCATGGTTTCCCGCAGATACGTTTGCTGAGCTGCAGCCTTTACGTGATAACTGGCAGGTTATCAGAGATGAAGCGGTGAACCTGCAAAGCCATATTAAAGCCGCGACGGCAAACAACGATGCCGGTTTTAATACCTTCTTTAAGCGCGGCTGGAAGCGTTTTTATCTCAAATGGTACGGTGATGCTCACCCGTCCGCTGAGCAGCTTTGCCCGGTGACCACCCGGCTGGTCAGTTCTATTCCCTGTATCAAAGCTGCAATGTTTGCAGAGTTGCCCGCCGGCAGCTATTTAGGCAAACACCGCGACCCTTATGCCGGATCAGTGCGTTACCATCTGGGGTTATCAACACCGAATGATGAACAGTGCTTTATTGAGGTCGATGGTGTGCGCCGTAGCTGGCATGATGGTGAGGCGATGATTTTTGACGAAACTTTTGTTCACTGGGCACAGAATGATACCGGACAGACCCGCATTATTTTGTTCTGTGATATAGAAAGACCGATGAAATGGCGCTGGGCGCAGGCAGTAAACCACTGGGCAGGACAAACATTAATGTCAGCGGCGGCATCGCCTAATGATGATAGTGACCGTACCGGCACCATTAATCGGTTATTTAAATACGTAAATGCCGCCCGTGATGCGGGACAAAGACTCAAAAAGCGGAACCGTAAACTTTATTACCTGCTGAAAAATGGTGTGATTACACTGATTTTTCTGGGACTGATTATCTCGGTCTTTAAACACTGGTGATCCGTGTTGCCGGATACTTTGCGGTATCCGGCAATACACAACCGCTATTTTTTACTTAATGCTTCTGACTTTTCGATACATTTCTGCATTGCCAGCATAATAGCCGAACGGAAGCCCTGACTTTCCAGAGTCTGAACCGCTTCGATAGTGGTGCCGCCGGGCGAACATACACTGTCTTTTAACTGTGCAGGATGCTGCCCGGTTTCCAGTACCATCTGTGCTGCCCCTTTGACGGCCTGTGCCGCGAAAGAATAAGCCTGCTGCCTCGGCATCCCGCCCAGAACGGCGGCATCCGCCATGGCTTCAATCATCATAAACACATAGGCCGGTGATGATCCGCTGACGCCGACGACCGGATGAATCAGGTATTCGCTGACCTGTTCTGCTTGACCGAAGCTGCGGAATATTTCGAGGATCGTTGCGGTTTCTTCCGGACTGACCAGGGCATTCGGGGTGACCGAACTCATTCCTTCACCGACTAATGCCGGCGTGTTCGGCATGATACGGATAATTTTACGATCATGACCAAGGATATCGGCTAAGGAATCCAGAGTGACACCGGCTGCAATCGAAACCACCAGGGTCTGTTTACTGATCTGCCCGGCAATGTCGCCCAGTACTTTACGGATAACATTGGGTTTCACTGCCACGACCAGAATATCCGTTTCGCGGGCAATCACTTCGGCACTTTCGGCAGCATGCAGACCATACTCCGCGGACATCTGCTGGTTAGTTGCCACTTTACGGTCAAACACCCAGATATTTTCCGGCGTAATCACCTGGCTTTTAACAATACCGTTAATGATTGCTTTGGTCATATTACCGCAACCGATGAAACCAATTTTTTTATTCAGCATTACCTGTCCTTTGTTGTCGTCGGAAAGCCGCAGTGTGCCTGCGTGATATCAGGTTATCTTTTCCCGGGGGCTGACAGCAACCGGTAAACGGATAAACAGTTGTCCCCGGTGGCCATAATAGTCCACAATTCCGGCTCCGTCCCTTTAGGAGGTATTATGGCTATCTGGGTTGACGCTGATGCCTGCCCGACAGTAATCAAAGAAATACTGTATCGCGCAGCAGAAAGAACACAAACACATATTACTTTTGTCGCTAACCAGTCACTGCGGCTGCCGGCATCACCCTGGCTGCACAGTCTGCGGGTCGCCGCGGGGTTTGATGTGGCCGATAATGAAATTGTCCGCAGGCTGATCCCCGGTGATTTGGTGATCACCGCTGATATTCCTCTGGCGGCGGAAGTGCTGGAAAAAGGGGCTGACGCGCTGAACCCGCGGGGAGAGCGCTACTCTCCGGCGACGATCCGCGAACGCCTGACAATGCGTGATTTTATGGAAACGCTGCGGGCCAGTGGCATTCCTTCCGGCGGTCCGCCGGCACTGAATCAGAAAGACCGGCAGTTATTTGCGAATGAACTGGACAAATGGTTCAGACAGCCCTGAGGCTGCCTGAAACCGGGACGACAGGGGGGAGTTACAGGAAACTATCGTCGTCATCATTAAAGCTGTTATCACCAAAGAAGCTGTCAAAGCCACCGCCGTTATTATTATCATCCCAGCTGGCATTGTCTGCAGGATGCTCGTTGCTGCCGTAATTAAAGGTATCCAGATTCTGATCGTAATCCGGCGTTTCCGGCGGTGCTTCATTAATAATGTTTACAATCTCTTCCGGCTGAGAATGGTGGAACATGCTGGTCAGCATATCTGCCAGTACCACCCCGCCGGCAACACCTGCAGCAGTTTGTAATGCCCCCCCCAGGAAGCCGGTAGTACGGCCCGCTGCCGGAGGTGCAGTGTAGGCTGGTTGTTGCTGAGGCTGCTGTGGTGCCTGTTGCGGATTACCCCATGCTGATTGGGCTGGAGCCTGCTGGCGTTGCTGTGAGTTGCCACCGCCAAATAAACCGGCCAGAAAACCACCACTGCTCTGAGGCTGCTGCTGTTGTTGCAGCTGTTGTAAACGGGTTTCCAGCCCGGCGACCTGATCATTCAGCTTTTTCAGTGCTGCTTCCTGAATAAGTAACGCCTGTGACATATAGTAGGCTGCTGCAGGCTGGTTTTGCAGATGGTTTTTGATTAACTGTTCTGCCCCGGGGTCTCGTGGTCCGCTTTGGGTTTCTGCCTGTTGTAAACGGCTAAACAGACTATCAATCAGTTTTTGTTCTTCGCTCTGCATGGTGAAACCTCTTTTTATCATCTTTATTACACCCCGGCTGTATATCAGTGAGGGTGGTTGTGACTGTCTGTGACTCCGGGTGCCGGTGTTGGTCACTGCTGTTACCTGCACCCTGCAATTATTGTTTGGTGACTGCACCCTGTTAAACAGTTATGCCGGAGTTATATATGGGGGTGCCGGCCGGTAAAGTAAATGCAAACGCAGTAAAAAAATATTGCGGCATCCTGCCCGGCCATGATTATGATGTTTTCCGCCGCTGGCGGTTGTCGGTGGGTGGCTGTCAGGGGCAATTCCGGTTATCATGCACAGGTTTACATCCAGTCACTTTAACTATCCCGGCGGAGGATCGGCCTTTATGTCATTACCCATCTATCTGATAGGTGCGCGGGGTTGCGGAAAAACAACCATCGGCCATCTGTTATCACAGACACTGGGCTATGCATTTAATGATACGGATCATCATTTGCAATCGTCGCTGCAATGCACCATTGCCCAAATTGTGGCCGAACAAGGGTGGGAAAGCTTTCGGGATAAAGAGTCAGCGTCACTGATTCAGGTGACGACAGCATCAGCAGTGATTGCAACCGGCGGCGGTATTATCCTGCGTCCGGAAAATTGCCAGCATATGCGTGAACATGGCCGGGTTTTCTGGCTGAAAGCTGAACCGCAGGAACTGGCTAAGCGCTTAACGGTGGATCCGGAGGCCGGGCAGCGTCCGACCCTGACAGGCAGACCGATCACCGAAGAAATGAGCGATGTGCTGAAAATCCGCAGTCCGCTTTATTCATCCACAGCTCACCATATTATTGATGCTTCCCGTCCTCCTCAGGAAGTGGTGGATAATATATTGCAGGTATTATCACAACAGCGAGCCGGTTAACCTGCCCCGGTTCGCCTTTCTGCCGGTAGCCTGTTATACCGGCCATTTTTCCGCAGTTGTTCTCTGGTCTGCTATTTTAAAGAAACTTTGCCCGTTCCTGATACCAGAAACCAGCCGAAACTGCTCTGTCAGCCCTGAGCGGTAGCGGAAATGGTTAAGCTGATGATGTGGCTGATTATTTACGTGACAAGTCGATCTGACAGCTTTTACACTGTCTGCAACATCCTGCTGACGATTAAGGAAACTGCATGCTGAAGTCTAATGAGTACTTTGAAGGTAAGGTCAAATCGATTGGTTTTGAAAACACCCTGTCAGGCAGCGCCTCTGTCGGTGTTATGTCTGCGGGCGAATATACCTTTGGTACCGGTAAGCCGGAAGAAATGACGGTAGTCAGTGGATCACTGAAGGTATTGTTACCGGGTGAAACCGAATGGCGCTGGTATGAAGCAGGACAGGTATTTAATGTGCCGGGGAACAGTGAGTTTTATTTACAGGTTGCTGAAGACAGTGCTTATCTGTGTCGCTATCTGTAAATGATGGTACGCCATGCTCTGCCTGTGCAGGGCATGGCGCGGTGATCAGCGCCGGGCTTCGCCGCCCAGGGCTTCCACCAGTGCTTCGGTAAACATCGCCAGCTCACCGGTCATCAGGGTAAAATCCGCATCAAAGCGTAAGGCCTGATCTTCCCGGTCGATATCATCATTTTGTTCACGCAGCGTTTCGCTGAATTTCAGCCTTTTGAGTGAACCGTCATCACAAACCATAAACTGTAATCGCTCCTGCCAGTCGAGGGCCAGTTTTGTCACCCGTTTTCCGGCCTCGATATGCAGGGCAATTTCGTCACTGACCAGCGCCTGTTTTTTACAGCGGATCACGCCACCTTCTTCCAGAGTCGCTTTCAGTTCGGCTTCATCCAGCAGGGTAAAACCTGCCGGCAGGCTGCCGGAACGTACCCATTCGGTCAGCGTCAGTTCGACGGGCGTTTCCAGTGTCAGCGGGACAACCGGCAACGAACCGAGACTTTTGCGCAACAATGCCAGCAGGTCTTCTGCTTTTTTGGCACTGGCGCTGTCGACCATAATCAGCTGGTGTCGGGTATCAATCCACAGCCAGGTCTGGCTGTAGCGGCTGAAAGCGCGCGGCAACAGGCTATGGATCACTTCATCTTTCAGGGAATCTTTCTCAGTTTTTTTCAGCTTACGTTGCTGGGTAGCTTCCAGATGACTGATTTTGGCCTCAAGGGCTTGTTTGATCACCGGGGAGGGCAGGATTTTCTCTTCTTTACGGGCGCAGAGCAGCATCTGACCGTTACTGACATGGACCAGTGCGTCGGCCTTATCATTCAGTGGTGCTATCCAGCCGGTTTTTACCTGATCCTGGCTGCCACAGGGGGTGAAACTGCATGCCTCCAGTTGCTTTTCCATGTCATCGGCAGACAGCGGGATTTCACGGTTGAGACGGTAAACCATCATATTTTTAAACCACAGCATCTGAGTTCCTTAAGCCAGCATTTCCGGAATGTCTGACAGATGATACCCAATCACTGGCCTGGTTTCAGCAACTACTGTAATAAATAACAGTATCTGAAAGGGGCAGGTGATATAACCGGCGGATAAATATCACCTGCCCGCGGGCTTATTCCTGACTCATCAGTAACGCATCGTGCGGCGCCTGTCGGCGCTGGTTGCTGGTCAGGCGGAAGTACAGATAACCGGCCGCCATGATCACCACAAACAGCAGTGCGATGACCGGGTTAAACCACACCATTGAAACCAGGCAGACCACTGCCAGCAGCAGGGCGATCGCCGGGACCAGCGGGTATCCCGGCGCACGGAAACTGCGAATCATGGCCGGTTCAGTGCGGCGCAGGCGGAACAGGCTCAGCATACTCATGATATACATAACAATGGCACCAAAAACGGCCAGAGTGATCATCGCGGCGGTCAGGGACATGCCCTGCAGGTGGATCCAGTTATCGCTGAAAATAGCGGCAATACCTATTACTCCACCGGCGAGGGTTGCCCGGTAAGGCGTCCTGAAACGGGACAGTTTCGCCAGCGGCCGGGGCAGATATCCGGCACGGGCCAGGGCAAAAAATTGCCGGGAGAACCCGAGAATAATCCCGTGAAAACTGGCCACCAGACCGAACAGACCAATCCATACCAGCATATGCATCCAACGGGAATGTTCACCGACGATCATTTTCATTGCCTGTGGCAGCGGATCATTAATATCGGACAGCTTACGCCAGTCTCCGGCTCCGCCAGCCAGCAGCATCACGCCTATTGCCAGTACCACCAGGGTCAGGATCCCTGCAATATAAGCCCGCGGGATATTTTTACGCGGATCTTTTGCTTCTTCGGCGGCCATGGCGGCACCTTCAATGGCCAGGAAAAACCAGATAGCAAAGGGAATTGCGGCAAAAACCCCGCTGATGGCCTGCAGACCGAAACCATCTGCACCGGCCCAGCCATGGGCTGTAAAATTGGTCAGGCGGAACCCCGGAGAGACGACCCCCATAAAAACCAGTAATTCGATCACTGCCAGGATGGTGACAATCAGCTCAAACATAGCGGCCAGCTTAACGCCCAGAATATTGAGGCTCATAAATACCAGATAAGCAACTACCGCTGCAATTTTCGGGTCCAGAGCCGGAAACTGGACATTCAGATAGGCACCGATAGCCAGTGCAATCGCCGGCGGGGCAAAGACAAATTCGATCAGCGTCGCCAGCCCGGCAATCAGGCCGCCGGTTTCCCCGAATGCTCTGCGGCTGTAGGCAAAGGGGCCGCCCGCGTGAGGGATAGCGGTGGTTAATTCGGTAAAACTAAAAATAAAGCAGCCGTACATCAGGGCTATCAGCAGTGTGGTCATCAGAAATCCCAGAGTACCGGCGACACCCCAGCCATAACTCCAGCCAAAATATTCGCCCGAAATCACCAGGCCGACGGCAATTCCCCATAAGGAAAAGGTGCCGAGGGTGGGTTTGAGTTTTGTTGTCATGTGTCTGTCCCCGTCGTGTGTTGGCACTCCGCCGATACTCTGTCCGGCGCAATAAGCTGTCTGCCGGATAATGCCGCGCAGCGGGGGGCAATACCTGACCGCAGTTGTCACAATTCTGTCATTTGAAGTCAACTTCCTCCCGCGACCGGCAAACATTGTCGTGCAAAGCCAGGTTTTGTTACTGGCGGGTCAGGAAACCGGCCCTTTATCGCAGGCATGCTTACGCAGGGACTACGGACTCAAACAACGACCGGGGTGTTGATAATGGAAGTAAAACAAAATGATTCGATGACAGATCAGCAACTGATGCAGATAGCCAGTAAAGCCTTATCCGCGTATCCGCAACTGGCTGACGGTGAGCTTTCGCTGATTTGTCGTTCTGAGAATGCCACCTTTCTGCTGACAGTGGCGGGCCAGCGCTATGCCCTGCGGTTACACCGTGCCGATTATCATGATAAAGCAGATATTGTCAGCGAGTTACTGTGGCTGGATGCCCTCAGAGACAGTGGTATTGAGGTGCCGGAGGCGGTCTGTGACGGGCAGGGTGAGCGGGTACAGACCATCAGCACCCCTGATGGCAGTGTGCGTCATGTGGTGATCTTTTACTGGATGGCCGGTGAAATGCCGACCACCAATGTTGATCCGGCCGCATTCCGTGCCCTCGGTGAGGTCACTGCCGGGCTGCATCAGCACAGCCGCCAGTGGCAGCGTCCGGAGGGATTCCGTCGTATCTGCTGGGATCACGATAGCATGGTGGGAGAGCACGGACACTGGGGGCGCTGGCAGGATGCTCCGCGGCTGGCCGCCAGTGATCATCCGCTTATTTTTCAGGCGCTGGACAAAATTAACCATCGCCTGACGGCCTATGGTCAGCAGCAACAGCGTTACGGACTGATCCATGCGGATTTACGTCTGACTAACCTGCTGCATCATCAGGGCCAGACCAGAATTATTGATTTTGATGACTGTGGTTTTGGCTGGTATATGCATGATCTGGCTGCAGCCATCAGTTTTTGTGAGCATCACCCGCGGGCCGCAGACTGGATTGATAACTGGCTGACGGGTTATGAAAAAAGCGGCCATATCAGTGACCAGGATATGGCGATCCTGCCTGATCTTCTGATGCAGCGCCGCCTGCAGTTAAGTGCCTGGATGGGATCTCATGCCAGAACAGAAATGGCCCGCGGACTGGAACAACACTGGTCAGCAGACACTGTCCGCCTGTGTCGCCGTTATCTGGAAACGGATCGCTGGCCGGTGGGGCAGTAATGCACCAGCTCAGTGCGCTGTGCCGTGACGGGGAACCCTGAACCGCCGGGGCTGCCGCAATACGGGGTTTTTACGCTGGTACGTAAATTGCATCACCTGCGACAGTTCAGAATATATCGGGGGGATCATGGAACAGCCAGTTGCGCTTTTACAGCAGAGTTCGCAGGCCGTTTGCGGTTTAATCAGCGGCAACCGCGGAGTACTGGCCGCCGCGGCCACCGGTCTGAGTGATTTTATTTGCGGGCAGGGCGGCGATGCAGACAGAATTTTCGGGCTGAGTGGTGTGGATCCGGAGTTACTGGGCAGCCCGACCCTCAGTCTCGGGCTGGTGAATTATTGCCGCGTACTGGAAGAAGCTGCCCGTCACTCTGCCAGTGACAATTTTGGTTTGCATTATGGCCGCCAGTTTAAACCTCAGGCACTGGGACTGATTGGCTATATTGGCCTCTGCTCGCCGACACTGGATATTGCCCTGCACAATGTGGTTCAGGCATTTCCCAGCCATCAGCACGATACTCTGGTCCGGCGGGTAGATAAGGGGGATCACTGGCGGCTGGATTATCAGGTACGCCACGGGGCTATTCTGTGCCGCCGTCAGGATGCAGAACTGACGATGGGGATGTTTATGAATCTTATCCGCCATTCCGCCGGCCAGCACTGGGCCCCGCGTGAAGTCCATTTCGAACACTCCCGCCCTGAAAACTGGCACGAGCACTGCAAAATATTTGATGCGCCGGTCTATTTTGACCAGCCTTATAATTCATTACTGATTGCTAAACGTGACCTGCAACGCAGCATGCCGGATAACGATCCTATGTTACTGATGGTTATGCAGGATGCTTTGCAACGCCTGAATCTGACCCGTGAAAGTCAGGGGCTGACCGGAAAAGTTCGTGCGGCTATCCATCTGTTACTCAGCAACGGAGAACCGGCACTGGAAACCGTCGCGGAGAATCTTGGTCTGTCTGCCTGGACTTTACAACGCAGGTTACGGGAGCACAATGTGAGTTTCTCTGTGCTGGTGGATAATGTACGCAGCGAACTGGCGACCCATTATCTGCAACAGAAATCCCTGTCCGTATCGGCGATGGCGATGTTGCTGGGGTATTCTGAAGTGAGTGCTTTTTCCCGCGCCTGCCGGCGCTGGTTTGGTATCAGTCCCCGTCAGTGGCGCCGCCAGGAAAACCTGACGGCGGAAAGTCAGTGATTTCAGGGCGCCGGTAATTCCAGTTTACTGTAGCCCAGTCCGTTCACCTTGATCACTTTAATCTGCAGCGGAATACGCTCTTTCATGGCCTCGACATGGCTGATGACTCCGATGATTTTTCCGCTGGCATTGAGGCTGTCCAGTGCATCCAGCGCTATATCCAGGCTGCCCGTGTCGAGGGTGCCGAAGCCTTCGTCAAGGAACAGCGACTCAATACGGTTTTTGTCACTGACGAGATCCGATAAGGCCAGTGCCAGTGCCAGGCTGACCAGAAAACTCTCCCCGCCGGACAGGGTACGGGTATCCCGCTGATTATCGGCCTGCCAGGTATCAATCACCGATAGCTCCAGGGCATCGGATGCCTGACGCTGTAACAGATAACGGCCATGTAAACGTGCCAGTTGCTGGTTAGCCAGCCAGACCAGATGATCCAGTGTCAGTCCCTGGGCAAAGCGGCGGAACAGTGAGCCGGTGGCTGAGCCTATCAGACGATTAAGCTGATCCCAGTCGGCCAGCAACCGTTGTTGCTCATGGATCTGAGTCAGCAACTGCTGTTGTTGCTGACGGTAACGGTCATCGGCCTGTAACTGCTGACGGATTTCCCCCTGCTGATGCAGATTATCTTTTAACTGTTGCTGCAATTGCTGTTGCCGCTGGCTGAGAAGATCGCCATCGTCATGGCTGTCCGCCGGGCGCTGTTGCCGGTGTTGTGTCAGTGCCTCCGTGGCCTGCCGGAGCAGAATGTCAGTCTGGCTGAGGGCCTGTTCCCGTTGCTGCAACTGGCTGCGTAACTCACTGGCCTGCTCACTGTCCAGTAAGGCATCGGTAAATGCCTGCTGGCTGTCGAACCCTTGCTGTTGCAAAGCCGCAGAGAACTGTTGCTGACAGTGTTCAGTCTGTTCCCTGAGTTGCCGGACCTGCAGTTCCAGCTGGTGATGCTGACCGGTTATCTGACTCAGCTGATTCTCTGTCTGCTGCCATTGTTGCTGCAGGGTGCGGGTTTGTTGCTGCTGATGCTGAACCTGTTGCTGCAGTGTCTGGCGGGCCTGTTCCGTCTCCTGATCGCCAAATAATTCTCTGCGCTGTTTCCTGAGGGTGGTCAGCTGTGATAACTGCAGGACCAGTAGCTGCTGTGCCTCTTTCAGTAACTGCTGTTGCCCGTTAATTTCCTGTTGCAGGCTGTCCAGTGCCGTTGTCAGACGGATATGTTCCGGCTCACTGTCGCGGAGTTGCTTTTCGTTTTCCTGCCAGTCACGCCACAATGCCTGTTGTTGTGTAAACCACCGGGCCGCAGCGCTGGCATCATCGGGCAGGGTTAGCTGATAGTGGCTGAGGTCGGTACGTAATTGTCCGGCCAGCGACTCCGCCTGTTGACCGGCCAGCTGACTGCGGGACTGGTGCTCCGTGGCTGTCTGCCGGCTGTTATCTAATTGCTGTCCCAGCAGTCCGGATTGTTGCTGATGCGCCTGTCGTTTTTCTTTACTCTGGTAGAGAGCATCCCGCGCCTGCTGGCTGGCGGTTGCTGCCTTTTCACGTTGTTGTAAACGCTGACGGGCCTGTGATTCACCGTGTTCAGCGGCCTGAATATACGCCTCCAGGGCTGCACTATCGCTGAGATCACAGTCCAGTTGCGCCGTTTGTGTCAGTTGCTGCCACTGTGTCTGCAGTGCTGCCAGCTGGCCGGTCAGTTTTTCTGTGTCGTGGTTTAATTGCTGTCCGCGATCCGCGGCCTGGGCTAACCGGGCTTTACACCCGGTTCCCTGTTCCCGTAGTTCGGCGACAAGGTTTTCCAGCCGGCGTTTCTGTTGCAGGTTTTCATCCGGTTGCAGCTGGCTGTACTGCTCTGCTGCCGGATGGGCAGATGATCCGCACAGGGGACAGGGCTGCCCCTCTTCCAGTTGCTGACGCAGTGCTGACAGATTAATAATTTTTGCTTCCAGCTCACACAGCGTTGTGATGGCCTGTAATTGTTTTGTCTGTTCTGTGAATGACTGTCGGCAGCGGACCAGGGTCTGTTCATCCTGGCTGATTTGTTGCTGCAGGGCTGCCTGTTCAGCCTGCAGGCGAGTAAGTTGCTGCTGCACAGGCGCTGCGCCGGAGGCCAGCCGTAATAACTGCTGGTGGCGGGCACGTTGTGTCTGATATTGCTCCAGTGTCTGGCGCAGTTGCTGGCTGGTGATATCGTTTTCCAGGTGTGCCTGCAGGGTTTCACAGCGCTGTAGTTCGGCGGCAGCCGCAGTGGCGGCCTGCTCCAGCGGCGCGGCATTACGGTTCAGGGCTGTCAGGGCTGTCTGCTGCTCTGTTATCCGCTGTTGCAAAACAGACAATTGCTGTTCTGCCTGGCGGGCACTCTGTTGTTGTTGCTGCCACTGGGTCTGCTGGTGCTGCCAGACGGACAGAGAAGGGCCATATCCGGCAATCTTCAGATGTTGTTCACGCCAGCTCAGCCACTGGCTTCGCCGGGCTGTCAGCACCTGCAATTGGTGCTGTCCGGCAGTATGCTGCTGCTCAGACTGTGCCAGCGTCTGTTGCTGGTGCATAAGCTGCTGTTGTGTGGTATCGGATAACTGTTGCTGTGCAGTGATTTTCTGGTCGAGAGGGATCACCTGTCCGGTCAGCAGGCTCTCCAGTTGTTGCTGTTGTTGTTGCAGTTTCTCCAGCCCGGATTCGCTGTTTTCATGCTGGCGGTGTGCCTGTTGCTGAGCGGCTTCGGCCTGCTGCCGTCGGGCAGCGGATACCTGCAAAGCTTCCGTCTGTTGCTGTTGTTGTTGCAGATAACGCTGCAGTTGTTGCCAGTTATCCCGGATTTTTTCGGCCGGTTGATTGTCAGCCAGCCGTTGCCGTATCGGCTCTGCCTGTTGCCATAAACGGCTGGTTTCCTGATGCTGCTGTTCGCGTTGTTGTTGCTGGCTGACCAGTGACTGATCCTGCTGTAGCCAGTGCTGTGCCTGGCTGATACGCTGACTGTCTTGCTGTAATTGCAGTTCACTCTGTTGCAGCAATGTCTGCTGTTCAGTGATCTGCTGGCGGGTCTCTTCATCCAGCAAGACGACGCCGGAGACCCCGGCCTGCAGGGTATCAAGTTGCTGTCGCAGCTGTTTATGTTTTTCAAATACCGTCTGAGATATCTGTCCGTAAATTTCGGTGCCGGTCAGCTCTTCAAGCAACTCGGCTCTGTCTGCTGAAGGGGCATTCAGGAAGGCGGCAAACTGCCCCTGGGATAACATCATTGAGCGGGTAAAACGCTGAAAGTTCAGTCCGGACAGTTGCTCCGTCAGCCGCAATTTGTCCTGAATTTTATCAGCAACAATGACGTTATCGCTGCAACGGGCCAGTTCGACACGCGGTGGCTGCAGCTTACCGTTATGCTGTCCGCGGGCACGGTTCTGGCTCCAGAAGGCTCGCCAGGCTTCACCTTTAATTTCGAATTCGACTTCCGCCAGACATTCACTGGTACCCCGTGTCATCAGCTCGTTTTGTGCCGGGGTAATACTGCCGAGGCGCGGGGTCTGGTGATATAACGCCAGACAAATGGCATCCAGCAGGGTGGTTTTACCCGCCCCCGTATCACCGGTAATGGCAAACAGTCCGTTACCGGCGAAGGGCGGCTGCCGGAAATCGATAGTCCACTCGCCACGCAGAGCATTGAGGTTTTTAAAACGCAGAGTCAGTATTTTCATCAGCAGTCCGGCTCCTGTCCGGTATGTTGCAGCTGTTCCAGTGTCTGACGGTAGAGGGTCATCAGCCGCAATTGATCCTGCTGCGACAATTGTTCCTCTGCCGCCAGGCGGCGCTGAAATACCTCTTCGGGGGTCAGTTCATTCAGGGTTTCATTATTTATCCGGCGGATCCCGGCAACGGAACGGTCGCGACTGCGCCGGAGTAACAGCACTTCTGCCGGCAGCCCGTCGGTGATAGCTTCAATACGCTGTTGCAGGTCACTCAGGTATTCCTGCTGTGTCACTTCAATATCCAGCCACACTGGCCGGCCATTACTGTCAGCGGTTAACGTGTGCAGCTGCCGTTCTATCTCTTCCAGCGAACCTTTCACTGTTTTCATCTGCTGAAAGCACGGGATCGGCAGGGGGGTGACCGTTAATGGCTGACCCTCGCCGCATTCCACCAGGCAAACACTTTTTTCATCAGCCGGTTCATCAAAGCTCAGGGCTATCGGCGAACCACTGTAACGAATATGAGCCTGACCAGCGACCTGTTGAGGGCGATGAATATGCCCCAGGGCGATATAATCGGCCGGCGGAAAGGCCGATGCGGGGAAAGCATCCAGGGTACCGATATAGATATCCCGTACCGAATCACTGCTGCTGGTGCCCAGCGCTGTCAGGTGGCCGGTGGCAATAATAGGTAATGCTGGCAGGCCCAGAGAGGTACGTAGATCCAGGGCCGCCCGGTAGCATTGCTGATAATGATCAGTTATGGCCTGCAACAGATTTTGCTGTTTCTGGTGACTGTCCAGCCCTGCCTGACTGAGCTGGATATCCCGTGGCCGTAAATAAGGGATTGCACACAGGATAGCTGCAGGCTGTTGCCGGGCATTTTTAAGAATAACCAGCTGCTGATCAACCTCTTTTCCGGCGCTGGCGATGACCCGGGTATTCAGGCAGGCCAGCAGTTCCCTTGACTCATTGAGCATAGCGACCGAATCATGATTCCCGGCCAGAATCACCAGCTGGCAGCCGGTTTGCTGCAAAGCCACCACAAAATGGTTATATAGCTCACGTGCATAACTGGGCGGGGAGCCGGTATCGAAAATATCTCCGGCAACAATCAGTGCGTCCACCTGATGCTGAGTAATTTGCTGTAATAACCAGTCAAGAAAAGACTGATGCTCAAAAGCCCGGCTACGGGTATAAAAAAACTGGCCCAGATGCCAGTCAGAGGTATGGATAATCTTCATAATACTCCCGGTTTCACCCTGCTGACGGCAGTATACCCTGTTGTCAGTCGCGAGATAAAAAAAGCGTTACCCTGGCCAGTGGCCGGGCCGGAAACGGCAGATAACCAGGGTAATTGTATTATCTCGCTAAACTAATAAAGACAGTAATAGTTAATGTTTATTATCAGTCAGTCGGAAAATAAGCTGGCATTTATTCATAAAACTGTCATAAAACTGTCTCATAATGAGGCCGCAACTTCGGAAATGCCCGGAGATATCCGCTGGAGAAACAATGGCTAAACGCATTCTGGTCGTAGAAGATGAAGCTCCTATCCGCGAAATGTTATGTTTCGTGCTGGAGCAGAATGATTATCATCCTGTCGAAGCTGAAGATTATGACAGTGCAGTTAAAAAACTGATTGAACCCTGGCCGGATTTAATTCTGCTGGACTGGATGTTGCCGGGAGGCAGCGGAATTCAGCTTATCCGCTACCTGAAAAAAGAGGCCATGACCCGCGATATTCCGGTGGTAATGCTGACAGCGAAAGGAGAAGAGGAAGACCGGGTGCGCGGGCTGGATGCCGGCGCTGATGATTATATGACTAAGCCATTTTCCCCGAAAGAATTGATCGCCAGAATCAAAGCCGTTATCCGGCGTATTTCACCGATGGCCGATGATGAGTTAATTAATATCCGGGGGCTGACACTCGATCCGACATCTCACCGGGTTATGTCCGGCGAAACTCCGGTAGAAATGGGGCCGACGGAGTATAAATTACTGCACTTTTTTATGACCCATGCGGAACGGGTATATAGCAGGGAGCAGCTGCTTAACCATGTGTGGGGAACCAACGTGTATGTGGAAGACCGGACAGTTGATGTCCATATCCGGCGACTGCGTAAAGCCCTCGAAGTGACCGGCCATGAGCGTATGGTACAGACAGTCCGTGGGACAGGATACCGGTTCTCTGCCCGTTACTGAATGGAGAGTGACTCGTGCTGGACAAACTTTCGTGGCGCACTCTGATCCTTGAGTTTTTGCTGGCCTGTGTGGCGGGTGCAGTTGCCGGCCTGCTGACAGGGCAGCTGGCCTGGGGCCTGCTACTGGCGGTGGTAATATTACTTTTCTGGCATTTTTTCCAGCTGATGCGGCTGTCTCACTGGCTGTGGGTTGACAGAACCCTGACTCCGCCGACCGGGAAAGGCAGCTGGGAACCATTGTTCCATGGCCTTTATCTGATGCAGGCGCGTAACCGGCGGCGGCGCAGTGAACTGAGAAATCTGATCAAACGTTTTCGCAGTGGTGCTGAATCTCTGCCAGATGCACTGGTGATGACCACCGAAGAGGGTAATATTTTCTGGTGTAACGGGCTGGCGCAGCAACATCTCGGCCTGCGCTGGCCGGAAGACAATGGCCAGAACATTCTTAACCTGTTGCGTTACCCTGAATTTTCGCGTTATCTGCAGACCAAAGCCTTTGATATGCCCTTCACCCAGCAGCTGAACAACGGTCACCATATGGAGTTCAGAATTATGCCTTATAGTGAAGGACAGTGGCTGATCAGTGCCCGCGATATGACCCAGATGCGTCAGCTGGAGAATATGCGGCGTCACTTTTTTGCTAATGTCAGCCACGAGCTGCGTACCCCGCTGACGGTCATCCAGGGCTATCTGGAAATGATGGAAGATAAGCAACTGAACGAACAGATGTACCATAAAGCAGTCGTTACTATGCAGGAACAGTCACGGCGTATGGAAGGCCTGGTCAGGCAGTTAATGACCCTGACAAAAATAGAAGCAGCGCCGGTACTGAATATGAAAGAGGTGATTGATGTCCCTGCCATGTTGCATATGCTGCAGCAGGAAGCGGAGACACTGAGTCATGGCCGGCAGCGGGTACATTTTTCTATTGATGAAAGCCTGAAAGTATTTGGCAATGATGAACAGCTGCGCAGCGCCATATCGAATCTGATCTATAACGCTATCAGCCATACTCCCGAAAATACCGGTATTGAAATTATCTGGAAGCGCAGTACCGGCGGGGCGGTTTTTTCCGTCTCCGATAATGGTCCGGGCATCCCGGCAGAGCATATCCCCCGGCTGACAGAGCGTTTTTACCGGGTGGATAAAGCACGGTCGCGTAATACCGGCGGCAGCGGACTGGGGCTGGCAATAGTCAAACATGCGCTGGGTCATCACGGCACACGGTTATCAATTACCAGTGACCCCGGCCGTTGTACCTGTTTTAGTTTCTCCCTGCCTGCCCGGTTAGTTGTTAACGCGGACAGTATGGCCACTGACAGTTGACATTGACGACATGCCACTGAGGTGGCATGTTTTACGCGGTTTCCCGGACAAACCGACCGACTTTATCGTGGTATTTTGTATGAGCCTGCCAGCACGGGTACCAGTACACCGACGCCCGCGGATGAAAAATATTCAGGGGTGATGAGTTTTATTCAATTGATGACGGTACCTTGCCATGGGATTCTGAACTTAATATAGCCATCCAGATGGCTTTTTTAGGGTAACTTTCCGTCAATTGCCGGAACCAGGAGAATAATTATGCAAAGAGATCACGCCCCTTTTCGTGCCGATATTGCAGGCAGTTTTTTGCGCCCTGAGTCGATAAAACAGGCACGGGCACAATTTTCAGCAGGAACCCTGGATGCCGAAGCATTACGTCAGGCAGAAGATGCCGCGATCCTTGAAGTGGTACAGAAGCAGCAGGCTGCCGGATTACAGGTCGTAACCGACGGTGAGTTTCGCCGGGCCTGGTGGCATTTTGATTTCTTTGAAGGACTGGAAGGCGTCGAAGCCTTTGAAGCCGACCAGGGTATTCAGTTTAACGGGGTGGAAACCAAAGCCCGCGGGGTACGTGTGACGGGTAAACTGGGCTTTAAACAGCATCCGATGCTGGAGGATTTCCGATACCTGCAAAGTATTGCCGGTGACTCCGTTGCTAAAATGACTATTCCCAGTCCGAGTGTGTTGCACTTTCGTGGCGGCCGTCGCTATATCGATGAACAGGTGTATCCTGATTTAACAGAATATTTTGATGATTTAGCCACCACCTGGCGGGATGCTATCCGCGCCTTTTATGATGCCGGCTGCCGTTATCTGCAGCTTGATGATACGGTCTGGGCTTACCTCTGTTCGGAAGAACAGAAAGCACAGGTCCGTGCCCGCGGTGAGGATCCGGAGCTGCTGGCGGCGACCTATGCCGGTGTACTGAATAAAGCGCTGATCGGTAAACCTTATGATTTGACCGTTGCGTTGCATATCTGCCGGGGTAACTTTCGTTCGACCTGGATCTCTGAAGGCGGGTATGAACCTGTGGCAGAGGTTTTATTCGGTCAGGTGAATGTTGATGCTTTTTTCCTGGAATATGATAACCAGCGTTCCGGAGGCTTTGAACCACTAAGGTTTATTAAACCCGGTCATCAGCAGGCAGTGTTAGGCCTGATTACCACTAAAAATGGCACACCGGAAGATCCCCGGCAAGTGAAAGCCCGTATAGCAGAAGCGGCCCGCTATCTCAGTCTCGATCAGATTTGTCTCAGCCCGCAATGCGGATTTGCCTCCACTGAAGAAGGCAATACTCTGACAGAAGACGAACAATGGCAAAAAGTCCGTAGTGTGGTAAAGATTGCCGGCGAAGTCTGGTGATCTTACCGCAATATAATGCACAAAAGGCGCAACTGTGGCGCCTTTTGTGTATCAGCCATAGAATAAATGCATATATTTGTCGGAAAGAGAACAAATAATAAACATATCATCGTCCTGAACCTGCGGGTAATCCCGTCATATTCACTGCTTTTCATTTTATATATGACATATCCTACTAGTTTACTGATCTGATATTGCCTTTCTTCCCTATAAAAGTTTTACTTATGGGCGTTGTCATTCACTTCCGGTGAAAAAAAACAATCCTAATTTCACCCGTTACCGGTGATTTGCGCCCTCACGGGGCTGAGAGCTGTGGTGAACTGCTGTTCACGGAATAATGATGATCAAACCCAACTTCCAGGTATTTTCAGCACATGATGTGCAGAGTAATTTATGACTAAAAGTTTAACTTCTAAAGATATCCTTGCGCTGGGCTTTATGACATTTGCCCTGTTTGTCGGCGCAGGTAATATTATTTTCCCGCCTATGGTGGGTATTCAGGCCGGAGAACATGTCTGGACCGCAGCGATTGGTTTTCTGATTACCGCAGTAGGGCTCCCGGTACTGACCGTGGTTGCTCTCGCCAGAGTCGGTGGCGGGATTGATGCTCTGAGTTCACCGATCGGTAAGGCTGCCGGACTGGTACTGGCGACCGTATGTTATCTGGCCGTGGGGCCGCTATTTGCGACACCACGTACTGCGACTGTGTCCTTCGAAATCGGTATTGCTCCGCTGGCCGGTGACGGGGCGCTTCCGCTGCTGATTTACAGCCTGATCTATTTCGCGCTGGTGATTCTGATTTCTCTCTATCCCGGAAAACTGCTCGATACCGTCGGTCATTTTCTTGCTCCTCTGAAAATTATTGCTCTGGCAGTTTTAGGTATTGCGGCGATTCTCTGGCCGGCTGGCGGAGAAATTCCGGCAGTGGAAAGCTATCAGCAGGGTGCATTTTCTAACGGATTCGTTAATGGTTACCTGACCATGGACACACTGGGCGCGCTGGTATTTGGTATCGTTATTGTTAATGCCGCCCGTTCACGTGGTGTTGAAGACAAAGGACTGCTGACCCGTTATACGGTACTGGCGGGTGTTATTGCCGGAATCGGTCTGACGCTGGTCTATCTGTGCCTGTTTAAACTGGGTTCAGGCAGCGGGCATCTGGTGGCACAGAATGCGAATGGCGCTGCTATTCTGCATGCTTATGTACAGCAGACTTTTGGTGGCGCTGGCAGTCTGTTCCTTGGCGCTCTGATTTTTGTTGCCTGTATGGTTACTGCGGTCGGTCTGACCTGTGCCTGTGCTGAATTCTTCGCCCGGTTATTGCCATTATCCTATCGTGCGCTGGTTTTTATCCTGGGACTGTTCTCTATGCTGGTTTCCAACCTCGGACTCAGTCACCTGATCCAGTTATCTATTCCGGTACTGACGGCGATTTATCCGCCATGTATCGTGCTGGTACTGCTGAGCTTTACCCTGCGCTGGTGGAATAGCAGCAGCCGGATTATTGCACCGGCAATGACGGTCAGTCTGGTGTTTGGTATGATTGATGCGCTGAAAGGCAGTCAGTTTAAAGACTTACTGCCGGGATTCTGTCAGAATCTGCCGTTAGCCGATCAGGGATTATCCTGGCTGCCACCGACAGTGGTAATTGTGTTGCTCTGTGCGATTATTGACCGAATGAAAGGAAGCCGGCAGGCAGAAGTTCGCCAGTAACCACAGAAATTAACGAGTAAACCACGGGCCTGCCCGTGGTTTTTCTTTTTACAGGTACGGGTTGTTATGCAAAATAAAAATAAGCTCAGCCGCGGGCTGACCACCAGACACATTCGTTTTATGGCGTTAGGCTCGGCCATCGGAACCGGATTATTTTATGGCTCAGCGGATGCGATCAGAATGGCGGGGCCGAGTGTCTTGCTGGCCTATGTGATTGGCGGCGCGGTAGCCTATCTTATTATGCGGGCACTGGGTGAAATGTCGGTGAATAATCCGAACGCCGGTTCTTTCTCCCGCTATGCCCGTGATTATCTTGGCCCTATGGCCGGGTATATCACTGGCTGGACCTATTGTTTTGAAATCCTGATTGTCGCGATAGCCGATGTCACCGCATTCGGGGTGTATATGGGCGTATGGTTCCCTGAGGTACCGCACTGGATTTGGGTACTGAGTGTGGTGCTGATTATCGGGGCGATTAATATTATGAGCGTGAAGGTGTTCGGCGAAGTCGAATTCTGGTTCTCGTTTTTTAAAGTCGCCACCATTATTATCATGATCCTTGCCGGTCTCGGCATGATTGTCTGGGGGATTGGTAACGGCGGACAGCCGACCGGTATCAGTAACCTGTGGAGCCATGGCGGATTTTTTGCCCACGGCGTTACCGGTATGCTGCTGTCATTGCAGATGGTGATGTTTGCCTACGGCGGGATAGAGATTATCGGTATTACCGCAGGTGAAGCAGATAAACCGGAGAAGTCGATTCCGCAAGCGATCAACTCGGTACCCTGGCGTATTCTGGTGTTCTATGTCGGCACACTGTTCGTGATTATGTCAATTTATCCGTGGGATCAGGTCGGGACTAACGGCAGCCCGTTTGTACTGACATTTCAGCATTTAGGCATTGCTGCCGCCGCATCATTACTTAATTTTGTGGTGATTACCGCCTCTTTATCGGCGATTAACAGTGATATTTTCGGTGTTGGCCGAATGCTGCACGGTATGGCCGAACACGGTGATGCGCCTAAAGTCTTCCTGTCAGTTTCCAAACGCGGAACGCCCTGGCTGACTGTGGTTGTGATGATGGTGGCACTGTTAATCGCGGTACTGCTTAATTATCTGATGCCGGAAAAAGTCTTCCTGGTGATTGCTTCACTGGCAACGTTCGCCACTGTCTGGGTATGGATCATGATCCTGTTATCACAGATTGGTTTCCGCAAAAAAATAGGTCACCAGGGGGCCGAAAAACTGCGCTTCCCGTTACCCGGTGGTCCGCTGATGTCAGTACTGGGGATCCTGTTTCTGACGTTTATCATTGCAATGATTGGCTACTTCCCGGACACACGGTTGTCATTGTATGTCGGGGCTGGCTGGGTGGTTTTATTGCTGCTGGGCTATCGTTTTGTGAAAAAAGGGACCGCAGGAGCAGAACAGGCGTAATCACAGGACCGGCCCGCTTCCCCGCGGACCGGTCTGCCGGTCTGTCTGTCAGGATGATATGTCCTGGCGATGTGCAGCGGTTTCTGCGGTCACGACAGCAGCCAGCTGGCTGCCCAATGAGCGCACATCGCTGCCGGTAGGGCTTTGATGTACCCGCAGGCCAAACACCGGCAGTGCCGCGTAGATATAGTCAAAAATATCACTCTGAATTTGTTCGTATTCAGTCCAGACGGTGGTATTGGTAAACGCGTAAATTTCGATCGGCAAGCCGTTTTCAGTCGGTGCCAGCTGACGAACCATCAGCGTCATCCCCTGATGGATTTTAGGGTGGATACGCAGCCAGTTCTCCAGCCAGATCCTGAACGTTCCCACATTGGTCAGTGCCCGGTAATTGAGCGGAGACTGGCTGTCTTTGGCATTTTCGGCATTCCATTCAGACACTTCTTCCCGCATTTTGTCCAGATAAGGCACCAGCAGCCGGGCTTTACTGAGCTGATCAGCTTCCTGCGCGGACAAAAAGTGGATACTGGTCGTATCAATATTAATGCTGCGTTTTATCCGCCGCCCGCCGGACTCAGACATTCCTCGCCAGTTTTTAAAAGAGTCAGAGATCAGGGCATAGGCCGGAATAGTGACAATCGTATTATCCCAGTTACGGACTTTAACGGTGGTCAGATTGATATCGATTACTGCACCGTCCGCACCATATTTAGGCATGTCCAGCCAGTCATTCAGTTTCAGCATATCGTTTGCTGCCAGCTGGATACCGGCCACCAGTCCGAGGATCGGATCTTTAAAGACCAGCATTAATACGGCGGTCATGGCACCCAGCCCTGTCAGCAAGACCCCCGGTGATTTACCCAGCAGTACCGAAATCATCAGAATGCTTATCAGGATAGCAGTCACCAGTTTGACGCTTTGCAGAATTCCCCGCAATGGCAGCTGGCGTGCCAGCATACTGTTGGCAGAAACGTGCTGAATAAAATCCAGCAGCGAAAACCCAATCAGCATGGCAAACAGAATGGTCCAGAGTTCCCCGACGGTCATCAGGGTATTGAACACGGCCGTATTATTGTCGAGCATGATTTGAGTCAGCAACTGGAATAATATTCCTTGTATCATCCAGGCGACACGGTGAAATAACTGGTTACGTAACAGAGCCTTTGGCCACTGGTGGGGGCTTTTTTCTGCCCGGTATTTAAATACCGGCAGCAGGCATTTGTGCAGTATCAGATGAATAATCAGTGAAATAAAAATAATCGCCACTATGACTGCAACCACCGCGAATGTATTGGTGTAGTGCGTCAGTCCTAACGCCAGAAGCCAGTCGGTAATTTGTTGTTGCATAAGTCTCCCTGTGTTTATGTTATCTCATCAGGGTAAGCTTAAAGCCTCCGGCGACAGAGTGCGAATAACAAAACCCGATATCGGCGGGGAATACATTTCTTTACTCTCAGTTGGGGGGGAGGGGCAGAGGATGACGGGGGAAGGAACAGATAAAAAATAACCCGCCGGAGCGGGTTATCAGCCAGCGGTATTACAGTTTACCGGCGTTGGCTGTCAGATATTTAGCGACGCCTTCCGGGGATGCGCCCATACCTTCCTGGCCTTTTTCCCACTGTGCAGGACATACTTCGCCATGCTCTTCGTGGAATTGCAGCGCATCAACCATACGCAGCATTTCGTCGACGTTACGGCCTAATGGCAGATCGTTAACTACCTGATGGCGAACTACACCGTCTTTGTCGATCAGGAATGAACCACGCAGTGCAACACCTGCATCCGGATGTTCGATGCCGTAAGCCTGCTGGATTTCACGTTTGATGTCCGCAACCATGGCATATTTTACCGGGCCGATACCGCCATCGTTGATAGGGGTGTTACGCCATGCGTTATGCACAAATTCAGAGTCGAAGGAAACACCAACCACTTCCACACCACGCTTCTGGAACTCAGCATAACGTTTGTCGAACGCGATCAATTCGGAAGGACAGACAAAGGTGAAGTCCATTGGCCAGAAGAACAGCACCACAGGTTTACCTGCAGTGTGTTTTTTAAAGTTGAAATTTTCAACAATTTCACCATTGCCCAGTACGGCAGCAGCCGTAAAGTCAGGGGCCTGACGGGTAACCAGTACCATAATCACTCCAATCGCTTAGGGGTTAAAAAAACTGGCGTAGCAGAGCAGCCAGCTCTCGCAAAAATTATCCTGTTACTTGCAGACAAGAGTATGACAGCCAGCGCAGGCTTTTACAGCCTTTTTTCGCTAGCCAATTGCATAAGTCCGGGATAAAACTCAGAAAAAAGCTGATCGAGGGCGGCGTAGTTGTCGGTAAAATCCTGATAAGAGTGGCGTAACTTTTCCAGTTTAGGTCGTCTTTTGGCCATTCCTTGTAACACGACTTCCAGCCGCTCTTTACGGGCATATTTTTCCAGCCACCGTTCAGGCCACATCCACTGATTCAGGGCGCGAAATTCTGCCGGGGTACGGGTTAAAAACGGCCGGATTTGTTGTTCCGCCTGATCACAAAAATCGCCCAGCGCGATGTCCGGACAATAAAGGTTCCAGTCGCGGGCGAGGAAATGATCCCAGATAACGTCCAGAGTGACGGGCGATACGCGGCGGGTTTCCTGACGGAATAGCTGGCGGGCGGCACGCACTTCCGGCAACTGGTCGGTCAGGCTGTCGAGCCGGCGGTGCAAACGAATACCATCAGCCACCGGAACATCCCACTGCTGCGAGGGGTCGCCACGGACAAAATCAGCCATCAGATTCCCTAACAGAGAGCTTTCTGAGAGGGTGGCAAGGTGCAGGTGCGCTAGAAAATTCATAGGCTATTATAGGCAAATCTTTAGCGTCACAGCCAGTGGTTCAGTAATGGCTGCTTTTCCGCTACACTATGTCGCCTGTTTTTTTGCCCGGAATATTCCGCCATGCGCGTAGCTGATTTTAATTTTGACCTGCCAGAGTCATTAATTGCTCATTATCCCCAGCCCAACCGGAGTGGTTGCCGTCTGCTATCCCTTGACGGTCCCGGCGGAGAGGTGACTCACGGGGTTTTTACCGATGTCCTGGACAAGCTGAACGCCGGTGACTTACTGGTTTTCAATAATACCCGCGTGATCCCTGCGAGAGTATTTGGTCGTAAAGCCAGTGGCGGTAAAATTGAAGTACTGGTTGAGCGTATGCTGGATGATCACCGTGTGCTGGCCCATGTCCGTGCCTCAAAAGCGCCTAAACCCGGCAGTGAATTACTGCTGGGGGATGATGAAAGTATCAGCGCGACTATGGTCGCCCGGCACGATACGCTATTTGAAATCGCTTTCAGGGATGACCGGGCAGTGCTGGATATTCTTAACCAGGTCGGTCATATGCCCCTGCCGCCGTATATCGATCGGCCGGACGAAGAGTCTGACCGGGAGTTGTATCAGACCGTGTATAGTGCCCGGCCGGGAGCGGTTGCGGCGCCGACCGCAGGGCTGCACTTTGATGAGCCGTTGTTACAGGCCCTGCGTCAGAAGGGCGTGGAAATGGCCTTTGTTACCCTGCATGTCGGGGCGGGGACCTTCCAGCCGGTCAGGGTGGATACCATTGAAGATCATAAAATGCATTCTGAGTATGCAGAAGTGCCTCAGGATGTGGTGGATGCTGTTCTGGCCTGTAAAGCCCGGGGTAATAAAGTGGTTGCGGTCGGCACCACCTCGGTACGTTCTCTGGAAAGTGCTGCCCGCGCGGCTGAACAGGCATTAATTGCCCCGTTTTTTGATGACACGCAAATTTTCATCTATCCGGGATATCAGTATCAGGTGATTGATGCTCTGATCACTAACTTCCATCTGCCTGAATCAACCCTGATTATGCTGGTATCGGCATTTGCCGGGTACCACCAGACAATGGAGGCCTATCGTCAGGCCGTAGAGCAGCAATATCGCTTTTTCAGCTATGGCGATGCGATGTTTATTACTAAAAACCCGGCCGCTGCTGAGCAGCAGGTCGGGGAGTAAACCTGCGGCTGGCCAGGTGTCAGCCGTTATCCGGATGTTTAATTATTAACATCAGACTGTTTCTCTGGTGGAGGTTGTGTGAAGTTTGAATTAATGAACACCGAAGGCCGTGCCCGTCGCGGCCGGTTAGTATTCGATCGTGGTGTGGTGGAAACGCCGGCGTTTATGCCGGTCGGGACTTACGGCACGGTCAAAGGGATGACTCCGGAAGAAGTCAGAGATACGGGTGCACAGATTATTCTGGGCAATACTTTTCATCTGTGGCTGCGTCCGGGTCAGGAAGTTATGAAGCTGCACGGTGATCTGCATGATTTTATGCAGTGGCAGGGGCCGATTCTGACTGATTCCGGCGGCTTCCAGGTCTTCAGTCTCGGGGATATTCGTAAAATCACCGAAGCAGGTGTGCATTTCCGTAACCCGATTAACGGCGATAAGATTTTCCTCGACCCGGAAAAATCCATGGAAATTCAGCATGATCTCGGTTCTGATATCGTGATGATTTTTGATGAGTGCACCCCTTACCCGGCGGATCACGACTATGCAAAACGCTCTATGGAGATGTCTCTGCGCTGGGCGAAACGCAGCCGTGACCGTTTCGATGCACTGGGTAACAAAAATGCATTGTTCGGTATTATCCAGGGCGGTGTTTACGAAGATTTACGAGATGTCTCTGTTAAAGGGCTGGTAGATATAGGATTTGATGGGTACGCTGTGGGCGGTTTGGCTGTCGGTGAGCCGAAAGAAGACATGCACCGCATCCTTGAACATGTCTGTCCGCAGATTCCGGAAGACAAACCCCGCTATCTGATGGGGGTGGGTAAACCGGAAGACCTGGTGGAAGGTGTGCGCCGTGGTGTGGATATGTTCGACTGTGTGATGCCAACGCGTAATGCCCGTAACGGCCATCTGTTCGTTACCGACGGGATTGTCAAAATTCGTAATGCGAAGCATAAAGACGATACTTCGCCGCTGGATGCCGAATGTGACTGTTATACCTGTCGTCATTACAGCCGTGCATATTTGCATCACCTGGACCGTTGTAATGAAATTTTAGGCGCAAGACTGAATACTATTCACAATTTGCGTTACTATCAGCGTCTGATGGCGGGTTTACGTAAAGCTATTGAAGACGGTAAATTAGAGCACTTTGTGGCTGACTTTTACCAAAGGACCGGCAAAGACGTCCCGGCCCTGAACGTTTGACTATAAATCCAATGAGGGAAATTTAATGAGTTTTTTCATTTCTGACGCAGTTGCTGCTGCCGGTGCTCCGTCTCAGGGAAGTCCGTATTCTCTGGTGATCATGCTGGTGGTTTTCGGATTGATTTTTTACTTTATGATTTTACGCCCACAGCAAAAACGTTCTAAAGATCATAAAAAACTGATGGACTCGATTGCTAAAGGCGATGAAGTACTGACTAACGGCGGACTGGTCGGCCGTGTCAGTAAAGTTTCTGATACCGGATATGTGGTTATTGCGCTTAACGATACGACTGAAGTCGTGATCAAACGTGATTTCGTAGCTGCCGTTCTGCCGAAAGGCACAATGAAGGCGCTGTAATTTTTTCTCCCCTAAGGGAATTGCCGTGTTAAACCGTTATCCTTTGTGGAAGTACATCATGCTGATCGTGATCCTTATCGTCGGTCTGGTATATGCACTTCCCAACCTGTATGGAGAGGATCCGGCCGTGCAAATCACTGGTGCGCGGGGTGCCGCCGCCAGTGAGCAAACGTTGGATCAGATCCAGAATATTCTCCGCCAGGACAAGATCCAGAGCAAATCCATTGCCCTGGAGAATGGTGCCATTCTTGCCCGTTTCTCTAATACTGATATCCAGTTACGTGCCCGTGAAGCACTGGTCAGCGGATTAGGCGAAAACTATGTTGTCGCCCTGAACCTGGCTCCGGCGACACCGCCATGGTTAGCCATGCTGTCTGCCGAACCGATGAAACTGGGGCTGGATTTACGGGGCGGTGTTCACTTCCTGATGGAAGTTGATATGGATACTGCACTGGGCAAGCTGCAGGAACAGAACTCAGACAGCCTGCGCAGCGAGTTGCGTGACCAGAAAATCCCTTATACCACCATTGGTAAAGCCGATAACTATGGTGTCACTATCAGTTTTGCTAATCAGGCTGACCGTGACCGTGCCATCAGTTATCTGAGTCCGCGCCACAATGACTTAGTGATTAAGAGCAACGGCAGCACTGGTTTAAGTGCCGTGATGACCGATGCCCGGCTGAGCGAAGCCCGTGAGTATGCGGTACAGCAAAATATTAATATTTTGCGTAACCGTGTGAACCAACTGGGTGTTGCCGAACCTCTGGTTCAGCGTCAGGGTTCTGATCGGATTGTGGTCGAACTGCCGGGTATTCAGGATACGGCCCGTGCTAAAGAAATTCTTGGTGCGACTGCTACCCTGGAATTCCGTCCGGTCAATACCAGTGTCGATGCGGCTTCTGCGGCGCAGGGACGTATTCCCGGCGACTCAGAAGTGAAAATGACCCGTGATGGCCAGCCGGTTGTGCTGTACAAACGAGTGATTCTGACCGGTGACCATATCACTGACTCTACCTCCAGCATGGATGAGTACAATCAGCCTCAGGTAAATATTTCCCTCGACAGTGCCGGTGGAAACATGATGTCTGATTATACCAAAGATAATATCGGCAAACCGATGGCGACCCTGTTTGTGCAGTATAAAGACAGTGGTAAGAAAGATGCCAAAGGCCGTGCGATTCTGGAGAAAGAAGAAGAAGTGATTAACGTGGCGAATATTCAGTCACGTCTTGGAAACAGCTTCCGTATCACCGGTATCAATAATCCGAACGAAGCCCGCCAGTTATCTTTACTGTTGCGTGCCGGTGCGCTGATTGCACCGATTCAGATTGTTGAAGAAAGGACCATTGGCCCGACGATGGGACAACAGAATATCAACCAGGGTCTGCATGCCTGCCTGTGGGGACTGATTGCATCCATTCTGTTTATGGTTATCTACTACAAAAAATTCGGTGTTATTGCTACCTCGGCGTTAATTGTAAACCTGATACTGATTGTCGGTATCATGTCCCTGCTGCCGGGTGCGACACTCACTATGCCGGGTATTGCAGGGATTGTACTGACCCTTGCGGTGGCAGTAGATGCTAACGTATTGATTAATGAACGTATCAAAGAAGAACTCAGAAATGGCCGCAGTGTTCAGCAGGCGATTCATGAGGGATACCGTGGTGCGTTCTCCAGTATCGTTGATGCCAATGTCACAACCCTGATCACCGCGATTATCCTGTATGCTGTCGGTACCGGATCAATCAAAGGATTTGCGATTACGACGGCCATTGGTGTGGCGACCTCCATGTTTACAGCGATTGTGGGCACACGTGCTATCGTGAACCTGCTGTATGGCGGCAAACGTATCAATAAGCTGTCAATTTAGGAGTGGGTAATGGCACAGCAATATGATGTTGAGCAACTAAATTATGGCCGTAAAGTGTATGACTTCATGCGCTGGGATTATCTGGCCTTCGCCATTTCCGGGTTACTGCTGGTAGCTTCTGTGATTGTTATGGGCGTCCGTGGCTTTAACTGGGGTCTGGACTTCACCGGTGGTACTGTTATTGAGATCACTCTCGAAAACCCCGGTGAACTGGATACTATGCGCCAGGCGTTGCAACACGCCGGCTTTATGGAGCCCCAGGTCCAGAACTTTGGCAGCAGCCGTGATGTCCTGGTGCGGTTATCGCCAAACGCCGGTAATTCCGGCCAGGAATTAGGCAATAAAGTGGTGTCTGTGATTAATCAGGCAACCCATCAGACGGCGGTGGTCAAACGGATTGAGTTTGTCGGTCCGAGTGTCGGCAGTGACCTGGCGCAGGCCGGGGCAATGGCGCTGCTGGTGGCACTGATTTGTATCCTGGTGTATGTCGGTTTCCGTTTTGAATGGCGTCTGGCGCTGGGGGCGGTACTGGCCCTTGCCCATGATGTCATCATTACTATGGGGATACTGTCTCTGTTCCATATTGAGATTGACCTGACGATTATCGCGTCTCTGATGTCGGTGATCGGTTACTCTCTGAATGACAGTATTGTGGTATCGGACCGTATCCGTGAGAACTTCCGTAAAATCCGTCGCGGAACGCCTTACGATATCGTCAACGTATCACTCACCCAGACCCTGAGTCGTACCATTATGACGTCGGCGACCACTCTGGTGGTTGTTCTGATGTTGTTCCTGTTTGGTGGTGAGTTGCTGAGAGGCTTCTCTCTGACCATGCTGATTGGTATTACTATCGGTACTGTGTCCTCTATTTATGTGGCTTCCGCGCTGGCGCTGAAGCTGGGCATGAAACGTGAACATATGCTGGTGCAGAAGGTCGAAAAAGAAGGTGCTGATCAGAAATCGCTGCTTCCTTAGTCGCGGTTTCCAGCGGTTCTGATAAAAAAGGCAGCCTGATGCTGGTCACTTAAGGTGACCAGCATTGTTTTTAAAGGGGGACCCCCGGGTTTCCTGTTCGTGTTCCGGCTGACGTCCCGGCGGCAGTTTCAGCATTCCCGGATGGCGGTACATGTGTTTCAGATGCTCCGGAACACCCCGATGAAACAGCCGTAATATCACTCTGCTGATACTCAGTTGGCAGGCCAGACAGTCCCCCTGACAGTTTTTATCTGGCCATTTCCGGTAATTTACTTCGCTGCGTTCACCGGTTACCAGACTCTGTCTGCTGTGCCAACGCTGACTAAACATGAAACCCTTTTATACCAGACAGTGGATCGTTTAACCGCTCGTTAAACGATTGGCATGGGTCTGTGCTGGCTGAACTGATGAGCAGGTTAATAAATCAGTAACGGAGTTTCTGTATAAGACTGAATCAGAGAGTGAGGATCCGCCGGTTCCGGTAACCCACAGTAAACAGTGATGTGAATAGTGATAAACAGGGCACTGACGGTGCCCTGATCGTTTTTTTAAAGAATGACTGACAGACTCTAAAGATCGTTTTTCACGACCACCTTATCCGCACCCGGCAAAGAATACACATTTTCCTGATACCACTTCTCAGACAATTTCGCCAGCGTACCATCTTGTTTTAGCGACCGGAGGATATTATCAATCTTACTGATCAGTACCGGGTCTTCCCCTTTTTTGTACAGAACAATGGTCGGAAACAGACCGACACTGGCTGAAGCTTTGATATTTAAAGGTACTTTCCTGATCAGTGACAGGTAGCCACCGATAGGATAGACAGCAGCGTCATATTCACCTGAATCGACCGAGCGGAACATATCTAAAGCGGATTCTTCACCTGAAGGTGTCAGCGTAATCGGGGTTGCCGGATGCGCACGGTTGTACTGCTCAATGACAGTATAACGGGCATCATTAACATTAATCGGGTTTAGTTTTTTATGCTTTTTGGCAATATCGTCCAG
Source organism: Tatumella sp. JGM91 (assembly GCF_018257575.1). Taxonomy (GTDB): domain Bacteria; phylum Pseudomonadota; class Gammaproteobacteria; order Enterobacterales; family Enterobacteriaceae; genus Tatumella; species Tatumella punctata. Next base: position 14,139 of record NZ_JAERJP010000017.1, on the reverse strand, counting down.
CGAGTTGATACTGTTATCATCTTTTCTTACAATCAGCCTTAAATCACTGATGCCGGTAGGCTGATGTGAATAATCAAAACTTTTTGCACGATCTTTATTCAGATAAAAATGGTTTGATGAAAGATCGTAAGCGCCCGTTTTGAGTCCGGTCAGAATAGCATCCTGAGACACGGTGCTGTAGGTGAATTTATATTCCGGCAATTTCTTCTGAATAATTTTCAGCAGATCACCATCATAACCTGAAATGACTCCGTTCTCATCCACATAAGAGAATGGATAGTTATTGCTATCCATAGCGACATTTATCTGTTGCGTAGCTGCCTGAGCAAAAGAGTAAAACGATGATAATGCCAGCCCTGAAACTATCAGAGCGCTTGCAAGTGACTTTTTAAATGACATGAGTATTCCTTTTAATATTTTGCCAGTGTTTTTTTAATAATAAGATCGATAGCGTTTGAAAAAAACAAACCCAGGACAACAAACACAATATAAACAATCAGGTAGGAGCCGACATAATTAAATGTCCGGGCTGAAATGATATTCGATTTAGCAACCACATCAATGACCCCGATGGTGGAAGCTAATGCCGAGTCTTTAATCAAATCCATTATAACGTTACAAAATGCCGGACTATTCGTGGCCATCATTTGTGGAAAAATAATTCGCCGAAAACTGCTGAACTGGGGAAGATTAACGGTTCTGGCAGCTTCTGATTGCCCGCTGTCTACTGAAAACCAGGCAGAACGAAAAAACTCAGAAAAATAACCAGAGTATACAAATACCAGTGAAGCAATTGCCGCCACATCCGCGGGTAATTTCAGTTTCCAGGCAGATACTCCGTGAATACCCATCATGTTAAATACCGCAACCAGCAGATAAGGCAGGGTATAAAATACCATATACATCAGAACAATAACCGGGATGGAACGGGTCAGTGACAGGTAAAGGAAAATAATATTCTGCCAGCGACGGTGTTTTACCTTCAGACTTATAAGGCAAACCACTCCGCCGGCAATCAGTGAGAATAACAATGATAACAGAATAATTTGCAGCGTTTCGCCTAATCCGCTAAGGATAAATGGCGTGGCGCTGAATAAAAATGACATATTCATACTATTTACCCGTAATGATCTGGTATTTATTTTCCAGAATCTTCAGCAGACCAGCAATGATCATACTGAGTAACCAGTAAATCAGTAGCGTGCTTATAAATGACTGAATTTGTAGCATTCCATAACTGGCATTAGAAATTCGCTTCGCCAGACCGAACACATCATTAATCCCCACCAGATTCACCACGGAAGTCATTTTTACAATGGTAATCAAAAGATTGGCAAAGCTTGCCACCGAAATTACACAAGCCTGCGGTAAAATGATTCTAAGAAACCCGGTCAGTGGCGGAATATTACTGGCAGTAATAGCTTCTGCCTGCCCGCTATCAACCGACCGAATTCCCGAGCGGATAATCTCAGAAAAATAAGCCCCGGCAATCGCCGCAATTGCCCCGATGGCATACCAGATGTCACGGACAGCAGTGATGTCAGCGCCGGCTTTCTGCAACAGGAATTTGCCGCCAAAATAAAACAGCAGGATAACGATCGGTATAGGCGAAGCTCTCATCACTCCGGTATACAGGCCATACAGAGTTCTGCCCGCCACACCGCATGACCTCAGCGCCAGCAGCAGCAGTCCAGTCACAAAACCAGTCAGCACCGAAAACAGGATAATTTCCAGCGTGGTTCCCAACCCGAGCAATAATTTAATAAAAACTTCGCTGAAGATTTCCATATTAGTAATGCGTTACTTTATCAACAAAGTTACGGGTACGTTGATTTTTCGCCCCATGAAAAATTACCTGCGGCGTGTCAGATTCAATAATTTTCCCGTTTTCCATAAACACCACCTTACCGGAGACTTTTTCGGCAAAGGAAAATTCATGAGTCGAGATGATCATGGTCTGACCCGCAGCGGCAATCTTGCGGATAAGCTGTAAAACACCACCAATATTTTCAGGATCCAGCGCCGATGTGGGTTCATCAAGCAGTAAGATTTCTGGTTGCAAAGCCAGTGCTCTGGCGATACCTACCCGCTGTTTCTGGCCACCGGATAAATTTCGAGGGTATTCGTCGGCTTTGTCAGTCAGCCCCACTTCTTTTAAATAATTAACCGCAATTTCTTGTGCCTTGCGTGCTGCAATTTTCTTGCCGTAAATAATACCTTCGGTAATATTTTTCAAGGCGGTTAGATTATTAAATAAGTTATAGTTTTGAAAAACCATACCCGTTTTCTTCCGGATATGTCCTTCCTGTTTTTTATTTTTAACCTCAAAGTCAATAGTAGTTCCTGATATTTCAAGGATCCCGCTATCGGCCGGTGATAATAAGTTAAGTGTTCTTAGGAGAGTTGTTTTCCCCGAACCACTCGGGCCAATCAGTGTGATTATTTCTCCCCGCTTTGCTTCCAGTGATACCTGACTGAGAATCTCTTTGTTAGCTATTTTTTTCGTAAGGTTACGGGCAGAAAAAATTGTTTCCTGCGACATTATTCGTCTCTCCAGCCAAGCTTTTTTGCCACCACGTCGATCAGTAGTTCCAGTGAACGGTTACTTAATCGATAATCAGGCTCAATAGTGTGTGACTGGAAGGCGATATGAGTTGCACGCTCCAGCACACTGTCTTCCGCCAGTAAACGACCTACCTGGTCCGGAGTGCCGTAATAAGCATCTTTAATGGTGGAAAATTCATTCAGGGCACAGTAATCCTGGCTGGCCGGATCGGTATATTTCTCTTCGAATTTTTTGATAAATCTTTCCAGCCATTGCTGGCCCTGACTGTGCTCATCGACAACCAGTACGGTGCGGGACACCATAATTCGCGGTTCCGTCCCTGCGGGTAATGCAGCCAGATAGCTGTCAATAATCCGATGCTGGATAGCCAGTAACGACATCTCTCCTCCGGCCACACGTGGCTGGGTTCGGGATAGCATCAGACTATATCCCGCGGCTCCTGCCTGAGCAGCGCCTTGCTCAGAAAACGTTGCCAGCCAGGTTTTCTGCTGCAAATTTTCCGGCGCCGGATAGAGTTGCTGTTTATTACGCAGAATTTCCTGAAACCGGGCAAAGTTATCACCAAAGATTTTCCGGCGATTCGCGGCCTGTAAACCGAAACCGTTAAACGTGGCATCGGTGGCTCCGCTACCCAGGCCCAGCTCCAGACGCTGGTTATGCAGTAAATTGAGTACGGTAGCGTCTTCAATCACCCGCAGAGGGTTTTCAAAGGACAGGGTAATTACTGCGGTACCGAGAGTAATGTTATTTGTGACCTGACCAGCGGCTGAAAGCAGGACAAACGGTGACGGTAAACCACCTTCTTCACGGTCAAAATGGTGCTGTGCTATCCAGGCATTATCGTATCCCAGCTTTTCCGCGAGTATAATTTGTTGCAGTGCAATCAGATAACGTTGCTGTGCAGAAGTATCATCCAGCAGACGGGTAAGAAAGCCTAACTGTTTTTTCTTGCTGACTAAAGACATAACCATACCATTAATTATTTCATTATTTATTTTCCTTTTTTAAATTATCAGTATTAAAAACCTGCCGCAATCCACTGCTAAATAACCTATTTTTCTATTGTTATGTGTTTTTTTGCTTTAGAGGTTTTTTTGATTTTGCTGATTTGTTTTTATGAGCTATTTGGTTTATTCCGTCATTGAATATGTATTTATTTCACGAAGGATTTGATGCCGGATAAAGATAAAAAATCACCCCGCATTGTTTTTAAAGGGGGGCGCGGATTACTCCGGCTGACGTCCCGGCGGCAGTTTCAGCATTCCCGGATGGCGGAATGTCAGTTCCATTTAAAAAGGGCTCCATGATAAACATGGAACCCTTTTATACCAGTCAGTGGATTTTTTAACCGATAGTTGAATGATTGGCAGTAGTCTGTGCGGGCGGCTTTTTTTAATCAGCGGGCCGGCGGATAATCGGGCCGGAACTGATGCACATTGACCAGCAGAGATTGCTGTGACCGGAGTGCTACCCCGTGCAGAGTAAAACGGACTTCACTGCCGGGAGGCAGCCTTTCCGGCTGGTACAATTCCTGCGGTGCCTGTTTCTGTGGCTGTGGGGTGCGGTAGTCCTGTGCCGAAGAGACTACCGACACGATTGCGCTGAGCTGAAAGGGCGGTAATACCTGCGTTCCGCTATTTTTCACCTGCAGCACCGGCTGGCTGCTGTCACTGTCAGACGTCAGTTGCAGTAACAACCTCGCCCTGTCAGCTTCCAGCACTACCGGGCTGCCGGCGGCCGGTAACAGCCAGGCTCCGTGGGTCGATTGTGCATTCAGCCGGTGCTGAAAGGCCAGGGCTGCTGATTGCTCAGACAAATGGCTCAGGGACTGGTTAAGCTGTCCGACCGTTGTGCCCAGCGTCTCTGCCGGACGGACGTTATGACTGCATCCGGCCAGCAGAAGTGAGGACATCACTACACCCGGTAGCGTTTTTTTCATCATCCGGGGTTAATCGCGGGGAATACGCAGTGCCTGGCCGGGGTAGATTTTGTCCGGGCTGGAGAGCATTGGCTTATTCGCGTCAAAGATTTTGTTATATTTACCGGCATCCCCGTAACAGTGCCTGGCAATTGCACTCAGAGTATCGCCGGATTTGACCGTATAAAACTCCGGTGCAGTTTCCGTATCGCTGCTGCTGATTTTGTCATCAACATGGGTGATACCCGCAACATTACCCACCGCAACCAGAATTTTTTCTTTCAGCTCCTGGCTCAGGCCGTCGCCGGAAACAGTGGCTGTGCCGTCGTTTACGGTCACTTTTACTTTGTCGCTGTCCGGTATTCCCAGTTTAGTCAGGTGATCCTGGATTTTAGTCCCTGCATCTGCAGAGACTGCATCCCATAGTTTCTCGCCTGCTTCTTTAACAAAACTAAATAATCCCATCATTCCTCCTCAGGTTTCACGGTCTGTAAAATCGGGCTGCTACTCGTTAAGCATAGCGACTTATGGTTATAAGTAACAATAAGATGATTAGCCAAAAACAATATTACAGTCGCTGAATACATTTAGTTAACCCTGACTTCGCGTTACACTAGCGCTATTCAATATCAGTCTCCGGGAATATGCCATGCATTGTCCGTTTTGTGCCGCAGTGGACACCAAAGTTATAGACTCACGTCTGGTCAGCGAAGGATCATCTGTCCGGCGTCGCCGCCAGTGTCTGGTTTGTCACGAACGTTTTACCACTTTTGAAGTGGCTGAACTGGTGATGCCCAGAATTGTAAAAAGTGATGATGTCCGCGAACCTTTTGATGAAGAAAAACTGTTGCGCGGCATGATGAAGGCGCTGGAAAAACGGCCGGTCAGTGCTGATGATTTGGACAGTGCAGTTCACCGGATCAAAGCTCATTTACGGGCAACCGGCGAACGTGAGGTACCCAGTAAGATGCTGGGTAACCTGGTCATGGATGAATTAAAAATGCTGGATAAAGTCGCGTATATTCGTTTTGCTTCTGTATATCGCAGTTTTGAAGATATTCGTGAATTTGGTGAAGAGATTGCCAGACTACAGGACTGACAGCATGTCTGATGAAAAATATATGGCCCGGGCCCTTGAGCTGGCCAGCCGGGGACGTTTCACCACCGCACCTAACCCGAATGTAGGTTGTGTGATTGTCCGTGAAGGTAAGGTCGTGGGAGAGGGCTGGCACCAGCGTGCCGGTGGTCCTCATGCGGAAGTGCACGCTCTGCGTGCCGCCGGCGAACAGGCAAAAGGGGCAACCGCCTATGTGACCCTGGAGCCCTGCAGCCATTTTGGCCGTACGCCGCCGTGCTGTGATGCCCTGATTGCTGCCGGGGTCTCGCGGGTCGTTGCCGCTATGCAGGATCCGAATCCTCAGGTCGCTGGCCGTGGGTTGTACCGCTTACAGCAGGCGGGGGTTGAGGTCCGCCATGGCGTCATGTCACAGGCGGCAGAGGACATTAATCGCGGCTTTCTGAAACGGATGCGTACCGGTTTTCCCTGGCTGCAACTGAAATTAGGCGCCTCTCTGGACGGACGCACGGCGATGGCCAGTGGCGAAAGCCAGTGGATTACGTCTGCGGAATCCCGTCGTGATGTACAGCGTTTCCGTGCTGCCAGCCATGCGATCCTCAGCACCAGTGCCACAGTGATTGCCGATGACCCGGCACTGACCGTCCGGGCTCAGCAACTGGACAGTGACAGTCTGGCTCTGATGGGCGATAGCCGGGATATTCGTCAGCCAGTCCGGGTGATTATTGACCGTCAGCAGCAGTTATCTCCGGCATTACAGGTATTTTCTCAGCCGGGGGAAAGCTGGCTGATGCGCTCACAACCTGCCGGAGAATGGCCTGAGGACGTGCGACAGTTTGTTGTGCCTCAGCACCAGGGGGGCACCGACCTGGTAGCAATGATGATGCTGCTGGGACAACAACAGATAAACAGTGTCTGGACTGAAGCCGGGCCGACCCTGGCCGGAGCATTGCTGCGTGCCGGGCTGGTAGATGAAGTGATTGTTTATCTTGCCCCGAAGCTGTTGGGGAATGAGGCCAGAGGGCTGTGTGCTTTACCCGGCATGACCGCGTTAAAGGATGCGCCGGCCTTCCGTTTTGAAGATGTGCGCCGTATTGGCCCTGATTTGCGGGTTATTTTACGTCCTGATTAAGAGTTTGCGCAAAAGCGAGAGCAGAGCGCTAAAGAGTATGCTAAAATTCGCCCCCCTTGCCGGGCGACCCAACTAATACCTGAAAGGAAACCTATGAAAATTATTGAAGCTGCAGTAGCAACACCCGACGCAAATATTGCCATTGTGATTGCCCGTTTTAATAACTTTATTAATGACAGCCTGCTGGAAGGTGCGATTGATGCGCTGAAACGTATTGGTCAGGTGAAGGCTGATAACATTACTGTGGTCTGGGTTCCGGGCGCTTATGAATTACCACTGGCAGCCCGTGCGCTGAGTAAAACCGGCAAATATGATGCGGTGATCGCACTGGGAACGGTAATCCGTGGTGGTACGGCTCACTTTGAATTTGTCGCCGGTGAAGCCAGTTCAGGTATCGCCAGTGTGGCAATGAACAGTGATATTCCGGTGGCATTCGGAGTATTAACAACCGAAAATATCGAGCAGGCTATTGAGCGTGCTGGTACTAAAGCGGGTAATAAAGGTGCCGAAGCGGCACTGACCGCACTTGAAATGATTAATGTATTAAAAGCTATTAACGCCTGATTTTAAGGGGAATTTTGTGAAACCTGCTGCTCGCCGCCGTGCCAGGGAGTGTGCCCTTCAGGCACTGTACTCCTGGCAGTTATCCAACAATGACATTGCCGATGTGGAATACCAGTTTCTGGCGGAACAGGACGTCAAAGATGTTGATGTTAACTACTTCCGTGAATTACTGGCAGGTGTCGCGACCAACAGCGCCTATCTTGATGATTTGATGAAACCTTATCTGTCCCGTCGTCTTGACGAGCTGGGGCAGGTGGAAAAAGCGGCCCTGCGTATCGCGCTCTATGAGTTAAGCAAACGCTCGGATGTGCCTTATAAAGTTGCTATCAATGAGGCTATTGAACTGGCGAAAGTGTTCGGTGCGGAAGACAGCCACAAATTTGTAAATGGTGTTCTGGATAAAGCAGCGCCACAAATTCGTCCTAATCGCAAGTAACGATCTTAAGGCCGGTTCTCCGGCCTTTTTTATACCTGTTTTTAACTTACCTGCTGAGTGAACCCGCTTATGTCCTGTGGCGAATTTGAGCTCATTGCTCGTTATTTTAATCGTGTCACCAGTTCCCGTCGCGATGTGGTTAAAGGCATCGGTGATGACTGTGCTTTGCTGGCAGTCCCTGAAAAAAAGGTACTTGCTATCAGTACTGATACTCTGGTGGAAGGTATACATTTTTTACGGGATATTCATCCGTCAGATCTGGGTTACAAAGCGCTGGCTGTTAATCTGAGTGATCTGGCGGCGATGGGGGCTGACCCGGCGTGGCTGACTCTGGCACTGACCCTGCCATCCGCGGATGAAGACTGGCTGCAGGCCTTCAGTGACAGCTTATTTGAGCTGCTGGATTACTACGATATGCAGCTGATTGGCGGGGATACCACCCGAGGTCCGCTGAGCATGACGCTGGGGATCCATGGGCTGGTACCGACAGGACGGGCACTGAAACGCTCAGGTGCTAAACCCGGCGACTGGATTTTTGTTACCGGAACCCTGGGAGACAGTGCTGCCGGACTGTCCCTGTTACAACACCATCATAAAATAGCCGATCCTGCTATCCATGAAGCCCTGATCAAACGCCATCTGCGCCCGGTGCCGCGCATCCTTCAGGGCCAGGCCTTGCGTGACCTGGCAACATCAGCAGTCGACATTTCTGACGGCCTGTTATCTGACCTCGGTCATATTCTCAGAGCCAGCCGCGTCGGTGCCAGGCTGAATATTGATGCTATTCCGCTTTCATCGGCGCTGCTGGACGGTTTTGATAAACCGCAGGCCTTGCGCTGGGCACTGAATGGCGGAGAAGATTATGAGCTATGCTTCACCGTGCCGGAAGTTAACCGCGGTGCACTGGCCGTCGCCCTTGACCATCTGGGGACGGGGTATCATTGTATCGGGCAGATAGCCCCTGAAGCGGACGGGCTGGTATTGCTGGAACAGGGCAAGCCGGTTAAAGCTGACCTGAAAGGATATGATCATTTTGGCAGAAAATAGACGACAAATACTTTCACGTATTCATCTGAGTAATCCCTGGCACTTGCTGGCTACCGGTTTTGGCAGCGGACTGAGTCCGGTCATGCCAGGTACTGCGGGGTCACTGGCAGCCCTGCCATTCTGGTATTTGCTGATCCTGCTGCCTCAGGATATTTATTATCTGGTGGTCCTGTTCGGGATTTGTGTGGGTGTTTACCTGTGTCACCGTACCGCGAAGGATATGGGGGTCCATGATCATGGCAGTATTGTCTGGGATGAGTTTATCGGGATGTGGATCACCCTGATGGCGATCCCTAATCATCACTGGCAATGGGTGGCGGCTGGCTTTGTCGTTTTCCGGGTGCTGGATATGTGGAAACCCTGGCCTATTCGCTGGTTTGACCGAAATGTCGGTGGCGGGATGGGGATTATGATTGATGATATTGTGGCGGGGATACTCTCTGCTGCGCTGCTGTTTGTCGTGGCCCGTTATTTTCCGACGCTGTTACCGGTCTGACGCTGTCCTCTTGTGTACCGGAAACTGTACGGACAGGGCAGTCAGCCCTGTCCGCCATCAGGCGGTTACTGGTTCAGCCACTCAGTAATTGCTGACTGAATGCCTTCGGCATCCAGGCCCAGATCCTGACGGATTTCTTCCTGAGTTCCCTGAGGAATAAATTTATCCGGCAGACCCAGATTTAAAACCGGTATCATACGCCGGGCAGCCATCAATACTTCATTCACTCCACTGCCAGCACCGCCACTGATTGCACCTTCTTCCAGCGTCACAATACTTTCATGCTGTCCGGCGATTTGCAGGATCAGAGCATTATCCAGCGGTTTCACAAAACGCATATCCACCAGGGTGGCATTCAGGGCCTCTGCTGCGGCTTCTGCTTCCGGTAACAGGGTACCGAAGTTAAGAATAGCCAGTTTCTCGCCCTGGCGTTTAATCACCCCTTTACCCAGCGGCAGTAATTCGGCAGCACGGCTATCCAGCCCGCGACCAGTCCCCCGCGGATAACGGACCGCGGCCGGCCCCTGCTGATAGTGGTAGCCCGTATGCAGCATATCCCGGCATTCATTCTCATCACTGGGTGTCATGATCAAAAGCCCGGGGATACAACGCAGGAAAGCAATATCAAATGCGCCCTGGTGAGTCTGACCGTCAGCACCGACAATGCCGCCACGATCGATAGCAAACAACACCGGCAGTTTCTGGATCACCACATCATGGATCAACTGGTCATAAGCACGTTGCAGGAAAGTTGAGTAGATAGCGACTACCGGCTTATATCCACCCACAGCCAGACCGGCAGCAAAGGTCACCGCATGTTGTTCAGCAATCGCAACATCAAAATATTGCCGCGGATATTCCCGTGAAAAACGCACCATTCCGGACCCTTCACGCATCGCCGGAGTCACAGCCATCAGCTTACTGTCTGTCGCCGCAGTTTCGCATAACCAGTCACCGAAAACCTGCGAGTAGGTTGGCGTGCCACCCTTGCTCTTGGGTAACTCCCCCCTCGCCGGGTCAAATTTAGGCACAGCATGCCATGCAATAGGATCTTCTTCTGCCGGGGCGTAGCCTTTGCCTTTTTTAGTAATGATATGCAGGAACTGTGGTCCTTTCAGGCTGCGCATATTGGTTAATGCGCTAACCAGTCCTGTGACATCGTGCCCGTCCACCGGACCAATATAGTTAAAGCCCAGTTCTTCAAATAACGTCCCCGGAGAAACCATCCCTTTCAGGTGCTCTTCGGTGCGTTTTACCAGTTCTTTAATCGGGGGCAGGCCGGTCAGTACCCGTTTCCCGCTTTCACGCAACCATGAATAAGTTTTACCGGACAGGATCTGTGCGACACGGTTATTCAGTGCGCCGACATTTTCTGAGATAGACATGTCGTTATCGTTCAACACAACTAACATATCAGGCTTGATATCACCCGCATGGTTCATGGCCTCAAACGCCATTCCGGCGGTCAGGGCTCCATCGCCAATCACACAGACAGTACGGCGCTCGGCGGCTTCTTTTTCTGCGGCAACCGCCATTCCCAGCCCGGCACTGATGGAGGTGGAAGAGTGTCCGACACTCAGCACGTCATGCTCACTTTCTTCACGCCACGGAAACGGATGCAGGCCATTTTTCTTACGGATAGTCCCGATGCGGTCACGGCGACCGGTCAGAATTTTATGCGGATATGCCTGATGCCCTACGTCCCAGATCAGGTGATCAAAAGGGGTGTTATAGACATAATGCAAAGCCACCGTCAGTTCCACGACCCCCAGGCCTGAGGCAAAATGTCCGCTGGACTGGCTGACACTGTCAAGCAGGTACTGGCGTAACTCATTGCACAGGGCCGGGAGTTTCTCTTTTGGCAATAGACGTAATTCCTGCACTGTGCCTGCCAGCGCCAGTGTCGGGTATTGGGTGGTATCAAAACTCATCAGTGACTCATTATAGATGTTATTTATCACGTTCAATTATATAACCCGCCAGGGCCCTTAATAAGGCCGTATCTAAAGATTGTGCGGCGAGTCGATCCAACGCTTCTATGGCTTCCTGGTGTAAAAGCCGGGCTTTCGCCCGCGCACCGTCCAGCCCCAGTAATGCCGGATACGTGCTTTTTCCCAGCGCCAGATCAGCGCCCTGGCGTTTACCGATAACGTCTGTATCGCCGACAACATCCAGAATGTCATCCTGCACCTGAAAGGCAAGGCCGATGGCATTGGCGTAACAGTCGAGGTCCGGCAGCAGGGCTCTGCCGCGTTCACCGGCAGATAAAGCCCCGAGCCGGACGGCGGCGCGGATCAATGCGCCGGTTTTATGGCGGTGGATAGTTTCCAGCGCCTCTAAAGAAACGGACTGACCTTCGGCGGCCAAATCCAGTGCCTGACCACCACACATCCCGCCGGCACCACTGGCGGCAGCCAGTTCAGAAATCATTGCCAGCCGTGACTGGTCTGAAACACCCGGCATTGGCTTGTCAGCCAGTGCCGTAAAGGCGACAGTTTGCAGGGCATCACCGGCGAGTATTGCTGTATCTTCACCGAATGCGATATGGCAGGTGGGTTTACCCCGGCGCAATGCATCGTCATCCATTGCCGGTAAGTCATCATGGATCAATGAATAGGCATGAATACATTCAATGGCCGCCGCCGGAATATCCAGCGCCTGTGGCGGTGTTCCCAGCATTTCGCCGGTGGCATAGACCAGAAACGGACGCATCCGTTTGCCGCCTAACAATACGCCGTATTGCATTGCCTCTGCCAGAGGAGAACTCTGAAAAGGCAGGTCACGCAGTAGTATTGTTAATGCATTATCTACCCGCTGACGGCAGGTGGTGAGTAAGGTCGAAAAATCCATTAATTCTTTTCCGGGCTAAAAGCAGTTAACTCAGCGTCATTATCCGGTTTGAGCAGGATTTGTACCCGTTGCTCGGCTTTTTGTAACGTTTGCTGACCGGTTTTTGCCAGTTTAACCCCTTTTTCGAATTCATTCAGGGCTTCTTCTAACGGTAATTCCCCCGTCTCCAGACGCCGGACGATAGTTTCCAGTTCCTGTAAAGCGCTTTCAAAGCTGACAGAGGGTTCGGTTTTTTTTGGCATAGTCAGTACCGGCTCAATGAGTTATTTAATCATTTGTGGTCGCTTATGGTAGCTGACCATGAACGATTAGCAAAATGATCAATGTGACGGAGGTAGCAGAAGCAGACTCTTAACAAAGGTGATATACTTGTGCATCCTGGACGCGGGACAAGAAATTGCCGCCCGCAGTACCCTGATTTTAACAGTTAAGTGTGTATTTATTAACACTTATTTCCCAGAATAAGCCTGTGCCGCCATGAAGTTTATCATAAAACTGTTTCCGGAAATTACGATTAAGAGTCAGTCCGTACGACTGCGTTTTATTAAAATTCTTAACGGAAATATTCGCAATATCCTGAAAACCATCGACGAAGAAATTAAAATCGTTCGTCACTGGGACCATATTGTTGTCCGCTCTAAGCGGGAAGATCTGAAACCGGTTATCGCCGAAGAACTGACCCGTATCCCCGGAATCCATCATGTTCTGGCGGTTGAAGAACAGACCTATACGGATGTCCATAATATCTTTGAGCAGACTCTCGCTTTATACGGTGACAGCCTGCAAGGGAAAACATTCTGTGTGCGCGTAAAGCGTCGCGGTAAACACGATTTCAGTTCCCAGGACGTGGAACGTTATGTCGGTGGCGGTCTGAACCAGAATATTGCCTCTGCTTCCGTGAAACTGACCCATCCGCAGGTGACCGTTCATCTGGAAATTGAAGATGACCGTCTGTTACTGATTACTGAGCGTTATGAAGGTATCGGTGGCTTCCCTATCGGTACCCAGGAAGACGTATTATCCCTGATTTCCGGCGGGTTTGATTCCGGGGTTTCCAGCTATATGCTGATGCGCCGTGGCTGCCGTGTACATTACTGCTTCTTTAACCTCGGAGGAGCAGCCCACGAGATTGGCGTACGTCAGGTCGCACACTATCTGTGGAACCGTTTTGGGCGCTCGCACCGTGTGCGCTTTGTGGCGATCGATTTTGAGCCGGTAGTCGGTGAAATCCTCGAAAACGTTGATGACGGTCAGATGGGGGTGGTACTGAAGCGGATGATGGTACGTGCGGCCTCTATGGTGGCAGAGCGCTATGGTGTCCAGGCGCTGGTGACCGGTGAAGCCATTGGCCAGGTCTCCAGCCAGACCCTGACTAATTTACGTCTGATCGATAATGCCAGTGATACGCTGATCCTGCGGCCACTGATTTCCCATGACAAAGAACATATTATCAATCTGTCCCGAGAGATCGGTACTGAAGACTTTGCCCGCACTATGCCGGAATACTGCGGTGTGATTTCCAAAAGCCCGACGGTCAAAGCCATCAAGAGCAAAATTCTTGCCGAAGAGGAGAAGTTTGACTTCAGTATCCTTGATAAGGTGGTGCAGGAAGCCAGCAACCTCGATATCCGGGAAATTGCAGAGCAGACCGCCGATGAAGTGGCTGAGGTCGAGACAGTAGCATCCTTTGCCGGGAATGACAGTATTCTGGATATCCGTTCCATCGATGAGCAGGAGGACCGGCCTCTGCGTGTCGGAAATGTTGATATTCAGTCACTGCCGTTCTATAAGCTGAGCAGTCAGTTCGCGGGACTTGACCAGAGCCGGACCTGGTTATTGTATTGTGAACGCGGAGTGATGAGCCGTTTGCAGGCCCTGTACCTGCACGAGCAAGGCTACACCAATGTGAAAGTTTATCGTCCTTAACCGTATGTTGTGCTAAAAAAGCCCGCGCCAGTTCACTGCCGCGGGCTTTTTATTGGTTCATCGCGTTTTACCGGGGAACGCTGCTTTTATCTTCAGGAAGAAGTAGTCATTATCCCGGTATCCATATGC
>NZ_JAERJP010000016.1 GCF_018257575.1 Tatumella sp. JGM91 | reverse complement strand
TTCGTGATTTTTTCTCCGGACCGAATCGCTTCGGTCCCTGTCACGCCGCTGCGCATCGCGCTTTGCCGTGTCAGTGGATGCGCATTATAGGGAGTTAATTTTTTCTGGCAAGGGTTTATTTTAAATTAATTACTGACTGGCGGGTTTTTACTCATTTCATCACTAAATTGCGAGTATTTTCAGCGAAAGCAGGCCATAGCGTTGTAAAACGGGCAATAAACGCTCAGTTTCCACGGTCATTGCAGTACAAAACGCAATATCCGCAACAGAAGAACAGGTTTTTACCGGTTGTTGCTGTAACAGCCATGCCGTTCTTCTGGCAATTGCGGCACCTGAATCCACCAGTCTGGTGCCTTCAGGTAATACTGACTGCAATTCTTCCTTTAGTAACGGGAAGTGAGTACAGCCCAGCACCACCGTATCCGGAGGTTCGGGTAGCTTAAGCCACGGCCGGATAATTTTCCGTACGTCACTCAGTGATACTGCGTCACCCTGTAGTTTTTGTTCGGCCAGGACTACCAGCTCAGCAGAACCCAGCATTTCTATATGGCATTCTTTAGCGAACTGCCGGACTAACTGGTGGGTATAAGGCCGTTTTACCGTACCGCGTGTTGCAAGCAGCCCGACAATACCGTTACGGGTCAGGCGTGCTGCAGGTTTTATCGCCGGGACAACACCTACGACCGGGAAATCAAATGCTTCACGGAGTGCAGGTAAAGAGACCGTGCTTGCAGTATTACAGGCAACGACAGCAATAGAGACAGTATAGTCGCGGGTAATCGCTGCAGTAATCGCCTTAACGCGTTCAACAATATAATGCTCTGTTTTCTCCCCGTACGGGAATCCGACATTATCAAATACATATATATAGTGTGCATCAGGCAATAGCTGCCTGATTTCATCATATACCGAAAGGCCACCAACCCCGGAATCAAAGACCAGGATCGCCGGCCGCCCCTCAGCAGTGGCAGAAGGCATTAACTCATCCTGAACAACTGTCGCCATACACTGTCTCATCGTTATCAGTAAACGGATAATTTATTCTATCACGATACCGTTCTGCGGGGCCGGACGGCTTCGCAGGAAATCAGCTGCGCTCACAATTATCCCGACAACCGCCCGGTAAAGGAGTCATACGCCCCGATGATCCGATGCTGGACATCAGCGCCGGAATCCCTACAATCGCCGCCTGATACCCAACAACCAGGATTCATTATGACCCCGGAACATCTCCCCGTTGAAGACTATGACGACCAGCTGGCGGAAAAAGTTAATCGCTTAAGCGCTATGATGGCGCCGTTTAATGCACCTGATGCCGAAGTATTTCGCTCGCCTGTCAGCCATTACCGTATGCGTGCAGAATTTCGTATCTGGCATCAGGGAGATGATCTGTACCATATTATTTTTGATCAGCAGACCCGCCAGCGAATCCGGGTAGACAGCTTTCCTGCCGCCAGTGAACTGATTAATACCATGATGCCACTGATGATAGAGGCATTACGTGATAACCCTGTATTACGCCATAAACTGTTTCAGATCGATTATTTGTCGACCTGCAGCCGGGAAATCATTATCTCTCTTTTATACCATCGGAAAATAGATGATGTATGGCAGACAGAAATATCTCTGCTGCGTGACAGTCTGCGGGCCCGGGGATTTAACGTCCAGTTCATCGGCCGCGCAACAAAGACAAAAATTTGCCTGGATCACGACTATGTTGATGAAGTCCTGACCGTGGACGGCAGAGAAATGATTTATCGCCAGGTGGAAAACAGCTTTACGCAACCTAATGCAGCAATAAATGTAAAGATGCTGGAGTGGGCATTGGCGGCTACCCGTGGCGCTAAAGGAGACTTACTGGAACTCTACTGTGGTAACGGAAACTTTTCGTTAGCGCTGGCAAGAAATTTCCGCCGCGTACTGGCCACCGAAATAGCCAAACCCTCAGTAGAGTCTGCACAATACAATATTGCCGCGAATAATATTGATAATGTGCAGATTATCCGGATGTCGGCAGAAGAGTTTACCCAGGCCATGCAAGGGGTGCGTTCTTTTAACCGTTTGCAGGGTATCGAGCTTAAAGACTATGACTGTGAAACGATTTTTGTTGATCCCCCGCGCAGCGGTCTGGACAGTGAGACACTCAAAATGGTTCAGGCTTATCCGGCTATTCTGTATATCTCCTGTAATCCACAGACCCTGAGCGAAAACCTGGAAACACTGAGCACCACGCACCACGTAGAACGTCTGGCATTGTTCGATCAATTCCCTTACACCCACCATATGGAATGTGGTGTGCTGCTGCGCCGTAAATAAATCTGTGGCTAACTGTTACTGCCCTTCTTATGGGCGGTAATGTTAGTAAAATCAGCGACGGCGAAAACGGCTAAAAATCCAGAAAACCAGACAGACCATTAAAAGTACCGGTAGAAAATCAGAACCGATTTGCGGGTACCTGGTACGGATTACCGCACTGCAGACCAGTATTCCTAGCAGAAAAAATCCTCCTGACAGCGAAGGCGTGCCTTCCGGCATACTTCTGTTCAGATAGCGCTGATGCAGATACCACACAGAAAGCGCCAGCGAGATGAGAGGGAAAAAGGAAAACGGGACGCCGTCAGTAAATAAAGCAGAAAAACTACCATTAATTGACAGACCGGCAATAAAGGCCAGAATCAGGGTGCCTTTATCACGCGTGTTTTGTTCAGTCATATTATTACCTGTTTACGTCATGTTCTGAGTGTTCGGTAGCTGATGCCAGCCTTTCCTGCTCCCTGCGGTACCAGTAATAAGCGCCCTTAGAGATCATGCGTAATTGCAGTACCAGACGATCTTCCAGCTTTCGCCGCTGTTCTGCATCTACATCGACCGCTTCAGCCCCTGCGCTGAAAACAATAGTGACCATTGCTTCTGCCTGAGCTTCGGTGAAACTGCGCGGCATATGGTTTTCTAATTCCAGATAGTCGGCAAGTTCGGCGATAAAGTGCTGAATTTCTCTGGCGACCGCGGCACGAAAAGCAGCAGAAGTCCCTGAACGTTCGCGCAGTAACAAACGAAAGGCGTTCGGGTTATTACCAATAAATTCCATAAAAGTAGAGACCGAGGTTTTGATGATGCTACCGCCTTTAGCGATTCGTTGCCGCGCCTGACGCATTAACTGGCGCAGCATTAACCCGCTTTCATCAACCATAGTCAGGCCAAGCTCATCCACATCTTTGAAATGACGGTAAAACGAAGTCGGTGCAATACCTGCTTCACGGGCAACTTCACGTAAGCTCAGGCTGGTGAAACTGCGTTCTGCACTTAGCTGACTGAACGCTGCTTCAATAAGAGTACGTCTTGTACGTTCTTTTTGTTGTGCTCTGACGCCCATCATCTCTGCCTTTTTACACTTTATGTTGGCACTATATCAAAATTATCAGCGTACAGTGGGGCAAACTTTGTGAACGCCTGTTAACCTGTTCATTAAACACGGAAACAAGAAATAACACGATTAGCGTTCAGACAGAATGACTAAAATGTTATATTTAGGTTGTTAAAATGTTTATGAAAATAGGGCGTACGGGTATGCAAAAGTCTTACGATTACGATGCCATTGTCATTGGTTCCGGTCCCGGCGGTGAAGGTGCTGCTATGGGGCTGGTGAAACAGGGAGCTCATGTAGCGGTTATTGAGCGTTATCATAATATCGGTGGCGGCTGTACCCATTGGGGAACGATTCCGTCAAAGGCTTTGCGACACGCTGTCAGCCGAATCATCGAATTTAATCAAAACCCGTTATACAGCGATCATTCACGCCTGTTACGTTCTTCATTTTCAGACATTCTGAAACATACAGAAAATGTTATTCAGCAGCAAACAACCATGCGCCAGGGTTTTTACGAACGCAATCACTGTGAAATATTTCAGGGTGATGCGAACTTCGTCGATGCTCATACCATTGAAGTTGTATTGCCTGACGGTACACGTGAGAGGCTGACAGCCGGTAAATTTGTTATTGCCTGCGGTTCACGCCCTTATCATCCTGACAACGTTGATTTTTCACATCCCCGTATTTATGACTCCGACTCGATCCTCGATTTACGCCACGAACCTTCACACGTCATTATTTATGGTGCCGGTGTGATTGGCTGTGAATATGCTTCTGTCTTCCGCGGACTGGGCGTAAAGGTCGACCTGATCAATACCCGTGACCGTCTGCTGGCGTTCCTCGATCAGGAGATGTCAGACTCTCTTTCTTATCACTTCTGGAATAGTGGTGTGGTTATCCGCCATAACGAAGAGTTTGAAGAAGTGGAAGGAAATGACGACGGCGTCATCGTCCATTTAAAATCCGGTAAAAAAGTGAAAGCAGACTGTCTGCTGTATGCTAATGGCCGTACCGGAAATACGGATTCACTGTCGCTGGAGAATGCCGGGCTGGAAGCCGACAGCCGCGGTCTGCTTAAAGTTAATAATATGTACCAGACCGCACAGCCTCATATTTTTGCGGTGGGTGATGTTATCGGCTACCCCAGCCTGGCCTCCGCCGCTTACGACCAGGGCCGTATTGCCGCACTGGCGATGATTAAAGGTGAAGCGACCGCCCATCTGGTTGAGGATATTCCGACCGGTATTTATACCATTCCGGAAATCAGCTCCGTCGGCAAAACCGAGCAGCAACTGACAGCAATGAAAGTCCCTTATGAAGTAGGACGGGCACAATTTAAACACCTCGCCCGTGCCCAAATCGTCGGGATGAATATTGGCAGCCTGAAAATTTTATTCCACCGGGATACCAAAGAGATTCTGGGTATTCATTGCTTCGGAGAACGGGCGGCAGAAATTATCCATATCGGGCAGGCCATTATGGAGCAAAAGAACGGTGGTAATACTATTGAGTACTTTGTAAATACCACCTTTAACTATCCGACTATGGCCGAGGCCTATCGTGTCGCGGCATTAAATGGCCTTAACCGTTTATTTTGAGATCTGTCCTGACGCAACCATATGCGCACTGATGGTTTCTGCCAGCTGCTCGTAGCGGCTGCGCAGAGGAGAACCCGGACGGTAAACCAGTGCAATCGTTCGCTGTGGTACTGGTTTATCGCAGGTAATATAACAAACACCATCCCGTTCACGTTCAGCAGGCACTGCCAGCGAAGGCATCAGAGTGATTCCGCTTCCGGCAGCAACCATATTTCGCAGCGTTTCCAGACTGGTCGCGCGGAAATGGGTATCTTCGTCGGCTCCGGCAGAGAAGCAGAAGCCCAGTGCATGGTCGCGCAAACAATGTCCGTCCTGCAACATCAGTAACTTTTCACCGGCCAGGTCAGACATGGGTACCCGCTCACGGTTATGCCAGGGATGATCGGAATATACCGCCAGTTTCATCGGTTCATCAAACAACGGCACTTCAATAAAGGCTTCTGTCTCTTTAACCAGAGCCATAATTGCGCAATCCAGTTGTCCGTTATCCAGCTGAGCCAGCAATTGCTGAGTCTGTGCTTCATGCAGATACATTTCCAGCCGGGGAAATGTTTTATGCAGCATAGGCACAATTTGTGGCAGTAAATAGGGGCTGACGGTAGGGATCAAACCGATATGTAATGGCCCGGACATTGTTTCGCCCTGCTGGCTGGCCATTTCCTTCAGCACTTTGACTTCCCGTAAAACAGTACGAGCCTGGTCCACCAGTAATAAACCGGCCTGAGTAAACAATACCTTACGGCTGGTGCGTTCCAGTAGCATCACGCCCAGCTCATCTTCCAGTTTACGGATTTGCCCGCTCAGCGTCGGCTGGCTGACATGGCAGGCATCTGCCGCACGTCGAAAGTGGCGATGTTCTGCCAATGATACCAGGTACTCAAGGTCGCGAATATTCATTGATTTCCTTCAGTCTGTGATAGCTAGTGACGATAGATAGCATAGCAATCAACGATTAGCCCTATCAAGCTGAGATCGTCATAATCATCTCAACTGATAACAAACATCTTTTATTTAACGCCATATGGCGTAGGACAGGAGCCAATATGTCAAACAGTTACGAAGGTCGCACCGTACCCGAAGTTACTTTCCATACCCGTCAGGGCGATAAATGGGTAGATATGACTACTGCTGACTTGTTTAAAGATAAAACAGTAATTGTATTTTCACTGCCCGGTGCATTTACCCCCACCTGCTCATCGAGTCATTTACCCCGCTATAACGAGCTGTACAGCGTATTTTCGCAACATGGTGTGGATGAGATTTTATGTATCTCCGTTAATGATGCGTTCGTGATGAATGCATGGAAAGCCGATCAGCATGCAGAAAATATCACTTTTATTCCGGATGGTAATGGTGATTTCACCCGTGGCATGGATATGCTGGTCGGGAAAGAAGACCTTGGCTTTGGTGCACGCTCATGGCGTTATTCCATGCTGGTACGTAACGGTCACGTTGAGAAAATGTTTGTTGAACCCAACAAACCCGGTGACCCGTTTGAAGTCTCTGATGCAGACACCATGCTGCGGTATCTGGCCCCGGAAGTAAAATTACAGGAATCCGTCTCACTGTTTACCAAACCAGGCTGCCAGTTCTGCACCAGGGCTAAACAGATGCTGCAGGAGCGCGGAATTCAGTATGAAGAAATCATTTTAGGTCAGGATGCGACAACTGTCAGCCTGCGGGCAATCACTGGCAGAGCCACGGTACCACAGGTCTTTATTGGCGGTCGCCATATTGGTGGCAGTGATGACCTGGAACAGTACTTCCTGAGAAGCTGACCGGCATACCCCCGGCCAGGCAGACAATAAAACAGCGGACCCCGGTCCGCTGTTTGTTATCAGGTAAGACGTTGTTTTGCTTCATGGATAGCTAAAGCGACCTGTGCCGGAGCAACACCACCACGGGCATTACGTTTATCCAGACAGGATTGTAACGATAATACCGGATACACATCTTCACCAATCACCGGGCTGAAAGTACGGAGTTGATCCAGCGACAATGCTTCCAGAGCGACCCCTTTACCAATCGCAGCAACAACGGCTTCGCCGACAATATGGTGTGCCTCACGGAAAGGAACCCCCTTTGCCACCAGGTAATCGGCTAATTCCGTGGAGTTAGCATATCCCTGTTCAGCGGCTTCCTGGCAACGGGGACGTTTCACCTGAATCCCTTCCAGTACCAGCCCGGCCATATGCAGACAGTCCAGCCAGGTGTCGAGCGCATCGAACAAGCCTTCTTTATCTTCCTGCATATCTTTATTGTAGGCGAGCGGTAATCCTTTCAGAGTCATCATCATCCCGGTTAAGGCGCCCTGAACACGACCGCATTTACCGCGGATAAGCTCCAGTGCATCCGGGTTTTTCTTCTGTGGCATCAGGGAAGAACCGGAAGTGACTTTATCCGCTAATTCGACAAAGCCTGCTTCACCGGAGTTGAAGAAGATAAGATCTTCGGCGAAACGCGATAAATGGACCATGCCGATCGATGCATCGGAAAGCAGTTCCAGCACATGGTCACGGTCAGACACCGAATCCAGACTGTTACGGGTAGCAGAGGCAAAACCAAGCCAGCCGGCCAGCTGTTCACGGTCAATTTCATATGCCGTACCGGCAAGGGCCCCGCAGCCCAGCGGACTGACATCAAGACGCTTCAGCGCATCCTGCAGACGGCTTTCATCACGGGCCAGCATTTCTGTATATGCCAGACACCAGTGCGCAAAAGTTACCGGTTGTGCACGCTGCAGGTGGGTATAACCCGGCATAACGGCATCCTGGTTAACTTCGGCGGTGGCAACCAGATCCTGCTGAAGCTGACGGGTTGCCGCCAGCAGCTCAGTGATCATCGTTTTACACCATAATTTAAGATCTGTAGCAACCTGGTCATTACGGCTACGGCCGGTGTGCAGTTTTTTACCCAGCGCACCCACCTTATCAATCAGCTGTCCTTCAACCCAGCTATGGATATCTTCAGCATCACTTTGCAGAATCTGCTCAGGGTTCGCCCGGACATCATTCAGCAGAGCCTGCAGAGCCTGTTCCAGTTGTTGTTGTTCTTCCTGGCTCAGTACGCCCACGGTAACCAGCGCTTTAGACCAGGCAACGGAGCCGGTAATATCCTGTTCCGCAAGCCGGTAATCAAAACGCAGTGAATCATTAAATTGTTTAAATCGCTGGTCTGCTGCCTGAGTAAAACGTCCGCCCCACAGTGCCATACTGATACTTCCTATAATCGGTTATTCTTAAAAACAAGGCGGCATAGCCGCCGCCCTGGTCCGGTATTACGGCTGAATGAGACGGAAGGTTACTTCTGCTCTTTCAGTGCACGGATACGTGATGACAGTGAGTACAGACGGATAAAACCACCCGCATGGCTATGGTCATAAACTTCGTCTTCGCCAAAGGTAGCGAATTCTTCTGAGTACAGGCTGTTCTGCGATTTTTTACGGATAGCAGTCACCTGACCTTTATACAACTGCAGTACAACCTCACCATTCACGGTTTCTGCCAGTGACTCAGAAGATGCCTGTAAGGATTTACGGACCGGGGTAAACCAGCGTCCGTCATACACGACATACGACATTTCCAGGCCCAGCTGCTCACGCCATTTATAGCTGTCACGATCCAGTACCAGCTGCTCAACAGCACGCAGAGCATTCACCATAATCGTCCCGCCCGGTGTTTCATAACAACCACGGGATTTCATACCGACCAGACGGTTCTCAACAATATCGATACGTCCGACGCCATGTTTTGCGCCCAGCGCGTTCAGAACATCCAGGCAGCCGAACGGGGAAAGTGCCTCACCGTTAACAGCAACAATACGCCCTTTCTCGACAGTCACCGAGACTTCTTCCGGCTGATCTGGCGCGTCCTGCGGATCAACAGTCCAGACCCAGCAATCTTTATTTGGTGCATTCCACGGACTTTCCAGCACACCACCTTCGGTTGAAATATGCCATGCATTTTCATCACGACTGTAAATTTTTTCGAGAGTGGCTGTCGTCGGAATATTACGTTCTTTCAGGTAGTCAAGCAGTGCTTCACGGGAACGCAGATCCCACTCACGCCACGGAGCAACCACTTTAAGCTGCGGTGCCAGGGCAGTGTAAGTGCTTTCAAAACGTACCTGATCGTTACCTTTACCGGTGGCACCATGACACAATGCATCAGCGCCCACTTTCAGTGCCAGTTCAACCTGAGCCCTGGCAATGATCGGCCGGGCCATTGAGGTACCCAGCAAATAGGTCCCTTCATACAGCGCGCCAGTTTGCAGCACAGGATAAACATAGTCGCTGATAAATTCTTCACGCAGATCGACTACATGGCATTCAGATGCACCCGACTGCAGGGCCTTTTCTTCCACCCCGGCCAGATCGGCAGGGTCCTGGCCGACATTGGCAACAAAGGCAACCACTTCACAACCATAGTTCTCTTTCAGCCATGGAATAATCGCAGAGGTATCAAGCCCGCCGGAATACGCCAATACGATTTTTTTTATGCCTTGAGTTTGCATCTTATAATCCTTGAATCAGTCTTTGTCGTTAAGCCAGAATCCGGGTACCGATTGGTACACCGTTAAATAAGTCAGGGAGCTGCTCTGCATTACGCCAGCTGGCAATATCTACCGGTCGTCCGAGAGTTTTCGCAGCATCCAGCGCAGCATGAACTTTAACGATCATGCCATCGGTGATGATTCCCCTGCCGATGAGCGTTTCCGCATGCTGAGCCGTCATTTCGGCAATCCGCTGTCCTTTACCATCCAGAATACCGCTGACATCAGACAGTAATACCAGATCTGCGCCCAGGGTTGCAGCCAGTGCTGTTGCCGCCTGGTCAGCGTTCACATTCATTAATAACCCTTCATCGGTGATCCCAATAGAGCTGATCACCGGTAAATAACCGGCATCCAGTAACGTCGTCACCAGAGCAGGGTTTCCCGGGCTTGCCTGCCCGACATGCCCCAGTTCATCATCAAATTGTGCAACATTCACAATACCGCCATCACCCAGTGACAGGCCAACCGCGTTGATGCCATATTTTTTAGCCCGGGCCAGCAATGTTTTATTCGCTGTGCCCGCCAGGGCTCCGGTAATAATATCGATCTGATCTGCCGGAGTGACCCGCAAACCATTTTTTTTACTGACCGGCAGCGCCAGTTTTTTCATCAGTTCATCGACCAGGCATCCCCCGCCATGAACAATAAGCAGCGGGCGCTGGTGACTATTACGGTAAGCGAGTAATGCGTCAAATAAACGGTCCAGGGCTTCTTCGCTATCCAGCAAAACACCCCCCAGTTTAATGATCAATGGCTTTGTCATGATGATGTTCATCCTTAAAGCAGAGAAAGTGTTTCAGGGTAGCCGAAACGTATATTCATGCATTGCACAGCCTGAGAAGAGGCCCCTTTAAGCAGGTTATCTTCCGCGCTGACGATAATCAGGTGCTCACCCTGAACGGCGAAACCAATATCACAGAATGGCAGGCCTACGACGGACTTCAGGGCCGGGACGCCAGTGTCGTACAAACGTACCAGCGGTTTATCGTCATAGGCATCATGGAATGCTTTTGCCACATCCTGTGCAGTGATACCTGCAGTTAACCGGCAGGTAATGGTGGCCAGAATACCCCGCGGGAAATTCCCCAACTGAGGAGTAAAGATCACCGGAATCCCTAAATGTTCGGCAATTTCCGGCTGATGGCGGTGAGTAAACAGGCCGTAGGGCTGTAAACTGACTTCACACACACTGGTGTTCAGGGAAGCTTTACGTCCGGCCCCGCTGACCCCGCTGGTAGCATTAATCACTGGCCAGTGTGCGGTATTAAGCAAACCGGCATCCAGTAAGGGTTTAATGGCCAGCTGAGCTGCTGTCGGGTAGCAGCCGGGTACCGCAATTAACCCGGCCTGGCGGAGATTATCCTGCTGCCATTCTGCGAGTCCGTAGACAGCTTTTTTCAGCAACTCCGGGTGCTGATGTGTGAATCCGTAATAGCGGGTATAAAATTCAGCACTATTAACCCGCCAGGCGCCTGATAAATCGAATACCACACACCCCTGTGCCAGGAATTGCGGGGCCAGATCATGGCTGACTTCATGTGCCGTTGCCAGAAAGACCACGTCAGTACCGTTCGCCAGTTCAGCCACATCGGTCAATGGCTGTAGTCGCAGGTCTGTCTGTCCTTTTAACTGCGGATGCAGATCAGACAAGAGTTTTCCTGCATCCGGGCTTTGCGCGGAGACGGCTATTCCGGTTATGTTTATATGCGGATGGCGATTCAGGTAAGTCACCAGTTCAACACCGGCATAACCACTGGCGCCTACAATCAGCGTGTTCAGCATCAGGCTGTGTACCTTATACGTAAGTCTATATTTCAGCTGACGGTATCTACCGCCTTACGGATTGCCTTCGTGAGCAAAAATAGTTCACATACTTCAGGCCATAATGTATTTTTATTCATAATTAATGCATGAATATTGACACATCCTAACGCAAGGACCGTCAACAGTGAAGATAAAATTACCGCCTTTTATTGAGCTTTATCGTCAGTTAATTGCCACACCGTCGGTCAGTACGACAGAACCCGCGCTGGATCAGAGTAATGAGGCGCTGATTAATCTGCTGGCCGGGTGGTTTCGCGATCTGGGTTTCCATACGGAAGTGCAGCCTGTGCCGGAAACACGCAATAAATTTAACCTGCTGGCCCGTGCCGGTAAGGGTTCAGGCGGACTGATGCTGGCAGGCCACACGGATACTGTCCCCTTTGATGACGGGCGCTGGTCACAGGACCCTTTTACGCTGACAGAGCGGGACAATAAGCTATACGGGCTGGGTACCGCAGATATGAAAGGATTTTTTGCTTTTATTCTCGATACCCTGCGTGATGTGGATATTACACGGCTGAAAAAACCGCTGTATATTCTGGCTACCGCTGACGAAGAAACCACTATGGCAGGGGCCAGCTATTTCGCACGTACCACCAGCCTGCGACCTGATTGTGCGATTATCGGTGAACCGACGTCTCTGAAACCGGTAAGGGCGCATAAAGGGCATCTGTCAAAAGCTATCCGTATTCAGGGACAATCGGGGCATTCCAGTGATCCTGAGCGGGGTGTCAATGCGATTGAACTGATGCATGATGCCATCGGGCACCTGACTGGCCTGCGTAACACACTGAAAGAGAAATATCACCATGACGGCTTTGTCATTCCTTATCCGACCATGAACTTCGGAGCAATTCATGGCGGAGATTCTCCGAACCGGATCTGTGCCTGTTGCGAACTGCATATGGACCTGCGCCCATTGCCCGGCATGGCACTGCCTGATTTACATGAATTACTGCTGGAAAGTCTGGCACCGGTCAGTGAGCGCTGGCCGGGCCGGCTGACAATCAGTGATCTGCATCCGCCCATTCCGGGCTATGAATGTCCCCGTCATCACGGACTGGTCGCGGTCATTGAAAAACTGCTGGGGACCGACACAGAAATTGTTAACTATTGTACCGAAGCCCCTTTTATCCAACAGCTATGCCCTACCCTGGTACTGGGGCCCGGTTCTATTGAGCAGGCCCATCAGCCAGATGAATATCTCGACACAGCATTTATCAACCCTACCCGTCAGTTAATCGAACGTGTCGTTCATCATTTTTGCCAGTGACCTTTCCGCCGGGCAGTTATTATTCACTGCCCGGTGATATTTCCCTTTTTATAAGAATAACTTATTAAATAGCCTGTTTTTCAAATTTTATTAAATTCAATAAGTTGGGATGTATGTGATCACGATCAAGTCATTTGACGAATCGTACGTTACATGGCTAGATAAAAGACAGGGTTATGCAGGACGGGTAACAAACTCACATAAATAGCATAGGGTGTCAGGGCCACATGAACGAACAATATTCTGCAATGCGAAGTAACGTCAGTATGCTGGGTAAACTGCTCGGGGATACAGTGAAGGATGCGTCAGGGGCAAATATTCTCGACAAGGTGGAAAGGATACGTAAGCTTTCCAAGTCATCCCGTGCCGGACATGATTCCGATCGTCAGGCGTTGCTTTCGACCCTGCAAAACTTATCTAATGATGAATTATTACCCGTCGCCAGAGCGTTCAGCCAGTTTCTGAATCTGACCAATGTCGCCGAGCAATATCAGACGATTTCCCACCAGTCCCAGGGGGCTAATAACCCGGAACTGCTGAAACAGGCTTTTGAACGGCTAAAACAGCAAAAAAAATTATCAGAATCTGACATCCTGCAGGCTATTGAATCGTTATCTATCGAACTGGTCCTGACCGCGCATCCGACCGAAATTACCCGCCGTACCTTGATCCATAAACTGGTTGAAGTGAACAGCTGCCTGCAACAACTGGATCATGCCGATCTGACGGATCATGAACGTAACAGCATTATGCGTCGCTTACGCCAGTTAGTCGCCCAGGCCTGGCATACGGACGAAATACGTAAAGTGCGTCCGACACCGGTAGATGAGGCAAAATGGGGGTTTGCCGTCGTAGAGAACAGCCTGTGGGACGGCGTTCCGGCATTTCTGCGTGAGCTGAATGAGCAGGCAGAGGAAACCTTTGGCATTCGATTGCCGGTCGATTTTGTCCCGGTAACGTTTACTTCATGGATGGGAGGGGATCGTGATGGCAACCCGAATGTTACCGCCCCGGTCACCCGACATGTTATTCAGCTAAGCCGCTGGAAAGCCGCAGATATGTTCTTACGTGATATCGGAGTGCTGATTTCCGAGCTATCCATGTCAGTCTGTAGTGATGAGGTCAGAACGTTGTGTGGCGATCCGCAAGCACTGGAACCTTACCGGGTGATTCTGAAACGTATCCGCAGCCAGCTGATCAATACCCAGGCTTACCTGGAACGCCGTCTGAAAGGTGATTATCCGGGCCGCCCGACAGATTTACTGGTGACCAACGATCAACTGTGGGACCCGTTATTCGCTATTTATCAGTCCTTACAACAATGCGGTATGGGAATTATCGCTAATGGTCAGTTACTGGATACACTGCGCCGGATTAAGTGTTTCGGCGTACCACTGGTACGTATTGATTTGCGTCAGGAAAGCACCCGCCATACGGAAGCACTGGCAGAGATTACCCGCTATCTGGGATTAGGTGATTACGAAAGCTGGTCAGAAACAGATAAACAGGCTTTCCTTATCCGCGAACTCAACTCCAAACGTCCACTGTTGCCGCAGCAATGGGAAGCCAGCGAGGAGACCCGCGAGGTTCTGGAAACCTGTCGTGTAGCTGCTGAGGTTCCACAGGGTTCGATTGCTGCTTACGTCATTTCGATGGCTAAAACACCTTCCGATGTTCTGGCGGTTCACCTGCTGCTGAAGGAAGCCGGTATCCGCTACGCACTGCCGGTGGCACCACTTTTCGAAACCCTTGATGACCTGAATAATGCCAATGATGTAATGACTCAGCTGCTAAACATCGACTGGTATCGCGGATTTATCCAGGGCAAACAGATGGTGATGATTGGTTATTCTGATTCTGCCAAAGATGCCGGGGTAATGGCCGCCAGCTGGGCGCAGTATCAGGCACAGGATGCGCTGATTAAAACCTGCGAAAAAGCCGGTATAGCCTTAACCCTGTTCCATGGCCGCGGTGGTTCTATCGGCCGGGGCGGGGCGCCTGCCCAGGCAGCTTTACTATCACAACCTCCGGGCAGCCTGAAAGGTGGCCTGCGCGTGACTGAACAGGGGGAAATGATCCGTTTCAAATTCGGATTGCCGGAGGTCACTATTGCCAGCCTGTCTCTGTACACCGGAGCCATTCTGGAAGCCAACCTGCTGCCTCCGCCGGAACCGAAACCGGAATGGCAGAACATTATGGATCAGCTGTCAGAAGATTCCTGTGCAATGTATCGTGATTATGTCAGGGAACACCCGGGCTTCGTTGCCTATTTTCGTGCAGCAACCCCGGAGCAGGAACTGGGTAAATTGCCTCTGGGTTCCCGGCCCGCGAAACGCCGTCCGACCGGTGGTGTTGAATCATTACGGGCGATCCCGTGGATTTTCGCATGGACGCAAAACCGCCTGATGCTGCCGGCATGGCTGGGAGCAGGTGCCGCCCTGCAAAACGCCATGGCCAAAGGTCAGCAAAATGCGCTGGAAGCTATGTGCCGTGACTGGCCGTTTTTCTCAACCCGCATCGGTATGCTGGAGATGGTGTTTGCCAAAGCTGATTTATGGCTGGCTGAATATTATGATCAGCGACTGGTTGACCCGTCACTCTGGCCACTGGGTAAACAGCTGCGTGAGCAACTGGAGAAAGATATTAAAACGGTACTGACTATCTCCAACGATGCACATCTGATGGCAGATCAGCCATGGATTGCAGAATCGATTGCGTTACGTAACGTGTATACGGATCCCCTGAATGTATTGCAGGCAGAATTACTGCACCGTTCACGGGCCGCAGAAGCCGCAGGCGAACCGGCGGATCCGTCGGTTGAACAGGCCCTGATGGTGACAATTGCCGGGATTGCGGCAGGAATGCGTAATACTGGCTGATATAACCCACAGGCTTTCAGATAATAACCCGGCAAGGGTGCCCGCGTTGCCCTGCCGGATAGATCCCCTCACTGGTGCGTCATTTGCGGCCGTACGCCCAGCGTATGGCAAATGGCATAACTCATTTCCGCACGGTTCAGTGTATAAAAATGGAAATCTTTCACTCCCTCATGGGAGAGAATTTTTACCATGTCCATCGCAATGTTCGCTCCGACCAGCTTACGAGTTTCAGCATCGTCATCAAGCCCGTCAAACATTCTGCTCATCCAGTGCGGTACACGGATATTGGTGAGGGTGGCAAAGCGCTGCAGCTGTTTAAAATTACTGACCGGTAAGATCCCGGGAACAATTTCCACGTCAATGCCTGCAGCCGCACAACGGTCACGGAAACGCAGATAACTTTCCACATCGAAAAAAAACTGGGTGATGGCCCGGTCAGCCCCGGCATCGACTTTACGTTTCAGGCTGAGTAAGTCGGCCTGGGCGCTTTTTGATTCAGGGTGGACTTCAGGATAAGCAGCCACCGAAATATCAAAGTCACCGACATCTTTCAGCAGTGCGACCAGATCGGCAGCATACATGGCGGGTTTCTGGCCGGCACAAGGCAAATCCCCGCGTAACGCCACAATATGGCGGATACCATTATCCCAGTAATCCTGCGCAATTTTCCGTAGTTCATGGCTATCAGTATCGATACACGTCAGGTGAGGTGCGGCTTCCAGTCCGGTACGCTCTTTTATCCCTTTAATAACACTGTGGGTTCGCGCACGCTCTCCGGAATTCGCACCATAGGTTACGGAGACAAAAGCGGGATTCAGGTTACGCAGACGCTCAATAGAGCGCCACAGAATATCTTCCATTTCCCGGCTTCGTGGAGGAAAAAACTCAAAAGAGACATTAATGCGTCCGTTTAATTCAGCAAGACTTTGATTAAGCGCCTCGTGCTGATTGGCATGAAAGAAACTCATCCTGTCACCTCTTCAATCACCGCTGCTGTCAAATTTGAACATCTAAACGTTTAGACGTCTGGATGCTTAAGTTGACGAATTCAGACAGCAGGGTCAACTGAATTATCAGCATGTTATGCTGACGGAAATTCATACAGGGTGCAGGTGGGGGGGCGTGATACAGGCCAGCAAGACCTCTGGCAGCAGGAAAAAATAAGGGCAGAGAATCACTCTGCCCGACACAGATCAGAGTAACTGGGCCAGCCGGTTGATATCCGACTGGATCGCCCCTGCGGTGACATCACGTCCGGCACCCGGGCCGCGGATAATCAACGGATTATCCCGGTACCAGCGACTTTCAATCGCAAACACATTATCACAGGGTAGTAAGGCCGCGAGCGGGTGATCAGACCTGACGGCTTCAACTCCGACTCTGGCTTTACCGCTGGCATCAAACCGTGCGACATAACGCAGTACCAGACCCATCTCAGCCGCTGCCTCATAGCGTTGCAGCATTTGCTCATCCAGTTCATCCGCATTTTCAAAGAAATGATCAACCGATGCTTCAGCGCAATGCTCCGGTACCAGGGATTCTACCCTGACCTGATGCGGCTCAATATCATAACCAGCTTCACGGGCAAGGATCACCAGCTTGCGCATAACATCCTGCCCTGAGAGGTCTACCCGCGGATCAGGCTCTGTCAGCCCCTGCTGCCAGGCCTGGTCGACCAGCTCGGTAAAAGGTACCGTTCCGTCATATTGCAGGAATAACCACGATAAGGTGCCGGAAAAAATACCACTGAGGGACAATATTGAGTCACCGCTATCCCGCAGATCACGTACGGCATAGTTAATCGGTAACCCTGCGCCGACAGTAGCATTGTATAACCAGTGACGCCCTGTCCGTTTGAAGGCATCGCGAATTTGGCGCCAGTGAGTACTGTCTGATGAACCGGCCACTTTGTTAGCACTAATCACATGAAAGCCGTAACTGGCGAAATCCAGATACTGCTCAGCAATACGGCTGTCGGCGGTAACATCCAGTACGACAAGGTCATCAAAAGGATGGTCCCGCATCCATAAGAATAGTGACTCTTCATCACGAAGCTCTGATTCATCCTCAAAAAAAGCCAGGGTACGGCTGGCATCCAGCCCTTCATAATTCAGCAGGCTTTTCCGGCTGTCGGCCACACCGGCCAGCACAAACTCAAAGCCGGTTCGTCCGGACAGGTTTTCCTGTTCACGGGCAAATAATTCCAGCCAGCGTGAACCTATATTCCCTTTACCAAACAGAACCAGCCCGATACGTTTCTCCGCGCCGAACAGCGACTGATGGAGCCCCTGTATCAGGTGCTGTGTCGGCCCGCAACGCAATACCGCAACCAGGCTGATATTTTGCTCTGACTGCCAGACAAACTCGACCGGCTGGTCCTTGATTTGCTGCCAGAAACGGTGGGCATGTAACGGATTGCGGACGACACCGGCCCCGACCATAGCGACCAGTGCCAGCCCGTTACGTAAACGGACATTTACCGGCAGGCCGCTGCTCTGCAGCAAAGCCAGTGCACTGTCCACCACTTCCGAGGTATAGCAGAGTTGTAGCAGGTAGCGATCCGGATGCGTTCCGCTGGCAAGAGGGCGCAGCTGAGCACGGGCCAGCAGCAGTTCAGCCTCTTTTTTCAGGGCAGCAAAGTCATGCTGCTTCGCGATTTCAATTTCAATCAGACACACATCATCATGGCTGGTAACAATACGGGCACCGGTGCCGGAAGCAAGTACCCGCTCAATACGCGTCGATCCCTGCTCAGGCTGATAACTGCAACGTAACTGCAGATCAATATCACTGGCAGAAACCGGTTGCAGAGTACGGGTATGCAATACAGGCGCCGCCAGCCTGGCGAGCTCACTGGCTTCATCCAGTCTCAGCAAAGGTAACAGGCAGGCATCAGAGACTTTCCGCGGGTCAGCACTGTACACCCCGGCAACATCACTCCAGATAGTCACCCGCCCTGCCCCGGCCAGGGCGCCAATCTGGGTAGCAGAATAGTCAGAACCGTTACGCCCCAGCAATACAGTTTCTCCTGCCTGGTTACGCGCAATAAAACCGGTGATCACTACCCGCTGACCTGCGCATTCCGCCAGCAGCTGCTGCAACCGCTGACGGGATTCCGTCTCATTCACTTCCGGCTGGGCTGAACGCTCTGCATATAAAAATTGCCGGGCATCCAGCCAGCGAGTATTCATATCCTGCTGTGATAACAACGCCGCCATTAAACGTGCTGACCAGATTTCACCATGTCCCACGACTTCAGCATAGACAGCATCGGTGACGGGGCTGTCCAGCAGGACTGCCAGACGTTCAAGGTCATGAATAAACGTCTGAATCAAGGGGTCTGCCTGTTCGGCCGGCAGAACGCTGCTCATCAGTCCGGTCTGAAAACGACGTAAATTTTGCTGAACCTGATGCGCAGACAGGCGGTCTGTGTTACTGAGTTTCAGCCAGCTAATCAGTTGATTGGTGGTACTTCCTGCGGCAGACACCACCATCAGGTCGCCGGGGTGGCTATACTCCGCCATAATCCCGGCGACCCGCTGATAACATTTTGCGTCAGCCAGGCTGCTGCCCCCGAATTTATGCAGTTGTCTCATTCCGGACGCCACACAGTCTGATGAAATTGTCATGCTTACCCCTTTGCTGCCACCCGAAATGCATTTTCCAGGTCAGCAACTAAATCTTCATGGTCTTCGATACCGACAGATACCCGCAATAAAGTATCAGAAATACCTGCCGCAGCCCGCGCCTCAGATGACATACCGGCATGGGTCATGGTTGCAGCGTGAGAAATAAGGCTTTCCACACCACCCAGTGACTCCGCCAGTGTAAACAAGGAGAGTGATTTCAGAAAGGTTCTCACGGTCTGTTCGTCGCCATCGAGTTCGAAGCTTAGCATAGCGCCAAAACCCCTCTGTTGACGCCGGGCAAATTCATGGCCCGGGTTGTCAGGCAGCGAAGGATGATACAGTTTTTTCACCAGCGGTTGTTTCTTCAGCGCATCAACAATCGCCTGTGCATTACGCTGGGCAGCCGCCATCCTCGGCCCGAGGGTACGTAATCCGCGTAACAACAGATAACTGTCAAATGCAGCGCCGGTCACACCAATATTGTTCGCCCACCACGCCAGTTCAGTGACCCGTTCAGGGTCTTTTGCAATCACGGTGCCCGCGACCACATCAGAGTGTCCGTTCAGGTATTTGGTGCAGGAATGCACCACCAGATCGGCCCCCAGTGATAGCGGATTCTGTAATACCGGGCTGAGGAAAGTATTGTCAACTACCGAGACCGCTCCGGCTGCTTTGGCCGCCCGGCAAATAGCTTCAATATCCACTACCCGTAACAGCGGATTACTCGGACTTTCTACCAGTACCAGTTTCGGGCCTTCAGCCATTGCTTCCGCCAGTGCCTGAGGATCCCCCTGATCGACAAATTTAACCCTGAAAGCACCGCGCTTACTCAGGCTATCGAATAACCGATAGCTGCCACCATAGCAATCGTGAGGAGCGACCAGTAAATCTCCCGGTTTCAGAAAAACTGTGGTCACCAGCAGGATCGCCGACATTCCGGTATTGGTTAACACCGCCCCGGCGCCGCCTTCCAGTTTTGCCAGCGCCTGCTGTACCACATCACGGGTCGGATTTCCGCGGCGTGAATAATCGTGGGCTCTTGGCTGATTAAAATCCACAAAATTATAGGTACTGGAAAGATGAATTGGCGGCACTACGCAGCCATATTGCTCGTCATCATTCAAACCGCTACGGACTGCGATGGTCGCTTGCTTATGTGTCATGGCGTATTTTTCACTGAAAAGGGGAAAGGCGTACAGAATAACACCCATGCATTGGACGTCAACACATCTAGACATCTAAATGTCTGTGAGTACAGATTGAGCAATAGAGCAAGAAACGCTAAAATTAGCCGGTAAAGTCAGATATCGCCATAATTGCTACTATGACAGTTAACCATTTACCTGTTGAGGCAAAACTATAATGCAGATATCTGGCATAATTAGCTGAACCCGGCAAGTTAACTTTTTATTAATTAAGGTACCCCATGGCTGAATGGAATGCCGAATATATCAGCCCTTATGCTGAGCATGGCAAAAAAAGTGAGCAGGTAAAGAAAATTACCGTCTCTATCCCTCTGAAAGTACTTAAAATTCTGACTGATGAGCGGACTCGCCGCCAGGTAAACAACCTGCGCCATGCCACCAACAGTGAATTGCTGTGTGAGGCATTTTTGCATGCATTTACCGGACAACCGTTACCGGATGATAATGATCTGCGGAAAGAGCGTGGCGACGAGATTCCGGAAGAAGCGAAAGTCATCATGCGTGAAATGGGCATTGACCCGGATAAATGGGAATATTGATCGCGGGAAATTTCTGCGTTTTACTCTTTGCTGAGTAAAAAAAGGTAAAAAAAACCCGGCAATGCCGGGTTTTTTACATCCGAATCCGCAGACTCGTCTGTCAGAAACTTATTTTGAACCCGGGATGCTGAAACGTTTGTTGAAACGTTCAACACGACCACCGGTGTCAACAACACGCTGTTTACCAGTGTAGAACGGGTGGCATTTACCACATACGTCCAGGTTCACATCGTGACCCATGGTAGAGTGAGTGTTGATAACGTTACCGCAAGAGCAGGTAATGGTGACTGCTTTATATTCCGGGTGAATACCTTGTTTCATGGGAGAACCTCTGTAGAAGGCCGTGTCGCTCTCCGTGCCAGGCGAACCTGCACAGCACCACACGCGGTTAAAAAAGAATGTTTTTTTGATGCACTGCTGCCGTTACAAGCAACAGCGGCGCTATATTATACAGAACCTCATTGATATGATGCAAATAAATTAACCATGCCAGCGACAGGATTCACCGTGTACACTACAATTTTGATTCGCCGGAGCCTACTGAATGCCTGTCATTAAGGTCGCACTTCCTGTCCCTCTGCCTCGTCTGTTTGATTATCTTGCACCGGCAGGCCCGGTGCCGGTAACAGGCAGCAGAGTCAGTGTGACATTTGGTCACCGGAAAATGACGGGGATTGTGTATGCGGTAACCGCCCAGAGTGAGCTGCCTGAAGCACAGCTGAAAACGATTGATGCAGTGATTGATCCGCAAAATATATTTACGGAATCATTATGGAAACTGCTGAACTGGGCCACGGGGTATTACCACTATCCGGTCGGCGAGGTTCTCTTCCATGCATTACCGGTATTACTCCGTCAGGGTCGCCCGGCCGTTCCCCCTTCAGGCTGGCAATGGTCACTGACCGAACAAGGAAAAATCACCGCCCCGGAAAGCCTGAAACGGGCAGTAAAACAACAACAGGCCCTTTCTGCTCTGCGTAGTGCTCCTTTGCAGCGCCATGAGCTCAGTCAGCACGATCTGAGTGATGCGGTATTGCAAGCCTTACGTAAAAAAGGCCTGTGTGAACTGAGCGAAATCCCTCCGCAACTCACAGACTGGCGTAAAGACTATCGGGTAAAGGGTGAACGCCTGAGGTTAAACACCGAACAGGCAACGGCTGTCGGCGCGATCCGCAGCCTGGATAACCAATATGCGGCCTGGTTGCTGGCGGGTATTACCGGCTCAGGAAAAACCGAAGTTTACCTCAGTGTGCTGGAAAATATTCTGGCCGAAGGTAAACAGGCCTTAGTGCTGGTTCCCGAAATCGGCCTGACACCCCAGACTATCGCCCGGTTCCGTGAACGTTTTCATGCCCCTGTCGATGTACTTCATTCTGCGCTGAATGACAGCGAGCGGTTAAATGTCTGGCTGCGGGCTGGCCGGGGGGAGTCGGCAATTATTATCGGTACCCGCTCGGCACTGTTTACTCCGCTGGCCAGACCAGGGGTCATCATTATTGATGAAGAGCATGACAGCTCTTATAAGCAACAGGAAGGATGGCGCTACCATGCCAGGGACTTAGCGGTCTTCCGCGCACATCAGGAAAATATACCGGTTGTCCTCGGTTCAGCGACCCCGGCGCTGGAAACACTGCATAATGTCGACACCGGAAAGTATCGCCAGTTAACGCTGACAAAACGTGCCGGTAATGCGCGCCCTGCGCTGCAGCAGCTTATCGACTTAAAGGGTGTATGTTTACAGTCAGGACTTTCCCCGGTATTGATCAATAAAATGCGTCAGCATCTTCAGGCTGATAATCAGGTGCTGCTGTTCCTCAACCGACGGGGTTATGCGCCGGCCTTACTTTGTCATGACTGCGGATGGCTGGCCGAGTGCCAGCGCTGTGAGCATTACTATACCTTCCATCAGCAACAACGTTTGCTGCGCTGTCATCACTGTGACAGCCAGCGGCCCCTGCCTTACCAGTGCCCTCAGTGTGGTTCAACACATCTGATGCCGGTGGGGATGGGGACAGAACAGCTGGAAGAACAGCTAAAAACATTATTTCCCGGGATACCGGTCACCCGGGTAGACCGTGATACCACCAGCCGTAAAGGCACACTGGAACAACATCTGGACGATATTCATCGGGGAGGGGCCCGTATTCTTGCAGGAACACAAATGCTGGCCAAAGGTCACCATTTTCCGGATGTCACTCTGGTTGCCCTGCTCGATGCAGACGGTGCACTGTTTTCTGCCGATTTCCGGGCCGCAGAGCGTTTTGCCCAGTTGTATACCCAGGTTGCAGGCAGGGCAGGACGGGCAGGGAAACAAGGTGAGGTTGTATTACAGACCCACCACCCGGAACACCCGCTATTACATACCCTGTTATATGAGGGATATTTCTCCTTTGCCCGCCAGACATTGCAGGAAAGAAAGCTGGTCAGCCTGCCGCCCTACTCCAGCCACGCCCTGTTTCGTGCTGATGACGCGGATAACCAGCAGGCAGAACAGTTTCTGCTGCAGTTGCGTAATCTGCTGGAGGCCAGTCCGCTAAAAGATGATCATTTCTGGATTATGGGGCCGGTGCCGGCATTGCAGTCAAAAAGAAACGGCCGCTGGCGCTGGCAACTATTATTACAACATACCTCACGTAAACAACTGCAACGTATTCTGAGCCACACACTGCCGCTGGTGACAGCATTACCGGCATTACGGAAAATGAAATGGACCCTGGATATCGACCCGACAGAAAACTGACGGTCATTATCAATGTGCGATACAGTACGAAAATACATCACTGACTGAGTGATTTATTGCAAATCTGGTAACGGAGGCGGCAGATAATCTGCTAACAATAGCCGTAGCTGCGGTGTTGTGTACCGCCTTATCTGATGACTAACTGACTGCCGGGAGTTTATGCTTTGAAACAGAATCCACCACCGACTCGTGCCACCATGAAAGATGTTGCCGAAAGAGCCGGTGTTTCAACAGCCACTGTTTCACGTGCCCTGGCCTCTCCGGAAAAAGTGTCGGTTTCAGCACGTCAGAAAGTGATACAGGCGATGGCCGGACTGGGCTATTCGTCTGCCCTGCTTCCCAGGCAACAAAAAAGAAATGACTCCCGGACGCTGTTAATTCTCGTTCCTGATATATGTGACCCGTTTTTCTATGAAATGATCCGCGGTATCGAGATCACTGCAGCGGCTGAGGGGTATCTGGTGTTAATCGGTGACTGTGCCCATCAGAATTTACAGGAAGTGGGTTTTCTGGAACAAATACTGACGCGGCAGATAGACGGGTTACTGCTGCTGGGTTCTCAGGTCCCTCCATTACACGAACTGGTCCATCGTGATCAATTACCCCCACTGGTGATGGCTAACGAATTTTCTGCCGATCTGGACTACCCGACCGTACATATCGATAACCTGACTTCGGCCTTCAATGCCGTCAGCTATCTGTTAAACACGGGGGTTAAAAAGATCGCCTGTGTGACAGGTCCCGAGTCGATCTCTCACTGCCAGTATCGTAAGCAAGGCTATATTCAGGCCCTGAGACGTCACAATATTGACATTAATCCCCATTATCTGGCCCGTGGTGATTTCAGCTTTGACTCGGGCAGAGACGCCCTATCCCGGCTGATGCGATTACCGGATCCCCCTGATGCTGTATTTTGTCATAACGATCTGATGGCACTGGGTGTTATGCATCAGGCTTCATTACTGGGTATCCGAATACCGCAGCAATTATCTGTTATCGGTTTTGATGATATTGATATAGCCCGGTACAGTCATCCGCCACTGACTACCATTTCTCAGCCCCGTTTTCAGATCGGCTGCGAAGCGGCGACGTTATTAATTGAAATCATCAAAGGAGAACGAATCAATGGCGGCTCCCGGTTACTGGAAGCCAGCCTGGTCGTTCGCCAGTCGACGTTAGCACCGGCGTAACAATGGAGTACAACCGTCCGCGCTGACGAGATTTTTCAGGCAATAACTCAGGCAGAGTTTACTGGTCAAAGTTCATCCCCTTGAGTAAAATGACGGAGTTATTGCGATTAAATATAAAGATCTGGGCTGTTCGCCCGCCAGACTGATGTATAACTTATCGGAACGAATGTGGCACAAAAAGACTATGTAGGCCGCGGGCGTTCAACAGGGACGCAGCGTAGGAAAAACGCTCCTCGGGGTAAAAAGGGCAAGACCCGCCCGGGATTACCAAAACAGATGATCGTACTGGCTGTTGCTGTACTGGTCACTTTTGCCGGCGGTCTGTGGTTTATAACCCATCATAAAAAAGAAGAAGTACCGGAAGTTATACCGCATAAAAATGCCGGTAATGGCTTACCTCCTAAACCGGAAGAACGCTGGAAGTATATAAAAGAACTGGAGAATCGCCAGACCACTGTGCCGGTTCCGACCGAGCCTTCTGCAGGGGGAGAGATAAAATCACAGACCCAGTTAACTGATGAGCAGCGCCAGTTACTGGAGCAGATGGCCGCAGATATGCGCCAGCAGCCGACGCAACTCAATGAAGTACCGTGGAATCAGCAAACCCCGGCACAACAGCAACAGACACTGCGTCAGCAGGCTGCAACCCTGCAACAACAGAAAACCTATCAGCAACAACAGTTGCTACAGGCAGAGCGCCAACAGCGCCTTGAAAAACAACAGCGTCTGGAGCGGCAACAACAGGCAGAAAGGCAACAACGTGCTGATCGCCAGCAGCAGGCACAACAACCGGCAGTGGGTCATGCACAGACCAGCACTCCGGCTGTCACTGCGCCTGCGGCAGCACCTGTCAGCAAACAGCCGGCAGCCACACCAGGAAAACACTGGCTGATACAATGCGGTTCATTCAAAGGCAGCGCACCGGCAGAGTCTGTACGAGCCTCTCTGGCCTTTGAAGGCTTTGAAAGCCGGATTACCACCGGCGGGGGCTGGAACCGGGTAGTGATCGGACCGTATCAGGACAGGGCTAAGGTGGACAGTATTGTCAGACAACTGCGCGGTTCTGGCCATACAAACTGTATTACTCTTTCTGCCGGGGGTTGAAAGCCTTCAATCCTCCCCCATATACCCCCTTAAGTGACTCCGCGTACTGCGCGGAGTTTTTTTCTTGATCTAAAAAGGGGCGGCCCGTGACAACGATTGTAAGTGTTCGACGCAATGGCCAGGTAGTGATTGGTGGTGACGGCCAGGCTACTCTTGGTAATACAGTAATGAAGGGTAACGTCAAAAAAGTACGTCGCCTGTATAACGACAAAGTCATTGCCGGTTTTGCCGGCGGCACCGCCGATGCTTTCACCCTGTTTGAACTGTTTGAGCGCAAGCTGGAAATGCACCAGGGACATCTGGTTAAAGCTGCCGTAGAGCTGGCTAAAGACTGGCGTACCGACCGTATGCTACGCCGTCTGGAAGCTCTGCTGGCGGTAGCCGATGAAAATGCCTCTCTGATTATCAGTGGTAATGGTGATGTGATCCAGCCTGAAAATGATTTGATCGCTATCGGGTCCGGCGGACCCTATGCTCAGGCCGCAGCACGTGCACTGCTGGAAAACAGTGAACTCAGTGCCCGTGAGATTACCGAAAAAGCACTGGATATCGCAGGTGATATTTGTATCTACACCAACCATAACGTCACCATTGAAGAACTGACGTCCAGGACGTAAGGATTTTTACTATGTCTGAAATGACTCCTCGCGAAATTGTAAGTGAACTGAATAAGTTCATCATTGGTCAGGATGGCGCAAAGCGTGCTGTCTCTATCGCCCTGCGTAACCGCTGGCGTCGTATGCAGCTGGATGCCGAGCTGCGTCACGAAGTGACCCCTAAAAATATTCTGATGATCGGCCCGACAGGGGTAGGTAAAACAGAAATCGCCCGGCGCCTGGCGAAGCTGGCAAATGCACCTTTTATTAAAGTCGAGGCGACAAAATTTACCGAAGTGGGTTATGTCGGAAAAGAGGTCGACTCGATTATCCGTGACTTAACCGATGCTGCAGTCAAAATGGTACGCAGCCAGGCAATTGAGCGCAATAAATCCCGTGCCGAAGAACAGGCTGAAGAACGCATTCTGGATGTACTGATCCCACCGGCAAAAAATAACTGGGGACAGTCAGAGCAAAATAGTGAGCCTTCTGCCGCACGCCAGTCTTTCCGCAAAAAACTGCGTGAAGGACAGCTGGATGATAAAGAGATTGAAATCGATCTCGCTGCATCTCCGATGGATGTTGAAATCATGGCGCCTCCCGGCATGGAAGAGATGACCAGCCAGCTGCAGTCTATGTTCCAGAACATGGGCGGACAAAAACAGAAATCCCGTAAGCTGAAAATAAAAGATGCTCTGAAGTTACTGATCGAAGAAGAAGCCGCCAGACTGGTGAATCCTGAAGAACTGAAGCAGGAAGCTATCGATGCGGTAGAACAACATGGCATCGTATTTATTGATGAAATCGATAAGATCTGTAAGCGTGGCCAGGCATCCGGTCCGGATGTTTCGCGTGAAGGTGTGCAACGTGATTTGCTGCCCTTAGTCGAAGGATGTACCGTTTCGACAAAACACGGAATGGTGAAAACCGATCATATTCTGTTTATCGCATCAGGTGCATTCCAGGTCGCCAGCCCGTCAGACCTGATCCCTGAACTGCAGGGACGTTTGCCTATCCGTGTCGAACTTCAGGCACTGACCGTTAATGACTTTGAACGTATTCTGACAGAGCCAAGTGCTTCCGTGACGGTACAGTACAAAGCGTTGATGGCAACAGAAGGTGTGACAGTGGAGTTCAGCGATGATGGCATTCGTCGTATTGCTGAAGCTGCATGGCAGGTCAATGAGACCACCGAAAATATCGGTGCTCGTCGTCTGTACACCGTGCTGGAAAAGCTGATGGAAGAAATCTCTTTCGATGCCAGCGAACGCCCTGGTGAGTCAGTGACAATTGATGCCGGTTATGTGAGTTCTCACCTTGATAAACTGGTTGCTGATGAAGATTTGAGCCGTTTTATTCTGTAATTTAATTTACCGTGCTCTTATCACCCGATCTCTGTCTCCGGGCAGAGATCTGTTTTCACCCGATGCACAGCCTCCCGTTAACCACTGCTGATACACATTTTTACTGTTATTTACCCTCAGAGTTTCTCACGCTCACTGCAGGATTTATCTCTCCGCCATTTTTTCTGCCGGTATCTTGCAGACGGACGGCATCATTATTTTGTTTCCCCGCCTCTCTTACCGGCTGATATCAGTGAATAGTCGTGATGACCAGAAAAATGGCATTTCTGACCAATTTATTATTCATCTGTAATGTGATGATGGATCACTTATCCCGGCCTGCAGCCACGGCTGGCTTTTTTGCTATCTTCAGAAAGAACGCGATATACTTTATCCACCTCTGGCAAACAGATGATACCGCTATGAAATACGATACCTCCGAACTTTGTGATATTTACCATGAAGAAGTGAATGTTGTTGAACCCTTGTTTTCAAATTTTGGCGGACGCACTTCTTTTGGTGGTCAGATAACTACCGTCAAATGCTTCGAAGACAATGGTCTGCTTTATGATGTACTCGAAGAAAATGGACTCGGGCGGGTGCTGGTTGTCGATGGCGGTGGTTCAGTCAGACGTGCTCTGATTGATGCACAACTGGCACAACTGGCCACGCAAAATGAATGGGAAGGCATTGTTGTTTACGGTTCGGTACGTCAGGTCGACGAACTTGAAGAACTTGATATCGGCATCCAGGCGATGGCGGCTA
This sequence comes from Tatumella sp. JGM91, assembly GCF_018257575.1. GTDB lineage: Bacteria > Pseudomonadota > Gammaproteobacteria > Enterobacterales > Enterobacteriaceae > Tatumella > Tatumella punctata. Next base: position 63,327 of record NZ_JAERJP010000016.1, on the reverse strand, counting down.
TTCCTGTCGGTGCAGCAGGCGAAGGTCCGGGCGAAAGTGATATCCGGGTAAACTTTGGCGGAGTGACCTTTTTCTCCGGTGATTATCTGTACGCAGATAATACTGGTATTATTTTGTCCGAAAACGCACTGGTCGCTGAAGAACAGGATGAGGATGCAGAGTAAAACCGCAGGTAAACCGGGTGCCGCAGCACCCGACTTCCGGTTTATTCCTCGACAGAATTAAACCTCATCCATTTTTCCCAGCAGGGTACGTAAACGCTCCTGCCATTGTTGTTGTTCTTCTTTTAACTGCTGATTTTCACGCGTTAATGCGTCGTGATTACCGGCAACCTGTAATGCTTCCTGCTTCAGTGTGCTGTTTTGTTCTTTCAGCTCTTCAATTTCCATCTGCAACAGGGTGATAGTATCAATCGCCTGCTGTACTTTGGCTTCCAGTTTTTCGAACATTTCAAATGACATTTTTATAACCTCTCCTATATCGCAAGGCGTTGATGTGCCGGCTACCATCCTGACAAACCCTGTAAAATTTCAGTAGCTGGCTACGATAACACGATTGTATGAAGCCTGATCGCGCAAGTCCAGTTACCGGGTAACTTCAGGAGCAGTCTGTAACATTTTTGGCATATATTTTCTATAAAAACCGCCGGACTTTCCTCGTTGCCGTAAAAAATCACGCCGCCACAAGCAATCATTAATGACAATATGGCAACAAAATACGCGATTTCGCTCATTTTATTTGACATGACACACAAATTTTAAGTTCGGTATTTATCGTTTATGCGCGTTAACGATAAATTTAACCTAACCCTCTAAGAAAGTCGGGTAACTCAGGGAATGGGTACACAACACCGATAAATTTAACCTCGTTTAAGGAATCAATCATGAGTCAAACGACAAGCACGCTCACAGGCCAGTGTATCGCCGAATTCATAGGTACCGGTTTGATTCTTTTTTTTGGTGCCGGCTGCGTTGCCGCGCTAAAAGTCGCCGGAGCCAGCTTTGGGCAATGGGAAATTTGCATCGTCTGGGGCCTGGCAGTTTCAATGGGTGTTTATGTCAGTGCAGGTATTTCCGGAGCACACCTCAATCCGGCAGTCACTGTTGCTTTGTGCCTGTTTGGTCACTTTGAAGGCCGTAAAGTCATTCCCTATATTGTTGCACAGGTTGCCGGTGCATTCTGTGCTGCAGCGTTGGTATACGGATTATACCGCAGCCTGTTTATTGATTTTGAGCAGGCACATCAGATAGTGCGTGGCAGTACCGAAAGTCTCGGGCTTGCAGGGGTCTTTTCTACCTACCCGCATCCGGGTATCAGCGTAGTGCAGGCATTCTTTGTTGAGCTGGTCATTACCGCAGTACTGATGGGAATGATTATGGCGCTGACAGATGATGGTAACGGCTTACCACGTGGCCCGTTAGCCCCTCTGCTGATTGGGTTACTGGTCGCGGTGATTGGCGCGGCAATGGGCCCTCTGACCGGTTTTGCTTTAAACCCGGCACGTGATTTCGGCCCTAAAATGTTTACCGCTCTCGCCGGGTGGGGCGAAATTGCTTTTACCGGAGGAAAAACCATTCCTTACTTTCTGGTACCGATTTTCGGACCACTGATCGGGGCTTGTGTCGGCGCTTTTATTTACCGTAATTGCGTCGGGCGTTATTTACCCTCAAACAACATAACACCGGCCAGCACAGAATCAGAACAGTCACTGTCACGCGCTGAACAGCATAAAGCGTAAACTTAACAACGACTTCACCAGGAACAGATTATGACAAACGCTGAAAATAAATACATTGTTGCCCTGGATCAGGGAACCACCAGTTCACGGGCCGTAGTTATGGATCACGATGCAAATATTATTGCTGTTTCACAACGTGAATTTAGCCAGATTTATCCGAAGACCGGCTGGGTAGAACATGACCCGATGGATATCTGGGCTTCACAGAGTTCGACGCTGATTGAAGTACTGGCACATGCCGATATCCGGTCGGATCAGATTGCAGCTATCGGTATCACTAACCAGCGTGAAACCACGATTGTCTGGGACAAAAAAACCGGAAAACCTGTCTACAATGCCATTGTCTGGCAGGATCCACGTACGGCAGATTACTGTTCAAAACTGAAAAAAGAAGGACTGGAACAGTATATACAGCAAACGACCGGCCTGGTGATCAATCCTTATTTTTCCGGAACCAAAGTGAAATGGATTCTGGATCATGTTGAGGGGGCACGTGAACGCGCAAAACGTGGGGAACTTCTGTTTGGTACTGTAGATACCTGGCTGGTATGGAAGATGACCCAGGGACGTGTACATATCACTGATTTTACCAATGCATCACGTACCATGATGTTCGATATCCATAAGCTACAGTGGGACAACCGTATGCTGGAGATTCTCGATATTCCGCGGGAAATGTTACCGGCAGTGAAGTCCTCTTCAGAAATTTATGGTCAGACCAATATCGGGGGTAAAGGCGGGACCCGCATACCGATCGCCGGGATCGCCGGCGATCAGCAGGCAGCACTGTATGGTCAGCTATGTGTACAGCCCGGGATGGCTAAAAATACCTATGGCACCGGTTGTTTTATGTTAATGAATACCGGTACCGAAGCGGTTACCTCAACCCATGGTTTACTAACGACTATTGCCTGCGGTCCGCGCGGTGAAGTGAACTATGCCCTGGAAGGGGCGGTGTTTATCGGTGGCGCCTCTATTCAGTGGCTGCGGGATGAGATGAAATTATTCTCTGAAGCGCTGGATTCTGAGTATTTTGCAACGAAAGTGAAGGATTCAAACGGTGTGTATATGGTGCCGGCGTTTACCGGCCTCGGTGCCCCGTACTGGGACCCCTATGCCCGCGGCGCTATCTTTGGCCTGACACGCGGCACCAATGCGAACCATATTATCCGGGCAACTCTGGAATCAATTGCCTACCAGACACGTGACGTACTGGAAGCAATGCAAAACGATGCCAGCACACGACTGCAGTCCTTACGGGTAGATGGCGGCGCGGTAGCAAATAACTTCCTGATGCAATTCCAGTCAGATATTCTCGGTGCCAGAGTTGAGCGTCCGCAAGTCCGTGAAGTGACAGCATTAGGCGCTGCCTACCTTGCCGGTCTGGCTGTCGGTTTCTGGAAAGACCTGGACGAAGTTCGAGCTAAGTCAGTCATTGAACGTGAGTTCCGTCCTTCCATCGAAACTACTGAGCGTAACTACCGCTATGCCGGCTGGAAAAAAGCCGTATCCCGAGCCCTGCGCTGGGAAGATGAAAACGAGGAATAACTGAGACTCCGCCCGTAACTGCGTTACGGGCTTTCAGGGTCAATTCAGTCCCCCTGCCCTTGTGCTACACTGATTCCCCTTTTCTTTCTGATAAGACAGATTATGAAACGCGAACTTGCTCTCGAATTTTCACGGGTCACTGAAGCCGCAGCCCTGGCAGGACATGCCTGGCTGGGTCGCGGTGATAAAAACCTTGCTGACGGCGCTGCCGTGAATGCTATGCGGGCGATGCTTAACCGTCTGGATATCCGCGGCCGGATAGTTATTGGTGAAGGTGAGATAGATGAAGCACCGATGTTATACATTGGTGAGCAAGTGGGAAGCGGACAAGGGGAAGAGGTCGATATTGCCGTTGATCCGATAGAAGGCACCCGAATGACGGCAATGGGTCAGTCTAATGCTCTGACCGTTATGGCCGTCGGTAATAAAGACAGTTTTCTCCACGCCCCTGATATGTATATGGAGAAACTGGTGACCGGCCCGGAAGCCAGGGGATGTATCGACCTTAATCTGCCACTGGAGACCAACCTTCAGGCTATTGCCCGCGCACTGAAAAAACCACTTTCAGACCTGACCGTAGCGGTGTTAGCAAAGCCACGGCATGAAACTATCATTACCAGTCTCCATCAGGCCGGGCTTAAAGTATTTGCTTTCCCAGATGGTGATGTTGCTGCCTCAATCCTGACCTGTATGCCGGACAGTGAGGTAGATGTTATGTATGGGATTGGTGGAGCTCCGGAGGGAGTTATTTCGGCGGCGGTGATCTCCGCACTGGGTGGTGATATGCAAAGCCGTCTGCTGCCAAGGCATCAGGTGAAAGGAGATACCCCGGAAAACCGGCGACTGGGTGAGCAGGAACTGGCTCGCTGCAAAGAAATGGGCATTGATACCCGCCAGCGCCTGACCCTGCAACATATGGTCAGCGATGATGATATTATTTTTTCTGCGACCGGTATCACTGACGGGGATTTACTGAAAGGGATCACCCGTAAAGGTCATATCGCTACCAGTGAGTCCCTGTTAATTCGCGGAAAAACAGGGACTGTTCGTAGGATCCAGTCAGTACATCGGCTGGCCCCGGACCAGCAGTCCTGATTGCCGGTTACCCGGTCACAATCTGGTGGTCACTTTCGCGATGCCGTGACAGTGACCACCAGCATAACAGCATAATCAGCGCAGTCATAAACATCAGCATCCCCAGGCTGAACTGATCGTTTTGTGGTAAACGTGCTGACAGCCACGCGACAGCGCCGGACCCCAGATTCTGTAATCCGCCAATCAGCGCCCCTGCGCTTCCGGCAACCCAGGCATAGGGTTCCATCGCGCCGGATGTTGCCAGAGGAAACAACATACCAGCCCCAAAGAAATACAGGGATGCCGGGACCAGTAACGTCCAGATATTCATGACATGAAACCAGCCGGGGATCCACATCAGTACTCCTGCTAGCAAACAGCTACCGACACCTATCCACATCAGCCGCTGCCAGTCACCTTCACTACGGCGGACAAACCAGGCACCGAAAAAAGCCGCCGGAATTGGCAGAATAAATAATATACTGACCGTGACACTGTTTAGCCCCAGCACCCCGCCCATCAGTACGCCGCAACTCGCCTCAAACACAGCAATACCGGCCAGTGCTCCAATCAGAATCAGCAGATAGCGGAGAAAAGCACTGTCACGCAATAATAACGAGTAACGGGTTAAAAAAGGTCGCCGGACGATATTATCAGGCCGCGTTTCCGGCAATCGGCGGGCAATAATGGCCGTAACGCCCAGACAAAGGAGCAGCAGAAAAGCAAAACAGGCATGCCAGCCCCAAAACTTTGTCAGTATCGCCCCGATAACCGGAGCCAGCAACGGGCTGACCAGGATCCCCATATTCAGGACACTGTTCGCTTTACGTAGCTGATTTCCCTCATACAAGTCCCTGGGCAACGTCCGGGCCATCACCCCGGCAACCCCGGTTCCCAGGCCCTGAATAGCGCAGCCAATCACCAGCTGACTGATAGAGTGGGCCAGTAATGCCGTCACCGCACCGATGCTGAACACAACCATTCCCCCCAGAATCACTGGCCGGCGACCGATGCTATCAGAGAGTGGTCCATAAAATAGCTGGGATAAACCGTAGGTAATCAGATAAGCGGCCATGATTCCCTGCACACTTCCGGTAGTTACCTGAAGTGAGAAGGCAATGTCACTCATGGCCGGGACATATACGGTCTGGGCCATTTGCCCGACCGCAACCAGCACCACCAACAGCAACATTAATGAGTTATTACTAAGATTCTTTTCCATTTTGACGGTTAATTCTTATCCATGAGGGGTTAACAGTGAGACGGGCCAATAATAATCCAAAAAGCAGCGTAAAATACCACGATTTACGGATAAAAAATGTCTCAGTTACACAGTTTTGCCGGTACCGACTGTCAGCTTTTTTCTCCATTTATGTACATTATTAATGCCAGTCCGTAGCAAATAATGGCAAAGGTTTGTCCATATGAGCTTAACCCGCAGATTAAGGCTGGAAAATCTGCCCGCCGACAGAGATGATGAAGGCTGAACCTAAAGTGAAGTTAACTGAGGAGCAAGTAATGGCCGACTGGTGTGAAGGTAAAGTTATCGCGGTAACACACTGGACAGAAGCGCTTTTCAGCCTGAAAGTGAAGGCTCCGGTAAGATCCTTTGTGGCTGGCCAGTTTGCAAAACTGGCGCTGGAGATCAACGGTGAACGGGTACAACGGGCCTATTCTTACGTCAATGCACCCTCAGATGATGAACTGGAGTTCTATCTGGTGACTGTCCCGCAAGGAAAACTAAGCCCGTCCCTGCATCAGTTACAAACCGGAGACTCTCTGTGGGTGACCGCGGACGCCGCCGGTTTTTTTGTCTGTGATGAGCTGCCGGATTGTGAAACTCTGTGGATGCTGTCGACAGGCACCGCGATCGGTCCTTATTTATCGATATTACAACAGGGTACAGGACTGGAGCGTTTCGATAATATCGTGCTGGTTCACGCAGCCCGCTATGCCGCAGATTTAAGTTACCTGCCGCTGATGCAGCAGTTACAACAGCAATTTAATGGGAAACTGCGTATCCAGACCATCGTCAGCCGCGAAGAAAATACTGGCAGCCTGACAGGGAGGATCCCGGCGCTGATTGAGAATGGTGAGCTGGAACAGGCAACCGGACTGACGATATCTGCTGATAACAGTCATATAATGTTATGTGGCAATCCGCAGATGGTCAGGGACACTCAACAGGTATTAAAATCGACACGTCATATGACTAAACACCTGCGCCGTAAACCGGGCCATATCACCAGTGAGCATTACTGGTAATACTGGCCAGACATCAATAAACGCCGGAAATCTATTCAGAGATAGCAGGATGAAAAACAGGATATATCGCTGGTTATACTACTGTATGTCTTTACTGGCAGGACAGGCCGTCTGTGCCACTCCGCCGCCAGTAGCACCGAAGACAGCCCCTTATGTACAACCCGGCGCTCCGGTATTTAGCGATACTATCCCGTTATTTCGCGAAAAATTTAATCTTGCTAATCCGCAGTTGCCTCTTGCCGAATACCGGACCGTCGACACGGGTCAGATACAGAATGTTGTGGTACTGGCAGCCAGCAGAATAAACCGCTCAGTGTATTCTTCTGCCGCACTCGAACCCGGTACCGGAAAAATCAAGACCTTGCAAATCACCTGGGTTCCCCACAGACAGGCGGACGAAAAAGCCTCGCGGGATCTGGCGTTACATTATATGGCGGCGCTGATCCGTTTCTTTTCCCCCCAACTTTCTGAACAAGACAGCACCAAAAAACTGGAATCATTACTCCGGGCCGCAAAAGGGAAAACCACGTATTTTGATGCCGAAGGCGCACTGCGCTATGTGGTTGCAGAACGGGAAGATAAAGGTTTAACTCTGGCAGTAGAACCTGTCAGGCTGATGCTCGATAACTCATGATTTGCTTATGTTTCATGACGAAAAACAAAGCAGTAAGTGCTTTTGAGACTTATAATGTTTCACAGACACTATTGCCTGCCGGCAGTAGTATTCAATGAATCGCGTAACGCGGAGGATATGATGCGACATCCATTAGTTATGGGCAACTGGAAGCTGAATGGTAGTAAACATATGACTGGCGAACTGATTGCTGGTCTGCGTAAAGCATTATCTGGTATTGAAGGTTGTGGTGTGGCAATTGCCCCGCCGGTGATTTATCTCGATCAGGCCAGACATGCAATCTCCGGAAGTCATATTGCTCTCGGCGCGCAAAACGTTGATATCAATCTTTCAGGCGCTTTCACCGGTGAAGTCTCTGCCGATATGCTCAAAGATATCGGTGCAAAATATATTATTATCGGCCACTCAGAGCGTCGTACCTATCATAAAGAAAGTGACGAGCTTATCGCTAAGAAATTTGCAGTATTAAAGCAGACAGGGCTGACTCCGGTGCTTTGTATCGGTGAAACCGACGCCGAAAATGAAGCCGGTAAAACAGAAGAGGTTTGTGCCCGCCAGATAGATGCTGTGCTTAATACCCTGGGCGCTGAAGCCTTCAGAGATACGGTGATTGCCTATGAACCCGTCTGGGCAATTGGTACCGGAAAATCAGCAACCCCGGCGCAGGCGCAGGCAGTGCATAAATTTATCCGCCAGCATATCGCCAAAAAAGATGCGGCAATCGCCGGGCAAGTCATCATTCAGTACGGCGGATCGGTGAATGATAAGAATGCGGCAGAATTATTTACTCAGCCAGATATCGATGGTGCGCTGGTAGGCGGAGCATCTCTGAAAGCGGATGCTTTTGCTGCTATCGTCAATGCCGCAGCCGCCGCTAAAAAAGCAGGATAATCTCTCATTGCTGAATAACGGCGCATCATGCGCCGTTATTTTTCTTCAGTATTTCACACTGATGATCCTGTAATTCCTCGGCAGAGCCTGTATTCCCTGTCAATAATTGTTTTCTGAGAGCCAGTAATACCAGCTGACCATCGGGTAATTCTGTCAGAGCAAGACCATAATCTCCCATGTGTTCAGCCGCGCCCGGAATTTCCTGTGCGACCCGTATAAATACACTCTGTTGATCCAGTTCCTCTGGTGTCAGCGTCCGGATTAAGTAAGGATGTGACCTCAGGGTATATTGCTGCCAGTGTGATGATAAATCAGGCGTTAATCCTGCCATCTGTCGGGCAATATCCGGACGAAGGCAGGACATATGTATATGTAATTGATTTTGTGTCCGGCCCGAGGCTGAATTGATGGTCATCGCCAGATCGCTGTCTTGCACCGGTGACTGATTTTTTTCTGACAGCAGATGCCGTTCATGCCATGCAAGAGAGAAGAAATTAGCAGTCTGGCTATCAAGCAACCGGGGGCTTTCGATACCTGATATTTTTGCCACTGGCATTAACAGATACTGTAGCGGACCCACCCTGTCTTTAAATAAAACATATCCCGCGGCCAGGTCGACTTTTTCACAGGGTGCCGGACGATGATTCTTTTCCATCTCCGGCACACACTGCTGGCTGACAAACTTCCACAGAACGTCAGAATGATCATGAAGCCGCGGTGCCAGCAAGAAGACCACCAGCAGGATAATAACGCACACCACTGCCAGCCAAAGTTTTACTTTACCTGCAGATACCATAAACCCTTCCATCCCCCTGTTTAACCAGACCTTCATGTTACTTTAATCAGGGGGAAAGTCATCCGGGATAATTATGGTTTCATTATCTGATCGTAGGTGCCACCGTCGCTGAAGTGTGTTTTCTGTGCCGCCGTCCAGCCACCGAATTTATTATCAATAGTAAATAATTTAACCGGTTTAAATTCATTAGCAAATTCCTTAGCTACCGCCGGATCACGCGGGCGATAATAATTTTCCGCCGCGATCTTCTGTCCTTCCGGTGAATACAAATACTTCAGGTAATCTTCAGCGACCTGACGGGTGCCACGCTCATCCACAACTTTATCGACAACGGCGACGGTAGGTTCAGCAAGGATGGACTCACTCGGTGTGATAATTTCAAATTGCTGATCTTTGAGTTTGTTTTTTGCCAGATAAGCTTCATTTTCCCAGGCAATCAGTACATCACCGATACCACGTTCGGCAAAAGTATTGGTCGCGCCACGGGCTCCGGAATCCTGCACAGTAACGTTTTTAAATAACGCTTTGACGAAATCCTGAGCTTTTTGCGGAGAACCGTCGTTATGGTCAAGGGCATAACCCCAGGCAGCAAGATAGTTCCAGCGGGCCCCGCCGGATGTTTTAGGGTTAGGGGTGATCACGGAAACACCTGGCTTGATCAGATCATTCCAGTCATGAATATTTTTGGGGTTTCCTTTACGTACCAGGAACACGATCGTAGAGGTATAGGGGGCAGAATTATCCGGTAATTTCTTGATCCAGCCCGGATTAATCCGTCCGCTGTTAGCAATAGCATCGACATCCGACTCCAGTGCCAGCGTGACCACATCTGCCCGGATGCCGTTAATCACGGAAGTCGCCTGTTTGCCGGAACCACCATGTGACTGACGAATAATCACATTATCACCGGTTTCCTGCTTGTAATGCGCACTAAAGGCTTTGTTATATTGTTCGTAAAATTCTCTGGTCGGATCATAAGAGACATTCAGTAATTGAATATCTTTCGCCAGCGTACTGCCGGATACCATCAGCAAAGCTAATCCAACATGCCACTTTTTCATATTATGCCCCCTGTGTTATAGAGCAACAGGTTGGCATAATCATCAAAATAACTTAAAGAACTAAAAGGTCGTTTTTATATCACAAATGAATAAACGAGAGATCGGGGGAGAGCTGCCGGCAGAACTTCCTCCGGCAGGCAAAGCGGTTAATACAGCCTTTTCGCGGTATCAAGCATGTCACGACGGAACGGACGCTTCATATTTTCTATGGCATCAATAATATCGTGGTGAACCATTTTTTCGTTCTGTACACCGACACAGCGTCCGCCATATCCCTGTAATAACAGATCAATAGCATAGGTCCCCATACGGGATGCGAGTATACGGTCATAAGCACAAGGTGCTCCGCCGCGCTGAATATGTCCCAGCACTGTCGCACGGGTTTCACGGCCGGTCTCTTTTTCGATATACCGTGCCAGTTCGCTGGCATCACAGATAAGTTCAGTAATAGCGACAATCGCGTGTTTCTTACCTTTCGCAATGCCGGCTTTAATTTCCTCGACCAGCTCTTCGCGGGTATAAGGGATTTCCGGTACCACAAAAAACTCACAACCTCCGGCAATAGCTGCCGACAAGGTCAGGTCACCACAGTGCCGGCCCATCACTTCAACAATAGAAATACGCTGGTGAGAAGATGAGGTATCACGTAATCTGTCGATAGCTTCTACCACCGTTTCCAGAGCAGTATGATAACCGATAGTATAATCGGTACCGGCAACATCGTTATCAATGGTTCCCGGCAACCCTATACAGGGAAATCCCATTTCTGTCAGCCGCTTAGCGCCCATATAAGAACCATCACCGCCGATAACCACCAGCGCATCCAGTCCGCGTTTTTTCATATTTTCGATAGCAATTTGCCGGGTAGCCTCTTCACGAAACTCCGGAAAACGGGCAGACCCCAGAAAAGTACCACCGCGGTTAATCATGTCTGAAACACTGTAACGATCCAGACTGACCATCCGGTCTTCATACAGCCCGAGGTAGCCATCATAGATCCCAAAAACTTCCAGTCCCTGGCCTAATCCTGTCCGGACCACACCACGGATAGCCGCATTCATACCAGGGGAGTCTCCGCCGCTGGTTAATACACCGATTTTTTTGATCATGACAACCTCTGGATAGTTTGAAGCTAAGGGTTAATCTTTTCAGTCAACGCGGTCACTGTGTACCGGCGCCTGCAAATAAGAGCTGATCTTGCTTAATAGTATACCAAACGTAGCTGACAGGATTGATTTAGGTCACTCAATACCCGTTGTTGCGCAATCATAACTGTTACAGAAAAAATTTAACATTTGATCTGTAAACTAAAAAATAAATTTTCCCCTTTTCTCCTCTGGGACAGAAGACGAAGGGTCCTGATGGATAATGACATCCGCGGCCGGAAAACAGGCTTTCAGTGCCTCTTCCAGCTGATCGGCCCGCTGATGTGCCATCACTAATGGCAGGTCATCTTTCATCTCTAAATGCAATTGTATAAATTTCGTCGGCCCTGACTGACGGGTTCGCAGATCATGTGCGCCGCAGACCCCCTGCCACTGAGAAACGATGCTGATTATCTGCTGAATTTCCTCATCCGGCAATGCTCTGTCCAGTAAGGCCTGGACGGCTTCATAGCCCATACGTACCGCAGAAATAAGGATGTAAATACCAATCCCGAAAGCGAATAACGCATCCGCTGCCGTAAATCCATACCAGCTGAGCAGCAGTGCAATCAGGATAGCACCATTCATTAATACGTCGGACTGATAGTGAAGCATATCGGCGCGGATCGCCTGACTATGTGTTTTTCTGACGACCCGGCGCTGAAACGTCACCAGTATCAGTGTCGAAACTAAAGCAATCAGCGTGACAATCACTCCGACCAGCGGTGCCCGAAAATTTCCGGGGGTAATAAAATGCTGAATACTGGTCAGGAAAAGAAACAAGGCTGATCCACTGATAAACATACTCTGGGCTAAGGTCGCCAGGGATTCAGCTTTACCATGGCCAAAGGTATGGTCATCATCTGCCGGTTGCAGAGAATAACGGACGACCAGCAGATTCGTCAGTGAAGCCCCGATATCAACTAATGAATCTACCAGCGCAGCCAGCACACTCACAGAACCGGTATACCACCAGGCTATCGTTTTCATGATCAGTAACAGCGAGGCCAGCACGGTAGCCGCAATCGCGGCACGAGTGACCAGCCTGGCATAAGAGGTGTCCATAAGGCTTCCTGAGTTTCTTAACCATCCGCAGAGAATAGCCTAAAGCACTTATTGTGGCGATCAGCGGGCGGGTGAGCAGCAGGAAAGAGAGTTACTCAGGGCAAAGGTATCGATTGCCCTGAGTGGTCAATCACCGGATTAATTATAACTTATAGTAAAGACTGAACTGGCATTGGCCTGCCCGGCAGTAACCTGACTGGCGGTACTGATATAACGGGCATAAAAATGAAAGGTCGCATTACCGCTGGCATCCGCCGTCACAGTCCGTGACGCGTCAGATAACCCCAGACGGCTCATATCATCATTCAGGAGCTCGATGGCAACATTTTTGGCCGTGTCATTCCCTGAATCAATCGCCAGCAGATTACTGCTGCCGTCAGCAATATTTCCGGTAAAAATAATACTGATAGCGACAGCAGGGCAGCCTTCCAGCTGAATTGAGAATGGCTTTTCTGGCGAGACTTTCCCCGCGCTACCATTGAGTGTGGGTGTAGCCCAGCTACCAAGCTCAACAAAAAAGTTCTGACTTCCCGCCGAAGCGGTGCAGGTTTGTTCTGTCACATTACCCCGCAGTACCAAATCGGCACCGGTCGCGAAACAATGACCGGACAAAAAAAGAGAAAGCAATGAGCCGACGGCTATCGCCGGTAAAGATCGTCGTAATGTTTTCATCGCGACATCCTAGTTCCACGAGATATTGAGCAGAGCATGACTGCTGAAGGTGCCGGCAACTGGCTTATTACCGGTGACATTCACCGGGATCGCCTTAATCGGGATACTCGCCTGACCAGTACTGTCCAGTGTGAGTTCATATCCTCCCGATAATGCATTCGGTGTCAGTGGCTGAACCGCAGGATCATTTGCCCCGGCACTGACTAAAAAACCGACATCTTTATTGGAAGAAACCAGCATATTTCCTGAAGCAGAATCCGTGGTCATACGCAGATACGCCAGTCCTGTTGTTGCCGGCGTACAGCTGATATTCAGGGTGCGCTGCTGGACTGTGACGCCTGACGGTTTTCCGCCGGCACCGGCACTGTAAAGGGCTGCCGAGGAAATATCACCAAAATCCATCACACTGTTATTCAGGCTCAGATCGCAACTTCCGGGCACCGGCACCGGAGGAACATAACCACCTGAGCAGACACCGGGCAGGCGATCATGACTTTCAGAAGATGATGTCTTCTGATACTGAAAAAGACATGCATTAACTGTTATCCCTGGTTTTGCTAACCCGGCGGTACCGCTAATGGTTTTTCCTGACAGACCATTAATAAATGCTACCGCCTGCTCCGAACCAAATGCCGAAGGCGATCCCTGGCCTAATATAATGAATTTTATTGAGCCGATATTATTATCGGTAATTTGCATCCCCAGAGAAATACCACAAGCCGAAGCTCCGAAACATAAAGCTCCGGGATAGGTTACAGTTGCCGATGAATTATTAATCACAATACCATTCGGTCCTATCGACCAGCTAAAGGCATCCACTCGGATCATACTCATTGCTCCCTGCATCCAAAACAGAGGTAATAAAAAAATTATCCATTTATATCTGAACATAACTTTCTCCTGAATTTATTGGGCACAATTAAAATGACGGCGGATAATCCTTTTCGCCGTATCCTGAGCAGAGAGGGCATATTTAACTGTACAACTTTCATTCTTCGCTGCTCCCCATTTAATAGTTAATTTCCCCTGCTCATTCAGACCATTTAAATAAACCTGGCCGTTATCACTAATGATTCCGGAAGCATCACCTTCGGACTCAGTCACCATAGATCCGAACGGCACCGGAGAACCATTCGGCCGGACAATATTAAACAGAGCCTGATAACCGCGGGTGGCAATAAAGTCAGCCCTGACGATAGCGCCTTGTGTCGGTATAACATTCCGGACGTTATCCTGAATATCGGTATGGTCATCCAGTGAATTAGTATCCAGTGCAATACGGTTATTCCGGTAAGCCGTGGCATATGGCAGATAGGTATAGCCACGCCAGTCGGTTTTTACACCGGTCTGATTCTGTACTTTCACATTATCGGCCCCGGCAGCTTTAATCAGAACATTGGTGGTGCCTAAAGGCTGGCCGAAAGTAATTCCGTTACGGTGAACAATGACCCCGCCGGAGAGTCCGTAATTCAGGCTATGGTATGTACTACTGTAGTTATACCCCAGGTTTGATGTACCGTAGGTTCCCCGGTAACTGGCATTCAGCGCACCTGACGCACCGTTTCGTCCGCTGTGTCCCTGGCTGATACCATAACTCAGATTCCGGTCGGCCAGAGCAGTACCGCTTAACCCGGTATTCCAGACTGTGCCGCCTTCAGTACTATGGTTAGCACTGAACGTAGCGAACATACTGTCAATCGGCCGGGCTTTATACGAGTTCCCTGCACTGAACAGTGATAACGGTACCGAGAGATTGAATGACAGCATCCGTTCACTGGTGTTCATATCCCGAACCTGGTTATAAGACCAGGCGACCGTATAAGAAATACCTCTCCAGCCAGAGGTATATCCGGCCTGATAATAACGGTCTTTAGACCCTGTGTTCCAATAGGTCTGTTCCGAGCCGGTAACATACAAAGACCCATAATCACCCAGCCGCTGAGTAATATTTAACTGAAGATTCCCTTTTCGGGTATTCCTGAGGTTGTAGTACCCGGAAAGCACATTTGTTTTCCCATCCGGATTATCAATCATTGAAGAATAATCGTAACCTGACATATATTTATAGGCCGAATCACTCAGAGTATAAAAACCCCGTGTGGAATACCGGTAACCTAATAACTGGACTGTGGTCCCGAAAGTCTCCAGAGATTTGGCATATAAAAAACGCAGTGACTGACCACTTTTTTTACTGCCATCGCTCAGCGTGGTATCTGACTGGGTAAAGTCAAATGACGTCGCTCCCCATTCACCGATATTAATACCCAGACCCAGTGCATAGGATTTATAATGATTACTCATCTGGCTTCCGCCATACAGAGTATACCCGTCAGATAATCCATAGAGCAGCGTTGCCTGGCTATAGAAAGGATTATCCTGATCATTAATTCCGCTACGGAAACGGCCAATGACTACATCATATTTCGCCCGGCCTTCTCGTTGTAATACCGGAACCGTCGAATATGGCTGTACATATTTTTGTATTGACCCGTCTTTTTCTTCTACCGTGACCTCAAGGTTACCGTTGGTCATCTGCGGGTTAATATCCGTCAGCTCAAAAGGCCCCGGGGGGACATACGTCTGATAAACAATATACCCGTTCTGTCTGACAACAACCCTGGCGTTCGTCTTCGCTACTCCGCGCACTGTCGGTGCATAGCCTTGCATTGAGTCAGGGTACATGCTGTCTGATGAATAGAGCCTGATACCGCGGAATGAATTACTGTCAAAAACGTCATTCCCCGAAGTACTGTCACCAGCCACAAACTGCCCTTTGAGAGGGATTACATCCCGTTCAAGGTAAGTGTTGATATTGTTCCATTGGGAAGTACTCCCACTGGATGATGTGTTACGGCTCCATGAACCATTATTTCTCAGGCGCCATGCTCCGAGGTTAGCCCCGCTGGTCAGGCTAAGAAAATAGGAGTCCCCGTAAGAGCTGTGATCACCGCTAAAATTATAATTAAACAGCAGGGCATTGATCCCTTCATCCCATTCATCGGGAGGGATATAACCTCGTTCTGTCCCTTTAAGAAAAGCCTGAGGAACATTAACATTCAGTCTGAGTTTTTTAACATCAAACTCCGTTGATGCCGAAGGTATAACATTGGTAATAAAAAGACATTGCTTCCCTGCATTATCTTTTTTCAGTGCTTCTTCATTAAAAAGTACACCGAACTTTACTAACCATGCTTCATTCAGACAAGGCAGTAAACCTTTCTTTTCTTTTTCATTATCAGTCTTCGACTTATCCGCATAGACAAAATTAATATCGCGGGTAGCGACAAAATTATCATTCAGATAAACATCAACAGTATAGGTTCCCGGAGGTACAGAAGACCCGGAGTCAATAAATCGGGTAATATCAGCAACTGCACTGGCATCATCACCCAGGAATTGCGTATTAAAGTAAGCTTCCGCATGACTGAATAATGGTGTTGCCAGTAACATGGCTGTAATGATATTTAACCCAGGCGTTTTTATCTTCGTCTGTTTGCTTTTTATTCTTTTCATTATCAATGCTCTGGATATCAGTCATCGGATACTATTATTTTCCGGGTGTTACTGTTGTCACTGGAGACACAGCACCAAAATCACTAATTGCACTAAATCTCAGCTCACCGGTCACTCCGCCCGGAATTTTCACTACTGTTTTATCCATCGGAGAGGCCATAATGGCATCGAGTTTTTTTCCACCAAGAGAGACATTAACCATGTTAACGAAGTAAGGTGTCGGATTACTGATAATCATCTGGTTACCCTGCAGGGTATAACTTATTTTTCCCGGAGCCTGAGAAGAAGCCATAGTGAGTGTCGATGGACGAACAAACAATTTTATCCTGGTCAGGATAGCCAGCTGTAATACATTCTTCCCGTCAACACTGTCTTTACTGACTTCAGGGATTGCTTTCACATTCAGCCAGTAAACAGATTCTCTGTCTTTCGGCAGACTATCATTAACATTTATTATTCTTATTGTATTTTCACTTTTTGTATCAATCACGAATAGTGGCGGCGTGATAATAAAATCAGATGTTTTTTTCTCATTTTTATCCTCAACCCATGACTGGACCAGATAGCGGCTTTTTTGATCGCTATTCAAAATAGCCAATGAAGTCTGCTTATCTGATTGATCATAAATCACCCGCGTGGCACCTAATGAGACCCCGCCAGCAGCCAGAGAGGCAGCGGGTAACATTGCGCTAAACAGTAGTGCACCAAAAATTCCTTTTAATATACTCCTTACCCCATGGTTTTTAACATTAATATTCATTACTTATTTCCTTTATGGGAGGTTATGAAAAATATTTAAGACACTGGTATTCCCGGGGATGTTTTAAGATCACCGGATCCCGGGAACCTACAGTGGTTAATATTATCCGGGCAGAATAGCGCGACTCTCTATTGCCCGGACAATCGTCTGACGAGACTTCAGTTATCAGCGACTAACTGCACAGTTTTACTGATATGAAGTACGGTTCAGAATTAGTTATACTGCATGGTAAATACAGCATCTGCGTTTGCCTGGCCTGGTGTTGGCGTAGCAGAAGTCGCTTTATAACGTGCAGCAAAGTTCAGGGTGTTAGTACCATCGATTAAGCTATGGCCTTTACTGAAGGTTGACCCGTCCGGTGTCATCACTGAGGAATCCTCATCCAGAATCTGAATACCGACACCCGTCGCAGTTGCATCGTTACTGCTGGAGTTGATGGCCAGTAAGGTGGCATCAGTTCCGGTAGTCTGTCCGGAGAAAGCAACACGGGCAGTTTTAGCCACTGTTGTATCACAGTCATTCAGGACAATTTTAAACGGAATAGTTGCGCTGGTATCACCGATACTCTGGAATGATGCCGTACGGTATTGTCCCAGGTTTACAATCTGATCTGCTGATTCAGTGCTGACAGCACAGGCTGCGTTCACCAGACTTCCGTTAAAGTGAACCACACCACCTTGTACTGTTGTTGTGGTATCTGCCGGAGTCGGGTCGTCTTCGGCATGAACACCTGCAGCGGCCAGAAGAGAAGCTGAAGTCAGCATTGCTAAGATAATTTTATTTAATTTCATTATATAAGTTCCTGGTGCTCTTTAATAAAAGAGAATTAATATTCATTTGCAGTCATCACAAGATAAACTGAATTAACACTAAGATAACAATTACCCTGCTGATTGCTTTATACCTGACATCAAAGCTCTATCCATTTAACCCACTAAATATTCAGACGCGCTGAATCATTAGATGATGAAACATTTTCCAATTAACTAAGTAAAATTAAACTAAGTAGTAATGCTCATCTTCTGATGTCGGAGCAAATAATAAATTAGGATTTTTTCATAATATAATCAAATCTTATCACTTTTTAATAAATGATATAAAACCAATACTAAACAATGAGTTACGATTTAAATTGAGATGTGAAATGCCATCAATTGATGGAATAGGAATTTTACGTTAGACTTAATCCTCGAAAAAAAAATTACGCAATGGCAGCACACATGAAAAAACATGCTCGTTATTATTTCATTGCTAACAAAATAATTTACGATAGTAGTCTTCACACTGTCAGCAATCCGGAAAAGACAATAAGTAATCGTCTGCTGACTTCTGCATCGGCCTGTTTAATCTGCCTGCTTCAGGAAAAATGAAAAATTGTCAGCAGAAAAACACTGATGCACGCCGGATGGGAAAAACATGGTTTCATTGTTACAACCAACACTCTGAATCAAAATGTACTGCTGATTAGAAAAGCTCTTTCTCAGATCACCGACCAACAGGTTCTGAAAACAGTGTTCAGACAGGGCATCACAATACCCGACGAATTCAGCGTAATCTCGTTTGATACCCCTGAGTCTCTGGAAGAATATATCAATAATTATTATAAGACAGGCCAGCAAGAGATAACCTCCGAGCGATTACCTGCTGATGATGATTCGGTTCAGTCTCCTCCGGAAATCAATATAACAGCAGAGACTCAGTCACCGGCCAGTGAGCCGATTGAAAGTGAATATAGTGAAGTAAATGAAAAAAGTTCAGATAAAAAAAGATCAATAAAAAGATATTTTTTGATTAACATCATTTTAATCCCTTTAATATTAATTGTGGTTTTTTTCGGGGCGATGCTGAAAATGGTGGATTACTATAAAAACTTAAGTTCCGGTGATTATCAGCCACTGGTCGACTATCGAAAAGTAGCGACAGTAAACGGCCTTTCTGTATATCTTAACAGTGATAAGTGCCCGGCGGATTATGCGTTGCCTTTCCTGGAACAGCACGCCCATGACTTCGATAACATTCCGGCAAGGAACATCTATTTTAGTTGTGAGAGAAATATAAAACGATCTTCGGTGCTGCTTTGCGATAACGATGCCAGAGATCCGACCGCTGACTGCTCTTCCTTTTACTATTTATAAGAAGGCATAATGAATACTAAAATATTGTCAATTGGCGTGGCTATCCTGTTAATCACATTATCAGGCACTTTTTATATTATAAGAACCAATAATGCCGGCGACCGTACGATTAACTGTACCGGACAGATTACAGTTTCGAAACAGAGCAGTAAGCTGACCATGAATGTACTCTTCCTGATTGATGACCGTGTGAGTACCGTTTATCTGCGTGGTATCCTGAATAAAGATGGCAAAACATATGTGCTGAACCGCAGCATCTATGCCCGTATAACCTCAAAAAACAACCACTATCGCTTTATTACGGAAAAAATTTCTAATGCCCAGGAGCTTCCGGAAAGTGCCGGGCCTCTTGCTGACGTCCTGCCCAAATACCTGCAATCGGTTAACTCACCACAGGACTTTTTCATTTACAGACTTAATCCGTCCCGATATGTCTTCACTAATGGCTATATTCCGTCGCTCTATTGCAAAAAGCTTACCTGATATAAATACCACAGACTGTACCCCACCCGTGCCCGTTTCAGGTGATACCACGATCGGTGCAGGTAGGGCTGCAGTTAATCAGGCATAACAGATAATAATGGCAGTCACAGACTATTATGCGATTATTCACTGACCATCAAATATCCGCGGCAGAGAGAGCAGACCGGACGTACAAGAAAATGAAGACAAAAAAAACCCCCTCATTACTGAGGGGGGAAGACAGGGATGGTGTCTATGGCAAGGAAAAAAGGGATACTACATACTGTTGGTACTGCTTTACGGTAATCAGCATCGCTGCTTACGGTAACTGGCTTACGCTACGTATATTGTTCATACGTAACTCAAAATTCTTCTGTAACTCTGCCTGCTGTTCCGCAGTCAGCAGGTTATACATCTGATGGCGTACTCTTGCCATCGCTACCTGCTCGTTTATCTCGGCCATCTTCTCAGCCTGCGCACGGACTGCAGGTTCATTAAAATCTCTGGCTGTTTCAAGTTTGTGCATCAGTTCAATATCAGAAACAGTAATTCCTGACCTGGCCTGCCGCGCCTGATACATCAGATCGCGCATTTGCTGACGCTGTTGTTCCGATAATTCGATACCATCAAACATATGATTTTGCGAATTGTGCGCCATACTCTCTGAGGTCACTGGTAATTGCTGTTCCATTTTATCTTTCATCATTCCGTCACATTTTGCAGTAGCCTGACCAGCAAAGACCAGTGACGAAAGTGCGACGATGATAAGATGGCGCATCCTTGACTCCGGGAGTGTTTAGCGTTTATCGATTCAACGGGAACCAGTGTAATCCCGTAGCTGCAAACATCCGTCAGGGGGTGTAAAACTACGTAAAGTGACAACCGGATAACCATGGAACACGGTATTTTTCCTGCGGAGGAAAACATAATGAATAAAATATTGCTGGTTGATGATGATCGGGAACTGACATCTTTATTGAAAGAATTGCTGGAGATGGAAGGCTTTGAGATCATCGTGGCAGATGATGGTGAACAGGCATTATCTTTACTGGATAGTTCCGTTGACCTGCTGCTGCTAGATGTCATGATGCCGAAGAAAAATGGTATCGACACACTGAAAGAGTTACGTCAGCAGCATCAGACACCGGTTATTATGCTGACAGCCCGCGGCAGTGAGCTCGACAGAGTGCTCGGCCTGGAACTGGGTGCCGATGACTACCTGCCAAAACCGTTTAATGATCGCGAACTGGTTGCCAGAATACGTGCCATTTTGCGTCGTTCTAACTGGAGCGAGCAACAACATACAGAGACAAGCTCTTCTTCACTACAGGTCGACCATCTTAAACTTAATCCCGGGCGTCAGGAAGCCAGCTTTGATAATCAAGTCCTGGACCTGACCGGTACCGAGTTTACGCTTTTGTACCTGCTGGCACAGCACCTGGGACAGGTCGTCTCCAGAGAACATCTCAGTCAGGAAGTATTGGGGAAACGACTCACTCCTTTTGACCGGGCCATTGATATGCATATCTCAAATTTGCGCCGTAAGCTGCCTGAACGGCATGATGGTCACCCCTGGTTTAAAACCCTGCGAGGCAGAGGCTACCTGATGGTTTCAGCCTCATGATAAGCAGTTTAACCACCCGCATCTTTGCTATTTTCTGGCTTACGCTGGCCTTAGTATTGATGCTGGTATTAATGGTACCAAAGCTCGACTCCCGGCAGATGACATCATTACTGGAAAGTGAACAGCGCCAGGGCGTAATGATCGAACAGCATGTGGAGGCCGAGCTGGCGCAGGACCCACCCAATGACCTGATGTGGTGGCGCAGATTATATCGGGCTATCGATAAATGGGCCCCTCCCGGCCAGCATTTACTGCTGGTAACTTCAGAGGGAAGAGTCATTGGCGCACGCCATAATGAAATGCAGATTATCCGTAACTTTATCGGACAATCTGATAATGCCGATCATCCGCAAAAGAAAACCTATGGCCGAATCGAAATGATTGGCCCGTTCGCGGTTGCTGACGGTGAAGACAACTACCAGCTGTATATGGTCCGTCCGGCCACCAGCTCACAGCTGGACTTTATTAATCTGTTATTTGACCGGCCTTTATTACTGCTGATTGTGACTATGCTGATTAGCTCTCCCTTATTATTATGGCTGGCATGGAGTCTGGCAAAACCAGCCCGTAAGCTGAAGCAAGCTGCTGATGAAGTCGCCGCAGGTAACTTAAGGCAGCATCCGGAGCTTGAGTCAGGACCACAGGAATTTCTGGCCGCCGGGGCAAGTTTTAACCAAATGGTCAGTGCGCTGGAACGGATGATGACAGCCCAGCAACGGCTACTGTCAGATATCAGTCATGAGCTGCGCACCCCCCTCACTCGCTTACAACTGGCAACGGCCTTACTGCGCAGGCGTTCGGGCGAAAGTAAAGAGCTCGGCAGAATAGAGATGGAAGCCAAGCGACTGGACGGTATGATCAATGACTTATTAGTACTGTCACGGACTCAGCATAATAACGCCCTGGTCAGTGAAGCGATGAAAGCGAACCACCTGTGGAATGGTGTGCTGGAAGATGCCAAATTTGAAGCCGAACAGATGGGAAAAAAAATGGAGGTTCCTTATCCGCCCGGTCCCTGGCCTTTATACGGTAACCCCCATGCACTGGAAAGCGCGCTGGAAAATATTATCCGTAATGCACTGCGTTATTCCCATACCCACATCATCGTCAGTTTCTCTGTAGACCGGGAAGGTATCACTATTCATGTGGATGATGATGGTCCGGGCGTGAGTCCGGAAGACCGGGAACAAATTTTCCGGCCGTTTTATCGTACTGATGAAGCGCGCGACAGGGAATCCGGCGGAACCGGACTCGGGCTGGCGATTGTTGATACGGCATTACAGCAGCATCATGGCCGGGTGAAAGCCGATGACAGCCCGCTGGGTGGCTTACGCCTGACTATCTGGCTTCCGTTATACTCTGCACGTCAATAATTTGATATTCTGCGGCTCTCGTCAGCGGGAGCCCTTATGATTAATATCGTTTTGTTTGAACCAGAAATTCCACCGAATACGGGTAATATTATTCGGCTATGTGCCAACACCGGATTCGCTTTACACCTGATTGAGCCCCTTGGGTTTACCTGGGATGATAAGCGCCTGCGGCGGGCAGGACTCGACTATCATGAGTTCACAGCAATTCGCCGCCATGCCAGCTATCAGGCATTTATCGATAGTGAACAACCTGCACGCCTGTTTGCGCTCACCACAAAAGGCACACCGGCACACAGTGCTGTTTCATGGCAGGCGGGTGATTACCTGATGTTCGGACCGGAAAGTCGTGGTCTGCCGGCAGAAATACTCGACAGCTTACCCGCCATGCAGAAAATACGTATTCCTATGGTGCCTCAGAGCCGCAGTATGAACCTGTCCAACTCAGTCGCGGTAGTCATCTATGAGGCGTGGCGCCAGCTGGATTACGCCGGAGCCTTAGTAAAATAGAACAATCACGGGGGAATCTTCTCCCCCGGTATTTTACTCAGATCCCGTCGCCAAATTCGAATCCGGCCACCGTACCATTAAAATGCTGGTCCATATCCATTGCCGGTTTCTCACTGGCCGGACGACCAACAATACGCGCAGGTACACCGGCGACAGTCGTATGCGGAGGAACGGGTTGTAACACAACCGATCCCGCGCCTATTTTCGCGCCACGGCCAACTTCAATGTTACCTAAAACTTTCGCGCCGGCACCAATCATCACACCTTCACGGATCTTCGGATGACGATCACCGCAGGTTTTACCGGTTCCCCCAAGAGTCACCGATTGCAGAATCGAAACATCATTTTCGATCACTGCAGTTTCCCCGACCACGATCCCGGTTGCATGGTCGAGCATAATCCCGCAGCCAATAGTCGCCGCCGGATGAATATCAACCCCGAATGAAACTGAAATCTCATTCTGCAGATATACCGCCAGAGAACGACGGCCTTCTCTCCACAACCAGTTACCAATACGATAGGCCTGTAAGGCATGAAAACCTTTCAGGTACAGCAGAGGAATTGAATACTTGTCCACTGCAGGATCCCGCTGACTGACCGCGGCAATATCGCGGGCAGCCGACAGGATCATCGACGGGTCTTTACGGTATGCTTCTTCAACGATTTCACGGATAGCAATTGCCGGCATAATCGGGTTGGCCAGTTTGTTGGCCAGCATATAGCTCAGCGCACTGCCGAGATCGTCATGTTTCAGTAATGTCGCGTGAAAAAAACTGGCCAGCATGGGTTCACCTTCCGCCAGACTCCTGGCTTCTGAAATAATACTTTCCCAGATTTGCGCTAACTCTTCAGACGACATGACTGCACTCCCGATAAAAAAGCGCCCCGTAAGGCGCTTATATAAGCTTAATGGCTGGCAACATAAAACACCTCTGTTCAGAGGGCTTCTTTTTCATCTTTTCTTTCACGGCCAAGCAGAGACAAGGCAGCATCCCTGGCCGGTTTTCCACAATAAAGGACCTGGAAGATTTGTTCTGTGATTGGCATTTCAACACCAGCCCTGGCCGCCAGTGCCCTCACTTCTTTCGTATTACGGTAGCCTTCGACGACTTGTCCGATACTTGCTTCAGCCGCACTGACGCTATTCCCCTTGCCCAGCAACATACCAAAGCGCCGATTGCGGGACTGATTATCGGTACAGGTCAGCACGAGATCACCCAGTCCTGCCATTCCCATAAAAGTCGAGGGATCCGCACCCAGCGCAGCACCCAGTCGGCTCATTTCGGCAAGCCCGCGGGTTATCAGTGCGGTTCTGGCATTAGCACCGAAGCCAATACCATCAGAGATCCCGGCACCAATCGCAATGACATTTTTCACCGCGCCACCTAACTGAACTCCGGTCAGGTCATGATTGCTGTAAACCCGAAAGCTTTTTCCGCAATGCAACTTTTGCTGTAAATCCTTAGAAAACTGCGGATCAGTCGACGCCAGGGCAATCGCCGTCGGCATACCTGACGCCAGCTCTTTGGCAAATGTCGGCCCGGAAATAACCGCCAGCGGGATAGAAGGACCAAGGATTTCTCTGGCAACATCTTGCAATAAACGGCCAGTCTCCCGCTCCAGCCCTTTCGTTGCCCAGACCAGACGTGAATCAGACTCCAGACAAGGCTGTATTTGTGCCAGAACGTCACCAAATACATGGCTGGGTACCACGACCAGGATATCCTGGCTGGCGGCAATAGCCTGTGCCAGAGAGGACTCAATCACCAGATTATCGGGAAATACGACATCAGGAAGAAATTCAGTGTTACAGCGGTCAGCCTGCAGCCGTTCAAGATGCTGAAGATTATGCCCCCATAAAACGACCGGATGGCCATTACGCGCCAGCGTAATGGCCAGAGCGGTGCCGTAAGAACCGGCACCGATAACACTGACAGAATTGCTGCGGTTACTCATCAGGCTTCCTGCGGAGCACTACCTTCCTGTTCCTGCAGGTAGTTCATAAATAATGCATCAAAGTTCACCGGAGCCAGGTTCAGCTGCGGGAAGGTTCCGCGGGAAACCAGACCAGAAATACACTCACGTGCATAAGGGAACAGGATATTCGGGCAGTAAGCTCCCAGACAATGGGCCATCTGAGTCCCTTCAATGCCGGAAATCGTAAAGATCCCTGCCTGCTGGACTTCGCACAGAAACGCGGTATCTTCACCCACGGTCGCTGTCACAGTGACACGTAAAACGACTTCATAAATACCGTCAGCCAGCTGTGAGGATGCTGTATCCAGATCCAGTTTCACTTCAGGTTCCCACTCTTTCTGGAAAACCTGAGGAGCATTAGGCGCTTCAAAAGAAATATCTTTTGTATAAACACGTTGGATCTGGAACGTCATTTCGCTGTTATTTTGTTCTGACATGGTACTTGGTCCTGTTAAGTTGAAATTTGTTTCACCTGAAACTCAGGCTTGCAATAAAGGGTCCAGACCGTGTTCTGCCTCAAGGGCATACAGGTCATCGCAACCACCAATATGTTTTCCGTCAATAAAAATTTGAGGTACCGTGCTGCGGCCACTGCGCTCTATCATCCCCGCACGCTTTTCGGCATCGCCATCAATAGCAATCTCATTAAACGCTGCGCCTTTTTTCTCTAACAGTGCTTTTGCACGATGGCAAAACGGGCAGGTCTGCTTAGTGTAAATATCAATTACTGGCATTGTCAGCACCTCTGATAATTTATTTACCGCGAACCAGCGGAAGATTTTCACCACTCCAGCCACTGATGCCGTCTTTTAACACGGATACGTTTGCAAAACCTGCCGCGCTCAGCTGCCCGGCAGCTTCACCGGAAGACTGTCCGGTCGCACAGGTAACAATCACCGGCTGGTTTCTGAATTTTTCCAGTTCAGTCAGGTGGCCTTTCTTAATCTCTGCCGCGGCCAGGTTCACAGCACCTGAGATATGCCCGCGGCGGAAATCGTCGCGTGAGCGCACATCAACAACTACTGCATCTTGTTTGTTAATCAGATTAGTCGCTTCGCTGCGGCTAATTGTTTTAACTTTAGAAAACAGCCCCTTAAAAGTAGTAACAATCACCAGAACCAGTAAAGCGACCCAGGCCAAACACAGGACCAGGTGATTGCGTGCAAATTCCATAATATCTTGCATGGGGGGTAACAACTCCAGACCGGACAAAAATAAGATAATATAAGGATTCTGAGTATACCTGCGCAGCCAGGCATGTACAGACACTAAACACGGGAAGGCGTGATTTATGCGTCATTTTACCTGACAGATGCTGAGTTCTGGCACTCAGACCTTACCTGTTGTCTGATTATGCCATTAATGCCGGATACAAACTATAAATCCCTTCCGGGAGGCTGGAAAGCAACTATGCATCGTGAAATAATCACCGCCCTATGACGAAAAAAATGCCTGTTCCCTGTATTTTGCCAGACAACGCTTCCCCGTCACCGAAACCACGCAGGGAGCGACCGACACTGGCCTCTGGCCTGCTGTGTGCGGGCATATTGTGCTTGTCTTTTACCGCCCATGCTGCTGACGATAATAAAGCGCAACTCAAATCTATACAGCAGGACATTGCGAATAAAGAGAAGAGTGTCCGTTCGCAAAAAATTCAGCGCAGTAACTTACTGGATCAGCTGCAGAGTCAGGAAAAAATCATTGCTCAGGCCAGCAGGCAATTACGTCAGACGCAAACCACGCTTGAAGGTATTAACCGCGATATCGCGGCCCTTGCCCGATCAATCGCACAACTGGAACAACGCCAGGCCAGGGAAGAAAGTCTTCTTGCACAACAGCTGGACGCAGCATTTCGCCAGGGACAACACAGTGGTATTGAACTGCTGCTCAGTGGTGAAGCTGGTCAGCGAAATGACCGGATACTGACCTATTTCACCTATCTGAATCAGGCACGCCAGCAGAACATTGAATCACTGAAACAGACCCGGGCAGAACTGGCGGAAAAGAAAACGATCCAGCTGCAGAAACAACAGCAGCAACAGCAATTACTGAGCCAGCAACAGGCACAACAAACCCGTCTGGAGCAGGCAAAATCCGCCCGCCAGAAAACACTCAGTGTGCTGGAGTCTTCACTGGAAAAAGACCAGGCAGACCTGGTTGAAATGCGCCAGAACGAAAGCCGTTTACAGGAAAAAATAGCCCGTGCAGAACAGATAGCCAAAGCACGCGCCGAACAGGAAGCCCGGGAAGCTGAACAGGTCAGACAACGCCAGGCACAGGCCCGCGCCAAAGGGTCAACTTATCGTCCTACGGAAGGTGAACAAGAGCTGATGGCCCGTACCGGAGGCCTGGGCCGGCCGGCCGGACAATATCCATGGCCGGTTCAGGGAAAACTGTTACACCGGTTTGGAGAAACACTGCAGGGTGAGCTACGCTGGAAGGGGTTAGTCATCGCCGCACCTGAAGGTACCGATGTCAGAGCAATTGCCGACGGGCGGGTTATCATGGCTGACTGGTTACAGGGCTATGGCCTGGTGATTGTTATTGAACATGGTCAGGGTGATATGACTCTGTATGGTTACAACCAGAGTGCTCTGGTTAATGTGGGTGCTCAGGTCAGAGCAGGCCAGCCTATCGCTCTGGTGGGAACCAGTGGCGGACGCGGTATACCGTCACTGTATTTTGAGATCCGCCGCCAGGGGCAGGCTGTAAACCCCCTCAGCTGGTTAGGGAAATAATTGTGCTGCATCGTCTGAAGATTGTCGCGTTCATCAGTGGCCTGCTGATTTGTCAGGCCGCTTCTGCTGCTAAACTGGCTATTGTTATTGACGATTTTGGTTACCGGCCAAAAGAAGAAAATCAGGTATTACAGATGCCTGCAGCGGTTTCTGTCGCCGTATTACCGGATGCCACCCATGCCCGTGAAATGGCAATAAAAGCACATCAGACCGGCCATGAAGTGCTGATCCATTTACCCATGGCCCCTCTGAGTAAACAACCTCTGGAAAAAAACACCCTCACTCCGGAGATGAGCAGCGCTGAAATTACCCGTATCATTCAGCTGGCTGTCAGCCATGTCCCTTATGCTGTCGGTCTGAACAACCATATGGGCAGTAAAATGACCTCCAGTCTGCCCGGTATGATTAAAGTGATGCAGGTCCTGAATCACTATAACTTCTATTTCCTGGACAGTATGACCATAGGTAATAGTCAGTCGGTAAACGCCGCTCAAGGCACCAGCGTCAGGGTATTGAAACGCAAAGTCTTTCTTGATGATACACAGAATGATGCCGATATCCGTAAGCAGTTTCTTCGCGCCGTAAACCTGGCCAGGCGTAATGGTTCAGCCATTGCCATCGGCCACCCGCACCCCGCGACCGTCAGAGTCTTACAGCAGATGCTGGCGGATCTGCCTGCCGATATCACGCTGGTACGCCCCAGTCAGCTGCTTAATGACACCCCGCACTCCTCCGCCAGTCATGGGGTAAAAAAACCTGCCGTGACCAGGGAAAATACGGTAACTCATGCCGGGTTAACTGCACAATGCCGTACCCTCCACGCACCTTCCCCATTGCTGCCTTCAGCCGGTATAGCAATGATTTATACCAGTATTAAAAACAGCCAGTTTATACAGGATATAAAAAGCATATTCTGACCGGTAACGGCCATTCTTTTCTGCGGAGAACAATGGCCTGTATTCCCTCTGCGATACCTCTCTGAAAAATATTCAGTCACACAACAGGTGGCCAGCTGACTGAATATACCAAAATATGTTGCAGAACGTTTGAAGCTTGTTTCCCGGAATAACAGACTCTGCCTTTACTGAGCGTGAAATGATATGATCGCGCGATATAAACGTGGTATTCCATACTTCACGTCTTCACTTAAGGGCAGGCTTATGATTATCGTTACTGGTGGCGCCGGCATGATCGGCAGCAATATAATAAAAGCACTGAATGACCGAGGTTATACGGACATTCTGGTGGTAGATAACCTGAAAGATGGTACTAAATTTGCCAACCTGGCAGACCTGAATATCAGCGACTACATGGATAAAGAAGAGTTTCTTGTCAGTGTACTGGCAGGTGATGATTTCGGGCCGATCGAGGCCGTTTTCCATCAGGGTGCATGCTCTTCCACGACCGAATGGGATGGCAAATACATGATGGATAATAACTATCAGTATTCAAAAGAGCTGCTGCACTTCTGTCTCGAGCGCCAGATCCCCTTCCTGTATGCCTCTTCTGCAGCGACCTATGGCGGACGGAACGATAACTTTATCGAACAGCGCCAATATGAAGCCCCGCTAAATGTTTATGGTTACTCCAAAATGCTGTTTGACCATTACGTTCGCAGTATTCTGCCAGAGGCAGAATCTCCGGTGTGTGGCTTCCGTTATTTTAACGTGTACGGTCCGCGTGAAGGTCATAAAGGCAGTATGGCCAGTGTTGCCTTCCACCTGAACACACAGATCACCAACGGTGAAAACCCTAAATTATTTGATGGCAGCGAAAACTTCCAGCGTGATTTCATCTACGTACAGGATGTTGCTGCGGTTAACCTGTGGTGCTGGGAAAATAATATATCAGGGATCTATAACTGTGGTACCGGCCGTGCTGAGTCGTTCCAGGAAGTCGCTGATGCGGTACTGGCATGGCATGGCACCGGCGAAGTGGAATATATTCCGTTCCCGGAAAAACTGAAAGGACGCTATCAGGCTTACACTCAGGCAGATCTCACCAACCTGCGTGCAACCGGCTATGACAAACCGTTTAAAACAGTCGCTGAAGGTGTGGCTGAATATATGGCATGGCTGAATAACAAAGCATAAGAGATTTTCCGGCGATGAAAATATTGGTGATTGGCCCTTCATGGGTTGGCGATATGATGATGTCACAAAGTCTTTATCGCACACTTAAAGCACAATACCCGGACGCCACGATTGACGTAATGGCTCCGGGGTGGTGCCGGCCATTATTATCCAGAATGCCCGAGGTCAATCAGGCTATCGCCATGCCGATTGGTCACGGGGCTCTGGCCTTAAAAGAACGTCGACAGATTGGCCGTTCACTGCGTGAAAGTCGTTACGATCGGGCTTACGTGTTACCGAACTCGTTTAAGTCAGCACTGGTGCCTTTCTTCGCCGGAATCAAAAAACGCATTGGCTGGCGGGGTGAAATGCGTTACGGCCTGCTTAACGATGCCCGGATACTGGATAAAGCAGCCTTCCCGTTGATGGTCGAACGCTACGTAGCGCTGGCTTATGATGCGGGACAAGTCACATCGGCGGCAGCATTGCCCCGGCCATTATTGTGGCCGCAACTGAGTGTCACTGAAGCAGAAAAAACCGGGACCGCCAGCCTTTTCTCTCTGCCGGCCGATCGCCCGCTGATCGGTTTTTGCCCCGGCGCTGAGTTTGGTCCGGCAAAACGCTGGCCTCATTATCACTATGCGGCACTGGCACAAAAACTGATCGCGAAAGGCTACCGTATCCTGCTGTTCGGTTCAGAGAAAGACTACCAAACCGGCGAAGATATTCTCCAGAGCCTGGACACAGCAGATGCTGCCTGCTGCTATAACCTGGCCGGTAAAACACGGCTGGAACAGGCGGTCATCTTACTCGCCAGCTGTACTGCCGTTGTCAGTAACGACTCTGGTCTGATGCATATTGCTGCGGCGTTACACCGGCCATTAATCGCATTATATGGCCCCAGCAGTCCTGACTTTACACCGCCATTATCCAATCAGGCTCGTATTATTCGCCTGATTTCAGGCTATCATAAAATCCGAAAAGGCGAAGCAGACCTTGGTTATCATCAGAGTCTGATTGATATAAAACCTGCGCGTGTTATGGATGAACTCACCATATTACTGGCCCCCACGCAGGAGAATGAATGCAGGTCCTGATAGTTAAAACTTCCTCGATGGGAGATGTGATCCATACTCTCCCTGCTCTGACCGATGCAATGCAGGCAATTCCCGGAATACGGTTTGACTGGGTAGTTGAAGAAAATTTTGCGCAGATCCCCGGGTGGCACCCGGCAGTGGATCAGGTATTACCCGTTGCTATCCGTCGCTGGCGTAAGCACTGGTTTGGCTTGCAACAACGGGAAGAGCGTTTCCGGTTTAAGCAACAACTGCGCCAGCGCCAGTACGATATGGTGATTGATGCCCAGGGGCTGATTAAAAGTGCAGCCCTGGTTACCCGGCTGGCCCGCGGCGAAAAACACGGGGCGGACAGAAACAGTATCCGTGAACCTTTTGCCTGCTGGTGGTATGACAAGCGACATGTTATCGGCCAGCAGCAACATGCGGTTGAACGAATCCGGGATTTGTTTGCCAAAAGTCTCGGGTATGAAAAACCGGCGGGCCGTGGTGACTACGCAATCGCAGGCCATTTTATTCATCACCTTCCCGCCGATGCAGGACGCTATATGATATTCCTGCATGCGACCACCCGGGATAATAAGCACTGGCCTGAGCAGCACTGGCGTGAACTTATTGAGCGGGTCGCGGCCAGGGGCTATTGCATAAAGCTGCCCTGGGGGACCGAAGCAGAATACCAGCGTGCCGTACGGCTGGCAGAAGGACAGCCACAGGCTGAAGTACTGCCCCGGCTTTCACTGGCAGAAGTTGCGCGGGAACTGGCGGGTGCAAAAGTCATTGTCTCTGTCGATACCGGACTGAGCCATCTGGCCGCAGCACTGGACAGGCCGAACATCACTCTTTATGGCCCGACAGACCCGGGGCTGATAGGCGGTTACGGGAAAAACCAGATTGCCTTAAGACCGGAAACGGGTGACCGTATGAGTGATATTTCAGCTGCTAAGGTTGATCAGCAAATAAAGCGATTAGCCGATGACTCAGACTAACTTCGCCTCTGTCACAGACATCGCCGGGTTCAGTCATTATGTACTTTATTAAGAGTAACCGATAACCATGTGGAAGAAAGTAAAGTACTGGAACCGGCAAAAAAACCATCTGCTTCGCCGGCTGAAGCTGAAGCTGGTGTGTATGATGTTTGATATGACCTGTCGCCCGACAGCGCCGGACCTGAAAGCGATTAAAAAGGTTCTGGTACTCCGTGATGACAATAAAATTGGCGATATGATTGTCTCGACCGGCCTGTTTGACCAACTGCATAGTGCAGGTCTCCGGGTGGATGTCGTGGCAGGCAATGCCAACGCATTTATTGCTGAGTCCCTGCCACAGGTTTCAGCGATATTTTTATACCCGCAGAAAATTCTGCAGATCCTGCAGACTGGCTGTCAATTACGCCGACAGAAATATGATTTAGTGATCGATTTCGGTGATTATTTATCACCGGTATATTACAGCTTTATCAGCCTGATCAATGCCCGTCATACACTTGGTTTTAATAAGCCTCAGTTCTGTCGTTATGACCTGAATGTCACTGATACGGCTATCGACCAGCACATCACCACCCGCTATAAAAAAGTATTAGCCATGCTCGGCCTGCCATCGGACACTTATCGTTATCAGTTACAGGTTCCGGACATTCCACGGCGTGAGGCAAACGCTTTTATACACTCACTGCCATCGGATGCGATCGTGGTGTTGAATCCTTTCGCCGCCAGCAAAGACCGGATGTTGTCACCGCAGCAGATCTCCGCTTTTACCCGGATGGTGAACCAAATCGCGCCTGAACTTCAGGTCATCGTCATTGGCCCGCCTGATTTACTGGCCGCCACAGAAATCCCTGTCACTGCGATAAAAAATCCCTGTGATTCTTTCTGGAGTGCGGTAGTTCTGGTTCAGCGTGCCAGACTGCTTATCTCCCCCGATACATCATGGGTGCATGTTGCCTGCGCTTACCAGACTCCGCTTATCGCTTTATATAAAAGTAAAATAATTGACGGGGGACTGATCAATAATAAAGTCTGGGCACCTGGCTTTCAGCCCTCAGTCCAGATCATCACTGATAAGAACAGTGTCGCCGACATAGAGCCACAGGCTATCGCCGGCGCACTGAAACAATATCTCAGACCTGCTGAGATTTCTGAACCTGTCCCCCGACAGCACACAGACAAGACAGTGTAATCATTAACCCGAAGAAAATCGTCTGTTCACGACTGATCAAGGGGACATCCGTCAGACCGTATCCCGCCAGGCACAGCAATGTCAGCAGTAATAGTGTATTCCTGCACTTTACTGCCTGATAAAACAGCGTCAGATAAAAAGCCCATAATACTGTCAGACCGATAATCCCTTGCTGACTCGCTGTTTCGATACTTTCATCATGTAAATGAACCATCGCATAGTCGAGAGCAGATTGATCTGTGCCATGCTGAGCGACATAAGTACTCATATACTGGTAACGCTGCTCTTTGCTCATACCCCATGGGTGGTGTTTAAATACCGCCAGTCCGACCTGCCACATTGCCAGACGGGTACCTAACGATGTTGCATCATTACCGTTACTTTGCCGGTAAACACTGAGATCGTTTTCCGTGGAATGCACCCGCTCAGAAATTTCCCCGCGGAATAAAAATACCAGGCAAGCCAACGTCAGCAAGGCTACTGACAGTACTTTTAACTTATGCCGTGAGTGTGAATTCACCAGCAGACACACCAGAAAAATAAGCGGATGCAATACAATGGCGGAACGGGTTCCTGTATGCAGGATTAACCAGTATGAACACAGAAAAATAATAAATGCCTGCAGATAACCCCGAACAGATCCCTGAGATAATACCAGAAAAGCCAGTGCCAGACTGATACAGGAGTACATATATGAGGCATCCGTTGAACGGGTATTATTGAATTCAATTCGGTCCATCCCGTGCCACACCTGGACAATACCAATCAGGGATGTCAGCAGAAATGCCAGCCAGAGCGTTGTTTTTATCAGTGACCGTTTTGCCGGGATTCGGTGACTGTTTTTCATCAGATACATCATAATCACTGCAGCGAAAAATAATCGTTTCCCTGCCTGCAAATAGGCGTTATACATATTTGCCACAGCCGCATCACCGTAAAAGATCAGAAACCAGAAAATTTTTACTAATGCCAGTAAAATCAGCATCAAAGAAATTATCCCCGGATAACGACGCAGATGTCTGATATCAACACATATGGCCACCAGTGCAATATAACCGGAAATAAAAAAACAGTTTCTGGCCAGCGCTGTATCCACCAGCGTCAAAACAACGGATGCGGCAGCCAGTAAAAAACAGATTACCGGAAAAAAATCATTGCGAAGACTTTTTTGCAGAGATAACGGAAAGCGAGAGGAAAGTGCGGTAAAAAAATTATTCATGTTGATTACGGTTACCTGCTCAGTCGGAGTAACGGGATGTCCGTGACAGATTTTCCTGACAGAGACTGTGGCTGATATTTTATACGGACAACCACAGGATAATCTTCAACAGCCTGTCAGAAAATCAGATAATTTTGTAACTAAAATGAGCACCGCAGCTAATACCGGCCCGTTATGGTTTCACCGGCGAATACTGCGAGGCGATTCAGCCTGCCGCGTTATATAAGACTGATAGTATTCGAACAGCGTCATTCCGGTCGTCCGGCTATGCAGACAGCTGAATAATTGTTCAAGGTTAGCATAGAGGGCCTCAATATCTGCTGCGGTTTTAAAGGTCGGACTACCGCCTGGCATAAACTCGGAAGAGTGCAGCATAAACTCGACATAATCGCTACCAGCCGCCAGATTCCTCTCAACCACCCGTTTCATCGCCGGTAAATTATCACGTGAAGGTCGCAGCCAATACACCGACGGTGAACGGTGCCTGCCTCGTAATTTATCCACTCCCTGTTTCAGACGGGTAACCATCGGAGAATGTTTATAGTCTGTGCTCATCGGAACTTCCAGCAGTCCGTGGCTGCCTGGCCTGGAGATATCTTCCGGATCAATAAAATAAGCCTGCCGCGGAAAATGCGTATAATCGGTACCACCGTTACCCTGTGGCGCACCGGAATTAAATGCCCAGTTCACCCGCGGGGTCACCGAACAGTCAACACAGTAACCAAGTTTACTGAGGATCGCCGCATAGCGTTCGTCAAATGCCCAGCGGCCGGCACGATGACTACGCATTGGTGTCTGGAAAGATTCTTCCAGTAATTCGGTCATAAACCGGACTTTCGCGATTAACTGATCATCAGGATATTCGATCAGGTAAGGCTGCCACTTCCAGTCATCATCGGTCAGAGGGTATTCCGGCGGGCTGTTCCAGGCATGTAAGTGCATACCCACCTCACCCTGCTGTCGGGTAATAACGTCTCTGGCAAATTCGACATAAGCCGGATCCCTCGCCATCTCATAGTTCGTCAGCCATGTAGGTTTAAACTGATACTTTTCGCACAACGCCTGAAAACGTGGCAAAAAACGGGTGTTTTCTGTAGCGATATTGCGGTGATTTTGCCAAAGGTTGTCACCTTCAGTATCGATTGTGATAAGAAAAGCCGGTTTGGTCATAGGTTATCTCTGATGTTTACCTGAAGGTTTTTCTGTTATTTTTACATATATTCGCAAGAGCGCCGACCCGAATCGGCTATCAGCATTACACTCTCAGCCCGTTTGTTATCTCTGTACGTTTTCTTATCAGAAGGATATCTGTAGTGTCACAACGTCATATCGCGATGATTATTGATGGCCTGCCCGGCGGCGGTGCTGAAAAAGTCGTATTAACACTCACCCGCGGATTGCTGGGGCTGGGACACCGGGTTTCCCTGCTTTCGTTACGTGAAGTATGTGATTATACACTACCTGAGGGGATTGATTATCGGGTGATTACCGACAGCTCCCGCGCCCCCTGGCGTAAGCTCACCGAACTTTCCCGTCGCGCGGCGGCACTCGATAATGCATTCCGCCAACTGACTACCAGTGCTGGTCAGGCAGACCTGGTTATCTCTCATTTACATAAAACTGACCGTATTGTACGCCGTAGTAAAGTCATTGATCCGCAAAAAACCTGGTTCTGCCTGCATGGAGTTTTCTCCAGTGCTTATCTTGGTCACCGTACCGGTTTTTCCCGCTGGTTAAAGGCAAAAAAAATTCACCGGGTTTACCAGAAACGCAATATCGTTGGTGTGTCACAGTATGTTGTCGAAGACCTCTGTCATCAATTTTCGGTAACGCCAAAAAGACAGGACGTTATCGCTAACCCTTTTGATTTTGAAGATATTTTGCGGTCTGCAGCCGCGCCAGTCCCGTTACCGGAAAAAAGTTTCCTGCTGCATGTCGGCCGTTTTCATACCGTAAAACGCCATGACCGCCTGCTAAAAGCCTACGCCTTAAGCGGTCTGCAATGGCCCCTGGTGCTACTGGGTGAAGGTTCTCCTGAACGTATGCAGCAATTAAAAAATCTGGCGCAGGAACTCGGCATCCACGACAGGGTGATATTCCGGGGATTTCAAAGTAATCCGTATTGTTGGATAAAAAACGCCCGGATGCTGATTCTGAGTTCCGACAGTGAGGGATTTGGTAATGTACTGGCAGAAGCATTGATTTGCGGAACCCAGGTCGTCAGTACCCGTTGTCCGGGCGGGCCGGCAGAAATATTAACCGGGGCATTGTCTGCAGGTCTGGCTGATCTGACAGCAGAATCATTAGCCGAAAAAATCAGACAAACAGATAATCACCCGGTGACAATAACGCCTGATGCCCTGAAAAATTATCAGCTGAATACTGTTTGTCAGCATTACCTCGGACTGATACCCGGTTAATGCTTCAGCTTTTGTCCTGTGGCTGGTGAGTCTCTTTCATCCTGACCAGCATCCCGAAAACATCCTCAACAGGTATCGCTCTCAGTGGTTCCTGTTGATCGGTCACCCGGGGATCCTCCATCGGTAAATAGATATAACGATGTAAGTGCTTATCCTGATAGGGGCCACTGCTGTGCGGAGACTCACTGACAAACAAACTCAGGGTCGGTGTTTTAAGTGCGAGCGCCAGATGTAAAGGACCGGTATCCCCGGTCACCAGGATATCCATTGAAGAGATAATCCCTAACAGCTCCGGTAAACTGGTTTTTCCTACATAACTGGTTATCGCCGTTTTAACGTCGGGGCTGGCGCAGGCGAATACTTCCTCCGCCAGAGAAACTTCAGCCGGTGACCCAATCAGGACAATCTCAGTGCCCGGGTATTGATGAACAATCCGCTCAGCCAGTCCGGCAAAATACTGCGGCGGCCAGCAGCGAATTTTTGTTGATGCTCCCAGCTGAAAACCAACGCGATATATCCCGGCATCTTTTGCCTGAGGGGTATAGTCGCAGGGCACCGCCATATCCACATTGTCGGTGTTACATCCCAGGGCTGACACCAGCTGCATTTTCCGGTTAATAATATGCCCCGGACACTGGTCAAGCCCGAATGTCAGCCAGCGGGATAGCCTGCCAATATCTTTACCGTAATTATCCCGAACCAGATACCGGCAACCACTCATCGCAGCGCTCAGGACATCATAAGGCAGGTGAGAGTGCAGCATTATCGCCATTTCCGGAGCAAATACTTTTGCGCGGCGGGCAAATTCGGTGACTGTGCTGAATTTGTTATTCCAGAACAACACATCATCGCAGAAGTCACGGCGGGTAAGTAATTGCTTATATTTCGGATGGGCGACCAGAACAATATGGGCCTGCGGATAACGCTGACGGATAGCCCTCAGTGCCGGCGAATTAAACATATAATCCCCCAGTGCGGTCGTGGAATACACCAGAATACTGTTGAATGTCCGTTGTGCCAGCTGACGTCTTTTTTCGTCAGTGCCCAGGGAATGACGATGGAAAAGACTCAGCCAGAGATCCACCAGACCAATCTTCTTCTTCTTACTCTCTCTCATGTTTAACTAGCTTGATCCTGTTAGTGTGAAGTAAGTGCATACGCTCTGATAATTCAAATAAAAGCGGTGCTTTCGCCCCTTTTATGATTATTCCCGGGATTGTTCACGCTTAGCTGACGTGATTAACGTTCGCGCATGCAGGGCCGTCATTTCTGTTTGCTGAAATATTCGGGACAATAGTACCACCAGTGATGAACTGACTGACGGTATGTTTTGTGCGTGCGAAATCATTTTGATTGCCTGCCTGAGTACCGGTAGCAAAAACGACTTATAACAACCTCATATTCAGAATTTTTCAGATAACGCTGCGCCGGAAGAATATTGATGATGATCGGCAATATTCATGGCCGGTAACAGGATTTCATCCCGGCCGTCATATTTATTTGTTACAGTGTGGCTGAAGCGGATCCGGTTTATCATTGCGCTGATAATAAGTCTTCATCCTGCCGGGCGATGCATACCAATGAGAGGAAAAACTCCGGGCGGATATAGCACGGGCACCAATAGCCGTTATTTTCATCAGCCAGATAGCCTGGCCTGCGTTTTTAAATTTAACATAAGTGACAGGTATGAGTCATACGCCAGTATCAGCCTTATCCCCGAAGAGAATACTTATCATTAAATTACGTCATCACGGTGACATGCTGTTAATTACTCCGGTAATAGAATCGCTGCATAAGAATCACCCTAAGGCAGAAATAGATGTTCTGCTGTATAAAGAAACAGAGGCCATGCTGGTAAATAATCCGTTGATCTCAAATTGTTTTTTTATAGACAGACGCTGGAAAAAACAAGGTACGCTACGCCATATTGGCCATGAATGGCGGCTACTGCGTACACTCAGATCCCGGCATTATGATCTGGTGATCAATCTTGCAGACCAGTGGCGTAGTGCCCTGCTCACCCGTTTCACCGCTGCCAGACAACGCCTCGGGTTTGCTTTCCCGAAGCGCGAGGGGGTGCTGTGGCGTCATTGTCATACGCAGCTGGTCCCGATCACTGACCATCAGGAGTTACATACGGTTGAGCAAAATCTTTCACTGCTGGCCCCTCTGAATCTGGCACAAATCAGTACCAAAGCCACCATGCATTATCTTGCCTCCGACAGGGAATATATTCAGCAATGCCTGCGACAACAACATGCCGGCGGACGATATATTGTGGTACATCCGACCTCCAGATGGTTCTTTAAATGCTGGCCGGAAGAAAAAATGGCCAGTCTTATCACCCGGCTGGCAGCGGAGGGCACTACCGTCGTATTAACCTCTGGCCCTGATGATGCTGAAATGGAAATGGTCAGCCGGATACTCTCTATGAGCCGGGGCGAAAATATTATCTCCCTGGCAGGGAAAATGACACTGCCACAACTGGCTGCACTGATTGATCATGCAGCATTGTTCATTGGTGTCGATTCAGTGCCTATGCATATGGCCGCCGCATTAAACACCCCCTATGTGGCTCTGTTTGGTCCGTCAAAACTGACACTCTGGCATCCATGGGAAGGTGAAGGTGTCACACTGTGGGCCGGAGATTTTGGCCCGCTACCGGACCCTGA
Organism: Tatumella sp. JGM91; assembly: GCF_018257575.1. Lineage (GTDB taxonomy): Bacteria > Pseudomonadota > Gammaproteobacteria > Enterobacterales > Enterobacteriaceae > Tatumella > Tatumella punctata. The sequence goes on along the minus strand of NZ_JAERJP010000016.1, from coordinate 23,715 downwards.
TGAAATTAACACTGCTACTTCAGAACGTTACCTGGATTTAATTCCTGTTCAGGCCGTTCTTACTCCGGCACAGGAACTGCTGAAATGAAAAAAATACGACTGGCAATTGTCCGTCAGAAATACCGGCCGGATGGCGGCGCTGAACGTTTTGTCTCACGGGCACTGGAAGCCCTGAACCATAAAGCGATGGAACTGAATGTCATCACCCGTCAATGGCAGGGCGATACACATCCCGACTGGCATATTCATATCTGTAACCCGATGAAATGGGGACGTATCAGCCGCGAACGGGGATTCGCCAGAGCAGCCCGGAAGCTGTGGCAGCAGCAGGGGTTTGATATTGTTCAAAGCCATGAGCGTATTGCGGGCTGTGATATCTATCGTGCCGGCGACGGAGTTCATAGGCGCTGGCTGTTGCAACGCTCGCGCATTCTGTCTGGCTGGAAGCAGCGCCGGTTATTTACCGACAGCTACCACCGCTATGTTATGCAGGCAGAATATGAGATGTATACCTCGCCGCACCTGAAAGCCGTCATCTGCAATGCCGAAATGGTGAAACGCGAAATTATTGAAGATTTCGCCGTCCCCGCCGAAAAAATACATGTTATTTATAATGCGATCGACCATCAGAAGTTCTGCCCTGCAGAGGCATCACAGAGACAGGTACTGCGTCAGCAGCACGGTATTCCACAGGATGCCCACTGCCTGATTTTTGTCGGATCGGGATTTGAAAGGAAAGGACTGAAAGCCGCCATCGAAGCTATTTCAGGCACTGACAGTCATTTACTGGTCATTGGCCGGGATAAAACTGAGCAGCGTTATCATCAGCTGGCACAACATCTCGGATGCGGGCAACGGATCCATTTCGCGGGAATGCAGCCACAGACATTACCTTTTTACCAGCTGGCCGACGGTTTATTACTCCCGACACTGTATGATCCGTTCCCGAATGTTATTTTAGAAGCGATGGCCTGCGGGCTGCCGGTCATTACCAGCACGCATTGCGGGGGCGCGGAATTTATCCGTCACGGTGACAATGGATTCGTCACCGATGCGCTGGATATACCGGCCCTGACTGAGGCAATAAAACAATTGCCTGCCAGCGGCCCGGATTCACCGATGGGTAAGCAGGCAAGGGAAACTATCCTGCCATACACACCGGCCCACTTGTCGGAGCAGCTATTCTCTCTCTACGAACAATTACTCTCAGCTGAGTAACGTTAACCGCGGCAAAGCATTATCCGGCTTACCGTTCCCCCGGGTACAGGCTACCGGGGGTATCCGCCCTTCACGTACCTAATCCACGCCATTTATGCTACTATTGCCGCAAAATTCCAAGCCGATATTCACATAATGCTGTTGCGTGTATACCAGACACTTCTTTACCTGATTCAGCCCGTTATCTGGGTTCGATTACTTCTCCGCAGTCGTAAAGCGCCGGCGTACCGTAAACGCTGGGCGGAACGTTATGGATTTTGTGCAGGCAAAGTCAGACCGGAGGGGATCGTATTACACTCAGTTTCTGTCGGGGAAACACTGGCAGCGGTGCCGCTGGTCAGGGCATTACGTTACCGTTACCCGTCGTTACCGATTACCGTAACCACCATGACACCCACGGGCTCAGAGCGTGCCAAATCGGCATTTGGTAATGATGTTGACCATGTCTATTTACCTTATGATTTACCCGGCGCAACTCACCGCTTCCTCGATACCGTACGGCCACGCATGATGATTATCATGGAAACCGAATTATGGCCCGGGCTGATCCATATCCTGCATCAGCGAAATATTCCTTTAGTGATTGCCAATGCCCGCCTTTCTGAACGTTCATTTCGTGGTTATAAAAAACTCGGCACGTTTATGCAGCACCTGCTGCAGAGTATCAGTCTGATCGCCGCACAAAATACCGGAGACGGTGAACGTTTCGTCGCGCTGGGGTTAAAGCGCAACCATTTAGCCGTTACCGGCAGCCTGAAGTTTGATATTTCCGTTACCCCGGAACTGGCGGCTAAAGCAGTCACTCTGCGCAGCCAGTGGGCACCCCACCGTCCGGTATGGATAGCCACCAGTACCCATGACGGGGAAGAAAGTATCATTCTGGACAGTCACCGCCAGCTACTGAATCAGTTTCCGGACCTGCTACTGATTCTGGTACCCCGCCATCCGGAGCGTTTTTCGGATGCTAAAGCACTGACACAAAAAGCCGGCTTTAGTTATATCACCCGTAGTAGCGGCCAGGTGCCTTCCGCCACAACTCAGGTTGTGATTGGCGACACCATGGGTGAACTGATGCTGCTATATGGGATCGCAGATCTGGCTTTTGTCGGCGGGAGCCTGACAGAGCGTGGCGGACATAATCCTCTGGAACCTGCCGCTCATGCTTTGCCGGTCCTGATGGGGCCCCATACCTGGAATTTTAAAGATATCTGCAGCAAGCTTGAAGAGGCACAAGGTCTGATCACCGTGACTGACAGTAAGTCACTGACCAAAGAAGTCAGTATCCTGCTTCAGGATGATGACTATCGCCGTTACTATGGGCATCATGCGGTAGAAGTGCTGCGTCAGAACCAGGGGGCATTACAACGGCTGCTGGAGTTACTTGAACCTTATCTTCCGCCACGGACACACTGATGAGTACACGCCAGAAACTTTCGGTGGTAATGATCACCAAAAATGAAGCAGAGTTACTTCCTGACTGCCTGCAATCTGTAAACTGGGCCGATGAAATCATCGTCCTCGACTCTGGCAGTTCAGACCAGACCTGTGATATTGCCCGTCAGGCTGGCGCAAAAGTGTTCCACAGTGGCCAGTGGCCGGGCTACGGCCTGCAACGTCAGCACGCTCAGCAATATGCCTCCGGCGATATGATACTGATGATTGATGCTGATGAAAGGGTAACCCCGGCGCTCAGACAATCTATCGAGGCAATCCTGCATCAGCCGGCTGCCACTGATACTGTCTACAGTATTGCCCGCAGTAACTGGTTTCTGGGCCGTTTTATGCGCCATAGCGGCTGGTACCCGGACCGGGTGACACGCTTATATCCGGCACATTTTGTCTATAACGATAATCTGGTTCACGAATCTCTGGAGCACTCCGCCGCCAGGGTTGTTCATCTGTCAGGAGACCTGCAGCATTTAACCTGCAGAGATCTGCATCATTTCCAGCAAAAACAGCTCGCCTATGCCAATGCCTGGGCGACCCAGCGTTTCAGACAGGGGCGCCCCTGCAGTTTATTTTCTGTCTATAGTCATACGGCAGCAGCATGGCTGAAAACAGCAGTACTCAGGGCTGGCTTGCTGGATGGCAGCCAGGGATGGGTGCTGGCAATGGTGAATGCCCAGTATACGTTTAATAAATACGCCATACTCTGGGCATTGCATAAAACTACATCACCAGGGGAACAATAATATGACAACCCGGGCCATTTACCCTGGCACATTTGATCCACTGACTTTAGGGCACCTGGACATTGTTACCCGGGCAGGCCGTTTATTTGACCATGTGATACTGGCCATTGCCCGGAATAATACCAAACAACCGATGTTCAGCCTGCAGGAACGCATCGCACTGGCCCGGCAGGCCACTGCACACCTGGAGAATGTGGATGTCATGGGATTTGGCGATCTGATGGTCAATTTTGCCCGCCAGCAACAGGCAAATGTATTAATCCGTGGTGTCCGTTCGGTCTCTGACTTTGATTATGAACGGCAGCTGGCACAAATGAACAATCAGTTACTGCCGGGTCTTGAAAGTATTTTTATGATCCCGGCAGAAGCATATACCTTTGTTTCATCATCGCTGGTAAAAGAAGTTGCCCGCCATGGCGGAGATATCTCCGGATTTGTGACCGGTCCGGTGCATCAGGCGCTGCTTGAAAAATTAGCGTCCTGATCCCCTGCTACCGATTATTTCTGACATTGCGGGCACCAGTAAGTACTGCGTTGCCCGTGCCTGCCACTATTGATCGCCGTTCCGCAGTGCAGGCAAGGCGATCCGGCCCGTCCGTAGACCTGTAATTGCTGGGCGAAATAACCAGGCTTACCATCGCTTTGCAGAAAGTCGCGTAATGTAGTTCCGCCCTGTTCAATCGAACGGTGCAGCACCTGCTTGATCGAATCCACCAGCACCTGAGCTTCATCTTCAGTCAGGTCACAGGCAGGCCTGCCAGGCAGAATACCGGCACTGAATAATGCTTCGCTGGCATAAATATTACCGACACCTACCACCAGCTTGTTATCCATCAGCCATTGTTTGATAGCAATGCGCTTACGTTGTGATTTCTCCAGAAGCCAGCCAGCGGAGAAAGCCTCACTCAGCGGTTCAGGGCCGAGATGAGATAACACCCGACTGGCAGCCAAATCCGGCGCCCACAGCCAGGCACCAAAGCGTCTGGGATCGGTATACCGCAGTACTTTTCCGTTACTCATCACCAAATCAACATGATCATGTTTTTCCGGGGGGTGTTCTTCGGTAAGCACTCTCAGACTGCCCGACATCCCCAGGTGAATGATAATCCATCCCTCCGGTAATTCTATCAGCAAGTACTTAGCCCGGCGCTGTACACTCAGTACCGGTTGATCACTCAGAGATAAGATTTCCGGCGATACCGGCCAGCGTAATCGTGTATTGCGTACAACAGCATGTAATACTGTCGCGCCCACCAGGTGGGGTTCAATACCCCGGCGGCTGGTTTCTACTTCAGGTAATTCAGGCATCACAGCTCCTTATTCCGGGTTATTGCCTGGCAGGTCCTGGAAAACAAAAAACCCGGCCGGAGCCGGGTTTTTTCAGAATACTAAAATTACTTAATTTTAGCTTCTTTGTATACTACGTGCTGACGAACAACCGGGTCGAACTTTTTCAGTTCCAGTTTTTCCGGTTTAGTACGTTTGTTCTTCGTAGTGGTATAGAAGTGACCTGTACCAGCAGAAGAAACCAGCTTGATCTTCTCACGAATACCTTTAGCCATGATTTAGTTCCTTAGTACTTCTCACCGCGGGCACGCATATCTGTTAATACAGAATCGATGCCCTTTTTATCAATAACACGCATACCTTTAGCAGATACACGCAGGGTAACAAAACGCTTTTCGCTCTCAACCCAAAAACGGTGTGAGTGCAGGTTAGGCAGGAAACGGCGTTTCGTCGCGTTCATTGCGTGGGAACGGTTGTTTCCGCTCACCGGGCGCTTGCCAGTTACTTGGCAGACTCGTGACATGTCATATCTCCAAAAATCAAATCAGCTCGAGCTTTGTACTTAGGTTCTGGCCGCCTCGTCAGGCTTTTAACCCATCCAGGCGAGTTCTATGTGAACCCGCTGAGCAGGCCTAAACGCCAAACCCGAGATTCTCAAAGGTGGCGTAGTATACGCTCTGCGGGTCAAACGCTCAAGTCCCGAACAGATAAAGATCTCCCGGGATCGGCTAAAAAATGATTATTTTTACCCGGAGACGCTGCTGACAGGCTGATTTTCATACTATAACCAGCCACGCTCAGCAAAAGAGACATACTGTCCCTTGCCGATGACCAGATGATCTAACAGTCGTATGTTCAGTAACATACAGACCTTTGCTATTTGTCCGGTCACTTCTCTGTCTGCCTGGCTTGGTTCAGCCAGACCTGACGGGTGATTATGTGCCAGAATTAATGCCGCCGCATTACTTTTGAGCGCTTCCCTGGCAATTTCTCTGGGATGTACCTCCACCGAGTTTACCGAGCCGGAAAACATTTTTTGTACCGAGATCACCCGATGCTGGTTATCGAGGAAGATGACGATAAACACTTCACGCGGCTGGTGTGCCAGCTGACTGGTCAGATAGTCATAAGTAATCCCCGGATTTTCCAGCAAGTTACCGGACTCCAGCTGTGCCTGGAAAAACCGTTTTCCAAGCTCGGCAACGGCACGGATCTGCGTCATTTTTGCTTTACCGATACCAGGAATGGCCAGATAATCGTCGTTACCGGCGGTCATCAGGCCATATAAAGAGCCAAACTGCTTAAGCAGTGTTTCGGACAAGGCCATCACCCCGCGACCGGCCAGACCGGTTCGGAGAAATATTGCCAGTAGCTCAATATCGGTGAGCATTTCGGCACCGTGCCTGATTAATTTTTCTCTGGGTCGTAACTGTTCCATCATCGCTTTCTCCCTGAACAAAGCACAGTGTGACAGCCCCGGCCTCATCACACTACTGACGTAACTGTGACCTTCAGTCTCCATCACAGCCCTGCGACGCTCCCCCCGTAACTTACCATCCGGTTAATGATTCTCCGCACATCTCCGGAGAATGATCATACTGAATACCCCCCGCCCCTGCAGTGACCGTTTTGCCTGACGATGATTATGATAAAATACCGACACGGGGCCTGCTTTCAGGGTGCCAGACTCAAACAATGAGGCATAAATAATGGAATTAGCGGGTAAAAAAATTCTTCTGGGCGTCAGTGGTGGTATTGCAGCTTATAAGACTCCTGAACTGGTTCGCCGTCTGCGGGATCGTGGTGCGGATGTCAGAGTCATGATGACCGATGCGGCCAGAGAATTTATCACACCACTAAGCCTGCAAGCTGTTAGCGGCCACCCTGTGTTTAGTCACCTACTGGACCCGGCAGCAGAAGCCGCCATGGGACATATTGAACTGGCGAAATGGGCCGACCTGGTGATTATTGCTCCGGCAACTGCCGATATCATTGCCCGGATCAGCCACGGAATGGCGAATGACCTGGTGACCACCGCCTGTCTGGCAACAGCATCACCCGTGGCCATCGTACCGGCAATGAATCAGCAAATGTATCGCTCACCCATAACACAGGAAAATATCCGTAAACTTGAAACCTGTGGCATGGTTGTGTGGGGACCCGACAGCGGCAGCCAGGCCTGTGGTGATATAGGCCCGGGAAGAATGCTTGACCCGGCAGACATCGTTAGCCATGCTATCCGTCAGACAATATCTGTCACAGACCTGCAACATCTGAAAATTATGATCACGGCAGGCCCGACACGGGAACCACTGGATCCGGTGCGTTATCTCACCAATCATAGCTCAGGTAAAATGGGTTTTGCGATTGCAGAAGCAGCAATCAGCCGTGGTGCCTCTGTTACCCTGGTGGCAGGGCCGGTATCATTACCCACCCCGGCAGGGGTTAAACGCATTGACGTCAGCACCGCACTTGAAATGCAACAGGCGGTAATGTCTGCTGTCTGTGAGCAGCATATTTTTATCAGCAGTGCAGCGGTTGCAGATTACCGTGCAACCACTATCGCCAGTGAGAAAATAAAAAAACAGGGCTCTGCGGATGATTCACTGACTCTTCAGTTAGTCAAAAATCCGGATATTGTCGCCGGCGTTGCGGCGCTGACAGAAAACCGTCCCTATGTCGTCGGATTTGCCGCCGAAACCCGTAATGTGGAAGAATACGCCCGGCAGAAAAGAAAACGAAAACAGCTGGATTTAATTTGCGCAAATGATGTATCGCAAGCCGGACAAGGCTTTAACAGCGATAATAATGCGCTTCACCTTTTCTGGCAGGAAGGAGATAAAGTGTTACCACTTAGTGCGAAACCACTCCTTGGCCAGCAATTATTAGACGAGATAGTCCGCCTTTATGATGAAAAAAATCGACATTAAAATCCTTGACCCGCGGGTCGGAAAAGAGTTTCCGTTACCGGCATACGCTACGGCTGGATCAGCCGGGCTGGACTTACGTGCCTGTATTGATGAACCGCTGGTTATTGCTGCGGGTGAAACCCGTCTTATCCCGACCGGCCTGGCCATTTATATTGCCGATCCGCAACTGGCTGCGGTTATTTTACCGCGCTCAGGCCTGGGCCATAAACATGGCATCGTTCTGGGTAACCTTGTCGGGCTGATTGATTCTGATTACCAGGGACCACTGATGGTATCCGTCTGGAACCGCAGCGAACAATCTTTTACCATTCAGCCCGGGGACCGCATGGCACAGTTAGTTTTTGTTCCTGTGGTTCAGGCTGAATTTAATCTGGTCGAGGAATTCACCACCACAGAGCGTGGTGAAGGCGGCTTTGGCCATTCCGGCCGCCAGTAATCAGTCAGCATCAATTTCTGTATCTTTCATCTTCCGGCCTTTCGCGATATGACGATAAGGCCGGCACTTTTGTGCTCATACGGTTAACGGCCGGGATAATGCCGCCTAACCTTGCTCCGCTGCCGGTGTCAGTGGATCTGTACAGCATTTTAGGGTGATTTTCAGGGGTCTTTAAGGTCATGGCAGAAAAAAAGAACGCGAAACGGAATCGTCGTGAAGAAATTTTGCAGGCATTAGCACAAATGCTCGAATCAGGTGATGGCAGTCAGCGTATCACTACCGCCAAACTGGCCGCGAATGTCGGGGTATCGGAAGCAGCACTGTATCGCCATTTCCCCAGCAAAACTAAAATGTTTGACAGTCTGATTGAGTTTATTGAAGACAGTCTGATTACCCGTATCAATCTTATTCTGAATGACGAAAAAGAGACACAGGCACGGTTAAGACTGATCGTACAACTGATTCTGGGATTTGGTGAGCGTAATCCGGGCCTGACACGTATTCTGACCGGGCATGCGCTGATGTTTGAACAAGACCGTTTGCAGGACCGCATCAACCAGTTGTTTGAAAGAATTGAAGTACAACTCCGGCTGGTCATGCGTGAGAAAAAGCTGCGTGAGGGTGAAGGGTTCAGGACCGATGAAACCTTACTGGCCGGACAGATTCTGGCATTTTGTGAAGGTCTTCTTTCACGCTATGTCCGTTCTGAATTCCGTTTCCGGCCAACAGCTGATTTCGAAGTTCGCTGGCCCTTACTGGCACTGCAACTGCAGTAAAAAAGCGGGCTGATGCCCGCTATGCTGTATGACTGTCAGATACCATATTGCTTCTGATACGCCCGGACGGAAGCCAGGTGGTTTGCCATTTCCGGCTTCTCTTCCAGATAACTGATCAAATCTTTCAGAGTAATAATAGAAATTACCCGGCACTGATAATCGCGTTCAACTTCCTGAATCGCGGATATCTCACCCTGACCACGTTCCTGCCGGTCCAGAGAAATTAAGACTCCGGCCAGTGTCGCCTGGTTCGCTGCGATAATCTCCATGGATTCGCGGATAGCGGTGCCGGCAGTGATCACGTCATCCACCAGCATAATACGTCCCTGTAACGGGCTGCCAACCAGCAGCCCGCCTTCGCCGTGATCTTTCGCTTCTTTACGGTTAAAGCAGTAAGGTACATCCCTGTCATGATGGTCTGCCAGTGCTACGGCCGTCGTAGTGGCGATCGGGATCCCTTTATAAGCAGGACCAAACACCAGGTCAAAATCAATCTCTGAATCAGTCAGAGCCTGAGCATAAAAGCGGCCAAGGAGAGCCAAATCGCGTCCGGTATTAAACAGACCTGCATTAAAAAAATAAGGGCTCTTACGGCCGGATTTCAGCGTAAATTCGCCAAACTTCAGAACCTGTTTATTTAATGCAAATTCAATAAACTGACGCTGCCAGGGTTTCATCTTTTTTTATTCCTCACATAAAAAAGCGACCCTTAGGTCGCCTGGTAAATCAATTAGCTAACGCAGTCTTCTGCGCATCAATCAGAGTATCAATACCACCGCGCGCCAGGGCCAGCAGGCTCAGTAACTCTTCATGGCTGAACGGTTCACCTTCTGCCGTCCCTTGCACTTCTATCATTCTGCCGTCTTCCATCATGACAACATTCATATCCGTATCCGCAGCAGAGTCTTCTGTATATTCCAGATCACAGACCGCTTCACCATTCACAATACCGACAGAAATGGCAGCAACCATTCCCTTCATCGGACTGCTTTTCAGTTTTCCTGCCGCGACCAGTGAATTCAGAGCGTCCGCCAGCGCAACACAGGCGCCGGTAATAGATGCGGTACGGGTACCGCCGTCTGCCTGTATCACATCACAATCGAGGGTAATGGTGTATTCACCTAATGCCTGAAGATCAACCGCGGCACGTAATGAACGGGCAATCAGTCGCTGTATTTCCAGGGTGCGGCCACCCTGTTTACCTTTCGCCGCCTCTCTGGCCATACGGCTATGGGTAGAGCGTGGCAACATACCATATTCTGCAGTGACCCATCCCTGGCCTTTGCCTTTCAGAAAACGCGGTACGCTTTCTTCGATAGTGGCAGTACAAAGTACTTTAGTTTCACCAAATTCAACCAGAACAGACCCTTCAGCGTGTCTGGTATAATGGCGTGTCAGGGTTACTGGGCGCACCTGTTGCGCGCTACGGCCTGCTGGACGCATGATCTTTCTCCGGGCTGCTATTAACTGGCTGCGCATTATACGGATTTCACTACCGAATGCCTATTTTCCGCTGATCAGTCCAGCGTTTTACGATAACTCTTTACGCCAATAAAAATAACCAGTGCCCCGAGAACGGCCAGAGGAATCAGCTCCGGTAACAGTTCAGATACCCCGTACCCTTTTAACATGACGGCTTTAATTAAACGAATAAAATAGGTCAGGGGTAAACAGGACCCGATCATCTGAGCCCATACGGGCATACTGATAAACGGGCTGATAAATCCGGAGAGCATGACTGAAGGGATAAAGTAAAAAGAAGAGATTTGCAGTGCCTGAAGCTGACTTTTAGCGATACTGGAAATGGTAATGCCGATACACAGGCAGAGGAAGATATAGATAATTAACACCATGAAAAGTAAATAAAAACTCCCCACCAGCGGGATACTGAACAGATATACAGCAAACATCAGAATCATTAACGACTGAAAAACCCCGATCAGGACATACGGGGTAATTTTTCCGAGGAATACCTCAAGGCCCGTCACCGGAGAGATTAATAAATTTTCCATCGCACCGCTTTCGCGCTCGCGGGTTATTGCCAGGGCGGTCATCAGGATCAGAGTGGTGCTCAGAATGGAACCGATAATCCCCGGGATGGTGTTATATCTGGTAATCCCTTCCGGATTAAACATCCGGTGAACAACTAATTCAAAACTTCCCTCTTCAGTCACCGGACGCAGAGTCTCAGGAAGGTCACGATCAAACATAGATTCAGACACCTGTTCAAGGGCACTCAGCGCATTACCTATGGTCAGCGGATCTATCGCATCGCCCTGCACCAGTAACTGTGGTTTCTCTCCGCGCAGAATTTTTTGGGTGAAACCTTCAGGAATAGTGACCATAAACAGTACCTCTCCCCGCACAAATGCATCACGGGCAGCCTCCGCGGAGGCATAACGCTGAAAAGAAAAGTAATCTGTATTCTGCACACTGCTGACAAATACCTGACTCAACTGTCCGCGATCATAATTCAGTAATGTTGATGGGATCCGGTGTGGGTCCATATTAACTGCATACCCCAGAATAATAAGCTGAAGTAACGGAGTCAGAAAAATCATCGCCAGACTGATCCTGTCACGGCGCAACTCATGTAACTCTTTGATTACCATCGCCATCCAGCGTATAAAAGAGAATCGTATCAGTCTGTTATTCATTATCAGATTTCATCAGGTGTGAAAATGCATCTTCAAGGGTGGTCTCCGCAGGGGTAATCGTATAATGGTCAGGGACCTGTTCAGTGAGAACACGCCGCAGCTCCCTTGGGTTCCCTGCCGTCACATTCAGTGTATTTCCGAATATCACGGTCTGCTCAATTTCCGGACAGCTGCGTAGTCTGGCTTCCAGGGTACTGAGCCCCGGGCCGGAAATACCGACGGTGATCAGATTCTGTGCAGTAATAATGGATTGTGCGGTTCCGCTGGCTAATAACTTGCCGTAAGACAGGTAAGCCAGTCGGTGGCAGCGTTCTGCTTCGTCCATATAGTGAGTACTGACCAGAACAGATATTCCCTGATCAGATAGTTGATGCAAGGTATGCCAGAAATCCCTGCGGGCTTTGGGGTCGACCCCGGCAGTGGGTTCATCCAGAAACAACACATCAGGCTGATGGATCAGACAAGCCGCCAGTGCCAGCCGCTGTTTCCAGCCTCCTGATAACCGTTTTGCCTGCTGATGCTGTCGTGATAATAACCCCATCTCTGACAGAGTACGCTCAGTACACTCTCTGACAGGCGTTATATTGTGCAGCCTGGCAATAAATAAAAGATTTTCCCGAATCGTCAGCTCTCCCCACATCGAGAAATGCTGGGTCATATAACCGATTCTTTTTTTTATTTCGTCACGCTCAGTAAAAATATTATGTCCCAGACAATGACCCGTCCCTGAATCCGGAGTGATCAGACCACACATCATGCGGATGGAGGTAGTCTTACCGCTGCCATTGGGGCCCAGAAAGCCATAGATTTCACCTTTCGCAACCCGCAAAGAGAAATCTTTAACCGCATGATGCTGACCGAAATGCTTATTCAGCCCGGCGACATTAATACACCAGTTACTCATCGGGGAGGATCTCCACCTGAAATGGCTGTCCCACTTTTATCTGACCGCCATTATCTCCGCCCTCAGGTACCGCCTCAGCCATATAGAGTAAGGTTTCCCTGCGGGAAGTACTGTAAATTACCGGCGGGGTATATTCAGCACGCGGACTGATATAACGTAACCGGCCGCTGAATGCTCCGGAACAGCCATCACAACGCAAACTGACTTTCATCCCGGTATGTATCTGACCCAGTTGTTTTTCAGGAATATAAAAGCGTATTTTAATATTTCCGGCAGGCAGCAGGCTGATCACCGGCCGCCCGGCGGTGGCCCGCTCCCCGGGCAGGTACAGTGTGTCATAGACGACGCCGCTCTGTGGCGCAGTCAGAGTGCTTTGCCCGATATCCCAGCGGGCTTTATCTCTTTTCAGCTTTGCGGATTCCACCCTCAGTTGCTGATTAGTAATTTGCGCCTGCCTCGCCGGCAACTGCCTTGCTTCCAGCTGATATTCTGACTCCCTGACACTGGCCTGCTTCTGACGATAATCATCATTAGCTTTCTGCCATTCTTCGGCAGAGATCATCTGAGAGGCATACAGCTTCTGATAGCGCCTCAACTGACTCTGAGCACGGTTTCTGGCGGACACTGCCCGTTCCAGTTGCGCCCGGACAACATTCAGTTCCGCGGGCCTTGCTCCCGAGGTTAAATCTGTCAGCAGCGCTTCTTCTGCCAGATAATTCTGCTCAGCAATACGCAGCGTATTTTCGGCAGTATAGGTTTCCATTTTAACTAACGGCTGGCCCTCACTGACCCTCTGCCCCTTTTTCACGCACAGTTTCTCAATTTTCTCGGTCGAAAAGTAAGAGAGGTAAATAAAATCACCATAAGAGTAACCGGAAAAATTTAATGTTTCCGGCACACGGCAACCAATAAGATTAAACACAACAATAGTAATAAAAAGAGGGCGGACACGCTTATTCATGATACTTAATCTCAAATTATTAACCTGCCTTTGATCTGTTTTATCTGCAGAGAGTCCCCGGCAGAAAATATCCTGTTTTGTTCTTCAGGTAATGTGCTGAGTAGCGCGGTTTCAGCAGATGAAAATCACAACCATTCAGCCCGGCGACAGTGTTAACAATTCTGTATTCCATAACGCCGGATAATTCAGACCTTCCGGACATGTACCACCTTGCCGGAAAACAGAGCAGTCGCTGATTCTCCGGCAGGAGAATCAAATCAGATAACCGGCACCAGATCACCGCAATCAGGTCGCAGATAAATAAATTCTTCCCCTGCAGATGTCCCGAAAAAACCCTGTAAGTCAAGGTAATAACGGCCGGGCTATCAAAAACCACAGCGGAGTCAGGAATTATAATCAGCGAGCCAGATAGTGAAATATTCTTAGCTCCGGAGAAGGCACGGACAACACTGCTGACGTTACATTTTCCCGAAATACATTTGATGATGATTTTTTTTAATGAAGAGTCTCCCCTTGCCGGAAAAAACTGTCTCTGAATATCATCTGGGCCGTCCATTGCATCTCCAAAACCGGTACATTCCGGGAAACAGGATTATCTGATAAAAACCGGACAAGTCTCTCCGTCACTTATCCGCGTCAGTATTTAGCACTATATTTTAAAAAAATAAAAGAGGAATAAACATTACATAATTAATTTATAAAAAATCACCATCGATGTCATTGTAATTTTCTTTTATTTGATATGACTATAGGAACTTTTTGTATCTTAATAAATACATCATTCTTACGCCTACAGAACTCAATAAATATAAATAATATTTTACTCTCTGACGACACCGGTTTTATCACACAGCTTTTTGCCAATTTATTTATAAGCATTTTATTTTTTATTCTAAGGATTGTACGATTTATTCCTCTGCCATAAATTTGTACAATAATCCCCCTGCGAAGCAGGATTGTGCATTTAATCACTCAGCACCGGGTGTAAAACGCCGTCAGTTATGGCTAAATACAAACATCTTTTTTCTTCGGGTTATATGCCATGTCTTTTGTACTGCATTTTATTTTAGCTGTTGCAGTAATTTTCTTACTTGCACTGTTAGTCAGCCATGATCGCCGGAAAATACGTATCCGTTATATTATCCAGTTGTTAGTGATTGAAGGGTTTATCGGCTGGTTCTTCCTGAACTCTACCGCAGGGCTGGAAGTGATCCGCGGGATTAGTGAACTTTTTAATACTTTGCTCTCGTATGCCGGTCAGGGGACCGATTTTGTGTTCGGAGGTATGAATAAACAGGGGCTGGCATTTGTTTTCCTCGAAGTCTTATGCCCGATAGTATTTATCTCTGCCCTGATAGGTATTCTTCAGCACTGGAAAATACTGCCATTACTGATCCGTGTCTTCGGCACCTTACTGGCAAAAATTAGCGGGATGGGTAAACTCGAATCATTTAACGCCGTCAGCAGCCTGGTGCTCGGCCAGTCAGAAAACTTCATCGCCTATAAAGGGATCCTCGGGGATTTATCATCACGCCGGTTATACACCATGGCTGCCATGGCGATGTCGACAGTCTCTCTGTCAATTGTCGGGGCTTATATGTCTATGGTGGAACCCCGCTATGTCGTGGCCGCATTATTACTGAATATGTTCAGCAGCTTTGTCATTCTTTCGTTAATCAATCCGACTGCCGGTGACGAACAACACCAGCAAGTATCACTGGAAAAATTGCACGAACAGCAGACTTTTTTCGAAATGCTCGGCGAGTATATTCTGGCCGGTTTCAAAGTCGCGATGATTATCGTCGCCATGCTGATAGGATTTATTGCACTGATTGCCGCGGTGAATGCCATATTCACGAGCCTTTTCGGCTATAGTTTTCAGCAACTGCTGGGCTATCTTTTTTATCCGTTTGCCTGGCTGATCGGTATTCCTGCCAGCGAAGCTCTGCAGGCCGGCAGTATCATGGCAACCAAGCTGGTTTCCAGTGAGTTTGTGGCAATGATTAATCTGCAAAAAATTGCGGCTGGATTTTCTCCACGCGGGCTGGGGATCCTATCCGTTTTCCTGGTGTCATTCTCTAACTTTGCCTCTATCGGAATAGTCGCTGGTACGATTAAAGGCCTGAATGAAAAACAGGGGAATATCGTCTCACGGTTTGGCTGGAAACTGGTTTACGGTTCGACACTGGTCAGCCTGCTTTCAGCGACATTTGCAGGACTGTTCCTGTAACCGGGGTGATGGCGAAGGTATAACCTTCGCCATCAATTCAGAAGTCAGCACAGACCTTATTATCAATCCGCATTACTGATTCCTGTTGAAAACGCTGTTTGTAGATTTGGCGTAATTGTTCAATATTCTGATCACTGGTTTTATCCGCTGTATGGATAAGCATCAGTGCTTTACTATTTTCCCGGGCCAGATGTCCGTCATCTCCCAACCACTGGCCTTTCGCGTCATAGACGGATAAACCATCTTTAAAACGCGGAGTAACATCTTTATCAATAAACAGCTGCCATTCACGGGCAGTAATATTAGCCCCATGTGGCCGGCTGAGACCAAACCATAATGTCGTCTGTACCTGCAAATTACCCTTCACACAAGGATTCTGAGCCGCTGCCGGCATTACCGTCGGCGGTAACGGCGCAGACTGTTCAACGACGGAATGTTGCTGACATCCGGCCAGAAGCCCCGCCAGCATTAATGGATAAATTATCTTTTTTTTCATGCTCTTTTTTCCGCTACATAATGGTCAGCAGTCATCTTAAAGGCTTTCATAAAAAACCGGTATGCTTATTGTCGGACGGAATATACGCTTATCCCTGTCCACCCCGTGGCACCGCCGTTATAATCGCCGTATCACTTATAAAATGAGTACCCGATATGATCCGCAGTATGACAGCCTATGCCCGCCACGATATAAAAGGTGACTGGGGCAGCGCCTCCTGGGAGCTGCGCTCGGTAAACCAGCGTTATCTTGAGACCTATATGCGTCTGCCTGAGCAATTTCGCAGCCTGGAACCAATGATCCGCGAACGTATCCGCCATCGCCTGACGCGTGGAAAAATAGAATGCACCTTACGTTTTGAAGCCAGCCAGGATGCTCAGTCGGAACTGATTCTGAATGAATCCCTGGCAAAACAGCTGATTCAGTCCGCAAACTGGGTAAAATTGCAGACAGATGAAGGCAGCATAAACCCGGTGGATATTTTGCGCTGGCCGGGAGTGATGGCTGCCGCAGAGCAGGATCTGGACAGTATCAACCAGCAACTGATGGCTTCCCTTGAACTGGCACTGGATGACTTTATTACCGCCCGTGAAACTGAAGGCCGCGCGTTACAGACAATGATTGAACATCGCCTGGAAGGTGTTTCCCGGCAGGTGGCCAGCGTTCGTCAGCATATGCCGGAAGTTTTACAATGGCAGCGTGAACGCCTGATCAGCAGGCTGGAAGACGCAGAGGTACAGCTGGACAGTAACCGGCTGGAACAGGAACTGGTCATGATGGCACAACGAATTGATGTGGCAGAAGAACTCGACCGGCTGGAGGCTCACGTTAAAGAAACCTACAATATTCTGAAGAAAAAAGAAGCCGTCGGCCGCCGTCTCGACTTTATGATGCAGGAATTTAACCGCGAATCGAATACCCTCGGCTCAAAGTCAATTAATGCCGATATCACCGCTTCCGCCATTGAACTGAAGGTACTGATAGAACAAATGCGCGAGCAGATTCAGAATATCGAGTAAAACTGTCCACGGACGCACATACCTGACTACTGGTTATAATCAATCAGCCCTGACAGGGGCTGATTGATCTTTTAGCCACGGATATCAGTGCGCCTGTTCCCAGTTATCACCGATACCAATTTCTACCTGTAATGGCACGTCCAGTGTCAGGCTGCTTTCCATAATATCCCTGATAGTGGCGCTGGCAGTTTCAAGTAATGAATCATCCACTTCAAACACCAGTTCATCGTGCACCTGCATAATCATCTTAATTTTTTGCGGGTCCTGACTACTGAGCCACTGATCGACGCCTATCATTGCCCGTTTGATAATATCTGCCGCCGTTCCCTGCATCGGGGCATTAATGGCTGCCCGTTCTGCTGCCTTACGGCGGATAGCATTCCCTGAGTTGATATCCGGAAGATATAAACGCCTCCCCTCCAGCGTTTCTACATAACCCTTTTCTGCAGCAGACTGACGGGTTGACTCCATATAGCGTAAGACGCCGGGATAGCGTTCAAAATACAAATCCATATATTTCTTTGCGTCACCCGGAGCAATATTCAATTGCCGGGACAGACCGAAAGAACTCATACCATAAATCAGACCGAAATTGATGGCTTTTGCACTGCGACGTTGTTCCGGGCTGACGTTATCTGCGGACGAACCAAAAACTTCCGCTGCCGTCGCTTTATGGATATCTTCACCCTGCGCAAAGGCATTCAGTAAGCCGGCATCCTGAGACAGATGCGCCATAATACGTAATTCGATCTGTGAATAGTCTGCCGCCAGAATCCGCTTTCCTGCAGGCGCAATAAAGGCATGGCGGATCCGCCGCCCTTCTTCATTACGCACCGGGATGTTTTGCAGGTTAGGGTCAGTCGATGACAAACGGCCGGTTGCTGTCACAGCCTGATGATAAGACGTATGCACGCGTCCGGTTCGCGGATTAATCATCAGCGGCAGCTTATCGGTATAAGTTGTCTTCAGTTTAGATAAGCCACGGTGCTCAAGTATGATTTTCGGTAACGGATGATCCAGTGCCAGCTCAGCCAGAACTTCTTCGCTGGTGGATGGTGCTCCACCCGGTGTTTTCTTCGTCGGTTTGATACCCTGCTTTTCAAATAAAATGGTCTGGAGCTGCTTCGGAGAAGAGAGATTAAATGCTTCCCCGGCGAGTTCGTGTGCTTTTTGCTCCAGTTCATTCAGCCGGATAGTCAGCTGCTGAGAATGAGCAGCCAGCATGGCTGGGTCAATTAAAACGCCGTTGCGCTCAACACGGGAAAGCACCGGCACCAGCGGAATCTCAATGTCACGAAAAACGTTCAGTGGCCCGGCTTCTTTTTCCAGCAATGGCCAGAATTTCAGATGCAATTGAAGAGTGACATCGGCATCTTCGGCCGCATACGGGCTGGCCTGCTCAAGGGCTATCTGGTTAAAAGTCAGTTGTTTCTTACCTTTCCCCGCAATATCTTCAAAGGTAATGGTTTTATGATTCAGCCAGCGTTGCGCCAGGCTATCCATATCATGTTTACCGGCGACACTGTTAAGCATATAAGATTCCAGCATCGTGTCGAAACGGATCCCGCGCAGTTCAATACCATAGTTTTGCAGAACACCACGGTCGTACTTCAGGTTTTGTCCGACTTTACTGCGGCTTTCGTCTTCCAGTAATCCTTTCAGAGACTGCAGAACCGCCTGTCTGTCGAGTTGTTGCGGGGCATCAAGATAGTCATGACCAACCGGTAAATAGGCCGCTTCTCTGGGAGCAACCGCAAAAGAGAGACCAACAATAGTTGCTGACAGGGTGTCCAGTGAATCAGTTTCCAGATCAAAGGCAAAAACCTCACTGGCAGTCAGTTTTTCCAGCCATAGTTCAAAAGTCTGCTGATCAAGAATAGTGACATAGTTATCGGCAGACAACACTGATTCAGCAGGGATATCGGGGTTTTTAACCGCCGGTGCCGCTGCTTTCTTCGCCGGTTTTTTATCATCTAACCAACGGTCCTGCTCAATATCCGTCATCCAGCGTTTAAATTCATAATGCGTGAATAAGGAGAGTAACGTACTGTTATCCGGTGGATTAACCTGCAGCTGGTCGTATTGCTGGTCCAGTTCAACATCCGTTTTAATGGTCGCCAATTGATAAGACAGGAAAGCCAGCTGTTTATTTTTAGCGAGTTTATCCGCCATGGTTTTAGCACCACGGAAGGATAACGTCGCCACTTTATCCAGATTATCGTAAATAGTGGCCATGCTCCCCAGCCCTTGCAGCAATGCCTGAGCTGTTTTTTCGCCCACACCGGGAACGCCGGGAATATTGTCAGATGAATCACCCATCAGCGCCAGATAATCAATAATCAGATCCGGCGGAATACCATATTTATCCGCAACGTCTTCAGGACCGAGAATAGCGTTGTTCATGGTGTTAATCAGAGTGATATTCGGCGTTACCAGCTGAGCCATATCTTTATCACCGGTACTGATCAAAACCGGACGGCCTTGTTTGTCAGCCTCTCTGGCCAGAGTACCAATGACGTCGTCAGCTTCAACGCCGGAGATCACCAGGACCGGCCAGCCCATTGCTTTAACCATCTGGTGCAAGGGTTCTATTTGTGCACGCAAATCATCAGGCATTGGCGGGCGATGAGATTTATAGTCTTCGAACAGCTCATCACGAAACGTTTTACCTTTGGCATCAAATACCACTGCAGCATGACTCGGTTTGTACTGAAGTAACAGGCTTTTCAGCATGTTCAGAACGCCATACATCGCCCCTGTCGGTTCACCGGCACTGTTTGTCAGTGGGGGAAATGCGTGATACGCACGGTAGAGATAAGAGGATCCATCTACCAGAATCAGGGGGTTTTCTGCAATTTGTGCCATAAGCTGTTATTTCTTCTGTTGCTGTTGGTAATAACTAAGGATGCCACATCACTGACAGAATGTTGAATGGAAGCGCACTCCGGCACTAAAAAAAGCCAGCGCGGGGCAGAGATCTGAATGATCTCCCTGTGGATAAGTTTGTGTGTAAATTTATGGTCAGATCTTAAAATTTAACAACACGCTGTTGCAGTGCCATCTAACTCATTATTAATAAATAAAATATTCAGTGTTATTAAAGATCAAAACTGTTGGTGTGTTTTTTATCTTTTGTGGATATTCGTTATCAGGATCACTTTTCGTCACGAGCAATGACCATAAAAAAAGCGCCGCAATAACGGCGCTTTATCACACTAGCAATGGTTATTTAGCAACCAGATATTTAACCACATTGACATAGTCAGCCACGAAATTATTCATTGAGCTGGTATCAAGTCCGGCATTATTCACCTGATATTTACCATTAACAAAAACTGAAGGCACTCCAGTGATATTAAAATCTGCGGCAGCTTTTTGCTGCTGACTGACCAGTGCTTTCACCGCAAAGCTGTTCCATGCAGCATCATATTCTTCAGAAGAGATCCCTGCCGCTTTAATAAACGCCGCTTTCAGAGATGCCGGATCAGTAATTGTCTGAGATTTCTGAATGCCGTCAAAGATAGGGTCAACGACTTTACCTTCCACGCCTAACGCCATAGCAACTGCCCATGCCTGGGTAACAACCGGAGCAAAATCGCCACCCAGGAAATCAACGTGGTAACGGGTCAGTTTAACATCTTTTGGCAGGCCCTGTTCCAGTGCCTGGTTAATCCGGTAAGTGCGTTCAAAATCGTAGCAATGAGGGCAAAAGAATGAGAAAAATTCAACTACTTTCGGGGCACCCGGAACGGCTTTATCCAGGGTGGTATACTGTTGTCCGTCAGAGAAGGTTGCTGCAGAAACACTGAATGCCAGCATAATGCCAGCAAATGCGAGCCAGATCTTTTTCATCATTTAAACTACTCCAGGTAATATCAATTAAAATTGAGGAGCTAAGGGCTGAAAAGGCTGATGCAGCATTTTTTCCTGTTGGGAAAAAATAGCAACCTGCCGACGCCAAAAATCCTCATCCGTTATCCAGGAAAAGGCTACCGGAAACGCAGGGTCCTGCCAGCGTTTCAGAATCCAGGACAGATAATAAACCATGCGCATGGCACGTAAAGGTTCAATCAGTATCAATTCGTTAACATCAAAATCACTAAACTCTGAATAGGCCTCCAGCAGAATATCCCACTGAATGCGCTGTTCCTGAGCATCACCGTTAACCAGCATCCAGAGATCCTGTACAGCGGGGCCATTGCGCGCATCGTCCAGATCAACAAATAATGGCCCGTCACGCCAGAGGATGTTTCCGGGATGACAATCGCCGTGTAACCGCAGAGGTTTCCAGTCGCTATGCCAGTATTGCTGTAAGGCCACGCCCAGTTTATCGACTGCCGACAGTAAATCATCTTTTACCGCCGATGGAATTAAAGGCGTTGCCGCCAGTATTTCTCGTGGTCCGGTAAAATATTCATCCAGCCCGATAACCGGCCGGTGATGAAACAGAGCCTTTGTGCTGCTTTGGTGAAAACGACCCAGGCAACGCCCTGCAGCTTCAAGCTGATCATAGTTATCAGTTTCGTATTGTCTGCCCCCCACGCTCGGAAAAACAGCAAACCAGAAACCATGTGACTGATGCAGCGTACTCTCCTGTAAGGTGAGCGGAGCTGCGACCGGAACATCATCATCTGCCAGCTCAATAGCAAACTGGTGCTCTTCCAGCAGTTGCTGTTCAGACCAGCGCTGAGGACGATAAAATTTAGCCACATAACGACGCTTATCTTCGTCACTGAACTGCCAGACCCGGTTTTCGTAACTATTCAGCGCCGTAAGCCCGGAGTCAACACGAATACCGGTATCCCATAGCACATCCAGTATTTTCTCCGGATCGAGAGTTTTGAAATTAAAAGCCGCTTCGCTCATAGATAGCCATATCGTTGTTTTCAGTCCGGGCCAAGGATAACACCATCCGCCGATATTAGTCTTTAATTACCCCGCGGGCGCGCAGAATCGCTGTTTTAAAATCATCTTCATAATCTTTCTTCAGCCCCGGGATCGCTGACTGTTTATCCGACTCCCGCAATTTCAAATGGTAGATCAGCACATCATCCGGCAGCGATGCCAGCTCACCGCTGTAGCCTGATGCCTGTGCCAGTTGCTGTAAAAATTGCAGCAGATTAAGATCAGGAGCTTGTTTCCAGGCTGGTAACAATAACTCCAGCACTTCGGTCAGACGTTTATCATTCATCCGTTATTCCCCGGTATGGTTATAATTGTCCCTTAAATTAACAGGGTTATGACCACAATAAAAGCGAGGTTATATGAAGGATATCACAGGCATTATTCTTGCCGGGGGTGCCGCAAGGCGTATGGCAGGGAAAGATAAAGGTCTGGTGACTTTCAGAGAACAGCCGCTTTTTTTGCATGTCGCAGAGCGATTTTCCCCTCAGGTCAGCAGCCTTATGATCAGTGCTAATCGTCATCGGGAAATCTATCAGCAATACGGTTACCCGTGTATCCACGATAGCCTTGAAGGTTTTCAGGGACCTCTGGCCGGGATGCTCAGCGGACTGGAAGCGGCTGAAAGTGACTGGGTTGCCTTTACTCCTTGCGATTCTCCCTTTATTCCCCGTAATTTTGTCGATCAACTCTGGCAGAGCAAACGCGAGGCAGGAGCATGCTGGATCCGTTCATCTCAGCGTGATCATCCGGTATTTTGCCTGCTGCATCGTCAGTTAATCCCGGCATTACAGGACTATTTAGCCTGTGGCGAACGCCGGGTATTGATGTTTTTAAGCCAGTATGGCCATCCGGTGCCGATGGATACGGCTGAATCCGCCTTTATTAATATCAACACCGTTCAGGAACTCAGTGAATACGAGGCACAACCATGACAGTACCGATACTGGGAATCGTAGCAGCCAGCGGGACGGGTAAAACCACCTTATTAAAACAGCTTATTCCTGTTTTAAAACAGCAAGGTATTAATCCGGGGCTGATTAAGCATACCCATCACCAGATGGATATTGATATCCCCGGTAAAGACAGCTATGAACTGCGTAAAGCAGGCGCTGACCAGGTAATTGTTGCCAGCCGGCAGCGCTGGGCACTGATCCATGAAACTCCTGATAACCGGCAACCGGATTTACAGTTACTGGCATCACGTATGTCACAGCAGACGCTGGATATAATCCTGGTCGAAGGATTTAAACAGGAATCCGTGCCTAAAATTATGCTATACCGACACGGATGCGGGAAATATCCGTTTTTAGCCGATGATGATCAGATTATTGCTATCGCCAGTGATCTGCAGCTGGCAGGAACTGACGTCCCCTGTCTGAATATTAATAATCCGGCAGAAATCGCCGGTTTCATCAGACAATGGTTATCTGGTAAGTAATGCCCATTACCGTCTTTTTCTGACGGGACATAACCGGTGAGCGGGTTGAATATTCGTCAGAACAGGGATTCAGGTATGTTAACCTGCTGACAGTGAATAATATCGGGGATACTACGGATCTGGCGGTGAAGGCAACACCGGTTTTACGGCCCTGAAATGCAAAAAGGCCATCCGTCAGGATGGCCTTTCTGTCTTATTGGATGCCTGGCAGTTCCCTACTCTCGCATGGGGAGACCCCACACTACCATCGGCGCTACGGCGTTTCA
>NZ_JAERJP010000015.1 GCF_018257575.1 Tatumella sp. JGM91 | reverse complement strand
CGAGGCACTGGATGAACTGGCTATCGAAATCCGTCAGCCGGTGACCGATTGGGAAGCCGAGCAGGAACGCATCAAGGCAGAAGAAGCACTAGCTGCCGCCCACGCCGAAGCGCTGGAAATGAACGAAGTATTCGACAAAGCAGTGGCTGAGAAATTCGAGTCCGATCATGAAATCGCCCTGCTGATGAATGACAAGTTCGACCGCGACCGTGCCGAAGCTGCCCGCCTGGCAGAGCAACAACGCATTGAGCATGAGCAGCGTATCGCCCGGGAAGCTGAAGAGCGAGTTAAGCGCGAGGCAGAGGAAAAGGCCCTACGTGAACGTGAAGAGACTGAGCGCCGGGAGCGTGAGTTACAGGCCGCAGCCGAGCGGGAAAAGCAGGAACGTATCGCAGCAGAACAACGGGCCGAACAGCAGCGTATCGAAGCCCAGCAACTGGCTGAGCGTGATAAGCGGGAAGCTATCGAGGCCGAACGCCGCAAAGCCGCTCAGGTCGAGCNTGACCGAGGACTGTGCAAAAGCATGTATCAAATCAATCGCTAAAGGTCAGGTACCAGCAGTAACCATCAACTACTAACCAACGGAGTATCGCTAATGGCTACCACCATCGGCGGCGTCATTGGCGCTGCTACCAACCTGTTAAACCACGTTAAATCATTCACCACTACCCAGCTGGATCGCATTCAGAAATTCGTCAATGATGCTGCCCGTCCGGGGCCGGAGGCTTTCGCATGAGGTACATCATTCATGGCCCAGAGCTGGTAATCGCATTCAGCGGGTCGGTTCACTTCTATCCGAATACACCGGCTGGTTATTTAGACATGGTCAGAGATTTCCGGAGGTCGAAATGAGTCTGAACCTGAAAATCGAATGCTCAGACGTACAGATGCGCGGAGCAATGAGGCCTGGGAAGGTCAGCGTATCTCTTGAGGATTGCCAGATTGAAACGCTGAACCGGGAGCAATTGGCAGAGTTCTGCGCGTATCAGGACTTTGACTTGCTGGTTGAATGGGTGGACTCAATGCGGAGGCTTGACCATGTGGCGTAATGACGGCGACTTCATCGCAGAAATGAAAGAGCTGATCGGCGAGGAAATAGAGGCCATTCAGCAAGAACAAATCGACCTGGCAACGGAACGCCAGAATCCGGTTATCAGTTGGCAGGAATTTGAAGGGAATTTTTCATGACTATTTTTCGCGTTATCGACACGGAAACCTGTGGCTTTGAGGGCGGGGTTGTTGAAGTGGCCAGCGTTGATGTTGTCGCTGGGGAAATCATCAATCCCATGAGCGACTTTGTTAAGCCTGACCGTCCTATCGGATTTTCAGCAATGGCTATCCATCACATTACGGAAGATATGGTGTCAGATAAGCCGCCAATTGAAGAAGTCTATCAGCAGTATCAGGCAGCTGATTATCTGGTAGCGCACAACGCCCCGTTTGATAAAGGCGTCCTGCCTGACATGGGGTGCGAATGGATTTGCACACGCAAACTGGCGGCCAGACTGTGGCCGGAACTGGAAAGCCACTCTAACCAGTATTTGAGGTATGCGCTGGATATAAAGCCCTGGGTTCCAGAAAAACTTCATGCTCACCGGGCACTGTATGACTGCTATGTCACCGCCGGCCTGTTCAGGAAGATACAGGCTGAGTCGGGATGGTCGGTTGAGGAAATGCTGGGTATCACTAGCCAGCCTGTTCTACTTCGCACTCTGCATATGGGCAAACACCGTGGAAAGACTTATGCAGATGTTGCCAAAGATGATCCTGGCTGGCTTCGCTGGGCAGCATTAAACATCACAGATATGTCTGAGGACATGAAGTTCACAATTAAACACCATTTGAAAAATTGAGGTTTATATGGGCACTGCAACATTAATTCTCGGTGAGTCTGGCACCGGTAAATCGACCAGCATGCGAAATATCAATCCGGAGGAAACGATACTTATCCGTCCGGTAGGAAAGCCGCTCCCCTTCAGATCAAGGCAATGGATTAAATTCGATAGCGAGAAAAAAATCGGAACCGTTATCTCAACCGACAAATCCGAGAAGATAGCCGGAATAATTAAGCATGCCAAAGCTATCAACAAGAATATTGTCATTATCGATGACTTTCAGTACGTCATGAGCAATGAGTTTATGCGGCGCTCAGATGAAAAGTCATTCGACAAATTCACTGAGATAGGCCGTCACGCTTGGGACATCATCAAGGCAGCACAGGATGCTCCTGATGACCTTCGCGTGTACTTCATGGCCCACACTGAAGAAACGCAAATGGGCCGCGTCAAAATGAAAACCATCGGCAGAATGCTTGATGAAAAAATCACAGTGGAAGGGATGTTCACTGTCGTTCTTCGCACCCTTACCCGCGATGACCAGTTCTTCTTCACCACAAAAAACAACGGGGCTGACACAGTTAAGTCCCCGATGGGTATGTTCGACACTAACGAAATTGATAACGACCTGGCATTTGTAGATAAGACCATCTGCGAATACTGGGGGATCAACAACGTCCACCACATTAAGGAATCAGCAGCATGAGCAATGTAATTTTCAGCTACAACAAGGAAGCAGCCTTAACCGCCGGTCAGGGCGGTTTTATCAATGAGAGCGGCGCATACGTGATCACCATTACTGAAGCAGCACTGACTACATCACAAGGCGGCGCAAAGGCTATCGAGTTCTCAGGTGAAGCCGATGACGGCCGTAAGGTGCAATATCTCAGCGTGTATGTCTCCAAAAAGGACGGCTCTGCTAACACGTTTGGCGTCAACATGATTCACGCCATTATGGGGTGTGCCGGAGTTAATCAGCTAACCGAACACATGAAGGCTGCCGGTCAGTATGTGGCACCGGAATTTGCCGGCAAGCGTGTCGGACTGGTTCTGCAAAAAGTCCTCCGTAGCAAAAATGATGGCTCAGACACTTACGGCCTGGATATTCGTATGCCGTTCATTGCACAGACTCACCAAACACTGCTTGAACAGTCAGAAGGTAAAAACGCAGAGGCCGTCGATAAGATGGTATCTGGCCTGAAAGACAAAGACGAGCGTAAAAAATCGACCGGAAATAGCGGCAGTTCCAGCTATAACAACTCCGGATATGACGATGGTTTCGACCCTTTCGCATAAAAGTACCCTCCCCACTCTAACCAAATAAGGCCACATCATGGAACTGTCACCGGAAGAATCGGCGGTATTGTCACGCCTGACCGAAAAGCACAGAAATATCACCCTCGGGAATCTAAGCCGGATGACAGTTCGTGAGCGCAAGGAATGGCTGGTCAGGCAACGGATTGTTATGGGGTGCATGGAAGCACTCACCGCCGCTAAAAATGGAGAGTCACACCCGCGGCTGAATCAGATGATGGTCAGGCACAACAATAAGCTGACATCAGTCAACCCGCCATTGCCTGCATGGATAGTCGAACAAAGGGAAAAGGACAGAGCCGAAGGATGGCGACGTTACTGGCAGGAGCATAAGCCGCAGGAAGTAACATTCCCGACAGCCAACACGTCAGGGCGAGGTGGTTTCGGCGATTAATTCATTCACCCTCCCTATCCGGAGGGTTACTTATTGGAGGGGAAACAGTGGAAACATTAGCGGCCGTCAGCTTAAAGAAACTTAATTACGATCCGTCTGACCCAGACAAGATGCGATTACCACAAGGGTTATCGTGCGGCAATTGCGTCCATATCCGCCGCTGTAAGGCCATGTTTGGGCATACAGAAACCGATACATATTGTGACTGGTCACCCTCCCGTTTCATTGCCGTTGTTAATAAGCAGGAGGCGGTATGACAGAAGAAAAATTATCTTTAGCAACACGCGCACCCCTGACCCAAGAAACCTTTGATGACTTTGTGAACCGGCTCCGGCATGACGTCGCCGGTAAAGGCGTAGAGCGTCACTGTACCCGTGATGCCATTTTTAACGTTGAAAGGTTACGCCGTGTGACAGGCATTGACCTTTCCTTTGAGCCGGAAAGGATGCTTACTGATGAAGACCACGAACGTGAATGGTTTTCACCAAAGGAATACTGGAACTCACTGGATTTAGACGAAAAGAAATCCCTGAATGAAGAATGCCTAGAGTCAAACGACAGTTTCTTCCTAGATTTAGACGAAGAAGATCAGTGGGAGTTTTTGGGTGACCGGGATTATCTAAACCTCTATGGCTATCAGGAGGAATGGGAATACGTAAACTCCCACCTGACCCGTGATGCGGCCGAGGCATTCATTAAACGCAAAGCCCACGATTACCCTGATGGCCTGCGAGTCTTCGTTGATAGCCGCGTATGGTGTTGGGAGTTTACCGCCATCGTTGATGCGCTAATCAATGGGCAATTGGTTATGGCAGAGCAAAAATCAGTGACTGAATAGTCAGGAGAGAAAATGACCCAGATAACCTCTCGCATACTGGCAGGCAACTACCCTGCTTTCATTAAACGAATAGCGTTCCGCATTGCTCTTTGGGATGCGTACAGGAGGAAGTGATGGGAAAGGTTACTTTCGTTGTTGAGTACGAAGACAGCAAGGAACCGAGAGTTAATTTTGGCATGGATATTTTGGGCGGGAAGCTATGCGTTGTTAGCTGGCAGGACTACCGTGATGATTTCCTGAGCGATGAAGATGTTGAGGACATAAGACATGCCATTTCTGAAGGGGCAGTCAGCACAAAACAGTATGACGACCTCATGAGAAAAATTGAGGCACTCGAAAGATGATACTCGCCGGATACGTCATCCTCATTCTCTCCGGTAACCAGGCAACTCCCCTCACTGAAACAATCTACCCCACCGAAATGCAATGCCAGGCCATCATCAACCGACTGCATGAGCGGCGGCCGGCGGCTGAGTTATTGTGTGGCGAAGTCGAAAGGAATAAATTATGAATTATGTCGACCAAGGAGATCAGGCGTCAGAGCTTGAAAGACAGCATTTAGAGGTAGCAATGGCTAACCGTACCCAGCCGAAGCCATTCTCAGCAATTTGTCTGAACGGTGACTGCGGAACAGCATCGTTACCGAAATCCAATTACTGCTGCCCTGAATGTCGTGAAGATGCAGAAAAGCACGAACGCGCCGCCAGATTTAAACGCCACTGAGGTCAGTATGCAAGAGCCGGCATTTTTAAGAAGACTATCTAAGCAAAGGGAAGCTAACGAGAGGATCAATACTGATACCAAGAAATTCATTAAGCTCACTCGCATGTCTGATATGGGGTTTTCTGCAGGTGAAATTTGGGTAAAGGACGACATAAAATTTATTTCCAGAGAAGGAAAGCTTACGACTATTACAATGAACGACGGTGATACGATACTTGTAAGAGACACGCCGAAATACATCATCAGTTTACTGAATAACAAATAACCTCACCCACTAAACCAAACCACCCTATTCCCGCACCGGTCACCGGCGGAATCGTCGTGCCTGCGGGTTGGGTAAAGGAGAATGCTATGTACGTAGAGCCAGGAGCGCTGGTTACGATGAAGTTCATCGAAGCCAACACCGGGTATAAAAAATCATACCTTTATAGCCAGATAGCAAAAGGAAATCTGGCACCGCCACTAAAGCGAGGACACAAAAGCCTGTGGCGTGTCGAAGATGTTCAGAAGTTTCAAAAATTTCTCCAGGAAGAAATAACTCAGCATTAACCCCCACAGCAGTCATCTATCCAGTCAGCCCACCACTGCATCATCTCCCTTCTTTTCTCACTGTACTGAGCATGGTTATAAATGCCACGGATGGCATTACCGTCAGAGTGAGCAAGCTGCTTTTCAATAACTTCTGTCGGCCAGCCGTTATCATGCAGTATTGTACTGAACTGATGGCGGAAGCCGTGGCCTGAAGCAATTCCCTCATATCCAATTCGCTTAATCACCTGCAATACAGCTCCTTCACTAATGGGTTTGGCGCGGTCATTCCTGCCCGGAAATACCAGCCCTGTACTTTCAGTTATTGGCTGAAGTGTTTTCAGTAAACTAAATACCTGATTACTCATCGGGACAAAATGAACCTTTCTCCCCTTCATAAATTCTGCATCTATGGTTATCATGCGATTATCAAAGTCAACGTTACTCCAGCGCATTGACCTCATTTCGAGCGTTCGCATGGCAGTGTACTGAAGAAGCCTGGTTGCACTGATGGTTACCTGGCTGCCGGTATGGGATGATAGCGCCCGGTTAAACCCAGGAATCTGGTCAGCAGTCAGATAGGGATAGTTCTTCTTTCGATACCCACGCATGGCATCAGCCAAATCAGGGGATGGATTATACTTAGCTCTGCCGGTAACTATCGCATATTTGAAAACCTCTCCACATCTTCGTCTGGCCTTGTTGGCACGTTCGTGAGCGCCCCTACTTTCAAACCGGCGGATAACAGAAAGAATATCCATCGGCTCAATCGTATTGATATCCATGTTTCCGATCATCGGCAATATGTCATCTTTGAACATGCCGAGTAACTCGGATGCATATCCTTCAGACCATACCTGTTTTTTATTGCCGTACCACTCTTCAAAAATAGAGTCGAAAGAGTTGTCTGACTTTTCCCGCCGACCAGATGCCATTGGGTCATCACCAGCTGCAAGCGCTCGCTTTGCTTCAAAAGATTTTACCCGGGCATCCTGCAAGGTTAAGAACGGATATTTACCCAGGGTCATGATCTTTTCTTTACCCAACATCTGATAGCGCAGTTGCCAGACCTTTTTGCCAGAGACCGGCACGTACAGGTATAG
Source organism: Tatumella sp. JGM91 (assembly GCF_018257575.1). Classification (GTDB taxonomy): domain Bacteria; phylum Pseudomonadota; class Gammaproteobacteria; order Enterobacterales; family Enterobacteriaceae; genus Tatumella; species Tatumella punctata. Next base: position 102,445 of record NZ_JAERJP010000015.1, on the reverse strand, counting down.
GCCGTCCGAATCCAGGAGGCGGTATGGTTTATCTTTCGGCTTGGCCGATTCGATCTGCTTCACAGTCAGCATTGGGTAAAATAATTCCTAGTAAATTAACTTTACCCAATTTTTACCCAAGATGGTATGCGGCTGTCAATGGACTTGTATGGACGTGTATGGAAATTAAATTCAGGTGGAGTCAGTGTTTATCGGGAATTCGTGGAGGTCAATGGAGGGTCATGGAAGCTTCAATGGTGTCCCCTGCAGGAATCGAACCTGCAACTAGCCCTTAGGAGGGGCTCGTTATATCCATTTAACTAAGGAGACCTTCACTCTGCACCGGATCAGCAGAGTACGACGGGACATATCCTACCGTAAACACTCAGGTTTTTACAAGTATTACCTGCCCTTTCACCGGAAACTTATGCGGTAAGTCTCAGGGATGATGCACCCTGTAAACCAGGGCCGGGCGGAAACGGGTCCGGCGGAACTCTGCCCCGCTATCTCTGCATCACTGTGCGTTCTGTTAATAAAACAGTCCCGCAGACCCGGGGCATAATGGATAGCTGTTTTACAGCTTAGCGTTTTGTAATCCGTTCAGGAATTTTCTCGCTGACATGCTCATCAGGCCTTTCTGATGTATCAGTCAGACGGGAATGAGATACCACCCCGCAGGCAGGTTTTGTGTTTATATGTCGAATTCCTTCAGCATAACCGCCGAAGGATACTGCTATAAACAACCAGCCATACCAGACTCTTTTCCTCACAGCGCCTCCGTTATTTAACAACCGCAGCCAGCAATGGTAGAGAGCATAACGTAATGAAGCGTATACACTGTTTAAAGTTGAGGTGATGTTTGTTTCAACAACCAGTAGTTTGTGCTGACCGCAACATAATGATAATTGCTGCGGATTCCTTGCTTTGACTTCTTTCACTGATTTTTCCCCCTGCTCACTCAGGGCGGATATCTTTTCTGGCAGCCGCGGGGGGACAAAGATACGGCTGAGCTTCAGGTACAGAAAAACACCATTGCCAGCGCTTCCCTCTGCTAACGCGGATAAGGGAAGCGCTGGCCACATCACCCTGCGGGATTGATTATTCCGTTACGGAATAAATCTGCCCTTCTGAATCATGGTGAACAACAGTTACTTTTTTCCGCTGGAGTTCGGCACCGATATCATCCTGCATATTAAAAGTCCCCCATAACTCATGACTGGTGAGGTCAGATTTTCGTGGTGAGGTTTTCCCCCGGTATCTGAAGTAATTATATTTCGCCCAGCCATAAAGCAATATTGCGAATATCACCATCAGAGAAAAGTATAAACATAGTGTCACGGTGGTTTCAGACCATGTGCCTTTGATAAAACTTAAGTTCTTATCGGTGATATTGTCATAAATACCGGAACCTATCAGGTACAGGAAACCGACCCAGGCGATAATGGTTAAAAAAACATCAAACGCCATACTGACAGGATCCTGCTGAGTTACTATCAAGTTATCTTTCATTTTCAACCAACAAATTTATTCAATATGTATTGAGGTAATTACTTCAGGTGCTTCTGAGCAATACCGCGATCCGGGCTTTCCCATCTGGCTCTTTTTCCCTTACGGCTGAGCATAACGTTGGGGAAACTCACCAGGGTAGTTAAGAAACTCAGCAGCCAATAAGCAATCGGGTACCAGATAACCCAGAACAATGATTTAAAAATATCAGATTCGTAGCGTCTCTCGATCATCAGGCTGACAGAAAACTGGATAATACACACCACCGCTAATAACAGGCCCGTAAAACCGGGCGGCATCAGCGAATCGACATACAGATTTTTTGGCATCTCTGTAAAGCGTCCGAGTACAAATAAAATGATACTCAGGAGGTACATATAGGTCCAGATTGTCGACAGAGCAAACTCCAGTAACAGGGTCCACATTCTGCGGTGCTGCCAGCGCCAGATACTGATGCAATTCTTCAGAAAAACTTCAGCGCCTCCCTTAGCCCAGCGCAGGCGTTGCTGCCATAAGCCTTTCAGAGTTTCCGGCATCAGGATCCAGCACAATGCTCTGGGCTCGTAAAAGATACTCCAGTTTTTCAACTGTAACTTCCAGCTGATATCAATATCTTCCGTTATCATATCGTCGCTCCAGTAACCCACATCGGCTAATGCCGTTCGACGAAATGCAGCAATCACACCGGAGACCGTGAATACATGACCATAAACCCGCTGTGCGCGTTTTATCAGACCGATAATTGAGGAAAACTCACCTACCTGTAAACGACCAATCAGCGTGGAACGGGTCCGGATCCTCGGATTTCCGGTGACCGCCCCTACCCCGGGAAAGTTAAGCAACGGGGCTGCCAGATAGGCAGCCGTATTACGGTCGAGGATGGCATCACCATCAATACAGACTAATAGTTCACTGTTCGCTGCAGCGGCCCCGGCTTTTAACGCAACGGCTTTCCCCTGATTTTTAGCCAGATGAATAACCCGCAGATTGTTATGTTCACTGGCCAGCTGGTTCAGTATTTCGCCGGTATCATCCTTTGACCCGTCATTAACAGCGATAACCTCAATATTGGTATAGTTCTGGTTTAATGCCGCCTGTATCGTTTCCCGGGCATTCGGGCCTTCGTTATAGCAGGGAATTAAAATAGAAATTAACGGATTACCGGGCAGTGTGATCTCACTGTCCTGACGCCAGAAGCGCTCTTTGTTGAACCAGAAATAGACCCCCCCGGCAATCCATATCCCGGCCATAAAAAGTGGCCAGTAAAAGACAAAGTTCAGCGCAACCTGGCCGGTAAATACCAGCACAAAACCGAGCGGGATACTTAAAACAACACAAAGAATTATTAAAGCGATTAATCTGTCAGTCATGGTAAAGGAAACCATTTGTTAGCAATTACTGGACGAATATTCTTTAAGGCCGGCTGATTTTCTAAAAAGTTATCCGGATAATATCCATAATTCTGTACCCCTGAGGCCTGCAGCAGTTTTATCCAGCCCACCAGCTCTGCATCGGGTACCGGCTGCGCCGGTTTTTTGCTCCAGTCCGTTGCCTGCAACTCAATAATGGTGCGGGACAGCGCTCCCGGCCTGGAACTGATGGTATCAACCAGCTTTCTGAGCCATGCCTGGCTGTTATCCGGGGTGACCCCTTCCATCAGTGGCATCGCCATCGGGACAGTCCAGTTATAATTGGACAGGAAATCATCAAGGTTCTGGGCAAACCAGTCTTCGCTGTCTGGCTGGAGGATAGGTAACGCATAGATGTTACGCGCTGATTTCACCTGAGGCCCGCGTATCGCTCTGACGCTCTGCATAAGAGAGTTAGTAAAGTCAATCAGAGTCCGGCTTTTTAAGCGTGTCCAGCGATGCATTAACTCCGGATTGCTGCGAATCTCCCTGACAGAATCCGGTAACCCCGCCTTTTTATAGGCTTGCAGGGCATCCGGCCCCGCATCTTCATAGTCAGTCAGAAAAGCATCGTCATGGAATAAAATACCGTCAAAGGTCGCATGAGCAGCAAGGTCCTCATAAATCTGCGTTATTTTTAGCCGGGCGTCAGCACTGAAAGGCGACAGACGCAGATACTGGTGAGGGTCCGGTACAGCCTTGTTCGTTTTCGGATCGTAAGTTAATACCTGCGGCGTATTTTTAATCTGAAAAGCCAGTACCGGCATCCAGGCAAATACTCTGGCATGGGCGCGGGTATTTAGCTGCCACGCAACATGGTTGAACAAATCAGCACGGGTCGGTAACCAGCGGTTGGGAAAATAGAGTGATTTAATATTACCATCACCATCCGGGTCAGCGAATGCCTGCAGAAAGACAGTGTCCACACCCAAATCAGCAATACGCTGAACCAGCACGTCAATATTATGATCCTGCTGCTTTTTGTCCGCGTCATACACATCATCCAGATCGACATGGACAATATGCTGAGTAATGGCTTCTCTGACACTGGATACTGACTGTGAGAAGGCCTGCAAACCAGGGTTCCCTGCTATCAGCATCCGGGGAATATTGTCATTATTTTTAACATCCGCTAATCCGTTGTCTAATGACATAAAATAGCGGTATCCCATTTTTTTAGCATTCGCGATGGTTTCACCATTCGCGGCACCATAAGGCCATACCCAGACGCGGGGTGATTTACCGGTGGTAGTTTTAATACGTTCGGTAATTTTTGCGATATCAATACTGACCCGCTGATTAAATTCAGCAGTTGTTTCATAACGCCCGGTTTTTTTATCGTAAATACGACTGGCGGCATAGGGTTCAGAGTTACCCTGCGGATTAGCAGTAATACCTTTATGCTCTGCATAGGTATGGGCGGCAATTTCCACCAATCCCGAGTCCGACATTTCCTTAATTTCAGACCAGTTCAGAAAATGTTCCCGCGGGGTAATTAATCCCCCGAAATTAACCGGCTGGCTGGCAGGGGTGCTCACCCATTCACCGACAGGCGCTAAAATTGCAGGCCAGTGATAGGCTTTAAGTAATGGGAATACCCGTTTATAAAAACTGCTGTAACCGTCATCAAATGTCAGCATAACGGCATTCGCCGGCAGATCTTTATGCCCGCTTTGCGCAGCCTGCACATCATTAATACTGATGACGTGATACCCGTTATTTTTAAGCCATGCAAACTGGTCATTTAACGCACTAAAACGTACTGCCAGAAATCGCTGATCAGCAGCGCCATCAGAGACATCATGATAAGCCAGTACCAGATATTTATTATGTGGCCAGGGCTTTCCTGACTGAAGCTGAACACGCTGTACCGGAGAAATAAACGACGACGACTGATCAGCATAACTCTGGCTGCAATAGCTCAGAGCAACCAGGCTAAATAGCAGCCGGCTTAATATACGTAATAACATAGTTTTAAAACCTATAATCCATATCAAATGACAGTGACAAATCTTTTTCTCTGTCGCCGTCATAAGGTTGTTTACTCCAGTTAACGGAGGCACCAATTTCGAAGACTTTCGCGAGTTGTAATCGCTGCCCGTAGCTAATCGTTGTCATCAGGCGGGCCGGATAATTTTTTTCCCAGTAACGCCCGACGCCCACGGAAAAACTGTGACTCCATTGCGTGTCATAGTGGCGATAGAGAATATTCTCCAGGCTTAATGCCGGTAACAGGGTCAGGTCCCGCGCAGGACTGTAGTACGCCCCCCCCGGCTTACTGTTATAACCCGCGCTGACAGAAGGGGTGAAGTCCAGCCACCAGTATGCCTGGCTGTATAACCGCTGCTGTGCAGACACACTGTAATTCTGCCGGTTATTACCGTCAGAAAAATGTGTCCCGGAAATATCCAGCCGTACCTGCCGCCGCTCATTTTGCTGCCAGCGCACGTAACCGGCGGCAGTATTCCCCGAGATGCCATTTTTCATAGCTCGCAGGGGGGTACTGCTGCCCAGACGCTCGAACAGAGCACCGACACGCCAGTCATCATTAAAATCATGCCAGTCTGACAGCCGTACTCCCGCCTTACTGCCATGACCGTAATTATGATGACTGACATCAAACTGCAGCCAGTTATTACGATTGGTGAATTCGACCCCGGCCAGCTGTGAACGATCTATCCCGGTGCCTTCTTCAAAGCGGCTATTGGCATAACCCGCCCCCGTATAAACCCGCCAGTTTTCGGCAATCGGTGGCGTATATAAAACAGCCATCAGATTAAAGTCATGGGAGCCGGTCACCGGGCTGTCTGATTTAATGCCTTTATCGCCCTCAATACTTAACTCAGCTTTATTGCGGATATTCCGGTCATCGTTCAGTTGCTGAGCGGATTTATTTTCAGGCGCACGTTTAATTACATCATCAGCCAGCAGGCTGGCCTGGTGCCATTCCTGTAACGCAAGAGCGACCTGTCCCTGTTCTGTTTCGAGGTTAATACTGGACGGCTCGATACTCTCTGCCCGTTTTAGCCGGTATTCTGCTTTACGTGGCCAGTTTCTCTGATTATATAAGTCCGCAACATCCACAGCTAAAGACTGGTTACCCGGAGCGGTTTCCGATAATGCTTCGGCATGTTTTTGTGCTTCAGGCAGATTATTATTATTGCGTAACACCGTGACCAGCATACTCTGCACATCTGACCACTCTTCATTATTGGCGCGTGTCGGCAGCCCATACACAGGGATCTGATAAGGCGTTTTTTTACTCAGCTGTTCTGCAAACTGCTGTGCTTCACTGAGTTTTTCTGCTTCGGTCAGTGCGACAAAATAACTATTAACGTCATCACTGTTATTCATATCCAGAGTATTGCGCCAAAGACTCAGCGCTTTTTCCGGCTGACGCTGATAAAGATAAGCGGTTCCTGCCCAGTTCTCTGCATATCCCGGCACATCGCCGTGTTGGCGGAGCGATTCATACTCAGCAATCGCCTGCGCCATATCACTGCGAGCAACATAAGCCCCGATACGGTCAATACGGGCTCTGCGTATCACCGGCTGATTACCGGGTTGCTGCTGCCAGCGAGCAATATTTTGCTGATAGAACGACAGCGCTTTATCAGCAACCAGAAACCGTTCAGCTTCACTGCGGCCACTGACCAGGCTGTCACGCACCAGCTCGGCACCCTGCTGAAGCGCAACCGCCTGTTGCTCACTGATCGTCCCCGGTGCTGCCTGATAAACGTACCACTGACCACTGACAATACGCTGTTCAGCTAATGTTGAAATATAGGTGCTGCGAATCTCTTTATCTGACGGATCCAGGCTATACGCTTTGGTCGCTGCCTGCCATGCATTATCCGGCTGTCCTATCGCCCGATAAACATAGCTCAGGGTTAAATAGCTGCGGGCATCTTTTTTATCATTACAAAATTTCAATGCGCGGGTTAATGCCTGATCATTTCTTTTGGCATCCGCTAACGTCATTATGTATAGCTCACGTAAATCAGCATTGGCTGACGATGAACCCGCTCCGAGGCTTTCAAGCAGCGACAGGGATTGTGGCCATTGATGAAGATTACGGTAAGCCCGGGCAACCGCAATTTTCGCAGTCGCTGGCAGCGACTGCGTTTGCGGCTGTTGCCACAGTTGTACCACAAGCTTATCTTCTCCGGCCCAGCTTGCTACCTGTAACCAATCGGCACGTTCATTGAGCGTAAGCCGGCGTTGATTATTTTCTTTCGCCAGCCAGTTAAGTACTGGCTGATAATTCCCGGCCCGGGCCTGAATAATTAAAGAGTCATATTGCGTTTGCGCATAACCGCTTAGCGGGCATGACAACAGACAAGAAACCAGCAACAGTTTCGGTTTTAACGTAAAGATTTGCATATAATAAAAAATTTTTTATAACAAAAAATAATAATGATAAATATTATATCAAGAATTATTTATCATTCCAGAGGATTTGTTACCTGCTTCTCTGTATGAAGTAATTATTTTCCTCGTGATATAAACGGCAACTACCGTCAATCATGGTCTGCGGGAGGCCAGCGACAAGTTTTATGCTTCACGGCTGTTATGGAATCCGTTTTCAGTATTCTGAATATAAACAGTAAAGATTCTCATTAATCACCTTCAATAACCTTGTAATAACTAATGAAATAGATCATCCCTTGCCATCACGTATGAGAATTTTTTATTTATTAAAATTTTTATTATTTTTGTTCTGTGGCTGCCCTTACAAGAGACGTCTCTGACGACTGACAGTATATTGCTCTGCCAGCTGGCTTTTTATTTTCATTATTTATTAATTTAACCAGAGTCTGAAATGAATTTAATTCAGCCTGATAATTCCCGGAGAGGTTATGACCAATACAATGATTAACGATGATACAAACCTGCATATGGTCCATGTTGATCTTGATTATGTGTTTGATGATAATCAAAAACAGCAGGAAATTAATACTGAATTATTAATTCAGCGCGTTATTAACCTGAAGGTTAATACTGTTTTCCTGCAGGCTTTTGCCGATCCTGAGGGTAACGGAAATATTAAATCATTATATTTCCCGAATAGCCTGTTACCTGTACGTGCAGACCTGTTCAGTCAGGTGTGCAACGGGTTACGTCAGCGGGCGGGGGTAAATGTCTATGCCTGGATGCCGGTTCTCGCTTTCCAGCTGGAAGATATACCGAAAGTATTAACCTATAATCTGAAAAAAGATAACACCTTCACTGATAAGAATCAGTATTTGCGTCTTTCGCCTTTTAGCGCCGAAGCGGAGAGTAAAATTGTACAAATCTATCAGGACCTTGCCTCTGGCAATCTATTTGACGGTATTTTATTCCACGATGATGCATTTCTGACTGATTTCGAAGATGCCTGCCCGGAGGCCATACAAGCCTGTCAGAATGCAGGCTTATCACCGTCAATAAAAATTATCCGTGAAAATGCCGCGACCATGCAAACCTGGACGCGGTTAAAAAGCCAGGCACTGATTAAGCTCACCAATACACTGATGGCACATGTCCGTGCAATCCGTGGTGATAACGTAAAATCAGCGCGTAATCTCTATGCTTTACCCGTCATCGAACCGGACAGTGAAACCTGGTTCGCGCAAAACCCGGATGACTTTTTGGAGAACTATGACTGGGTCGTTCCTATGGCAATGCCACTGATGGAGGGAGTATCACTTGCAGACAGTCAGGCATGGTTAACCAGCCTTGTCAGGAAAATTGCCGGCAGGGAGAATGCCCTTGAACGCACAATTATTGAATTACAGTCTGTCGACTGGAATACGTCACCGGATACACCCGTAACGGATCAAACGATGACGGACTGGATTAAATTACTGCAACGTCTGGGGGTTAAAAATTATGGCTACTACCCTGATGATTTTTTTAATAACCAGCCCTCCGCGGAAAGTATCAGTTCGCTGATCAGCGAACCGGCATCAGATTAATTACCTATATCATCCATGGAACGACTGTTCCCGGTAAAATGTATTCTGTTATATCGCGTTGTGCTCTGGCAAAGGAATTAATCAGCACCGGATCTGCGGTCATTAATATAACGCTTCGCCTGAAGACAGATGCTATGGCCGTATTTTATGAGAAATCATAAAATACGGCCTCGATATCGAGCAGTTACTACGGGGTGATTAAATCATGCTTAAGGCTGAGTCAGCACTTTCACCATATACTCTCCCTGGTCATTCCGATACACACCGTGAATATCTGTTTCAAAGCCGGGATAATGAGATCCTATTTCACACAGCATCTCCAGAAAACTCAGTACCGGACGGTTCTGCCCGGTAAGCTTTTCTCCGGGCATAATCAGCGGGACCCCGGGGGGATACGGCAGGATCATATTGGCACTTATTTTATCTGTCATTTCTGACAGCAGACATTCGCAGGTGTTGCCAAGGATTTCCTGTTGAAATGCACGATGAGGTGTCATCGCCATCTGCGGTAATGTTTCAAATGCCTCGTACATAAGTTCTGGCAATCTGTGTTTCACTATCAGTTTATGAATACCATGAGCCAGTGCCTGTATTCGCATATTTTTATAAAAAACAGGATCCTTCGAAAATAATTCAGGTAATACCTCATGCACCAGCGCATTTTTATCATAAAAATATTTAAATTCGCTCAGAGCCTTGAGCAGCGTTAATGATTTTGTTTTATCAACACCGAGACTGAATAAAAAAAGTAACGAGTAAGGACCCGTTTTCTCAACAATTATTCCATATTCACTCAGAAACCCGGCCACTACGGATGCCGGTATTCCCACGTCAGCGAGATTACCGTGCCTGTCCAGACCCGGAGTTAATAATGTAATTTTTATCGGGTCAAGGGACATATGATCGTCATCGATATTTTTAAAACCATGCCAGTTATTAACCGAATTCAACGGCCAGCAACAGACTTCATCGATGTTATCGGGCTGCCATACATCAAAAAACCAGTCTTCTGATTCATTACCTAACCGGACGATTTCTTTCCGGAACGAGATGGCAAGATCAATCGTTTTTTCCATCAGTCTTACGCCCGCGGCACCTTTCATCATCGCTGCGGATATTTCGCAGGAAGCCACAATGCTGTAGAGGGGCGATGTTGAGGTATGCATCATATAGGCTTCGTTAAAAGTACTTTCATTAAAGTCCCCTTTCACATGGATCATTGAAGCCTGAGAAAAGGCAGCAAGTAATTTATGTGTGGATTGTGTTTCAAAAATCAGCTTACCACTGACCGGTTCGCCCCCCATGCCTGATTTATTCTGATAAACAGGATGAAACTGTGTATAAGGCACCCAGGCTGAATCAAAATGGATGGACTTCACCGGGAGTGTTTGTTTAATAAACTGCGTATTATAAAAAAGGCCATCATAGGTTGAGTTGGTAATGATTGCATGGCAAGGCCACTGCCCGATGCCTTGTGCTTTAAGCAGTGCTTCGATATGCTCATGACTGAATTCAGATTTTGGGATCCCGCCAAGAATACCATAAGCATTACGCGTTGGTTTAAGATAAACAGGTGTAATATCACTCATCATCATCAGATGTGTTATCGATTTATGGCAATTACGATCAACAAGTACGGTCCCTCCGGCATGACAGGAATACATACCTACCACTTTATTCGCCGTTGAAGTGCCGTTTGTAATAATATAGCTGCGATCAGCATTAAATACTGATGCAATATAATTTTCTGCCTCGCGATGCGGTCCGGAATGATCGAGCAATGAGCCCAGTTCGTCCATAGAGACAGAAATATCTGAACGCATGGTATTCTCACCATAAAAATCATAAAATAATGCGCCGGCAGGACTTCTTTCGAAGGCCGTTCCGCCCATATGCCCTGGCGTACAGAAAGTATACTTTTCTTTTCCGACATAGCTGAACAGAGCTTTGGTAAATGGCGGAAGAATAGTCTCCCGGTACTCGTCAATGGCTTGCTGCATTTTGATGACAATATCAGGAATATGCGCGATAAGGTATTCGTGGAAACGCAGGTTGATAGTTAACTGACTGAGCTTTATTTCAAATCCATGATTCTTACTGACGAAAACAAAATTTGGTACCCGGGAATTTATCTGACTGATTTTCTGGCAAAGTGACAAATCATGCCGGTCCCAGTCAAAGATAACACCGCAGAGCCTGGCATTATTTTCAATGGATGAAATCATATCCTGCTCATCATCATAAACATCCGTATTAAACCCAATGCTATTTAACTCATCTGCGATAGAAAGCATTACTTTACTTTTATAAGACTCGTCAGAGTCGTTTAAAATGGCTATATAATTCATTTCTTATCTCTCTTCAAAAAGAATATCAGACGGATTTATTCTTACTGATTTTTTCAGCGTAGAACATAAATATAATCAGGCTGGTAATAAATGTACCTGCCAGTATAAAAGAGTCAGATCCTAACATGGCGATAAAACAGAACAGGCTTCCCAACAAGGCGGTAATAAAACTGAGCAGATTCTTAATATTAATACCATCCATCCGGATAAGATCGATACAAGAATAAAAGTAAGGCAGCATTGTGAGTAATACAGCAATGCTGATTAAGTCACCGAATACCGAGGATGTTTTACCACCATGCATATTCATGACAGTGACAACCACCAGCAGAACTGTCATTTGTAGTGCAGCAAGTAACAATCCTTTTGCAGGGACCCCCTGACGGTTCATTTGACCATAAATTGCGGGGAAATTACCGTCATGTGCTGCCCGGGCTCCGGCCTGACCGACCAGCATCATCCAGGAACCCAGAGAAGTAAGACAGGCAATTGCGGTAAAAGCAGAAACAACCGGCCCGGCCCAGTTACCAGCCATGGTTGACGCCGTTACTGAAAAAGGTGCGCCGGAAGCCGCCATTAGCGATGCAGGATACATTCCCGCGATAACCTGAGTCGCGGCCACATACACAATCCCGGCCAGCAAGGTACCTGCAATCGTCGCCACCGGAATATTACGTTTAGGATTTTTCACCAGGCCGGCACTGACAGAAGCAGACTCCACGCCGATAAACGCCCACAGGCATAATAATGTGCTATTCAGTACTGCCTGATAGTCTGTATGGGACGAGACATTCCAGTTTGCCTTGTAAACATCTATACTGAACCAGTGCCATCCGAATATTGCGGTCCCGACTACCGGGATTAAAATAAGCGTAACACCGAACGTTGTAAGCTTACTTATCCATGAACCGCCGAGCATATTTATAAAAGTAAATACCCAGATAATCACCAGTGAGGCGATACCCGCCGGAACAGGTTTATTCAGTTGCGGGAAAAAAGTAGACAGATACGAAACCGCAGTAATTGAAATGGCAAGGTTGCCAATCCAGTTTGCATGGTAATAAAGTACTCCGGTCTGGAAACCGAGATCTTTACTAACTTCTCCGGCATAAGCAATAGGTCCGCCCTCTTGCGGGTCTTTTGTTGCCAGCCGGGCATAAACATAAGCAAGGGACATTGCACCAAGCAGTGCGATCCCCCAGCCAAAAATAGATACAGCACCAACAGATGCCAGATTAGCAGGTAATAACGCAATCCCACTGCCCATCATATTTCCCGCAACAATACCAATGCAGGCTATTAAACCAATCTGTTTAATTTCAGCCACAATAATACCCTCATAAAATAATTACAGAGTTATCCGGAGACAGAGGCAGGATGATTAGTAATTAACTTGCCTGATAATTATATTTAAATATAGTTTATGGTTCTGCTGATGCAAATACTTTACAATAATAAAGATTACATTATCTTCGTTGTTTAACTTATTGCTTTTTAAATCATTACATCAAAAAAACGGCGGCGAGAATAAATAACAACACAGACTGTAACGGAAAAAACGGAAATTATCACTCACGGTTACTATATATTCTCGGCGGAGGCTTTATCGGTTATCAGTGATACCATGAAAAACAGTGTGATATTAAATGTTAAGTATGGAAACAGAGAAAAAGCGGTTGTTAACCGGCAGTCATTTAACCATTGGGTTAGCCGCCTTCAGAGTTTCTCGTGATGCAGACAGCTACGATTTTTCCGGCTACCGTTCAGCGTGGCATACTGGCTGGTGATCTGACTTAATTCGCGACCCGCCCTGCCAGTCACCAAAACGGGTCACCATTATGGTGAGTCTGTTCCTTTATGGTGCAACGCATTCCATTTATTAATAACCCGCCTGATAATATAAGTTTAATTTCTGATCATTATCTGTTAAACCGCGGTTTATGACAACTTTACTTGCCGGGTAACAGACCTCAAAACGAATTAACTTCCGGTTATCACAATAACTTCTGGCATAGATAATGCATAAGATAGTTTTTTATTATGATAATTCAGTCAGAGCACGGATTATGTTTCATTTTATGAATCATAAACAGGAGATGGCAGAAAATAAAAATGCCTGTAGCGATGCAACAGACTTAATTTTAAATAAAAAATACAGACAGGGTAACCGGACAAATAACAGGCCCGGAAACAGACTAAGGGCCGGTCTGCGGTTTTCCCATAGCAAACACAATCCGCAATGATGGAGCTTCGTAAAATGAAATTTTCTCCCGATAAAAAAATACTCGCCGCGGGGATTATTGTTGCCATGAGTCAGCTGGCATTAATCCGGGCACAGGCCGCTGATGTCCCGCAAGGGGTGACACTGGCTGCAAAACAGGAAATTGTCCGCGGTAACGGGGGAGAGGTTCAGTCACTGGACCCCCATAAGATTGAAGGTTCTCCTGAGTCTTATGTCAGCTATGACCTGCTGGAAGGTCTGGCAATCGTCAACCCGCAAGGCAAGGTTGTCCCGGCAGTCGCAGAAAGCTGGGAAAACAAAGACGGTAAGATCTGGACCTTTCATCTGAGAAAGAATGCCCGCTGGTCAAACGGAGAGCCCGTCACCGCTCAGGATTTTGTCTATAGCTGGCGCAGACTGGTGGATCCTAAAACCGCGTCTCCTTATGCCAGTTATCTGCAATACGGCCATGTGGTAAATGTCGATGATATTGTGGCCGGTAAAAAAAGCCCGGACCAGTTAGGAGTAAAAGCACTGGACGACCATACCCTGCAGGTCACTCTGACAAAATCCGTGCCTTTTTTCGACCAGTTACTGGTCTACCCCGCACTGTCACCGGTTTATCCGCCGGTAGTGGAAAAATATGGGGATCAATGGACCCAGCCACAACACTGGGTGGGTAACGGCGCTTATACCCTTCAGGACCATATTGTTAACGAACGTATTGTGGTTGTGCGGAACCCGGAATACTGGGATAACGCAGCAACGGTAATTAATAAAGTGACGTTCCTGCCGATCGATTCAGAGGTCAATGACGTTAACCGTTTTTACTCTGCCGATGGCAGTGATATGACGTTTAACAACCTGCCTATCGAACTGTTCCGCAAGCTAAAAAAAGATAACCCGCAGGATCTGCATGTTGATCCCTATCTCTGCACCTATTTCTACGAGCTGAATAATAAAAAAGCGCCGTTTAATGATGCCCGTGTCCGTACCGCCATAAAACTGGGGCTGGATCGTGACATTATCGTGAATAAAGTACTGGCCCAGGGGCAGACCCCGGCTTACAGCCTGACCGACCCGGCGACTCAGGGTATCGATGTCATCCAGCCAGCCTGGTATAAAGAAACGCAGGCGCAGCGCAACGACGCCGCAAAAAAACTGCTGCAGGAAGCCGGTTATGGCCCGGGGCATCCCCTGACCTTTACCCTGCTGTATAACACCTCGGATCTGCATAAAAAACTGGCGATTGCCGCCGCCTCCCTTTGGAAAAAAAATCTGGGTGTGAACGTGGTACTGGAAAACCAGGAATGGAAAACCTATCTCGACTCCCGTCATCAGGGCACCTACCAGATGGCCCGTGCCGGCTGGTGCGGCGACTATAACGAACCCAGTGCTTTCCTGAACACGATGCAAACCGGCGACAGCAACAACACCGCGTTCTACTCTGATGCTGCTTTTGATCAGGCACTGAAAAATGCCGCCAATGCAACAGACAGTCATCAGCGTGCCGGAGATTACCAGCAGGCAGAGCAGATTCTGGACAAAGATTCGGGGATTGTGCCGGTCTTTTATTACGCCAACACCCGGCTGGTGAAACCTTACATTGGCGGCTACACCGGTAAAGATCCTCTCGATCATATCTACGATAAAAACCTGTATATCATCAAACATTAATTTATCGGCCCCGGCCTGTGCCTGTGCACTGGCCGGTTTTCCCGACAACAGCGGTGAGCAATTAAGGTAACGCAATGTTGAAATTCATTTTACGGCGTATAGCTGAGGCTATCCCGACCCTGTTAATACTGATTACCATCTCCTTTTTTATGATGCGACTGGCGCCCGGCAGTCCGTTTACCGGTGAACGGAACCTGCCCCCGCAAGTGATGGCGAATATCGAGGCCCGTTATCATCTGAATGACCCTATCGGTAAACAGTATCTCGATTATCTGATCCAACTGGCCCACGGTAACTTCGGCCCTTCCTTTAAATACCAGGATTTCAGCGTCAATTATCTGATCGGCCAGGCTTTCCCTGTTTCTGCCTCACTGGGGCTGGCCGCGTTCTGCTTCGCACTGATCTTCGGTATCGCGACCGGAATTATTGCCGCACTGCGGCAGAACAGTTTCATTGACTACGCAGTGATGGGGCTGGCCATGACCGGGGTGGTTATCCCGTCCTTTGTGGTCGCTCCTTTACTGGTACTGATTTTTGCGATTTCCCTGAAGTGGTTACCGGGCGGTGGCTGGAACGGGGGTCAGTGGCAGTATGTGTTACTGCCGATGATTGCCCTGGCACTGGCATATATCTCGAGTATTGCCCGTATTATGCGCAGTTCCATGATTGAAGTTATGCATTCAGATTACATCCGCACTGCGCGGGCTAAAGGGATGCCCCTTAGCCGGATCGTTTTTCGCCATGCCCTGCGCCCGGCAATGTTACCGGTTGTCTCCTATATGGGGCCTGCCTTTGTCGGCATTATCACCGGCTCCATGGTTATCGAATCCATCTTTGGTTTACCGGGCATCGGTCAGTTGTTCGTCAATGGTGCACTGAACCGGGATTACTCACTGGTGCTGAGCCTGACAATTCTGGTGGGAGTATTAACCATCGTATTTAACGCTATCGTCGATATTTTATATGCAGTCATCGACCCGAAAATTCGTTACTGATGGCGGGACTCTATAATGATTTTATTTAAAAAGAATAAGCAATTCAGTGAAAACATTACCGGCGATAACGTGATTGCCGGCCGCAGCCTGTGGCAGGATGCGGGGCGACGCTTTCTCCATAACCGTGCAGCATTAATCAGTCTGTTACTGTTATCAGTGATCATTCTGTTTGTGATCTTCGCCCCGATGCTGTCTCCGTTTGCCTATGATGATACGGACTGGAATATGATGTCTGCGGCACCGGATCTGGCATCGGGCCACTGGTTCGGCACCGACTCCTCAGGACGTGACCTGCTGGTACGTGTCGCCATCGGCGGACGTATCTCTCTGATGGTCGGGATAGCATCAGCAGCGATTGCCGTCGTCGTCGGTACCCTCTACGGTTCAGTTGCCGGGTATGTCGGCGGTAAAACCGATACTTTTATGATGCGTCTGCTGGAAATCCTGAACTCTTTTCCGTTTATGTTCTTCGTGATCCTGCTGGTCACTTTCTTCGGCCGCAATATTTTGCTGATCTTCGTCGCTATCGGCATGGTGTCCTGGCTGGATATGGCGCGTATTGTTCGTGGTCAGACCCTGGCCCTGAAAGGCAAAGAGTTTATCGAAGCCGCGCGGGTCGCAGGGGTATCCACCGGCGGTATAGTCACCCGCCATATCATCCCCAATGTGCTGGGTGTGGTGGTGGTCTATGCCTCACTGCTGGTCCCGGGGATGATCCTGTTTGAATCGTTTCTCAGCTTCCTCGGGCTGGGTACCCAGGAGCCGTTAAGCAGCTGGGGAGCGCTGTTAAGTGACGGTGCAAACTCGATGGAAGTCTCTCCGTGGTTACTGATGTTTCCTGCCAGTTTTCTGGTTATCACACTGTTTTGTTTTAACTTTATCGGCGATGGCTTACGGGATGCCCTCGACCCGAAAGATCGCTAAGGAGCCAGGGAATGACAATTGAACACCTAAGCACTGCCGGTAATGCCACCCCCGCCTTGCTAACCGTTAATGATCTGCGGGTCACTTTTACCACCCATGACGGTGAGGTGACGGCAGTGAACAACCTTAACTTTGCGCTGAATGAGGGCGAAACCTTAGGCATTGTCGGAGAGTCTGGTTCAGGAAAATCCCAGACCGCATTCGCTTTAATGGGATTGCTGGCACGTAATGGTAAAGTCAGCGGATCCGCCTTGTTTAACGGTCAGCAGTTAGTGAATATGCCGGAAAAACAGCTGAATAAACTGCGAGCCGGACAGATTGGGATGATATTCCAGGACCCGATGACCTCACTGAACCCTTATATGAAAGCCGGTGACCAGCTGACTGAGGTGCTGCGGCTGCATAAAGGTATGAGCCGTCATGATGCCTTTGAGGCCTGTGTCAGAATGCTGGATGCCGTAAAAATTCCGGCGGCCCGTCAGCGGATGAAAATGTACCCTCACGAATTTTCCGGGGGCATGCGTCAGCGGGTGATGATTGCGATGGCACTGTTATGTCAGCCACGTTTACTGATTGCTGATGAGCCGACCACCGCGCTTGATGTTACGGTTCAGGCACAGATCATGACTCTGCTCAACGAGCTGAAACGCGAATTTTCTGCCTCTATTATCCTGATTACCCACGACCTCGGAGTCGTGGCCGGCGGCTGCGATAAAGTACTGGTTATGTACGGCGGGCGGACGATGGAATATGCCAGCACCGATGCCCTGTTTGCCGAACCACAACACCCTTATACCCGCGGTCTGTTACAGGCCGTTCCGCGTCTTGACCGGGATGACGGAGAGCTGCGTACCATTCCCGGTAACCCGCCGAATCTGCTTAATTTACCTGGCGGATGCCCCTTCCGGCCACGCTGCCAGTATGCGATTGCTCAGTGTGACACCTCACCTCAGCCCCTGTCCGGTGCCGGGGGAAGGATCCGCGCCTGCCACAGAACGCCGGAGGAATTACAATGATCACAGAACATCAGCCACAGAGACCGGTGTTGCTTGAAGTTAACCATCTGAAAGTCTGGTTTGATATTAAACAGCAAAAACAGTGGTTCTGGCAGCCACCTCAGCACCTGAAAGCCGTCGACGGGGTCAGTTTCCGTCTGCATCAGGGGGAAACCCTCGGAGTCGTCGGAGAGTCCGGTTGCGGTAAGTCTACCCTGGCGCGGGCCATTATCGGGCTGGTTAAAGCCACCGAAGGCAGTATCTGCTGGATGGGTAAAGAGCTTGCCGGAAAAGGGGCTGCTGACTGGCAGGCTGCCCGTAATGATATTCAGATGATCTTTCAGGATCCCCTCGCCTCCCTTGATCCGCGGATGACCGTTGGCGATATTATTGCTGAGCCCCTGCGCAGTCAGCGACCGCGTCCCTCCCGTGCCGAAATCAGACAGCGTGTTCAGGCCATGATGGAAAAAGTCGGTCTGCTGCCGAATATGATCAACCGTTATCCCCACGAATTTTCCGGCGGACAGTGCCAGAGGATCGGCATCGCCAGGGCACTGATCCTGGAACCGAAACTGGTGATTTGTGATGAACCGGTGTCGGCGCTGGATGTTTCTGTCCAGGCGCAGGTGGTGAACCTGTTACGTAAGTTACAGCGTGAAATGGGTCTGGCTCTGATCTTTATTGCCCATGACCTGGCGGTGGTAAAACATATTTCCGATAAGGTGATGGTAATGTATCTGGGCCATGCGGTAGAAACCGGCGAATATCAGCAGCTGTACCGCGTCCCGGCGCACCCTTATACCCGCGCACTGATGACCGCAGTCCCGTTGCCGGACCCGGCACTGGAGCGTAATAAAACCATTCAGTTACTGGAGGGTGAACTGCCCTCGCCGATTCATCCGCCCGCCGGCTGTGTCTTCTCGACCCGCTGCCCGCTGGCTGATGATCATTGCCGGGCAAACCGTCCGGATATCCGCGGACCAGAAACACATACGGTAGCCTGCCTGAAGGCCGAAATTCTCTGATATCAGGCCAGCCAAACGCCGGGGTTCCCCGGCGTTTGCTTACCATCCCTCCACCCTCAGCAAACGGTTATCCGGCCGGCCCGCCCTGTTCCGGCGACGACTGCGCCGTGAAGGCAATCCATTCTTCACGGGTAATTTCCCACAGTTCAGACGCCAGTTCTCCGGCCAGATAATGTTCCGTGCCGGTAGCGATCAGCCGCATACCGCTGTTCAGGGAGAGCTGCCTTGATGCCCTGTTCAGACTGGCTTTCGGGGCCCTGAGCACCTCCTGTCCAAGGGTAAAGAACCAGAAATCCGTCACTGCCTGACAAGCCTCTGTCATATATCCCTGCCGTTGCCAGCCGGGATCCAGCCAGAAGCCACGGTTATTATCCGGGGTCAGCGAAAGGCTGATCACCCCAATCAGCACCTGCGGATCCTCTTTGCGCCGGATCGACCAGAACCAGCCATGGCCACGTGCCATTTCAGGCAACGCGACAGTATTCACAAAATCTGCCGCCCCGTTCTGCGGGTATGGCCAGGGAAACCGTGCCGCCAGATAGCGGACAATCTCCCATTGGGGGAAAACCGACTGGATCTGTACGGCATCAGCGGCCTGCAGCGGACGCAGATACAGACGCGATGTTTCTAACGCCGGCGTTGTCATTCGAAGTCCTTCTGAGGAAAAATCATGTCACAACATACGGATATACTGAAACATCCGCGTCTCCGTATAACCGGCACCAGGTCTGCCCTCTGAGCGCAAGGACCGGCACCGGTCAGCACACTTACTGCTTAAGATATAAATCTTTGGTGTAATAAAAACCGAGTAATGAAGGCGCAAATCCCCCGACCCGGCGGTTAACCATATAATCCTGAGCACCATAAAAAACGGGGATCGCCGGCGCGTCATTGGCGGCAATCTCCATCGCTTTCTGGTAATCGGTGGCGGTCTCTGCCGGGGTCTGCGCCAGCTGTGCGGCAGCAATTTCATGATCAAAAGCTTTGTTACTGTAATTACCGGTGTTATTGCTGTCACCGCTACGGAAGGTATTCAGAAACGTGGAGTACTCATTGTAATCCGCCCCCCAGGTATAGCGTACCAGCTGGAACTGCCCCTGATGCATGGTATCCAGCATCGATTTCCATTCCTGGTTTTGTAGCGTCACACTGACCCCGAGGGCGCTTTTCCACATAGAGGCAGCGGCAATGGCAATACGCTGATTATCTGCATTGTTATTATACAGCACAGAGAAACGGAGCGGACGGGAGGCACTATATCCGGCTTCTTTCAGTAACTCACGGGCTTTGGCAATTCTCTGGCCCGGGGTCCAGCCTGCCCATGCCGGGGGGGTGATACTGACCCCGCCCATAGACAACGGTGCCACCGTCCAGGCCGCTTTCTGCCCCATTCCCAGCACTTTTTCACTGATAATATCTTTATTCAGGGCCAGGTTAAGGGCCTGTCTGACCCTGGCATCATTAAACGGTGCCCGGCCACTGTTAATATCAAAATAGAACACGCTCAGTTCCGGTGCAGCAAACACCTCTTGCGGTTTTTCTTTTTTCATCCGGCTGAAATCAATCGCCGGGATTGTCGAGGTAATATTGATCTCACCGGCCAGATAACGGTTCAGTTCTGCGCTGCTGTCACTGACCGGCAAAAACGTCACCTGATTAATGACAGTATGTGCATTATCCCAGTAACGCGGGTTACGCTTCAGGGTCACCTTTTCATTAACCACCCAGTCCGTGAGCTGATAGGCACTGCTGCTGACCATATGGCCGGGCTGCGTCCAGGTATCACCGTATTTTTCCACGTCTTTTTCACTGACAGGGAAGAGTGACGGATGAGCAACAAATTGCAGGAAATAAGATACCGGCTGATCGAGGACCACTTTCAGGGTTGAACTGTCGGGGGCAGACACTCCCAGTTGGTCAGGCGGCATTTTTCCGTCAATGACGGCCTGCGCATTAAGGATATGGGCATTCGCAGTGAACGAGGCATAGGGAGATGCGGTCTGAGGTGCCGACAACCGGCGCCAGCTGTAGACAAAATCCTGTGCACTAATCGGCGAACCATCAGACCAGCGGACCCCGGGCCGGATATGAAAAATCCAGGTTTTATGATCACTGGTATGCCATGAGTCGGCCAGTGCCGGAGTGACGATCCCCTTATCATCCACTCTGACCAGCCCTTCAAACAAGTCATTGATGATAGCCATCGAACTGTTATCTTCCACTTTGTCCGGGTCGAGGGTTGCAGGCTCGGCACCATTACCGCGCACCAGGTTCTGGGTGGTCGCCAGCGATGTCCCGGCGGGCACAGTCGCCGCCATCACCAATGGTGAAACGCAGAGTCCGGCAAGTACCATCGACAGCCGGATTTTATTAAGATATGAATATTGTCCTTGCATAAATATACCCTTACTTATTTATTAATAATTATGAGGTTATGAATATCACACTGCCCCGGATTATTAAAATATAAGAGTATTTACAGATAATTCGTCAGAGGAAAATCCTCTGACTGCAGATTTACCGGCGACATGCGAAGCACAGTCGCGGTGAAATGACGGGTGTATCGCAGGCAGATCCCGGCCTTTAACCCGACTGCCGGTGACCCGGCAGACAGACCAGAGACAGACTAGCCGGGTTTACGCCAGTAACCGTGCAGCAGGACATCCTGCAATAGCTCATTAACCACCACACTGACATGTTCATTTTGATGAAAACCATCAGCGATACACCGGGTTTCATCACCCTCTCTGAGGATCAGTAACTGACTCTGGGGATAAACTTCATGTACCCGGACACGCAGTTCTGAAGTAAAGGCTTCATATTGTTGTCCGGACAGCGTTGCAATATCCGTCCCGGCAATACTGATTTTAATCTCCATACACACTTCCTCCGCTCTGAGGCCGTTAACCTGAGGGCACTTATCAGCTATTCAGACAATATAACGGCCAGGACATAAACTGGTCAGTACGGCCCGGCACCCTGTATACAGACAGGCCGACGTTACTGAGTATAGGTGTATATCTGGCTGATTTGAAAGGTGACTGGCGACAGATAATGTTATTGATTATGACGCAGCCCGCCGCGGGCGTAAAAAAATCACTCAGACCATCGTCTCTGGCTGATTAGTCTATAGTTAAGCGTAAACCGGAGAAGTCTGATTATGTCTGAAAGGAGTGATGCATGTTAAATATCGACCGTAAACAGTTGCTGAGTCTGAATGAGGATGTTGTTAAAAAACAGCGGGTATTATTGCTGATCACCGGCTGCCTGTTACTGGCCGGGGGGATTTTCTGTCTGGTCAATCCTTTTGCTTCCGGGGTCGCCTTAAGCACCCTTGCCGGCGTGATGTTTCTGCTCAGTGGCGTCGGCCTGATTATCGGGATGATCGCCAACCGCAGCCATAATTTCGGGCCAATGCTCGGCGGGATCCTGCTGGGGATTGCCTATCTGATTATGGGATATGTTTTTATCCGCAGTCCGGTGGCAGGCATTATGGCCATGTCTGTTATCCTGGCAGTACTGTTCGCGGTTGGCGGGATTATTCGTCTGTCTGCCGGGTTCCGTCTGCGGGGTCATAACGCTGGCTGGCTGCAAATTATTGTCGGTATTCTCGATATTATTATTGCCGTGATCCTGCTGACCGCCGGCCCGCAAATGTCCTTTATGCTGGTCACCGTCGTTGTCGGCCTGGAAATGCTGTTCAGCTCTTTTGCCCTGTTTCAGATTGCGGCACTATTCCGCACAGAAAAATAACGCGTGTCGTCAGCAGCGCGCTGACAGGGAAGTATTAAACGCAGGGTATAACAATCAATTCGGGGTCCGGGATGTGGGATTTAACTTACTGGCGTGAAGGACTGGTCAGTTGTGTGCATTTTTTCCAGTTAGCACTGGAAACGATTTCGGTCATTTGTGTGGTTATCGGATTACTGCGCACACTGCGGGTACTGTGCCGCGGCAGAGGGGGGGCTGCTGCCCGTTACTGCTTTGGTAACTGGCTGGCGATGGCGCTGGAGTTTCAGTTAGCTGCAGATATCCTCGCCACAACGGTCGACCCTGATCTGGACAGTCTGATTAAACTGGGGATCATTGCCGTCATACGTACCTTCCTGAACTTTTTCCTGGCAAAGGAACTGGAACATGCGCCGCAGGAAAAATAATCCCGGCGGTAACGCACTGTGATTTACAGACCTGTGCTGCTGCAGAAGACCACTGGAGCAGCATCATTTACGGAAATTTCCGTCCACAATACGAGTAACAGAGACGCAGACTGATGACCAAACTGACTTCGGAGCAAAAACGCTATGTCGATGAACTGGCGATGATGCAGATTGAAAATATGAACAGTGATGAATTTCTTCTGAATCAGCTGAAGAAAAAAATACACGGGCTGGAAGGTGAGCTGAAAGAGTTCTTTGAAGAACGTCTGGCTTTTCATAGAAAAAACCATAATAAGTAACACAGACCGCTGTTATATCAGCCGTATTTGCGGGGCTCCGTATCAGCAGAGCCCCGCATATATTTCCCCTGCCTGCTTAATAAGTGATGCCCGGCGGGTTCACCTGCGAATGAGTAATCTCTTCATCCTGTAACCCCCAGCGGTTCATTACCTGCTGATAGGTGCCGTTACGCAGAGCACCATTCAGGGCTTCCTGCACCGCAAATACCAGTTTATTCCCTTTTTGGGTGGTGGCTGCCACCACGGCCTGTACCGGCCCCGTGCCTGCAACCCGCGTCTGACCGGTCAGCGCGGCTTTATAGGTTGCGGCTGCCTGTGGCCCGAAAATAACATCCACCCGCCCGGAAAGTAATGCCAGATTATCCGCCGCATCATCTGTCAGATAGACAGGGGTTGCCGGAGGTAAGTGCCGGTTAATATTCTGCTGATTCCAGCCCAGTAAAATCCGTTCCTGGTTAGTGCCTGAACCGACAACTACCTTTAATCCGGCAATATCTTTTGCCTTACTGATACGGGTGATCGGGCTGTTTTTCCGGACACTGAACGCCAGAGAATCAGTCCGGTAACTGGCAAAATCATATTTTTGTTTACGCTGTTCAGTGACCGCAATATTGACCAGCGCCACATCATAGCGGCCACTGCTGATACCCAGCGGCCAGTTTTCCCAGCTGACGGGGACCAGATTCAGTTTCAGCCCCAGACTATCAGCCAGCAGCCTGGCGATATCAGGATCACTGCCGATCCGTGTCTGATTATCATCCGCCAGCAGGGCCAGTGGCGGGGAATTCTGTGCAGAAATCGCCACCGTCAGTTCCCCCGGTCTGGCAAAATGATAGCCGGGCGGTATCAGTGCGACCGCCGCCCGGTTAAGCGGGGTGTGTATCGGGGTCTGATTCTGTTGCAGATCGGGTAATGCTGCCCCGCGGGCCCCGCAGCTGACAGCCATCCCGATGATCAGTGAGCAAATAACCGGCTGATACCCCATGGATTTCTCCTTACAGAACACTGGCTAAAAAATTACGCGTCCGCGTATGACGGGGATTGTTCAGCACCTGTTCACTGCTGCCCTGCTCGACGATTTTTCCATCAACCATAAACACCACCTGGTCAGCTATCTGGCGGGCAAAACCGATCTCATGGGTGACAATCACCAGCGTCGTCCCGGAGTTTGCCAGCCTGGCAATAACGTCCAGCACTTCCCCCACCAGCTCGGGGTCGAGGGCTGAGGTCGGTTCATCAAATAATAATACCCTTGGCTGCAGTGCCAGTGCCCTGGCTATCGCCACCCGCTGCTGCTGTCCCCCGGACAGATGACGTGACCAGGCATCCGCTTTCTGTTGCAGGCCGACCATCGTCAGCAACGCTTCCGCCCTTTGTCTGGCCTGACTGCGTGACAGCTTTTTATGTACTACCGGCGCTTCAATAATATTGTCCAGCACGGTCATATGGGGGAACAGATTAAAATTCTGAAACACATAGCCGACATTAAGACGCTGTTTAAGCAATGCTTTTTCCGGTAATTCATACAATTTACCGTTTTTCTCACGATAGCCAATATAGTCATCATCCAGCCGGACAAAGCCCTCGTCCGGTTTTTCCAGCCGATTGAGGGTACGCAGCAAGGTTGACTTACCTGAACCGGAAGGTCCGATGATCACCGTGACGGATCCCGGCGGAATTTCCAGATCAATGTGATCCAGCGCCCGGAACTGACCATACGATTTACTGACGCCGCTGACAGAAATCTTTCCTTTTTTATCGGTATTCACTGACATCAGGAGACCTCCTCTGACAGACCACGGCGCTGGGTAGCGACCCGCGACCAGATACGCGAACGACGGGGGACGGCAGCAGAGACAGCTTTACGCTCACTGCGGGCCAGCATTTTCTCTGCCAGCAACTGGAGCACGGCCAGTACACTGGTGATCACCAGATACCAGCTGGCTCCGACCATCAGTAACGGAATCACTTCCTGGTTACGGTTATAAATCATCTGAATCGTGTAAAAAAGTTCCGGCATTGCCAGTACATAAACCACTGAGGTGCCTTTCACCAGACCAATAATCTCGTTAAAGCCTGTCGGTAAGATGGCCCGCAATGCCTGTGGCAGAATAATCCGCCAGGTTCTGCGCCATGCAGGTAACCCGAGAGCTGCCGACGCCTCATACTGACCAAAGTCAACCGACTGGAACCCGCCGCGGATAATCTCAGCCGTATACGCACTCTGTACCAGTGTCAGCCCGATCACTGCCGTCTGAAACTGCCCGAGCACATTCACCGTCTGAAAATGTCCCCAGTTAAAGGGAGTGAAGGGAATACCCAGCGACAGGGTGTCGTACAGATAAGAAAAGTTATACAAAATAATCAGCACCACAATCAGCGGCAGAGAACGAAACAGCCAGATATAGCCCCAGGCCAGCGCTTTCAGTAACGGGGATGAAGACAGCCGGGCCAGTGCCAGAGCACCGCCGATCACCACACTCAGTAATGCACTCACCAGGGTCATCAGTAAGGTACGTCCCAGGCCTTGCAGGATCACCGGATTAAAAAACCATTTCGCAAATACCCCCCATTCCCAGCGGGGATTAAACGCGACCGACTGAATAATTCCGGCAAAAATCAGTACCGACACTAAAGTGCCGGCAATGCGCCATGGATAACGGACCGGTACGACTTTCTTCGACACAGGTGACTCAGACATGGCTGTTAGCTCCGTAATGGGGTTCCGCCGCAGCCAGCGGGGTAACCAGCGATTTTGTAAACCTCAGCCGTCCGTCATACGGCGGCCGGCTGTATTCTTCAAAATCCCGCCGGACATCAAAGCCCGGCTGGTAATTCAGCGACAGATAAAGCGCGACCGCTTCCGGCTGACGAAACCCGGTGGTCAGATACAAAGCACGGTAACCGGCCTGTCTCGCATGCTGTTCCAGTCGGGTGACCATACGCTGTGCAATCCCCTGTCCGCGTAATGATGCCCGCGTCCAGATACGTTTTATTTCGGCCGTATGATCGTCGAAATATTTATATGCCCCGGTCCCGATAATTTCACCGTCCTGCTCCAGTACCAGAAACAGTCCGCGCGGGGCCAGATAATAATCCGTCGGTTCTTCTTGATGATGCCCGCGGAAATAGTCACCATAACGCTGTCCGTATTCAGCAAATAACCCTTTAAGAATCGGCTGTAACTCTTGTGCATCAGGAGAAACAATCCGAAAGCCGGTCGCTGTCATCATTGCCTCCTAGTCACCCAGCCCGGGGGGATTAATTTCAGACGATGGCAAAGCCTCCAGCCCTTCTCCCCAGCGATTTAATACTTTCTGATAATCGCCATTGTTAATCACGCCATTCAGGGCAGTCTGTACCGCCCGGTCCAGTCCGTTACCTTTTTTCATGGTGACCGCGATATGCGCCGCTTTAGGCCAGCCGCCATCAACGGCACCGGCAAACCGTGTCTGCCCGGTAACCTGCGATTTCCATGCACCCAGTACATGGGGCCCGAAATAGGCATCAGCCCGTCCGGAGAGTAACGCCAGGCTCTCTGCAGAACCGGAAGGCATATATACCGGAGTAAAAGGGGCCAGCCCGTGGCTGCGGTTTTCTTTATCCCACGCCAGTAAAATAGCTTCCTGGTTAGTGCCTGAGCCGACAATAATTTTCAGCCCGGCAATATCCGCAGCTTTGGTGATTGATTTCAGCGGAGAGTTATCTTTGACATAAAAGGCCAGCAGATCCTTACGGTAAGTGGCAAAGTCGAATTTTTGTTTACGATCTCTGGTCACCGTGATATTGGAAATTGCTGCATCATACCGGCCACTGCTGACACCGAGAGGCCAGTCATCCCAGGACGTCTGGACAATATTCAGTTTCAGCCCCAGGCTGTCGGCAATCAGCCTGGCAATGTCCGGTTCGCTGCCAATCAGGGTTTTATTGTCATCAGCCATCACGGCTAACGGCGGTTCGGTCATCCCGCTGACGGCGACGGTAAATTCCCCGGGGTGAACAAAGTGAAAGTTTTTCGGTATCTGGCTGATAGCTGTCGGATTTTTCACCGTATCCACCGGGCGGGCATTGGCTGCCAGGCTGACATTGGTATTGTTGATCCTGACATCGGCGGCACTGCTGTAAGCAGCTGCCAGTCCGGCCAGCACGATAAACCGGCGTAATCTGTTATTGAACATTGTCATAGGGCTTCCTGTACCTGCGGGGCTGACTGAAACTGGTTTACCGGCGGGTGAAGCGCGAATGAATCACGCAGGGTGGATCCCGGATAATCCCTGCGGAACAGGCCGCGCTGCTGTAATAGCGGGATGACTTCATCCACAAACCGCGCGAACACTTCCGGGGTTCCGCCATTAATAATAAAGCCGTCAGCCGCACCACTTTCGAACCAGAACTGCAGTCCGTCGGCCACCTGCTCTGCCGTCCCGGAGAATACTGGCCGGGGTGTTGCTGCTTCCAGCGCCGCCTGGCGTAAGGTTAAACCCCGTTCACGGGCATTCTGTTTAATTTCGTCGGTGGTACTGCGGAAACTGTTACCGCCCAGTTCGCCGAGTTCAGGGAAAGGAGCATCCAGCGGATACTGACTAAAATCATGATGTTCGAAATAACGGCCCAGATAATTCAGCGCGTCCTCAATGGAAACCAGTGCCGCCGTTTGCTGGTACTGACGTTCAGCATCGTCAGCATCATCACCGATAATGACAGAGACTCCCTGGAAAATATGCAGCTGGTCAGGGCTGCGCTGATATTCCGCCAGCTGTGATTTGACATCACGATAAAATGCTCTGGCTTCATCGGGGGTTTTCTGATGGGTAAAAATAGCATCCGCGTGTCTGGCCGCCAGCGCTTTACCGTCACGGGAGGCACCGGCCTGGAAGACCACCGGCCTGCCCTGCGGGGTACGGCCAATATTGAGCGGCCCGGCAACGTCAAAAAACTCGCCGTGGTGGTTTAAGGTATGCAGTTTTTCTTTATCGAAGAACACTCCGCTCTGTTTATCACGAATAAACGCCCCTTCTTCCCATGAGTCCCACAGCCCTTTCACCACGTCCAGATATTCACTGGCAATCCGGTAACGTAAACCATGCTCAGGGTGCTGCTGACGGGAGAAATTTTTTGCCGACCCCTCCAGCGGAGAAGTCACCACATTCCAGCCGGCTCTGCCACCGCTCAGATGATCCAGACTGGCGAACTGTCTGGCGACGGTGAAAGGGTCGCTGTAGGAGGTCGATACCGTCCCGACCAGCCCCAGATGACGGGTTGCCCCGGCCAGTGCGGATAATAATGTCAGGGGTTCAAAACGATTAAGAAAATGCGGAATTGATTTTTCGTTGATATATAAGCCGTCAGCCACAAACAGAAAATCCAGTTTCCCTTGCTCTGCTTTTCTGGCAGTTTCTGTGGCGAAATCAATATTAATGCTGGCATCAGCGGTGGCCGACGGATGCCGCCACGCCGACATATTACCTGATGCTCCGTGCAGAATAGTTCCCAGTCTTAACTGACGTTTTACAGACATAGCGATCCCTTATAAAAGTAATATTTTATTTTCTGAGTGATACTGCTATTTAAATACCGGACAGATGAATTCCCCCCTGTATACCCGGCGGATAATTATATAATCTGACCGTTATCAGGCCGTCCGGATGATATTTTCTGCCGGCACTTTCTGAGGCTGAATATTGCCTTTTGCCTGCGCCAGTAAATATAAGGTCTCTCTGCGCACCGCCGGGTCACTGACCGGAATATCAATAATAAACTCACTGATCCCGGTGTCACGGTGTAGCGCGTCAAGCTGCCCAATCACCGACTGTGCTGAACCGGCAAAAATTGCCGCCTGCCGGCGGGTAACCGACTTAGCTTCACTCCCGCTCTGGCGAATAAACCGCTCGGCCTGTGCCTGGCTGGCCAGCGTGACACGCTGGCCATTGACCAGTTCAGCCTGCCATAACTGCTGCTCTGCCGCCTGACGCATGGCGACGTCAGGATCTTCACTGACAATCGCCTGAATGGCGACCCTCACCGGGCGCTGACTGTGCTTCTGCCAGTAGCGGGTAAAGGTATTTAACAGTTGCCGGTCACCGTTAAGATGGGCGGCAAAGACGAAATCCCAGCCCAGCTCTGCTGCCAGGCTGGCGCTGGCGGTACTGGCACCCAGTAAAAATCGCCGGGCACTGACCGCAGGGATTGGGGTGGCCAGTAAGGCATTCTCCGGGTCTGCCGCCTCGCGGGTCTGTAAATAGTCGTCCAGTTGTTTCAGGCGGGTACTGAAGTCCGCGGCGTTTGCACTGTCACGGCCTTCCTGCAACGCACCGGTGGCAAGGGGAAGCCCGCCGGGCGCTTTACCCACCCCCAGGTCAACCCGTCCGGGGGCCAGCGCCGACAACAGATTAAAATTTTCTGCCACTTTATAAGGACTGTAATGCTGCAGCATCACCCCGCCGGAGCCGACCCTTATTTTCCGGGTACGGGACAGTATCCAGGCAATCACGATCTCCGGCGAAGGGCTGGCCAGTGACGATGTATTATGGTGTTCCGCCAGCCAGAAACGATGGTAGCCCCAGTTTTCGGCTAAGCGGGCAAGTTCCGCCACATTATTCAGTGCGCCGGTAGCGGTTTCATTATCCGGCACCAGGCATTTATCCAGTACACTCAATTGATAAGGCATTTATTATTCCGTTTACTGATAATGACACTATGGAATAATTATTAGCGCCTGAAGGTGAATAATGGAAACATCAAAAAATCCCTTAGTTATATTAAATTTAAATATAACTTTTCAGCGGATAACAATATTTTCGGGTCACGTTGAAAACAACCGTCCTGACCGATGCCGGGTTAAAAAGCCGGGCACGGTAATATCCGGCGACAAGCCGCAGGGTGGTGCTCACTTTACAGGAGCGTTGTCTGTGGTGCCGGCAGACTATACAGCACACCGATTATGTATTAGTTTTACTGGACCACCAGCCAACAGTCACGCCTGTCTGCTGGCGGTTCTCACTCCATTAATACAGGATAAAAACGATGTCTTCATCCCTGGTATTAGCCGACAAAGTGCCACAGACCCTGAAAGAAAAACTGAAATCTGATTATCAGTTATATGAATATTCCCGTTTATCCGCTGACGAGATCCGCAGGCTCGCTGCAGAAGTCCGGGTAATTGTTGCCAGCGGGGAATCAGTGGTAAATGCTGAGTTTATCAGCCAGTTCCCGCAGGCAAAGCTGATTGCCGTTTTCGGGGTCGGCTACGATGGTATTGATATCCATACGGCAACGGAGAAAGGTATCACTGTCACGAATACGCCGGATATTTTAACCGATGATGTGGCTGATCTGGGTATGGCTTTAATACTCAGTGTATCGCGACAGATCACCGCCGCGGAAAAATTTGTCGAACAGGGACGCTGGGCCTCAGGCTCTTTTCCGCTGGCCAGTAAGGTGACCGGTAAACGGCTGGGTATTGTCGGCTACGGGCGGATCGGTAAAGCCGTTGCCCGGCGTGCTAAAGGGTTTGCGATGCCGATTGCCTGTTTCAATAACAGTCCGGTCACCGATCCGGAGGTGACCCGCTACGACAGTCTGATCACTCTGGCTGAGAACAGCGATATTCTGGTGGTCTGTGTCAGTGCGAATCCAGAGACCCGTGGCCTGATTAACCGGCAGGTGCTGACAGCGCTTGGCCCGACAGGGATTCTGATCAATATCTCCCGTGGCAGTGTGACAGATGAAGATGCGGTGGTGGAAGCCATTACCCGCGGGGAGATCGGCGGTGCGGGGCTGGATGTGTTTGCCCATGAACCTCAGGTTCCTGCGGCACTGCTTAACCGGCCTGATGTGGTGGTCACACCCCATATTGCCAGCGGGACCCATGAAACCAGGGCAGCGATGGCAACACTGGTCGCCGATAATATCAGCGCATATTTTAGCGGACAGCCGTTACTGACACCGGTGATCAGCCGCTGATCAACCCGGGGTAACCCCCCGCTCTTTGCGGCCGGGTTGCCGCTGTATTTATACGATATTGCTTATCAGGCCGGGTACTGCTGTGACCTGGCCACTGCCTCAGACAATCATCTTCCCTTCCATGTTCCGCCTGCCGGTTAACGCCTCTTTATCTGTCCCTTTGCCCGGAGTGTCTGGTCTTTTTTGCCGGATAAATCGCCGATGAACGCCGCATTCACCAGGGTCATAAGAAAGAGGTATGTATGATTTATCAATAAAAATCAATAGATTAAAATAATAAGCCTCCCGGTTATATATACATAAAAAATATTATGTTTTATAAATTTAAAATTCTTAATCAAGAGCCAGATACCGGAGGCGTAAATGCGCAATTCCCCCACTGAAGACCTCAGCCTGTCATCTCCACCGGACGAACAAAGGTTTACCAGGTCAATCGGCCTGATGTCTAACTTCTCTTTAGGATTTACCTATTTATCGCCACTCACCGCCGTTTATTCATTATTTGCTCTGGCCATGACCCTTGCCGGACCACCGGCAATCTGGTGGATACTGATCGCCGCCGCAGGGCAAATGCTGGTTGCTATGGTCTTCGGCGAAGTTGCTTCACAGTACCCGATTACCGGCGGGCTGTATCCCTGGTCACGTATCCTGTGGGGGAAAAAGTATGCGTGGATCGCTGCGTGGATCTATCTGTGGGCTCTGGTGGTGACTATCACCTCGATTGCCGAATACAGTGCAACCTTTGTTGCAACGTTGTTCAGTTATACTCCGTCAGCATTTCACCTGTTATTAACCTCGGTAGTGCTGCTATTAATGATGATGGCAGTGAACCTTTCCGGTACCAGAAATCTGGCCCGGGTGGCACGTATCGGCTTCTGGTGCGAAATTGTCAGCGTGATTGCACTCGGCATCTACCTGTTAATTTTCCACAGAACCCAGCCTTTGTCGGTGATTTTCGATGCTATGGGCGTTGTTACCGGGCCTGCCGGTTACAGCCATGCATTTATGTCAGCATCACTGCTGGGGCTATTTATGTTTTTTGGTTTTGAAGCCTGCGGTAATGTCGCTGAAGAAGTGCAGAATCCCGGCAGGAAAATTCCGGTTGCGATGATGCTCAGTATTTTGTTTGGTGCTATTTCAGCGATTATTTCCGTGGCCGGGTATCTGCTCTCTTATCCGGACCTGCAAGGGATTGTGTCGGGAAAAATTGCCAACCCGATCGCTGAAATACTGAATAATGCCCTCGGTCCGCAGGGAGAGAAGATTTTTGTCGGGGTCGCCGTTATTGCTATGTTGTCATGCATTCTGTCACTGCAGGCAGCTCTGAGCAGACTGTTGTTCTCCTTTTCACGCGACAATATGCTACCCGCCAGCCGCTGGATGGCGAAAATCTCAGCAAATAATGTTCCTGACAACGCTATGATCGTCAGCTGCGTGTTACCCCTGCTGATGTGTGTCTGGGTATATTACCAGCCCGATAATCTTGCCAGGATCACCGCGTTTGCCGTGGCAGGGATTTATATCTCTTTCCAGATGGTGGTGCTTGCAGCCCTGCGCAAACGGCTGCAGGGCCGGAAACCGGCCGGCAGCTGGACTTTAGGCCGTTACGGGTTGCCGGTGAATATTCTGGCCCTTGCCTATGGCCTGGCCGGTATTTACCTGCTCTGTCAGCCCGGTCCCGGCAGCAATCTTGCTGATCAGTGGATTGTGGTCACCGGACTGGCGGTGGTCTTTCTGTCCGGTGCTTTATATTTGTTGCTCGCACGACCAGACCACAACACAGAACAAGGTACCCATTATCAGCCGGATATTACCACTGACTGATTAACCTGCTGCGGGCGAAAAATTGGCCCGCTGCAGATTGTCGTTATTTTATTTTTTATCGCTGTCCGCGTATGCCGCAGCAGGATACCTGTACCCGCCAACCCTGAAAGGTATAATTATGCAATCCAATACAACTTCAAAAAGAAACCTGTCCTTGTGGCAGGTCGTTATTATCGGTATCGCCTATATGACACCGATGACGGTATTTGATACCTTCGGGATTGTCTCCGGAGTGACCTACGGCAGAGTACCGCTGACTTATCTGCTTGCACTGGTTGCGGTATTATTTACAGCCCAGAGTTACGGACGACTGGTCAAAGAATACCCGTCATCCGGTTCTGCCTACACTTATACCCGCAGTATATTCGGCGCTCATACGGGGTTTATGGTTGGCTGGTCGTCACTGCTGGATTATATCCTGTTACCAATGATTAACTCATTATTAGCCGGTATCTATCTGCAGTCCCTGCTACCGGCTGTACCGGTATGGGTTTCTATTCTGATATTCACCAGCCTGGTGACCTTTTTTAATTGCTGTAATATTAAAATCCTCGCCAATGCAAACTTTTTATTCGTCGGGCTGCCTGTCTTACTGATGGTGGTATTTATTTATATGGTGGTCCATGACCTGAGTAGCAGTCACGGTATTCAGCGGGTAATGACCCTCGCCCCCTTGCTTAACCAGCATCACAGTATTATGCCTCTGATTAGCGGAGCCGCTATTCTTTGTTTTTCTTATCTCGGTTTTGACGCTGTCACCACCCTGTCCGGAGAAACAGAGAATCCCTCTGGGATTATCCCGAAAGCCATTTTTTATACGGCCTTAAGTGGCGGGGTTATTTTCTTCGTCGCTGCCTGGTTTATTCAGCTTTACTACCCGGACAACTCCGCATTTAAAAATCCGACCGAGGCATTACCGGAAATTGTACTGTATGTCGGTGGCCGGTTATTCCAGTCCATATTTCTGGTGGCTATTCTGTGTAATACCTTTGCCTCAGCACTCGCCTCCCATGCCAGTTCAGCAAGGTTGCTGAATATTATGGGTAAGGAAAACCGCCTGACGTCTCCGGTATTTGGATATATTCACCCGAAGACTAACACACCTCTGTATTGTGTCCTGCTGACAGGGATCATTTCCTTAAGTTCGATATTTTTTGGTCTGGATACTGCGGTGTCGTTAATCAGCTTCGGCGCATTAGTCGCCTTCAGTTCAGTAAATATTTGCGTTATCGCAAAATTTGCCTGTCAGGAAAAAAGAGTCGCTTCATTCAGGGATATTTTTAATCACCTTATTTCACCCTGTTGCGGGTTAGCCAGCGTCGCCTTTATGTGGGTCAGCCTGGATCATGATGCCTTTGTACTGGGATCCGTATGGGCCGCAGCAGGCTTAGTCTGGGTTATTTATAACAGTGTCAGTAAATCATCAGTGATGGCCTCCGAATAAACGGGGCCAGTTATGCACAGTGTGTTTACCTGTGATTTTATTAATCTGCCGGAAATAAAAAATGGATATAAAAAATCAGTTTAGCAAGCCACAGTTAATTAATGATGCCAAAACGCTCCCTGCCAGTGATATCAGTATTAACGGGGACTGGAACTGGGTAAGACAACAGGAAGATACCCTCAAATTTGACCCCGGGATTGCCGCGAATTACTACGAGTCTACGCTCGCCCCCTGGATGTCATTTCCGCCACTGGAAACCGACAAGCAGTGTGAACTCGTAGTGATTGGCGGAGGCCTGCTGGGCGCGTCGACCGCTCTTCATCTGGCAGAGGCAGGTATCGATACGGTACTGCTGGAGAAAAACACTGTCGGTTCCGGCGCTTCCGGCCGTAACGGCGGGCAACTGACCCCGGGGCTGGCACGCTGGGAGGCTGAGTCAATGCTGGAGCATTTGCCTGAAGATGAAGCCCGCCGTCTGTGGCGTTTTACCTCTGCCGAAGCAATGTCACTGATCGATGATATCGCCAGCCGTTATCAGTTACAGCTCGACCGTCAATACGGGCATCTGACGGCAGCCGTGCATCCCGGCCATATGAATGCCCTGGTACAGGCTGCGGATGCCAGGAAATTTCTTGGCGACAGTCAGGTGACGGTGTTAGGTAATTATCAGCTTCAGGAACATATCCACTCAGATATTTACTACGGCGGGGTGCTGGATGAATGCGGCGGACAGATTCATTCTCTGGCACTGAACCGTGGCCTGATTTACGGGTTTATGCATAACGGTGGCTGTGTGCATGAACACAGTGAAGTAATAAAGATTGAAGAAACACCGGCCGGTACGCGGGTACATACCGCATCCGGCGTGATTACCGCTACCCGGGGGGTGGTGATCGCCGTCCATGACGCCACCCACGCACTGCTTAACCAAAATAACGCAACCACATTACCCTTTTATACCTATGTGGGGGTCACTTCACCAATTGACGGTGGTCACCAGACACTGCTGCCAACCGGTAAGCCGGTCTATGATACTCAGTTACAGATCGATTATTATCGCCCGGTACGGAACCAGCGTTTATTGTTCGGCGGGCAAGG
The DNA here is from genome assembly GCF_018257575.1 of Tatumella sp. JGM91. Taxonomy (GTDB): domain Bacteria; phylum Pseudomonadota; class Gammaproteobacteria; order Enterobacterales; family Enterobacteriaceae; genus Tatumella; species Tatumella punctata. Next base: position 66,625 of record NZ_JAERJP010000015.1, on the reverse strand, counting down.
CACCGGTATGCGCTGGGATAATAACCGCACAGTTGATTATCTGACTTCACGCCTGCGTACCGTGTTTTCTCAGCGCGAAGATATTGAACTGGATTTTGCCTGGAGCGGCACCACCGATTTAACCCTCAACGGTGCAACAGATTGCCGGAAATCCGGGCTAAACAGCCAGATATATTCAGTCCATGGCTGGAGCGGTCATGGGGTGGCCCAGACGGTGAGAATCGGCAAAGCGATTACCGATGATATTACCGGCAGGAATGATGACTTCCGGATGCTGACCTCGATTAAGCACACCTCGTTACTGCTTGGTCGTCAGCTGGCACCGGTCGCCATTCCGCTGGCCAAGACACTGCTGGGGATCTCGGCGAAATTAACACCGGGTAAAATGATTTCATTCTGATCCTGCCCCGCCTGTCATTCCGGTGACAGGCAGACAGGCACTACGCTTCCGGGAAGAAAATCCGGAAAAAGTCACTGTGAATAATATCTCTGTGATGCTGATACTCCACCAGCGAACCGGTCCGGTAACCCGGATGACTGGACACCATCACCCGCCCGTGGCGATTAATAATGACCGGTTTTTTCCGGCACTGACGGATCAGTGTCAGTAACTCGGCTTCAATAACGCTCACCAGCATGTCCACCACCGCCACACCTGCCAGCCTGCCGCCAGTGATTACCGGTGAAGAAGCGGTCATGGTATACGCCGAGGTGCAGATATAATCCACATACGGGCCGTGAAGATTGACGGTTTGCTGTTGCGGCTGCTTAAACCAGTCAAACGTACTGAAATCCAGCCGTTGCTGGGTGGCCTGATCCAGTTCCAGGCAAGACGTCCGGTGACTGCCCGGGCTTTTAAACCACCATTCAAGGAACCAGTAAGGCTGATGATTCTCAGCCGAATACTGATGGCTGGCGAAACCGGCACCAAAGCAATAATCGCTCTCAGTCAGAACCTGTTCTATCGCCGGGAACAGGGTTTTTCGTAACCGATTGTCCGGTAATGTCTGCGGCAAAGATTCACCGGCTGTCATACGGGTCAGCCGTTCGGCCAGTAATCGTGAAAGCTGTTGTGCAGATGCGGTGACCGCCTGCAGCAGATGGCCGGTTTTCTCTGCCAGTTGTTTTTTACATTCATCATCACTGAGCATATTGTTCACTATGTTGTATGAATACTGAATTTCAACTCGATCAGTCTGGAAATAAACTGATTAATCAGTTGTCCGGCAACCTCCATTGCCTGTAATGCTTCGTTATTACGGAATGCGGCCAGCAACTGCCGGTAACTCAGGACGACGGTACGGTGAAAGTCATCGGACTGATATAACGGGGTCACCAGTGCCGCCCATTCCGCCTGGATCATCAGTTCCTGGTTGGCAATCCGCGCCGACTGAGAGTTAGCGGCAATGGTCAGCAGACAACGCATATCTGACTGACAACGAAGTTCCGGTGTCGCTGATTGCTCAAGAGTATCAATGAACTGCGATAATCCATGGACGTCACGGTCTGTCATCCGCGACGTTGCCAGCCGTGTGGCGTGGACAAAGATCGCACAATGCCATTCACCGAGATCTGACAGATACTCAGTGCTGATATTTTGCAGCGCATCGAACGCAGACCGATCTTTGGCAATCGATTCAGCAACAAAACTGCCACCGTTACGTCCGCGGGCGGTATAAATCAGTCCTTTAGCCCGCAATGTATTCAGCGCCTCACGAATGGTGATATGGGAGACCCCCATCATCCGTGCTAAATCTGCCTCATTAGGCAGTTGCTCATTGGCTGCCAGTAAGCCGGAAATAATGGCATTCGCCAGTCGCTGAATAATCTGATCAGAACGGCTGGATTGACCAATAGGCGAGAAAATCACAGCATGAGTAATCATAGACCTCGTGATTTCTTGTGTTATTGCTTAAAAGAAAAGGGGGAATATTGATACCACAAAACCCGCCACAAATATACGTAACTCCCGCGCCGGAGCCAGAGAAAACGGGGTTGTCTGGCCAGATGCTGAACAATACAGAATATGGCAGCCCTGTGTCATTCTGCCATATTCTGATGCTGCTGATACCCGGCAGCCATATAAAAATCATATGGCACTGACCCTGTAATTTTCCACAGACCGGTGATAAAACATAATAAATATTATGTTAAAGGATATTCTCCGTGCGTAAATTATCTCACTTTATTAATAATGTTTTTCTGCCGGAAAACAGTGACCACTATTTCGAATTAATCAGTCCGGTCAACGGACAGGCATATGCCCTGTGTCCGGAAGCCGGTCCTCAGGAGGTCGATGCCGCTTACCATGCCGCGCAACAGGCGTTCCGTCTCTGGAAGAAGACCACACCGGCCGCACGACAAAAAGCATTACTGCTGCTGGCTGATGCTATAGCGCAGCATGCAGATCAGATAATTGAACTGCAGAGCCAGGAAACCGGACAACTTAAACACTTTATCCGCCAGGAAGAGATTGTGGCCTCCTGTGATACGGTCCGTTTTTTTGCCGGGGCTGCCCGCTGTCAGGAAGGTAAAGCCTCCGCAGAATATATCAGTGGTTTTAATTCAGTGATCCGCCGTGAACCTCTGGGAGTGGTCGGACAGGTCACTCCCTGGAATTACCCGTTTATGATGGCGATCTGGAAGATTGCCCCGGCCTTAGCCGCCGGTAATACTCTGGTACTGAAGCCCGGCGACACCACCCCGCTCAGCACGCTGTTACTGGCCGAAATTGCGGCGCCTTTCTTTCCTGAAGGCTGTATCAATGTCGTGCTGGGCAAAGCCGCCACCGGGGCGCTGGTGGTATCTTCGCCACAGGCCTCGCTGGTGTCGATCACCGGTTCAGTGCGTGCCGGATTACAGGTTGCTGCCTCTGCGGCCGCAAACCTGACCCGTGCCCACCTCGAACTGGGGGGAAAAGCACCGGCGATTGTCTTTGCCGATGCTGATATTCCCAAAGCCGCCAGTACCCTGTGTGCCGCTGGTTTTTTTAATGCCGGCCAGGACTGTACCGCTGCCACCCGTCTTATCGTCCAGCACAGTATTTATCCGCAGTTTCTTGAGGCAGTACTGAGCGAAATCCGTCAGCTGCGTTACGGTTTACCCGATGACACCGGCGCATTTTATGGCGCACTCAACAGTAAGCAGCAGCTGGAACAGGTGAAAGGCTTTATTGAACGCCTGCCCGCCCATGCAACAATTGAGGCCGGTGGCAAAGCGGCCGACAGTGACGGCTTTTATTTCGAACCCACCCTGATTTCCGGGCTGCATCAGCAGGATGAGGCTATTCAGCGTGAAGTGTTCGGGCCAGTGATGACTATTCAGTCTTTCGGCACTGCGGATGAGGCATTATCGATGGCGAATGATGTGGACTTTGGTCTGGCAGCCAGTGTCTGGACAAAGGATCATCGCCGCGCCCACCAGATCAGTAATGATCTTGATTTCGGTACCGTATGGATTAACAACCATATTCCTCTTTGTGCCGAAATGCCCCACGGCGGGTTTAAGAAATCAGGTTACGGCAAAGATCTGTCCGCCTACTCTCTTGAAGAATATACCCGTATCAAACATGTGATGAGTGATATTTCCTGAGGATAATACCGGTAATGAAAAAAGTGATCTGCATTATTTTTACCCTGACCACCCTGCAGAACTGTTCGGCCGCCGGGAGCCCGCAGCAGATCGTCAAAGCGTATATGGCGGCCTGGAATCAGCACCATGCACATCAGGCAGCCAGTTATTTTGCTCCGCAGGGAGTGTATTACGATGCGTCAGTGGGCAAACCAGTCACCGGCCGTTCTGCCGCAGAGCAACAGGTGATTGCTCCCTTTATGCAGGGAGTCCCGGATCTGAAATGGCAAATGACCGGCCAGCCTGTAGAGAATAACTCTGCGATTGCCTTTGAATGGGTCTTTTCCGGACATAATACGGGGAACTGGTCAGGAAGCCCGGCAACGGGTAAGGAAGTACGTTTTACCGGAGTCTCTTTTATCCGGCTAAAACAGGGAAAAATAATCTGGCAGGGGGATTATTATGATTCGGCCACCCTGAGCAGGGAGCTGAAATAAGTCAGGGCAGTGAGTCAGATACAGGGATCGAAGCGGGCCATTGGATAAAAAGTCAGCCCGCGGTACTAACCGCCGGGCTGATGTTCAGGGTTAGTGACCTTCCAGTACCAGACGGCTATCCGCCAGGATAAGCGGCTGGATCTGGTGGGTGACCAGTAAGGTTGTTTTACCTTTCACCAGCGCTTTCAGAGAGCGCAGCACCAGATCTGTGTTGGTGGCATCCAGACCCTCAGTCGGTTCATCTAATAAGATGACCGGAGCTTCAGAGAGGAATGCGCGGGCGATAGCGATCCTGCGGGCCTGACCACCGGATAAACGTGCTCCGAGTTCACCCACCAGGGTATCCAGACCGTGCGGGAATGCACGGACTTCATCATCCAGTGACACTCTGGCCAGAACCTGCCATAACCTCTCATCATCTGCATCGGGTGCCACCATCCGCAGATTGTCACGCACAGATGCATTAAACAGATAGGTTTTTTGCCCTACCACCGAAATCACCTGACGCAGCACAGGGTCAGAAAGCTCCCTGACCGGATAACCGCCGATGGAAACCGTACCGGCTTCACAATCCCAGAATCCCTGAATCAGGTTCAGTATGGTGGTCTTACCTGCCCCGCTGGGCCCCAGTAACGCCAGACAATGTCCTTCCGGTACCTGAAAACTCAGAGAGTCCAGCACCGCTGGTTTACCGGCGGCGTAACGCATCGTCACAGCAGAGAAGTCCAGATCGAAACGCTGCGGTGTCTGACTGACTGCCGGTAAGGTGATCGCCGGGCTCAGATCTGCCAGAGAGAAAATACGCCGCGCCGCTTCAAGGGTAACCCCCAATGCCGCAAACGCCGCCGGTAACGCTGCGACTGCTTCGGTACTGGCCAGCACGGCGAATACCAGCATCACAATGTCATTTCCGGCCAGCATACTCCCTTGCCCGGCAGTGATCAGCAGCACAAAGGCGCAGAACATCCCCGCCTGGCCGGCCAGTGCCGACAGGGCACTGCCCGCCGCACTGATCCACGCCTGGTGACGTTGCGCAGAAATAAGCTGCTGTGATAACTGTGACAGATGACGGGTCTGACGGCTGACTGCCCCCGCGACCTGTAACTCTCCCAAACCGCGGATCAGATCCGTTGATGCCACCTGCAAGGAAGCGCGTAATGTCGCCACCCTGTGACCGCTGTTGCGGGTGCAGCAGGCCACGATTACCGGCACAACCACCCCGGCGACTAACAGCATCATGGCATCAATGCCTGCAATTGCCGGCGAAAACCAGAACAGCACGCACAGGATAGCCAGCGATGAGATCAGGGCAGCAATTGCCGGCGCCAGAATACGCAGGTAAAAGTTATCCAGGCTATCAATGTCAGCTCTCAGCCGCGTCAGCAGGTCACCGTCACGGAATTCCTGTAACCGGGCCGGGGCCAGAGGTTCAAGACGTTTATAGAACCAGACCCGCAACACAGATAACAGCCGCAGGGTCGCATCATGGGTGACAAGACGTTCCAGATAACGGGCAAAGGTTCTCAGTACGGCTAAACCACGGATGGCAGCCGCAGGCGTGAAGAACTCAAGGGTCATTTTTCCGACCCCGGCCAGCGCCATTGAGGCAATAAACCAGCCGGACAGTGACAACAGCGTCACATTAGACAGGATAACCACTACCGACAGTAGTATTCCGCCTGCCATCCGCCACCGCCACGGCCGCGCCAGTTTTAACAGATGACGTAAGTCATTCATTCTGTCGCTCCTTTCTGCAAACGTTCCAGCCCGGCAAGAACACCGCCAGCCTGTAACAGCTCTGCAGGTTTACCTGATTCAATCACCCTGCCCTGTTCCATGACCAGCACATAGTCTGCCAGCGTCGCAACGGAAGTATCATGGGTGATCACCAGCCGTGCTGAGTCCGGTAAGCTGTCAACCAGTGACGCCATCATCTGTTGCGCCGTGTGGCTGTCCAGCGACGCTGTCGGTTCATCAAGGATCAGTAACGGTGGTTTCGTCAGTACCGCACGCGCCATCGCGACCCGCTGGATCTGGCCTCCGGATAGCCCTTGTCCGCCGTCACCCACCTGAGTGGCATAACCTTCGGCCAAGCCGTTGATAAAGGTGTCTGCCTGTGCCAGCTGCGCGGCAGCGAACAACTGACTTTCACTGGCCTGCGGGTGTGCCAGACAAATATTGTCAGCAACAGAACCGGCAAATAATGTCGGCCGCTGGGGGAGCCAGCCGATCTGTTTTTGCCAGTCCTGCAGACTCAGATCCGACAGATTATGCCCGTCAATCAGGATCTGGCCGGTCGCCGGACTGATAAAGCGTAACAGTAACCTGGCAAGGGTGGTTTTACCGGCACCACTCGCCCCGACAATCGCCAGTGTCTCTCCGCGACGCAGGGTGAAAGAGATATCTTCAATACCGGCACCTTGCTGGTGCTGATAACCCAGACCTTCAACACGAATTTCCTGCGGCGCATTGGCTGGCAATGCTTTCGCGGCAGGCTGTTCCGCAGGCTGCGTATTCAGAATATCCAGCAGACCCTCGGTGGCACCAATCGCATCCATACGGGCATGATAATGGGCCCCCAGGTCACGCAGCGGCCGGAAGAATTCAGGTGCCAGTAATAAGGCAAACAGCCCTGGCAGGAATGCCAGCTCACCATAATAGAGACGGAAACCGACATAGACAGCCACCATAGCGGTACTGATGGTGGCAAAAAATTCCAGAACCAGAGAAGAAAGAAAGGCAATACGCAGTACTTTCATCGTCGTCTGACGATAATTTTCCGAGATTGCTTCAATAATTGCCGCCTGACGACGGGCTGCGTTGGTCTGCCGAAGGGTAGTCAGGCCGGCAATTACATCAAAAAAGTGGGCACTCATCAGGCTGAGCTTACGCCATTGTCTGAGGCTGACTTTTTCCGCGCCTTTCCCGACAATAATCATAAACAGCGGCACTAAGGGCGCGGTCACCAGCATAATCAGTCCGGAAATCCAGTCGGCAGGGAATAATGCCACCAGGATTGCCAGCGGAACGATACCGATAATGATTTTTTGCGGCAGGAAAGCGGAAAAATAGGTTTCGATAGCTTCAACACCTTCCCCCAGCGTACTGGCGAGGCTGCCGGTACGTTGCTGCTGACTCCAGGAGGGACCGAGTGCTGAGATACGTTCAAGTAAGGTTGCACGCAATGTCTGACGGATACGGGCAGCGCTTTCGAAAGCAAAGCCCTGACGCAGCATATCCAGACCTGCACGCAGGATCATGACGACCGGCAGCAGCCAGATCGCCGGAAACAGGCCGGACAATCCTTTGCCGCCAATAACAACCCCGCTGATCAGCCATGCCAGCAACCAGCACTGGACAATCATCATCACAGCACTGAGTGTTGCCATGGTGACCGACAGGGAAAAGAGCGCACCAGCCTGGCGACGCTGGCTTGAAAGCCAGCGTTCCGCCAGGCGAGCGGCCGCTCCACTAATAGGTGGGCGAGACGACATAATGGGTTTAGTGTCCGTAGCCAACCAGTTTAGAGATACGGCCGCGGAATACCCAAATCTGATACCAGTTATACATCAGCATTACCGGTACAAACCCACCCATGGTCAGGGTGAAGGTAATCAGGGACACCTGCGGGCTGGCACCTGCCCAGACAGTCCAGGTATTCGGCACAATCCACGGGAACATGGTCAGCAGCATACCAAAACCAAGGATCAGCGCAGCACCGTTAAACCACAGGATAGCCGCCAGATCTTTATCTTTCAGGGTGTCACGGCGCACTTTCTCAATACAGAACAGTGCAATCAGACCGAACAGTCCCCAGATCCAGAAATGCGGACCAAACCATTTCGCACGTGCCCAGTCGAAGTCCACTGCACTCCAGATCCAGGTGACAACAACGGCGATAATCGCTAGCCAGAAGATACCGGCAGTCCAGCGGGCAGCAATCTGACGCAGCGGTTCGGTTTTTTCAAAACGGGCCCGTACAAACAACACCCCGGATAAGGTCATGGCAATACAGGAAGCCACACCTGTCCAGATAGAGAACGCCGAGATGAAGTTAAAGGCACCGCCCGCATAATGCGGAACACCCACTGCCGGATTATCCAGCGCAAAGCCTTTCAGGATGGCACCGACACTCATACCACCAAAGAAAGTCACGGTCAGACTGGCAATACCGAATACGCCATCAGAGAAACGCTGCCAGAACGGCGACGCCAGATGACGGAATTCCAGTGCCACAGCACGGGACATAATGCCCCATAATACCAGTGCCATTGGCACCATCAGGTAGCTGAATGCTGAACCGTAAACAAACGGGAAGGTACCGAACATAATACCACCGGCTACGATCAGCCAGGTTTCATTAGCATCCCAGGTACCAGCCATCGCCGCCATAATCGCGCCGCGTTCGTCATGATCTTTTACAAACAGCGAGAAGATACCCGCCCCGAGATCTGCGCCGTCAAGCGCAATGTATAACAGCACGCTGACACCGAACGCCAGCCACCAGGCAACTGTCAGAAATTGCTGAGTATGTGTAAGCATATCCATGAGTGTGTTCTCCGTATCAGACCGGTCTTATGTATTCGGGATGATCAGCATGCTCGCCTTCCGGCAGATCAATGTGACCAAGGTGCTCATGACCTTCACCCGGGATTTTGCTGGTTAAATCAGGGCCCTGGCGAACAACTTTCGCGAGGAACCAAATCGTACCGGCAACAACCGCTGATTCGAAGATTGCAAAACCGACCAGCCAGAAAATTGCCAGGCCAGTCGTCATTGCACTCATACCATCTTCAGTACGCATCAGTCCGTAAACAATCCACGGCTGACGACCAATTTCACGTGTCCACCAGCCGGCGATAATCGCCAGATAAGGCAGTACCACCATCGCAACGGCAATCATCAGGAACCATTTGTTGCCTGACGCTTTTTCCGCAGTCATACGACGACGGGACATCAGCCACAGGCCCCACAAGCTGACCAGCAGAATAGCACCACCCGCTGCAGCCATGACACGGAAGGTATAAAACGGTAATGCGACCGGTGGCTGTTCATCTTTAGGGAAGCTGTTCAGTCCGCGTACCGGGCCATTCCAGGTTTTGGTTTCGATCAGGCTCAGACCGTGCGGAATAGAAACAGACCACGCCAGACCGGTACCTTCTTTGTTCGGCCAGCCGATAATGTTCCAGGCATTGTTGACCTGGCCTTCGGCATTGTAGGCATCATACTGCCCTTCCATCGCAGCCAGCGCGGCTGGTTTATGCTCGAGCACATTTTCACCCAGCACATCACCCATATAGATCTGCGCAGCAGAGACAACCGCCAGCGCGACCAGGGAATATTTCAGAGGCTTCAGGAAAATGTCGATATGGCGGCGTTTAAGTACGTAAAACGCACAGACCGCGACAACGAAGGTCAGAGATAACTCAAAACTTGCCAGCAGCATGTGCGGGAAAGCCGAGCTGACATTCGGGTTGAGCAGTGCAGCAACCCAGTCGGTGACAACGAAGATACCATTCTTCAGTTCGATACCGGTCGGGGTTTGCATCCACGAGTTCGCGACCAGAATCCACATGGCCGATAAGGTGGAAGACAGGGCCACGTTGAAGGTGGCAAACAGGTGCATCCTGCGACTGATTTTGCCCCAGCCAAAAATCATCAGACCGATAAAACCGGCCTCATACATAAAGGCGGTGATGGTTTCATACCCCAGCACCTGACCAAAGAACGGTCCGGCGGCCTGGGAGAATCGGCCATAAAGGATACCAAAAGCCATTTCCATGGTAACCCCGGTAGCCACACCGGCACCGAAGTTGATGATGAACAGCTTTTCAAAAAAACGACATATGCGATACCACTTCTCATCATTTTTTCTGACCCACATAACTTCAGCGATGAACAGAAGCAGGGCCAGACCGATGGTCAGTGGCGGATAAATTATATGAACTGATGAGATAAACGCGAAGTCAATACGCGTAATCAGCGATGTGAGATCATTACTTAACATTGCTATCTTCTTTTGTATTAAGTGACCGTATTAGCCCGCGACACCTATATGCCCTTTCCCTTATCAGGCAGGTAAAATGATAAGAGCAGAACAGGAAGAGTAGAAACAAGGTGTCGCACCATCCTTTTTCTCTTAACGCCGTGGTACTCCTATAGCGCATATCCCTGTACAGAAATCATACACAGGATAAAATTCGTCACTACCCCCATACCATTGCCAACATGAGGGTACAACAACGCTCACAAAGAAGCCTTTGCCGACGAAACTTATTGGATAAGCGCTATGCAGTACCCGGCGACAAGCAAATTACTGTTGAATCTGAATTTGCTTATATAGAGATGTACCCAGATTTTAGAGACGCATATATTGTCAAAAGAGCACAATAACTGGTTCTGTGTAGTCCGAATGAAGCCCAGTATATTCCTCTAGCCCCGGATCCTGTCAAGAAAAATGTAGGGAAACTGATATTTTGTTGCGGGGTGTATTATATTCATTCACAACAAAGATAATATTCATGGCTGAGTGAATCAATTGTAACCAAAAGAAAATTATTCCTTAATTGCCCGCGGATTAAAAATTATCTTCCCGCATCTTACATCGATAACACTGATGATATTTTAATGTTTTAAATCATAAGTTTATCTTAATGTCCATCCCGGCAATTAATGCCGTTTTTCTGTGGCTAATATTCAGAAGTCGCACAACAGCATTAATACCAGCGATGTATAATAACTTACAGGTAATATAAAAACAGATAACCCGCGGGAAAAAAACATCATTATTAATACCATAAGGTAAACACAAAAAATAATTATCACTACATTTAATAACTAATATAACTTTTCCGTAACATTTAGCTATTGAGAATAAGAATTTATTCTCCGTGAGCCTGAGAAAAGTAGCGGATAATTGCATAAAAGGTGTACCGCCGACCATCACTACTCAGCATGCTGTTGTCGCGTATCGCACCACAGCCGCCCCGCACTATCTCCCGGCACCTGAGCAGAACAGGCGCAGCCACGGCTATTTAGCTAATCGACTGACAGGCTATAACAGAGAGTATGCTGATCAGCCCTCTCTTTTAATGCTTGTTGCGCACTGTGGCAGTTTTTGAACACCCGTAAAGGTTGCCACTGTAGCCCGTCTCATGCTGCCGCAGCGAGGCACGACTGATCCCCCGCCCCTGTCATCAGGATATACAACGGTTTCAGTTTATGCAGCCGTTTAGCCTCACCGGGATAAGGCGGATGTGATAATCAGCCGGCGATACTGGCTTTTCCCGCTACAGGCTCCGGGCTATGCTATCCGCCTCCAGTGAAGAGGAACGGACAGCAGATGAACAACCTGATTTATTCGATTATCCAGCCGGAAATGCAGCAAGTCTGTCAGCCGGTCAGTCACTTTGATGCTCAGCTGGCACAGGATATTGCCAGTATCCGCGAGGCCATGCACACCCACCAGCAATCCGCTCTGGCGGCAATCCAGCTGGGGATAGCCAGACAAATAGTCGTTATTGATATCACCGATGAACAGGCGCGCCGCCAGAACTATGTCTTAATTAACCCGGTCATTACTGCCCTGTCGGCAGAAACAGCAGCTTTTAAAGAGCAATGTCCTTCACTGCCCGGAGAGACCATAGAAACACGGCGCCCGGTTGCCATCAGTGTCAACTACCGCGACCCTGAAGGGCACCCGAAACAGCTGGATGCACAGGGATATCTGGCAGTATTTCTGCAACATACCCTTGACCATCTTCAGGGACGTTCGCCCGCCAGCTATCTGTCGCCATTGAAAAAACAACGGCTACTGACCCGGCTACACAAACAGCTGAAAAAATAATCCCCCGGTCTGCCGTTAACTGGGCAGGTGAAATATTATTAATATATTACCTGCTGCTTTTATATATATTAAGTATTAACGATGGGTTATATATAACATTAAAGCATTAATAGCCTGGAAATATATCCGCAGTGTCGGTTTTCCCTGCTTACCGGGTTACACTATGCCCCCGTTGTGATAACAGACCAGCAATATATTATTAATAACGGTGAGTAATAATATACACAGCCGTCAATAATATCCGGATAAGGTACAGTGATCATGCTTAAAAATAAAAAAAACCGCCATTTTATCTGTGGCGTCGTGGTGGTTGCCTGTATCGTATCAGCCATTATGATCAGAGCGATCATTGGCGGTGCCATCGAAGAATATCACCTCCCCTTCAGTCAATGGCCGGCAAGTCTCTGTGTAACACAGTTCTTTATGATCCTGATTTACACCACCGTGTTTACCGGATTACTGTCGATTCCCCTGTGGTATTTTTTCCTCGGCGAAAATGATCAGCAACAGTGATAATAGCCGTCAGTACCGTGACTGCCGGTAAACCGAGGGACTGACGCCACAACAGACGCGAAAACGGTTACTGAAGTGACTCAGGGACGAGAAACCACAGTCGTACGCAATATCAGTTAAGCTGAGTTGTGTTTTTCTGAGTAACTGCCGGGCCTTATCCATACGTTGCTGCATCACATACTGGTGGGGAGACTGGCCGGTGGTCTGACGGAACATGCGCGCAAAGTGGTAATCACTGAGCGCGGCTTCTGCCGCCAAATCAGCCAGTGTCAGTGGCTGACTGAGGTTATCCGCGATAAATGCCTGTACCCTTTTCAGCACCTGTGGTGCAAGCCCTCCGCGGACTACCGGTAATGGCCAGTTAACCCTGCTGTACTGCTGCACCAGCCCTGTCATCAGCAGAGTGCTGGCGGTGCTTAGCATCAGATGATTAGCGGGTTGCTGCCAGTCACAGCTCAGCAGAAAGTGCCGATAGAGATGGGTAATTCGCGGATCTTCCGCAAAAACTTTTTCGTCCAGTGCCAGCTGTAATGGCGCACGGTCCCATATTTTTTCGGCCAGTTGCAGTAAATGTTGTTCGGTACAGTAGAGATGGACAAATGATAATCTCGCCCTGACATCCCATGATGATTCACTGTTGGCCGGCATCAGACAGAAACGATCGGGCCCGCCCCCGTTACGCCAGCCATGAGGGGTTTTGTGCCAGGTATCATAGCCATCTGCAATATACAGGCTGAGAGTATGATGGTTACTGTGGTTAGTCACCCGGTCATTACGATTAAACCACGAAGCCAGCTGAATGCCGCTGTCCAGTGTCACTGATTCACGCAGCATCGCTTTATGCCGATGCAGAATATCAAAGGTCTGATACGACATTTTATCTCCTTGCTCCCCGCTAATGCCGCCAGTGTAATCTGCGGCCGGATACGCTGCCAGTCCTGCTACTGCATCCGCGAAAAAAAGCGCAGGGATCTGCAAGCTGACCGCAGAAAAATAAAAGCTGTCACTCTCCCCTGCCCTGCATACTGACCGGAATAAGGAGAAACACAGATGAACATATTACTTTATTTTACGGTCGTTATAATTTGGGGGACCACCTGGATAGGAATCTTTGTCCAGCAACACAGCGCAGCGGTTCCGGTTCCGGTCGCGGTTTTCTGGCGGTTTCTACTGGCTGCCACTGTACTGCTGATGGCCTTAACGCTGACCGGCCGCCTGAAAAAATTATCAGCTAACACTCACTTCTGCTGTGCAGTACAGGGATGCTGTACCTTTGGTATTAACTTTATCTGCTTCTATTATGCGGCCGGGTGGATTAATAGTGGCCTTGAGTCGGTTATTTTCTCTATGGCTGTTATTTATAATACGCTCAACAGCTGGCTTTTTTTCCGGCAAAAACCGCCGCGGCAATTTCTTCCGGCCCTGCTCCTCGGGCTCGGCGGAATGGTGGTGATGTTCTGGCCCCGGTTAATGGAAAATCATAACTCGCCCCATTTACTGGCCGGCATCGGTCTCTGTGCTCTGGGCACTTTCGGGTTTTCTCTGGGTAATATGATGAGTGTCCGTCACCAGCGACAGCAGCAGGATATGCTGACAACAACCGGATATGCGATGCTGTATGGTGCACTGCTGATGGCGATGGTCAGTATCGTGGCGGGGTATTCGCTGGCTCCTGCATTCGACTATCGCTGGCTGGCCGCCGTCAGTTACCTGGCAATTATCGGTTCGGTATTTGGCTTCGGGGCGTATTTCACCCTGCTGGCGCGGATTGGGGCGGCAAAGGCCAGTTGGTGCACCCTGTTATTCCCGCTGGTCGCCCTCGCCATTTCGGCACGCTATGAAGGTTTTGTCTGGCAGCCCCATTCAGTCGCCGGGTTGTTATTTATCACGCTGGCTAATCTGATTATGTTTGTCCGCCGGCCGGCCAGACCACGGACCAGCATCGCCTGATATAGTAAGGGTATCAATGGCTGAGCAGGCCATTCATACCCTGCCGCAGGCATTTCATTCCCCGAAAATGGCACTTCATGGTGTAATCCCACATAAATTGTGGTAATTAATTATTCTGTAAGCAGACCATAAATCTCCGCGAGCATAATAATGAAAATGAATAGCCATCCCCCCGCAGCCAGCCGCTGGCTGACTTTAGCAGGGACGATCATTACCCAGTTTGCTTTAGGTTCTGTATATACCTGGAGCCTGTTCAATCAGCCATTATCAGAAAAGCTTTCAGCCTCTGTCAGTCAGGTGGCCCTCGCTTTCGGGGTACTCAGTCTGACCCTGGCTCTGGCCTCGTCGATGGCCGGGAAGCTGCAGGAACGTTTCGGCGTTCGCAGGGTGACTCTGGGTGCCGGTATTTTACTGGCGATCGGTTTTTTCCTGACCGCCGTCGTATCATCCGTATGGATGCTCTATCTGAGTGCCGGTATTCTGGTGGGTGTTGCCGTAGGCGCAGGCTATCTGCTGACCTTGTCTAACTGTGTTAAATGGTTTCCTGAACACCGGGGGGTGATCTCTGCCTGCGCGATTGGTGCTTACGGGCTGGGCAGTCTGGTGTTTAAATTTATCTGCAGTTATCTGCTGGCCCACCAGACCCTCGGACACACCTTTATGATTTGGGGAGTGATTACCATGCTAATGATTACTGCCGGTGCACTGCTGATGAATGATGCGCCGCGCAGTGAGCAGCCAGCAGGTACGCTGACCACCAACGATTTCAGCCTGGCTGAAGCAATACGCCAGCCACAATACTGGATGCTGGCCCTGATGTTCCTTACCGCCTGTATGAGTGGTCTGTATGTCATAGGGATTGCAAAAGATATCGGGCAGAACCTGGTCCATTTGTCGGCACTGACCGCAGCGAATGCTGTTACTGTGATTGCCGTGGCTAACCTGGCCGGGCGTCTGGTGCTCGGGGTACTCTCCGATAAACTGCCGCGTATCCGTGTTATTTCCCTGGCGCAGGTGATTTCTCTGGCGGGCATGGCATTACTGCTGTTTACCAGACTCAACGAAAATACCTTTTTACTGTCTGTTGCCTGTATTGCCTTTAGTTTCGGCGGAACGATCACCGTCTTCCCGTCACTGGTCAGCGATTTCTTCGGCCTGAATAATCTGGCAAAAAACTACGGTGTTATTTACCTCGGGTTTGGGATCGGCAGTATTCTTGGCTCGCTGGTGGCATCACTGTTTGGCGGTTTTATGGTGACCTTTATACTGATTATGGTGTTACTGGTGGCTTCCCTGATATTGTCAGTCACTGTCCGCCAGCCGGCACTGTCACCCGCCGCTACAGCCCCCGCATTACAGCACTGAGTCCGGGATAATCCCCCCACCCAGTACAGGGGGGAGCAGTTCAGACTTAATTTTTGATCCCATAATTGCACTGGAACCAGCGGGTTTTTTCACCCGGCCAGCCACTGTCTTGTTCCGGGAGGGGTTCAACCTTGTCAAAACCATGCTGATGGCAATAGTCTCTGACGGTAGTGTTCAGTGCCGGCAAGTCAACGGCTCCGGGTGTGTAACGAAACTGCAGACTGTGTGACGGTTTATCTGTCGCAACCTGCGCATACCCCCCCGGGTACTGGCGGGCACATCCGCTGAGTAATGCTGTGATCAGGCCTCCACACCACACGGCCATCAGTGTCTTTTTGATCATGCCTATTCTTATCAGAGTAAATAATTAAGTATTATTAATCTAAACTATCCGCAGCGCCTGCCAATCAGATTTTCCTGTGATAGCGATACCCTGCGGATAAATAGGAATATTCTTGCGGCGGAAGCGAGGTGTTCACAAAATCGGCGATTAATCGGCGCTGACAACCATCATACGCAACAGGTTGGCCGACTGTGCCACCGGCAGTTTTAAAATGGTCTGGTACAAATCAATTGTCATCGCACACAGAGTCTGATGATCCGATGAAGTGTCTCCGGGTTCATTAAGTTGTTTCAACTGATTACCCCAGCGGGTATACAGGGCAGTGACAACCTGTTTCAGGGTATCGCTGGCCATTTTTCTGTCCAGCGGTTTATCCGGCCCCTCACTGGTGAGCAATAATTGTTCCATCGCCTGTGCATCACGGGCATTCAGTGCCGGGGACAGTAACTGAACCAGATTCACCCCGCCATTCACCTGGGGATACAGAAAACGAAAACAGTCTTCGGCCGAGATTTTATCCAGTGCCTGCATCTCATCAACAGAAACTGTAATATAATCAATGACTGCCTGATCACTGGCGCGGCCAATACGCTGGTTAACCACATCTGCCAGCATCCCCCGTAATTGCCCTGCAGCCTCAGGAACACTCTCTCCCCGGGTGACTGAATGTAAGAAGGCCTGTTCTAATACCGGCCATAATGCGGGTTCCTGCTGTTTAAGGATCCGATAGCCGGGCAATGCTGCCAGTTGCGCCAGAGAATGTTGTGCTGCCAGTGCAGCATCACGCTGTGGTTTACAGACATAAAACCAGACCAGATTTCCCAGCAGCACCGGTAAGATCACCAGCAACAGGCCTGCCCGCAGGGACAGGTATTTTTTGCGTACCAGCAAGCTCAGCAATAACCCTGTAATAACCAGGGCAATCAGCGAGGGAAGTAGCGTTTCAGTCATAGGGGGGATAAAGACTCATTGGTAACGTCAACCAGTACCGGGCAATGTGCTTTTTCAATGACAGCTGCACTGACAGACCCTTTCAGTATTCGGTTGAACGAAGAGAGATGACGACGCCCCATAATGATCATTGACGCACTCAGACGATCAGCCTGTTCAACGATCGTGGCAGCAGGGTCGCCACTGCAAATTAATCCACGGGCCGGAATACCCGCTTCGGCAAACGGATTCAGAGCATAACGAAGTATCTGTTCTGCCGAGTTTTGATTGTCCAGCGCATTCAGCGATAAAGATCCGCTTTCGGCCGTATCAATTTCTATCGGCTGATTGCCGTAAAGATCATCGGCGGCCACACAACAAATGATCACTACTTCCGCCTGATGGGCGCTCGCCTCTTGCAGGGTCGTTTTAATGATTTTTTCTGCCATTGAGGCCTGACGATCAACCGCCATTAATAATGTTTTCATTCTGCAGCTCCATTCCGGACATTCAGGAGATACCGGCAGACTTTGTTCAGGCCTGTCATGATGACCACTGACCTGTCAGATCCTCCGGCACGCGTAATGTATCCTGTTTTGTTTTATGTGTCAGAGGATTTCCCGGCGAGTTTTCCGCCCTGCGGGAACCTTTATCAGAGTTACAGCGACAGAAAACGGCTAATTTTAGTTTGATAACCATCGCCGGAAAACCAGATTTTAAGTTATTTTCAAAAATATAACCTTTGATGTAATCCGGTTACCAGCTGTTTCATACCACAGCAAGGTTAAGCTATAAGTCACTGTATATTATATATTTCCCAGAATTTCTCCCGCAAGGCTCGTGGCAGCCCGCCGAACTGTTGCGGGCTGCGTTAGCACTTTCTGGCCAGTCACCGCGTCAGTAACCGGCCACGGAAAATCGTCACCGATTGTGCGCGAGCTGACGGCAGGAACAGACTGCGGGTTGCCGGTGAAGCGCTGGTGCCGGGCAGGGATTTTTCTTATTATAGGTCCATATCTTGTTGCTCTGCTCCCCCGAGGCCGCCGCAATGTTCTTACACCTTGATAAGTTACTGGCGGTTTTTGACCGTGCAGCATTAATGCTGATTTGTCTGTTTTTCCTGACCCGTGCCGCCCCTTTCCGTGAACTGCTCCAAAAAGATGATTATACGCTGACCGAAAAACTGGCGGTCACTCTGATATTTTCCCTGTTTGCCGTATTCAGCACCTGGTCTGGCCTCAATGTCGACGGTTCCCTGCTCAATGTGCGTATTATCGCGGTCATGTCAGGAGGGATTCTGTTTGGCCCCTGGGTCGGTATTGCCACCGGAATCATTGCCGGATTACACCGTTTTCTGACAGATATGCAGGGTGTCACTGCGGTGCCATGCCTGATAACCACAGTATTGTCCGGTATTGTGTCAGGGCTGATTTACCGGTACATCGATAAGTCCGGACGCTGGTGGGCCGGGATCCTCGGCGGTATGTTGTGTGAAATTCTGACGATGCTACTTATTGTTCTGCTGGCACGTCCTGCCAGCCTCGGCACAGAGATCGTCAGTGAAATTGCTCTGCCCATGATCCTCGGCTCTTCCAGTATTGGCCTGATTGTACTGCTGGTACAAAGTGTGGAGGGTGAACGGGAAGCCCGTGCGGCACGTCAGGCAAAACTGGCGCTGGATATTGCTAACAAGACCCTGCCCCTGTTCCGTCATATCAACAGCCAGTCACTGCGTCAGGTATGTGAAATTATTCGCCATGATATTAACGCGGATGCCGTGGCGCTGACCAACCGCCAGGAAATTCTGGCCTATGTTGGCTACGGCGAAGAATATTTTCAGACCGGTAATGTCAGCCTCAGTCCGACCACCCTGCTGGCGATTAACAGCGGCAATATTATTATCCGTAATAACGATGAAGCTTACCGGACCGGCGATATTCATTCGATTCTGGTCATTCCGCTGCGGGAAAAAGGTCAGGTTGCAGGCACCTTAAAAATCTATTACCGGCGGGCACACCGTATTACCGGTTCGCTGAAAGAGATGGCCGTTGGTCTGTCACAAATTATCTCTACTCAGCTGGAGGTGTCGCGGGCCGAACAATTACGTGAAATGGCAAATAAGGCCGAACTTCGTGCCCTGCAGAGTAAAATTAATCCCCATTTTCTGTTTAATGCATTGAATGCTATTTCGTCATCTATCCGCATGAATCCTGATACTGCCCGCCAGCTGGTGATCAATCTGTCCCGCTATCTGCGTTATAACCTCGAACTTAAGGATGATGAAGTGATTGATATCCGTAAAGAGCTGTACCAGGTCATGGATTATATTGCTATCGAACAGGCACGTTTTGGCGACCGGCTTAGTGTTATTTATGATATCGATGAGGATATCGCCTGTAAGATCCCCAGCCTGCTGATACAGCCATTAGTCGAGAATGCCATTGTGCATGGGATCCAGCGCTCACAGGGGAAAGGTGTCGTCACCATCAGTGTCAGGGCAGGTAACGATGATGATACGGTAATTATTACGGTACGCGATACGGGCGAAGGCATCAGCGAAGATGTTATTCGCCGGGTGGATGAAAATGAGATGCCCGGCAACAAAATTGGTCTGCTGAATGTCCACCACCGGGTCCGGCTACTGTACGGCGAGGGCCTGCACATCCGCCGCCTTTCTCCCGGCACCGAGATCAGTTTTACGGTCCGTAAACACTCACCGTCCTCTGCCAGTAAAGCAGATACACGACAATTCAGTCCGGAGGATATGACGTGAAGGCCATTATTGTCGAAGACGAGTTTCTGGCACAGCAGGAACTCCGCTGGATGATACAACAGCACAGTAACATTACCATTGATGCCTGTTTCAGCGACGGGCTGGAAGTACTGAAATATCTTCAGCAGCATCAGACAGATGTGATCTTTCTGGATATTAATATTCCGTCACTGGACGGCATGCTGCTGGCCAAAAATATCAGCCTGTTTGCGGTAAAACCGCTGATCGTATTTATTACTGCGTGGAAAGATCATGCCGTGGAAGCCTTTGAACTGGAGGCGTTTGACTATATCCTCAAGCCTTATCAGGAATCACGTATTATCAGTATGTTACGCAGGCTGACATCGTGGCAACAGCTGCCGCGGCCGTCCGCCAGCACACCGAATCATCATGGACTGCAACAGACCATTAATCTGATCAAAGATGACCGGATCATCGTAACGGATGTTAATGATATCTGCTACGCAGAAGCCCATGAGAAACTGACGATTGTCTGCACGCGGCGCGAGCAGTTTATTATGTCGATGAGTATCAGTGAGTTTTATCAGAAATTGCCTGAAAATCAGTTTTTCCGCTGCCACCGGTCATTTTGCGTCAACCTCAGCCAAATCAGTGAGATCGAACCGTGGTTTAATAATACCTATATTATTAAACTGCGCGAACTTGAATTTCAGGTACCGGTCAGCCGCAGTAAAGTAAAAGAATTCCGCCAGCTAATGAATTTGTAGCAGATGATACTCCTGCCGACAGTACCGGTCAGGAGTATCAGGCAGTATCAGAGCACCACGCCCAGAGTCTGGCGCATATGCGCACCCGCACCCAGCAGACCCGGCTGATCATGAGTGATCAGGTACACCGGAATATCCTGTACGTAAGAGCGGAAACGGCCCTTATCTTCAAACGCAGCACGGAAACCGGATGCTTTAAAAAATTCCAGGAAACGCGGAACGATCCCGCCGGCAATATAAACCCCGCCGAAAGTGCCCAGTGTCAGGGCCAGGTTACCGCCAAAACGCCCCATAATCACACAAAACAGTGATAATGCACGGCGACAGTCGGTACAGCTGCCGGAAAGAGCACGTTCAGTGACATCCTGAGGCTGTAGTTTTTCCGGTTCCCGGTTATCCGAAATGACAATTGCCCGGTAGATATTGACCAGCCCTTTGCCCGAGAGCACACGCTCTGCCGAAACACGTCCGCGTTCGGCACGCAGTACACCCATGATCATATCTTCTTCTTCGGTCCCGCAGGAGAAGTCAACGTGTCCGCCTTCACCCGGTAAACTGACCCAGCGTTTATTAACATGCACCAGATGGCTGACACCCAGCCCGGTACCGGCACCATAGATAGCAATAGGCTTGTCTTTCACTGGTTTATCGCCACCGAACTGAATAACATCGTCCTCACCCAGCATCGGGATCGCCATCGATACGGCGGTGAAGTCGTTAATCACTTCCAAATGTTCCAGACCAAGGTTCTGCTTCATTTCGCTGATCGAAAATGCCCAGCTGTGGTTGGTCATTTCAATCCAGTCATCTTTAACCGGACAGGCGATAGCAATACAGGCACAGGTTACTGCTTCCTGTTCTGCCAGATAGTGACGGATAACATCTTCCAGGCTCTGGTATTCATCGGTAGAGAATGTTTTGGCCTGCGAGATGCTGCCGTTAGTCACGTCACACAACGCCAGACGGGCATTTGTTCCGCCAACATCGCCGACCAGGGCATAGTTTGTCATTCTTATGCTACTCCGCTTGGGGGTAATTAATGATGAAGACTGTATCGCCTTCTTCAAATCTTATATACATCAGATAACCCGATGCAATCACTTGATTATTTTCACAGTAATCTACCATACCTTGCTGCATCGCCAATGCACATAGGTAACAGGCTGAATATACGTCGCCGGAGCGGACAAACCTTGATTCCGGAAAATAAGGGCAATACCGGCAAAAAAAATACTATACCACGGTTTTGCCTGCCTGGCGGCAGGCATGATATCATGGAATAAAAATTCAGTAATAACAGCAAGCTATAACAACCCCGGTAGTTCTCCGCTCAGTACGACCACATTAAGTACTATTACCAGTACCACAATCACAATACCGCAGAGATGGATTTTCTTACTGTTTGTCAGGGGGCCCATCAGCTGACGGTTACCGGTAAATGCCAGTAACGGGATCAGTGCCAGGGCAATACCGAAACTGAGAAATACCTGGCTCAGAACCAGCACCCGGGTCGGATCCATACCGGCAATGATCACAATAAATGATGGCAACATAGTGACTACGCGGCGGACCCATAACGGGATGGTAAAATGGATAAAGCCCTGCATGACGACCTGCCCGGCCAGTGTTCCGACCACGGTAGACGATAATCCTGCCGTCACCAGACTCAGACCAAACACCAGGGCCGCGGCATTACCCAGTAACGGTTTCAGGGTCAGATAAGCCTCATCCAGTTCGGTAATGCCTGTGTGGCCGTTGAAATGGAACACCGCCGCGGCGGTCGCCATCATTGCCAGATTGACAAACCCGGCAATAGTCATCGCCACAGCTACATCCAGCTTGGTTGATGAATAACGCTGGTGCATGGTCCCGCCTTCATCACGCTGCGTCAGGGCCGAGTGCAGATAAATAACATGGGGCATAATTGTGGCCCCCAAGACTCCTGCTGCCAGATAGAGCGCATTCCCGTCCGGTAATGCCGGTACTACCATTCCCCTGATCAGTCCGGCGGGATCCGGCTGAGAAAAAAACATTTCTGCCACATAGGCCACGGCGACGAACAGCAACATACCACCAATGACCCATTCCAGCGGCTTCTGCCCGCGGCTTTGCAGCATCAGGATCAGGAATGTCGCTACCCCGGTGATCAGCGCGCCCTGCAGTAAAGTGATGCCGAACAGTAATTTGAACCCGAGAGCCGCGCCAATGAACTCGGCCAGATCCGTTGCCATCGCAATCAGTTCTGCCTGCACCCAGTAAAACCACACGGCTGGACGCGGAAAACGATCGCGGATATGCTCGGCGAGATTTTTGCCGGTCGCAATCCCCAGTTTTGCAGAGAGGAGCTGGATCAGCATTGCCATTACATTTGCCCAGACCACAACCCACAGCAACTGATAACCATAGCTGGCACCGGCCTGAATATTGGTCGCAAAGTTGCCCGGGTCGATATAGCCGATCGCCGCAATGAATGCAGGGCCCATCAGCGCGAGCTTCACTTTTCTCTGCTTTTTATTGCTTTCGGCGGTCTGACCTTCTGACATCTGCCTTCCCCGTAATAGGATCTGTTGGTTTACTTTACCCGCCAGCCGGATGGCCGTTAAATCGGTAATAATTATCGATTCAATAGACTATGCTAAAAAGTATAGCAAAGGCTATAAAAAGAAAATAACGTTACCTGATTAACAAAATTTGAGCAATCTCTTTTACCGGCAACCATACTATTAACCGGCAGGTAATCTGCTTAAAAAATATGGTTAACATCTGTCAGGACAAAAAATATCCGCCACGTTCCGGAAACGAGGTCTTTGCAACAGTTTTCAGAAAATTAGTGATATCTCTTACTTATAATGGGTTTTTGCTCTCGTTTTTATATGTCACGTTTCATAGAATACATTGCAAAATATAACTCTCCTCAAAATTGGAGTCCGTATGTCCCAAATTTTCCATTTTATTCTGGCACTGGTGGTGGTCGCCTTACTTGCCCTGTTGGTGAGTAAAGACAGGAAAAAAATTCGTGTACGCTTCATTGTTCAGTTACTGGTGATCGAAGTGCTGCTGGCCTGGTTCTTCCTCCATTCTGAGTCAGGCCTCGGGGTGGTCAGAGGCTTCGCTGCTTTCTTCGATACCCTGTTGAAATACGCTGCGGAAGGGACCAATTTTGTCTTCGGCGGAATGAACGATAAAGGGCTGGCTTTCTTCTTTCTTAATGTGCTGTGCCCGATTGTGTTTATCTCAGCGTTGATTGGTATTTTGCAACACTTCCGCATCCTGCCACTGGTGATTCGGGTGATTGGTACTGTACTGTCAAAAATCAACGGGATGGGCAAACTGGAATCGTTTAATGCCGTCAGCTCGCTGATCCTTGGGCAGTCTGAAAACTTTATTGCCTATAAAGACATTCTCGGCAAGATGTCACGTAACCGTATGTACACAATGGCCGCCACTGCGATGTCAACGGTTTCCATGTCAATTGTCGGCGCTTATATGACAATGCTGAAGCCGCAATATGTGGTCGCGGCACTGATACTGAATATGTTCAGTACCTTCGTCGTGCTATCGCTGATTAACCCTTATGACGTGGAAAATGAAGAGGACTTGCAGTTACAAAACACTCATGAAGGGCAAAGTTTCTTCGAAATGCTGGGGGAATATATTCTGGCCGGATTCCGGGTGGCTATTATCGTCGCAGCCATGCTGATCGGTTTTATCGCCCTGATTTCGGCGGTTAATGCACTGTTTAATACTATTTTCGGTATCAGTTTCCAGGGGGTACTGGGCTATCTGTTCTACCCTTTTGCCTGGCTGATGGGCGTACCTGCCGATGAAGCATTGAAAGTCGGTAGTGTGATGGCCACTAAACTGGTGTCTAACGAATTTGTTGCCATGATGGAATTGAAACAAATGGTCGGGCAACTGACGCCGCGTTCCGAAGGGATCCTGTCCGTATTCCTGGTCTCTTTTGCTAATTTCTCTTCGATTGGCATCGTTGCCGGTGCTATTAAAGGCCTGAATGAGCATCAGGGAAATGTAGTTTCCCGTTTCGGTCTGAAGTTACTGTATGGTTCAACCCTGGTCAGTATTCTGTCTGCCTCAATTGCCGGCCTGATTCTGGCCTGGTAAATCTGCCATATAACGCAGTCACCTAACGGGACCCTGAGGGTCCCGTTTTTTTGCCCCGTCAGGCAACTGCACTGTCCGGTGCGGCTTCCTGAGACGACAATACCTGCTGGCGTAAGGCCATAAACCGTTGAGCGACCAGCTCTGCTGACAACTGTGAAACATCGCGATTCGGTGCTTCGATGACCTCAGCCGGCACTCCCCAGGGGCCCCAGAACCAGGCATCACTGTCACCGAACATGGCAACCGTCGGGACATTAACCCCGGCGGCCACATGCAGTGCCCCGCCATCACTGGTCAGAATTTGCTGACATAATGACATACCGGCAATCAGTTCACGTAATCCGGAAGTATGTACTGCAGTCAGGGCAATATCACCGCAGGCTTGCTGTATTTGCTGAGCTTTTTCATCATCTCCCGGGTGGGCTTTATTATCCGCAGAACCGGGCGACCAGAACAGCAGGAAACGACAAGGGTGGCGGGCGGCAATATTATGCATAAAGTCGATAAATTTTTCTGCCGGCCAGCGCTGGCTGAGTTTACGGGCGCTGATCTGAATACCGTACACCGGCAGTTCATCACCGGGATGCAAACGCTGGCGCAGAGCTGCAATCTCACTATCACGCGGATAAAGCTCCAGACCGCGCGGAGGCTGAGAGACCCCCAGAGGAGCAGCCAGCGCCGAGAGTAACTCGACAATATGCTGCTGGCCCGCAGGTACCGTTACCGGGTCTGTCACCATCGCCGGAGTATTATCACCGATAGCAATAATACGTTTAGCCCCGGATAACTTTGCCCATTGCAGCGGACGCTTATCCCAGTGCTCTTTGGCGACAATCGCCACATCATAACGGGTACGACGGATACTGAGGGAGGTCTTTATCCGGTGTAAAATCACCCCCAGGGCAGACTGCCCATGCTGACGGTGATGCAATTTACTGTACAAGTGAACCGTACCGATATGCGGGTTGTTCTCCAGTACCGACTGATTGTACGTATTTACCAGCACATCCACTTTTCCGCCAAAATGGCGCGATAACGCTGAGATCAGCGGTGTCGTGAGGATTAAGTCACCGATATTGTCTCTGCGAATAACTAATATTTTCATTTTATATTTAATACACCATCATCATTCAGCCTGACGACCGCCAGGCAAGAGTTCTGTCACAAGGGTAATCAGCCTGTTACCCGGCAAAGTGCCCGCCACAGGGTGAACATCCATGACTATTATTGTTATATACAGCTTTACGCTGCCCGAAAAATATCTGCCGGTATTACCGGTTTCACTCACTACGCAGATAAGACATTGATTACCGCCAGAGGTTGCACGCTGCAGGCGAAAGACAGATTCTTGCCGGTAAATTGAAAAAGCCCGTGCACTGGCACAGGCTTTATCCGCTGTTATACCGGAGAATCAGTCTTCTTTCTGGCCGGAATGTGACTGCTCTTGCTGACCTTCAGCAATGAATCCGGCATCCAGTTGGTCTGAATTTGCGGCATTATCGCGTCCTGAGAACAAATTCCAGCAGGCGATAAATAATGCGGTAATTAACGGGCCAATAACAAAACCATTAATCCCGAACAGCTCCATGCCTCCCAGCGTGGCAATCAGTACCAGATAATCAGGCATCCGGGTCTCTTTACCCACCAGTAACGGCCGCAGGATATTATCCACCAGACCGATAACCACCACGAAAAATACCACCAGAAATATCCCTTTCCACAGGGGACCGGCCGCCAGGAAGTAAATAGCCACCGGGGCCCAGATAATCGCCGAGCCGATGGCCGGGACTAACGACAGGAAAGCCATCAGCGCCCCCCAGAGTACACTGCCCTGCACCCCGAGAAACCAGAATGCCAGACCACCAAGCGCCCCCTGCACCAGGGCAACCACCACCGTACCTTTTACTGTTGCTTTTGAAACGGCTGATAGTTTTTTTAGCAGATGATGTTTCATATAGCGGCTTAATGGCAGAGCATCTAACAGCAGGCCAATCAGGTAAGCACCGTCTTTGAGGAAGAAAAACAGCAGGTACAGCATAATGACAAAGCCTACTGTAAAACTGAAGGTCCCCTGGCCAATCACCAGGGCACTGTTGGCCAGGGTATGACTGCCCTCCATCGCCAGCGCTGAAATTTTCTGCTGCAGTTTATCAACATTCGTCAGGTCATAACGGTTCAGGAATGTCTGCACCGATCCCGGCAAATGATTTATTGCGGTTGTTACGGACGAAGAAAATGCCTGATTATTCTGCTGAAGGCTGGTATACAGCTGGTTACCCTCATACGCCAGTGACGTCATCACTATCACACAAGGGATAAACACAATCAGGCAGATAATCAGTAAGGTCAGTAGTGCTGATAAGCCGTTTTTATCACCGAGCCATTTTCTGATCCGCGTTTTCAGCGGATAAAACAGCAAGGCAAGCAGAACGGCCCAAAAAATTGCCGAGTAATATGGCCTGATGACCATAAAGAACGCCAGGGTACTCAGTACCAACAGCAGTACAAAGAAACCGGTGTTAATTCCCTTCACTTTCATGGATTCATCTCAGTATTTGTTAATAACCTGCTGTTAACTGTAGTAAATAATAAAAATAATACAATACAGTGACTTTGCGCGGGCCAGTCGTACCGGACGAGGTAACGGAAAACACAGAACAAACAACACTGAGGAAGAGTTAAATAATCAGGGGATATCACGGGAGTTTTAGCTAAAAAAGCAGAAGAGAAAAAAATAATTCCGGATTGGTGGAGATAAGCGGGATCGAACCGCTGACCTCTTGCATGCCATGCAAGCGCTCTCCCAGCTGAGCTATACCCCCACATCTGGAATCTTTTCGGAGCTGTCACCCTGTTAAAGAGTGTGGTGGAGATAAGCGGGATCGAACCGCTGACCTCTTGCATGCCATGCAAGCGCTCTCCCAGCTGAGCTATACCCCCGCGCCGAAAAGTTGTCAGGGCTGGCCTGACGGACGGCATAATATGAAACCGGCCAATAGCTGTCAACGGCAAATTACCTGTTTGTGACTGATTGATGAAAAAGACGCCAGAGTCTGTGGTTAATTTATCCGGACGGAACAAGAAGTCAGCAACAGCAGGCAGCTGCAAAAAAGTGAAACAGCCCATAGCTCCGCAGTGAAGCGCTTTTCTTT
Organism: Tatumella sp. JGM91; assembly: GCF_018257575.1. Classification (GTDB taxonomy): domain Bacteria; phylum Pseudomonadota; class Gammaproteobacteria; order Enterobacterales; family Enterobacteriaceae; genus Tatumella; species Tatumella punctata. The sequence continues at coordinate 38,836 of NZ_JAERJP010000015.1, read as the reverse complement.
TTTACATGTTCACGTTACCTTTCTCAGTTAATTGCCATTGTCACATTAACCAGGAAAGGGATATACCGTGAAAAAGGAATGGATGACACCTGAAGAGCTCGCACTGGAAACGGGTTACAGCCGCCAGACAATTAATAAATGGATAAAGCGTGAAGGCTGGGCCACTCTCCCCAAACCCGGTGTTCAGGGCGGGAAAGCGAGACTAATCCATATCGATGATGGCGTGGAGGCATTTCTGCGCTCTATCCGTCATATTTCAGAACCGGCCGGCCATTATTTTGCTGATAAAGATCCGCTCGCCGGATTATTAATCGGCAGCATTAATCAGATGAGTCATCACGAAAAAGATCAACTGAGCCGTTTACTGTTACGGGAAGGGATAAAAGGAATGCTGAAGAAGCTGGGCATTGAGTCTGCTGAGTAAAAACCCCCGGAAGCCCGAAGGTTTCCGGAGGTTTTTGACGTTACGCCTGCGCTTCGCGTTCGCTTATAAAGGCCAGCGCCTGCTGAATACGCGCAATACTACGCTGCTGGCCAATCGCGGTAATGGTGACATCCAGCGCCGGGGATTGCCCGGCACCGGTAACGGCGACCCGTAGCGGCATCCCGACCTTACCCATACCCACTTCCAGTTCAGCAGCCGTGTCCTGAATAGCCTGATGAACATTTTCTGCTGTCCACTCAGTAATAGCAGCCAGTTTTTCCGCGGCCAGGGCCAGTGGCTGGCGTGCTACCGGACGCAGATGTTTTTTAGCCGCATCGGCATCAAACGCAGTGAAATCTTCATAGAAATAGCGGCAGCTTTCGGCAATCTCTTTCAGAGTCTTACAGCGTTCGCCCAGCAATTTAACCAGTTCAGTCAGTTGAGGACCGGTTGAGGTGTTAATATTTTGCTGTTCAATGTGCCATTGCAGATGAGTGGCAACATATTCAGGCGGCAGCGTATTAATATAATGATGGTTCAGCCACTGCAGCTTCTCAGTATTAAATGCACTGGCAGACTTGCTGACCGCTTCCAGGCGGAAAAATTCGGTCATTTCTGCAACAGAGAAAATTTCCTGATCACCATGTGCCCAGCCCATACGCACCAGATAGTTAAGTAACGCCTCTGGTAAATAGCCGTCATCACGGTATTGCATTACCCCGACAGCACCGTGGCGCTTGGACAGTTTTTTACCGTCATCGCCGAGGATCATTGAAACGTGTGCGTAAACAGGCACCTGTGCCCCGATAGCTTTCAGAATATTAATCTGACGGGGGGTGTTGTTAATATGGTCTTCACCACGGATCACATGGGTAATTTCCATATCCCAGTCATCAATCACCACACAGAAATTATACGTCGGCGAACCATCGGTACGACGGATAATCAAATCATCCAGCTCCTGATTGCTGAATTCAATAGGACCACGGATTTGATCATCAAAGATCACCGAGCCTTCCTGTGGGTTACGGAAGCGCACCACACAGGGCTCATCATCACTGTGATGTTGATGACTGTCGCGGCAGCGGCCATCGTAGCGGGGCTTTTCACCGTTAGCCATCTGCTCTTCACGTAACGCTTCCAGTCGTTCCTTCGGGCAATAGCATTTATAAGCTGTCCCGGCGACCAGCATTTCGTCAATCACCTGGTTGTAACGATCAAAACGTTTGGTCTGGTAATAAGGACCTTCATCCCAGTCCAGACCCAGCCAGTTCATCCCGTCCATAATTGCTTCTATTGCTTCGGGAGTGGAACGTTCCAGATCCGTATCTTCGATACGCAGAACAAATTCGCCTTTATTATGGCGGGCATATAACCATGAATACAGAGCAGTGCGGGCACCGCCAACATGCAGATAGCCGGTAGGACTTGGCGCAAAACGGGTTTTAATCTTCATTAAACATTGCCTTAGGACGCGGGTTTTCGATCACAAATGATAGAAACCAGAAAAAATGCAGGATTCCGTGATTTCATTTTAACACCTGGCAGTGAATCCTCAATCATTGCCAGCCCGGTGATCTGCCTTTATCGGTACTTTATGGCAAAAAAATAAACATTTTGTGTGAAAGCACCGCAGGATGGCTACTTTTAAGACGAACAAACATTTTACTCAGAAAAATCGTTGACTCATATTCAACTATCCCTATAATGCGACTCCACACAGCGGGGGTGATTAGCTCAGTTGGTAGAGCACCTCCCTTACAAGGAGGGGGTCGGCGGTTCGAACCCGTCATCACCCACCACTCGGGTCGTTAGCTCAGTTGGTAGAGCAGTTGACTTTTAATCAATTGGTCGCAGGTTCGAATCCTGCACGACCCACCAATTCAGAAAAGAGCCCCCTGCGGTTGCTTTTTTCGTTTACAGGACAATTACTGGCTTAACGTACAGTCACTGACCTGCCGGGAAAGTGTCCGGAAAAATTTGGGTGATTAGCTCAGTTGGTAGAGCACCTCCCTTACAAGGAGGGGGTCGGCGGTTCGAACCCGTCATCACCCACCAGATTGACAAAAAAGCACCTTCGGGTGCTTTTTTGTTTCCGTCTTCAGAAAAAACCGCTATCCCTCATGTACCGGCGATTAGCTGTCCGGTAATAACGGCCGTTCTCCGTTTAACTTTTCTGCCTGCTCACAGACCAGTGCCCAGATAGCCTCCGCGGCCGGACTCAGAGAACGGTTTTTTCGCCGGATCAGCATCAGCGTGCGGCAGACTTCCGGCATAATCCGGCGCACCCGTAAACGGCTGCCGGCCGGTAATGGCAAAGCCAGCCCCGGCAGAATACTGATGCCAATACCTGCTTCAACCATCGGATACAGCGTGACAGGATGTCCGACCTGCTGCACAATTTCCGGGCTGATCTGCTGTTGCTGAAAAATACGATCCACTAAAATTCTGCTGCCTGACGCATAATCCTGCAATACCATCCGTCGTCCCTGCAGGTGGTGCCATCCGACAACAGGGATCTGATTCAGGGGATCGTCGTCCCGGCAGAGCAGTAAAAAGGGATCAGACAATACTGGCTGGGAGTCAAACTCTTCGCCACGGGGATCAATCACAATGCCAAAATCAACTGTCGCATTACGTACACTCTGCAATACCGACTGCTGAACACTGTCCTGCAACAATAAACGAATTTCCGGATAACATTCCCGGGCTTCCGCCAGACATAAAGGCATCAGCCGTGCCGAAATCGTCTGACTCGCTGCCAGCCGCACGGTGCCACTGCGCTGCCCGCCATAACGGCGTAGTTCCAGTAAGGTACTGTTCAGCTCTTCCAGCTGAACAGTTAACCGTGATGCCAGCCGTTGCCCGGCATGGGTCAGCAGTACCTCGCGGGTTGTCCTGTCCAGCAGTTTCACGCCTATTTCAGACTCCAGCTGTTTAATGCTGTGGCTGACCGCCGACTGACTAAGGCCAATAATCTGTCCTGCCAGGCTGAAACTTCCCTGACTGGCGACGGTAGCAAACACTTTTAACTGTCTGAGGGTATAATTCATTTATTTAATTCATAGATTGATTTAATAAATCAATTTTATTTCTAAGCTCTGATACAGCACAATGTTTTTTATTTCAGACCGGAAATTACCGATGGGCTTCTTTCGTCTTGACCCGATGATGATCAAACTGATTATCACTGTACTGCTTGCGACTTTTTTACCTGCCAAAGGCGGGTTCGTCCCTTTTTTCGAATGGCTTACCACCGCAGCTATCGCCTTACTGTTTTTTATGCATGGCGCCAAGCTGTCACGGGATAAAATTATTGCCGGCAGCAGCCACTGGCGGCTGCATTTATGGATCTTATTCAGTACCTTCGTCATATTTCCGATTCTCGGGCTGCTGCTGGTCTGGTGGCATCCGGTCGATGTTGCTCCGGAAATTTATACCGGCTTTATCTATCTGTGCATACTGCCTGCCACCGTCCAGTCTTCCATCGCGTTTACGTCAATGGCCGGCGGGAATGTAGCGGCAGCCGTATGCAGTGCTTCCGCATCCAGCCTGCTGGGGGTGTTTATTTCTCCGCTGCTGGTCAACCTGGTGATGAATGTCCATAGCGGTATGCCAGGCAATGGTGTGGAGCAAATTGGTAAAATCATGCTGCAGTTACTGGTGCCTTTCCTGCTGGGCCACTTCTCACGCCGCTGGATTGCCGGCTGGGTTGAGAAGCACCGCAGTCTGATTGGTAAAACGGACCAGACGTCCATTTTACTGGTTGTCTATTCTGCCTTCAGCGAAGCCGTGGTTAACGGCATCTGGCATCAGGTTGGCATCAGCACCCTGGCATGGATTGTGGCAGGCAGTGTACTGCTGCTGTCAGTGGTATTGGTGATCAACGTGGTGGCGGCTCGTGCCTTTGGTTTCAGTCGGCCGGACGAAATCACAATTCTGTTCTGTGGTTCAAAGAAAAGCCTGGCAAATGGCGTTCCGATGGCAAATATTTTATTTCCGGCCAGTACCGTAGGGATTATCGTACTGCCATTAATGGTGTTCCATCAGGTGCAATTAATGGCATGCTCATTTATTGCCCAGCGCTATAAGAAAAGCCATCAGCAACGGGCAGAAACTGACCAGCCATTACAGCCAGCACCCGCCAGAAAATAATCCACCGCCCCTTTTGAGGGGGCGTATTTACGCATTATCCGGCTTTCCGCGTAGCAGAGTGTTACGCGGAAAGTATTTATTCCCGCTGATTTTTCTGATAGTTATATCCGTAATCCTCTGAGTATTACCTCACTGGGCCAGCCCTTATTCACCACCCTATAAAAAAATTACTCCGGGCGTTCAGGATTGTTGTTCCCCTTTTTAATGGCAGGAAAAAAATGAAACAAACTCATGGCGACAATGCCGGTCCGTCCGCGGATACTCCCTGGTCTGCGGCTGATCAGGCAGAAAGCACGCAGACAGATTCCGCCGAGCCGCGGAAACGTCCCGGTAAAAAACCACTGATTATTCTGGCAATGATTGTCATCCTTCTGCTGGCCACTGCGCTGGTGTTCTGGCTGATCAACCGTGGTACAGAAACCACTGATGATGCCTTTACTGACGGTAATGCGGTCATCATCGCACCTAAAACCTCCGGCTATATTGTCCGCTTACTGGTCAGGGATAATCAGAAAGTCAGCAAAGGTCAGCTGCTGGCCGAAATTGACCCACGGGACGCAACAGCACAGCTCGATCAGGCCCGTGCGCAGCTAGGGCTGGCTATGGCACAGTTACAGCAGGCAGAGGCACAACTGACACTTTCCAGAGTCCGGTATCCGGCTCAGCGGGAGCAGGCTCTCGCCGCCCGGGCTCGTGCCGGCGCTGAATTGCAGAATGCAGTAGCTGCTTATCGTCGTCAGCACGGCGTCGATCCTAAGGCAACCACCCAGACCAATATTGATAGTGCCACAGCCCGCTGGCGTTCAGCACAGGCGGAATATCAGAACGCTTCTGCACAGGTCGCGATTGCGTCACAGGTCGCCTTACAGATCCGCCAGCAGGAAACCAATGTCGAGGCACGCCAGCAGCAGGTCAGTGAAGCACAGGCCGGGCTGGAAACCGCCACCCTGAACCTTTCTTACACCCGGCTGTTGGCCCCCTTCAGCGGTTATGTGACCCGCAGAAATATACAACAGGGAAGTCTGGTGCAGGCCGGAACCGCCTTGTTTTCCCTCGTCTCTCCGGATATCTGGATCACTGCTAACTTTAAAGAATCACAGCTGCAATATATGAAACCGGGAGATGCTGTCAATATCAGTATCGATGCCTGGCCGGACCTGAAGTTACAAGGCCATGTGGACAGTATTCAGATGGGGACAGGTTCGCGCTTCTCTGCGTTTCCGGCAGAAAATGCCACCGGTAATTTTGTCAAAATAGTACAGCGGGTTCCGGTGAAAATTGTGATTGATAAAGGCCTTGATCCCGACCGGCCGTTACCTCTGGGATTGTCAGCCGAGCCTGAGGTGAGAGTGCAATGAGTGCCATCAGTGCCCCCGCCAGCTGGCGACCCTCCGCTAACCCGTGGATGGTTGCCCTGACCGTTACCCTGGCGGTATTTATGGAAGTACTGGATACCACCATTGTCAACGTGGCTCTGCCCCATGTGGCTGGCTCACTGTCTTCCAGCTACGACGAATCAACCTGGGTGCTGACGTCTTATCTGGTGGCAAACGGGATTGTACTGCCTATATCCGCCTTCCTCAGCCGGTATTTCGGCAGAAAAAATTATTTCCTGCTGTGTATTGTGATGTTCACCCTGTGTTCATTCCTGTGCGGTATTGCTACCGAACTCTGGCAACTGATTCTGTTCCGTATTTTGCAGGGATTTTTCGGTGGCGGGCTGCAGCCCGTCCAGCAATCGGTTTTGCTGGATTATTTCAGTAAGAAAGACCGCGGAAAAGCCTTTGGCTTGTCCTCGATTGCCATTATTGTCGCGCCAGTCATCGGCCCGACACTGGGGGGATGGATCACCGATAACTACAGCTGGCGCTGGATTTTCTTTATTAATATTCCTATCGGCATTATCGCAACCCTCGCCATATACCAGTTACTGGAAGATCCGCCATGGGAAAGAAAAGCCGCCAAAGGGACCCTCAGTATTGACTATATTGGTATCAGCCTGATTACGTTAGGTCTTGGCTGTTTACAGGTATTCCTCGACCGCGGGGAAGATGCAGACTGGTTCAGTTCACCGTTTATTATTGTCTTCGCGGTACTGGCTGCGACAGGGATTATCGGGGCAATATACTGGCTGATATACGCCCGAAAACCGGTGGTTGATATCCTGGTGATGCGTGACCGTAACTTCCGGGTAGCCGGTTTGCTGATGGCAGTCATGGCATTTATTTTATATGGCAGTTCGGTGGTGATTCCGCAGCTGGCACAGCAGGATCTCGGCTATACCGCCACCCTGGCGGGGCTGGTGCTGACGCCGGGGGCTATCTGTATTATCCTGACAATCCCTGTGGTGCTGCGGCTGATGCCTGTCGTTCAGACACGCTATATCATTATAGCCGGATTTATCTGTCTGGCCGCCTCGTTTTACTATTCAGCCCTGACCCTGACTCCGGGTCTCGATTTTACCTCGCTGGTCATTATGCGCAGTATCCAGTCTGTCGGCTTAGGCTTCTTATTTGTCCCTTTAACGACTATCGCTTTTATCAGTCTGCCTCAGCGGCTGAATGGGGATGCCTCAGCACTGTTTACGATGTTCCGTAACGTCGCCGGATCAATCGGTATCTCCGTTTCAACAGCCGCGATCACCGAACGACAACAGGTGCACTCAGCCTATCTTTCCGGCCATATGAGCCTCCTCGATCAGCCGTTTAATCAGGCCGTTACCCGGATGGCCTTTGCCATAAAAAACTTTACCAGTATCGCCGGGGATAGCAGTTTGCTGGCCGCAGGGCAGTTATATCAACAAATGATCAGCCAGGCACGTTTCCTGGCTTACGTCGATGTATTCTCCGGGTTCTGTCTGGCAGGACTGGTAATGATCCCATTCTGTCTGTTACTGGCTCCGGTAAAAAGTGAAGGCAGTGCAGAAGGCCACTCATGAAGGAAATAACTATGCAACCTGTCCGTTACCGGCTAAGCACGCTGTTTATCAGCCTGTCACTGGCTGGCTGTAGTGTCGGACCTGACTTCAGTCCTCCGGTCAATCACCTGCCGGATCAATGGCAGCAGCTGTCTTCCTCGCAACAATCAAGACCATCATCAGCTGATCCTGCGACAGACTGGTGGAAAAACTTTAACGATCCGCTGCTCAACAGCCTGATTCGCCGGGCGATCGGCGGAAACCTGACCCTGCAACAAACGGTTCTGCGTATTGCAGGAGCCCGTGAACAGGTCACTCAGGCCAGCGGAACGTTGCTCCCGACCCTGGATGCTCAGGCGAGCTATGCACGACAGCAAGCCGGGCTAAAGGGAATACTGAAATCACATCATGCCTATGACAACCTGACGGACCAGCAAACCAGCCTGTTAGATAAAACCAGTGGCAGCGTTAGTTTTTATCAGGGAGGGTTCGATGCCAGCTGGGAACTTGACCTGTGGGGAAAAGCGCGGCGCCAGACCGAGATGGCACAGGCAGAGCAGCAGGCGGCAACCGAACAGCATAACGATGCTCTGGTGTCTCTGGAAGCCGAAGTCGCCCGCACCTATCTGCAGTTACGTGCAGCCCAGGCAACGGTAAAAGTGATTGAGCAGCAAATTGATATTGCACAGCAGACACAACAACTGACAGCCAGTCAGCTGGAGCACGGACTGGCTCCGGCCGCAAATCTTGAGAATGCGACCGCCCGCGTTACCGCGCTGCAGGCACAGTTACCCGGTTACCGGTCACTTATCAGCCAGGCAATGAACGGCCTGGCGGTATTATCAGGGCAAGCCCCGGGAGCACTGGATAACGAGCTGCAAACTGTGCGTCCGTTACCGGCACTGCCGGCGGTCGTCGGTGTCGGGGTACCTGCGGAACTGGCCCGTCGCCGTCCTGATATCCGTCAGGCAGAAGCAATACTGCATGCCCGAACAGCCGCTATTGGTGTTTCTGTCGCGCAACTGTTCCCCGACGTCTCACTGACAGGCCAGCTTGGTGTCAGAAATACCGATGCCGGCTACCTCGATAACTGGAGCAGCCATTTTTACAGTATTGGTCCGGGGATCTCACTGCCGATATTCAGGGGCGGACAACTGGTATCAGAAGTCAGACTGACCAGGGCGCAACAGGCTGAAGCAGCTCTCAGCTACCGTCAGACAGTATTAACCGCCTTACAGGATGCAGAGAATGCGCTGGTCAGTTACCGTGCCGATCAACAGCAACTGATATCACTGCAGGCGTCCGCTGACGCCCTGCAGCACGCGTTTTCACTCTCTGAAGAAGGTTATGCGAAAGGAATAAATAGCTATATTGATGTGCTGGATGCCCAGCGCCAGCTATCCGCCACTCAGCAACAGCTGGTGCAGGTTCAGGCAGAGACTGCGACAGATCTGGTGGCATTATATAAAGCACTGGGCGGCGGATGGCAGAACCAGCAGCAAATATCTCTGCCCCGCTATTCCGTATTTGGCGATACGCCGGCCACAGGCGTAACCGCCGGTTAGTCTCTCCCCTGGCGCACGCTGTAAAACAGAGTGCGTCAGGGCTGCTGACGCAACGGGTCGACTAATCCCTGCAACCCTTCGATTTTTATCGTCAGCGCCAGTTGCAGGAGCTCACCGGGATATCCCTGCGGGAAAATTTCTTTGCGGGCAAACCACAGTAAATATTCCTCAGGTAAATCAATCAGCACCCTGCCCTGGTATTTACCGAAGGGCATTCGGGTATTCGCCAGTGCGATTAAATCCTGCTTTTCCAGAATCAGCCTCCCAGTAAATCAATCATTTGCTGCTCATCTAATACCGTAATTCCCAGCGAATTGGCTTTTTCCAGTTTGGAGCCTGCCGCTTCCCCGGCAATCAGCAAATCGGTTTTTTTAGATACACTGCCGCTGACCCTGGCGCCCAGTGCTGTCAGCCGGTCTTTTGCTTCATCACGTGTCATCTGACTCAGTGACCCTGTCAGTACCACGGTTTTACCGGCGAACGGGTTATCTGCTGCCGGTAGCGGCTGTGACGGCAGCTGCGGCCATTCAATACCAATATCGTCTACCAGCTGACGGATCACTTCGCGGTTGCTTTCTTCATCCATAAAATGACGGACATGACTGGCCACAATCGGGCCCACATCGGCCACCTCGGTCAGCGCCTCTAAAGGGGCATCCATTAACGCCGGTAAACCGGTAAAGTGCGACGCCAGGCTGCGTGCCGTAGCTTCTCCGACTTCGCGGATCCCTAACGCATAAAGAAAACGGGGTAAGGTTGTCTGTTTCGCTTTCTGCAACGCATCGATAATATTCTGTGCCGATTTTGGTCCCAGCCGGTCAAGCCCGGTCAGTTTACCGGCACTCAGACGAAACAGGTCCGCGGGGGTATGCACATATTCCTTTTCTACCAGTTGATCGATAATCTTATCGCCCATTCCGTCAACATCCAGCGCCCTGCGCGATACGAAATGTTTGAACGCTTCTTTGCGCTGTGCTCCGCAGATCAGCCCGCCGCTGCAGCGGGTGACGGCTTCGCCTTCTGTACGTTCAACATCGGAACCACAGACGGGACAGTGTTGCGGGAAAACGATTTCGCGGGTGTCGGACGGACGCTCATCCAAAACAACATTAACGATCTGCGGAATAACATCCCCGGCACGGCGGATAACCACCGTATCACCAATACGAATGCCGAGACGGGCAATCTCATCTGCATTATGCAGGGTGGCATTACTGACCATAACCCCGGCAACCTGTACTGGTTCAAGACGAGCCACCGGGGTAATTGCGCCGGTGCGCCCTACCTGAAACTCCACATCACGCACGGTAGTGATTTGCTCCTGAGCAGGAAATTTGAAGGCGGTCGCCCAGCGCGGAGCCCTGGCCACGAAGCCGAGTTGTTCCTGTAATGCCAGTGAATTAACTTTGATCACTACGCCGTCGATATCAAATCCCAGCGACGGACGCAGTTCAGCGATACGCTGATAAAATGCCAGTACCTCCTGCGGGTTGTGGCAAACACGGACCAGTTCATTAACCGGCAGCCCCCAGTGTTTTAGCTGCTGCAAGCGTTGGTAGTGTCCGTCCGCAAGGCTGCCGCCTTCAGCAATACCGATACCATAACAGTAAAAAGTCAGGGGGCGTTTGCCGGTAATTTTAGGATCCAGCTGGCGCAATGAACCTGCCGCCGCATTACGCGGATTCGCAAAAATTTTACCGCCGCTTTTGCGGGCTGCCTCATTCAGTTGTTCAAACCCCTGCTGACGGATAAAAACTTCACCACGCACTTCCAGCCGGGCGGGTATATTCTCCCCCCGTAAACGCAGTGGAATTGCCCGGATGGTACGGACGTTTTCCGTAATATTCTCACCGGTAGTCCCGTCCCCGCGGGTCGCGGCCTGCACCAGTTCCCCCCCGACGTATAACAGGCTGACAGCCAGCCCATCAAGTTTCAGCTCACAGCAATAATCTGTCCCTGACTGATCTTTTAAACGGTCAGTAATTCGTTTGTTAAACGCCAGAAACCCCTGTTCATCAAACACATTATCCAGTGACAGCATCGGTACTTCATGACGTACCTGTTCAAACGCTGACACCGGTGTCGCCCCTACCCTCTGGGTCGGTGAATCGCGGGTGACTAATTCCGGATGTTGTTCTTCGAGCGCTTTCAGCGCCTGCATCAGTTTATCGTATTCAGCATCAGGGATTTCAGGTGCATCCAGCACATGATAAAGATACTCGTGATGACGTAACTGTGTACGTAGCTTATTTAGCTGTTGCAGGATGTCGTTCATACTACCCCATAAGATAAAAAACCCCCGACAAGCGGGGGTTATAATGACCGGTAAATAAGGTTAACTGAGCCCGGTAACTTCCCGGATCCGTGATTTATACAGTTCCAGTTTTTGTGGTGTCATCATCCGGCGTTCGTCATCCAGTACAACCGCACCGACATCATCGGCAATCCGCTGTGCAGACTGCAGCATCAGCTTAAAGTTCTGATGGGCATCACCATACGAAGGCACCATCATAAATACAGAGACACCGGGAGTGGTGAAGTCGCCCATCAGATCCGGATCAAAAGAACCGGGTTTCAGCATATTGGCCAGGCTGAATAATACCGGACCACTGCCCGACGGATTCAGATGGCGGTGGAAAATGTTCATTTCACCAAACTGGAAACCGGCCTGTAAAATTGCCTGCAGCAGGGTTTCACCGTTTAGCTCGCCCCCGGTATGCGCTGCAACGTGTAATACCAGCACAGCCTCTTTGGCAGCAGGTTTCGCTGCTTCAGGGGCGGGTTCAGGTGCCGCCGGGACCGCGTCGGGTTCCTCAGCCGGAGTTATCTCTGCAGGCGCTGCCGGTTCAGCAGCCACAGGTTGCTGTGACGGCTCTGCCACCGGTTCAGGACTAACGTTGTGCGTTACCGGCTGAGAGACAGGTGCTTGCGGCTGATGTAGTGGTTGATCAGCAATCTCATTGTCATGGGATACTTCAGACGGCTGCCGGACAGGCGCAGACTCGTGACCGGGAGCGCTATCCATTAACGGATCAGCGACCGGTTCCTGACGATGGCGTAACGACGTTTTTGCGGCCGGGGCCGGTGCAGGCGTATTTTCAGAACGTTTATCCTGAGAAGGATAAACAGGCTCTTCTTCATGATGTTCGCGGCTGGCACGAAAATCAGCAACACCTTGTTCTTCTTCGACACTGAGCTCATCATTGTCACGTTGTTTTAAACGTTTGTGTGGGCGGTCGCGAAACACGGAAGACCGCTCCTTACGATTGGCCCAAAGACCATGAAGGAGAAGTGCAACGATGGCAACCGCACCAACAACGATTAATATCAGACGCAAATCCTGCATCATTGTATTCTCTGTTGTTCCAATACCTTGCCTTGCTAAAGGCACCTTTACCCTTAAATGTATTTGCCAGGCCCGACAAGTGCAAGTCTGCTTAGTACTTTCTGACAAATTATCTGATATCTATCGTGTAACTGCTGCTTTTTCAAACAAAAATTTACTTGTCCGGTGACAGAACAAGGTTATGATGCGCATTGAGTGTAATAAGGAGAATAATGTAATGCAGAACAGGAATTCCGGTACGACGATAAATGGTATCGGCTATTTTCGTCAGGGCTGGCAACTGGCAACCTTACCCGGCATCCGTCGCTATGTGATAGTTCCCCTGCTGGTCAATATTCTGTTCGTCGGCTCAGCCTTTAGCTGGTTATTTTTTCGCCTTGAACAGTGGATCCCGCGTTTACTCGGGCATGTTCCCGGCTGGCTGCAGTGGCTCAATTATTTACTCTGGCCATTGGCTATCCTGTCGTTATTGCTGATTTTCGGATACTTTTTTTCGACCCTGGCAAACTGGATTGCGGCACCTTTTTGCGGCTTACTCGCCGAACAGCTGGAAAACCGGCTTACGGGCCAGAATATACCTGACAGCGGCTGGGCAGGACTGATTAAAGATTTGCCACGGGTGATGCTGCGTGAATGGCAAAAACTCAGATATTATCTGCCACGGGCACTTATTCTGCTATTGGTGCATTTTATTCCGCTGATCGGCCAGACCCTGGCCCCTGTGTTATGGTTCATGTTTGGTGCCTGGATGATGGCCATACAGTACTGTGACTATCCGTTTGATAACCACCGGGTCCCTTTTAGTGATATGCGCCGGACACTGGCCGCCGACAGAACGGCTCACCTGCAATTCGGGGCCCTCGTCAGCCTGTTCACCCTGATACCACTGGTTAACCTGGTGATCATGCCGGTGGCAGTCTGCGGTGCAACCGCAATGTGGGTTGACCAGTATCGTGGCAGTAACGCTTCCCGAAAAGCACACAACCCGCCGGGCGTTATTGCCCCCTGACATAACGATATACTATTTCTTTACTTCACTGTCCCGACAGAAAGCGTATTCTCATTGTGTTCTCCACATTTCAAATAGTTAAGGACAAGCTATGAGTAAGATTTACGAAGATAATTCGTTAACCATTGGCCATACCCCACTGGTCAGACTTAACCGTATTGGTAACGGGCGTATTCTGGCGAAGGTTGAATCGCGTAATCCAAGCTTTAGCGTAAAATGTCGTATCGGTGCCAACATGATTTGGGATGCGGAGAAACGCGGTATCCTGAAACCCGGCGTCGAACTGGTTGAGCCGACCAGTGGTAATACCGGTATTGCGCTGGCCTATGTTGCAGCAGCCCGTGGCTATAAGCTGACACTGACGATGCCGGAAACAATGTCAGTGGAGAGACGCAAACTTCTTAAAGCACTGGGTGCCAACCTGGTGCTGACCAATGGCGCCCAGGGAATGAAAGGTGCAATCGCCAAAGCAGAAGAAATTGTCGCGACCAATCCGGCAAAATATGTCCTGCTGCAACAGTTCAGTAACCCGGCAAACCCGGAAATCCATGAGCAGACTACCGGCCCGGAAATCTGGGAGGATACGGATGGTGAGGTGGATGTCTTTATTGCTGGTGTTGGCACCGGCGGCACCCTGACAGGCGTCAGCCGTTACCTGAAAAATACCAAAGGCAAAAAATCGCTGGTCAGTGTGGCTGTCGAGCCGACTGACTCTCCGGTCATTACCCAGGCGCTGGCCGGTGAAGAAATCAAACCAGGTCCGCATAAAATTCAGGGTATCGGTGCCGGCTTTATTCCGGAAAATCTTGACCTGTCGCTGGTTGACCGTGTGGCAACGATTACTAACGAAGATGCTATCTTAACTGCCCGCCAGTTAATGGAATCGGAAGGTATTCTTGCGGGGATTTCTTCCGGTGCGGCTGTCGCTGCGGCGGTTCAGCTACAGCAAGAACCTGAATTTGCGGATAAAACTATCGTTGTTATTCTGCCTTCTTCCGGCGAACGCTATCTGAGTACCGCACTTTTTGCTGACCTGTTTACGGAAAAAGAACTGAATCAGTAACATTGAGTTCCGAGCGAACCCTCAGTTCAGATAACGACTAAAGCACCCTTGCGGTGCTTTTTTTGTGCTCTGGATCTCACTTTTACCCTACATCAGATTGATTTACTGCCGGCGGTTCTGCTATCACGCTACTATTTATTTAGAAGCCTAAAATAATTAGTCATTGTTAGAAGCGGATCAAAACCAGCACAATTACTGATAGGGCATAATTAAAAACGGCGGCATAATGGCCCGCAGGCTGACGGCATCAGTCCGGTTATCCTGATAAACCCGGCCTGCCATCCGCATGTAACATTTTTTTTATACGTGTATAGGGTAACAGTTCTGCGGGGGAACCGTCCCCGGTGCTGATACCTATAATAAACTCTGATAACGTTGGGGAAATAAAATGTTCCAGCAAGAAGTCACTATCACAGCACCTAATGGTTTACATACCCGCCCTGCTGCACAATTCGTAAAAGAAGCTAAAGCTTTCCAGTCAGAAATTACCGTCACTTCCAATGGCAAATCTGCCAGTGCCAAAAGCCTGTTTAAGCTGCAAACCCTGGGGTTAACTCAGGGAACGGTCATCACCCTGGCGGCGGAAGGTGAAGATGAACAGCAGGCGGTCGAACATTTAGTAAAACTAATGGCTGAGCTGGAATAATCGTTGCTTTTCTGCGCAAAGGGTGCAGATTTAACACAAACAATGTATAGGTATTGATCGCGGACAAACTGTCTGCGCTATTTTTCCGTAGATTGTTGTTGTTACGGAAAATGGCACCCCGTCATTCTTTTTGGCCATCGTACTTAAAGGTAAGATTATGATTTCAGGTATTCTCGCGTCACCCGGTATCGCTTTTGGCAAAGCTCTGCTGCTGAAAGAAGATGAGATCGTCATCAACCAGCACAAAATCACTGATGCTCAGGCAGAGCCGGAAGTGGCCCGTTTTCTCGAGGGCCGCAGCAAGGCTGCCACCCAGCTGGAAGCCATAAGAATCAAAGCCGGTGAAACTTTCGGTGCAGAGAAGGCTGCCATCTTCGAAGGACATATCATGCTGCTGGAAGATGAAGAGCTGGAACAGGAAATTATTGATCTTATCAGGAAGGATCACTACTCAGCCGATGCGGCTGCGCAGAAGGTAATCGAAAGTCAGGCTATCGCTCTGGAAGACCTTGATGATGAATACCTGAAAGAGCGTGCTGCTGATGTCCGTGATATTGGTAAGCGGTTACTGCAGAATATTCTGGGCCTGAATATTGTCGATTTAAGCGCAATTACCGAAGAAGTTATTCTGGTCGCCAGAGATCTGACCCCTTCAGAAACTGCCCAGTTAAATCTGCAAAAAGTGCTTGGTTTTATTACCGACCTCGGTGGCAGAACGTCCCATACTTCTATTATGGCCCGCTCCCTTGAATTACCGGCAATTGTCGGAACCGGTGACGTCACCAGCCAGGTCAGCAATGGTGATTTTCTGGTGCTGGACGGTGTGAATAACCAGGTCTATATCAACCCGACCGCAGAAGTACTGGCCGGCCTGAAAGATATCCAGGAACAATATCTTAGCGAAAAAGCCGACATGGCTAAGCTGAAAGATCTGCCGGCGATAACCCTGGACGGTCATCAGGTAGAAGTTTGTGCAAATATCGGTACCGTAAGAGATGTGGCAGGTGCCGAGCGTAATGGTGCCGAGGGCGTTGGTCTGTACCGTACCGAGTTTTTGTTTATGGACCGCGACTCCCTGCCTTCTGAAGAAGAACAGTTCGCAGCCTATAAAGCGGTTGCTGAAGCCATGGGTTCTCAGGCGGTTATCGTCCGGACCATGGATATTGGTGGCGATAAAGATCTGCCATATATGAATCTGCCGAAAGAAGATAACCCGTTTCTCGGCTGGCGCGCCATACGTATTGCTATGGACCGCAAAGAGATCCTTCATGCCCAGCTGCGGGCAATTTTACGTGCCTCCAGTTTCGGTAAGCTGCGTATCATGTTCCCGATGATCATCTCTGTTGAAGAAGTCCGCTTCCTGAAAAACGAAATTGAGCTACTTAAAAGTCAATTACGTGACGAAGGTAAAAGTTTTGATGAAAGCATCGAAATCGGAATCATGGTAGAAACTCCTGCATCAGCCGTGATTTCACGCCATCTTGCCAAAGAAGTCGATTTCTTTAGTATCGGGACTAACGACCTTACCCAGTATACTCTGGCCGTCGATCGTGGTAATGATAGAATTTCACATCTCTATAATCCGATGAGTCCTTCTGTACTGGGGCTGATCAAACAGGTTATTGACTCTTCACATGCTGAAGGCAAATGGACCGGGATGTGCGGCGAGTTAGCAGGTGATGAACGTGCTACACTATTATTACTGGGAATGGGGCTGGACGAGTTCAGTATGAGTGCCATTTCAATTCCACGTATCAAAAAAATTATTCGCAATACGAATTTTGGGGACGTTAAAGCGTTAGCAGAACAGGCTCTGGAACAGCCTACCGCAGAAGACTTAATGAAGCTGGTGGACCAATTCATTAAAGAAAAAACTCTCTGTTAGTCTGCAATACGCAAGCCCGAAAATACTGCTCAGGAGAAGATCATGGGATTGTTTTCTAAATTATTTGGCGACAAAGCAGAAAGTACCTCTGGTACTATCGATATCGTCGCTCCTCTGTCTGGCGAGATTGTTAATATTGAAGATGTACCTGACGTGGTTTTTGCAGAGAAGATTGTCGGTGATGGTGTTGCTATCCGGCCTGACGGAAACAAAATGGTTGCGCCGGTCGACGGAACCATTGGTAAAATTTTTGAAACAAACCATGCTTTCTCCATCGAATCTGATAGCGGTATCGAGTTGTTCGTTCACTTTGGTATCGATACGGTTGAGCTGAAAGGTGAAGGTTTTAAACGCATTGCTGCTGAAGGGCAAAAAGTCAGTAAAGGCGATGTGGTTATCGAGTTTGATCTTCCGTTACTGGAAGAGAAAGCCAAATCGACACTGACTCCGGTGGTTATCTCTAATATGGACGAAATTAAAGAACTGCAGAAACTGACGGGTCAGGTCATTGCCGGAGAGACTCCGGTAATCCGTATAAAAAAATAGCTGGTGGCTGACGCCATCCGTACACCGCCAGCCAGAATGCATTCATTCTGGCTGGTTTTCTTTTAATAACACTCCCTTTCCAGTCGTTATTCACAGACATAAAAGCTCCGGTTATTTTGTCTGGTTGTCCTCCCGGCGGTCAGCTTCAGGAGAAATTCATTTTTCAGTTACAGCTCACCTTCATAAATAATTAATTGATACAATTATACATAAAATAATGTCATATGATTTCATAACGTGATTTTCATTTAAATCTGGCATGATTTTTTCCGCCACTCCCGTACTGTCAATATAGTCCGTAACCCCTCTCCGGATAAGCATTGCGACCGCACAATAACACTCAGATAACGATTAACAACCTGCAAAAAACATATTGCCTCCCGTAACAGGGGGAGCTGAACTTAAATAATAATTTTTACTTATCGGAGTGTTGCCTGACTACCACCACCCCGCGGGCGATAAGGGCATACAGGCGTAGACTACTGCCGGATTTTGTCAATGACATACCGCAGAAAAATGAGGGTTGATTTAAAAAAAACCAGGAAATATTAGTTTCATTTACTCTTTATTTAACTATTATTACTGATAAAGGATTAAGAAAAGATTAATTTTTTATGGCAGGAAAAATAAATAAAATTATTCTATTCAACTACATGAACTTTTTTTTAAGTGCGTTATCATACAGGAGTAAATTCATCAGCCTGAATTAAACCATTGCTTGTCTGTTGAAGGTCGATATATCCCTGCAAAGATAAAATCGCAGTCATCAGACATGTATTCATTTGTTATGGAATACGTACTACCTCTTTGTGAGTACTAAAGTTAATGCCAGGAAAACTTATGACAGACTTTCTCCCCTTTTCCAGACCAGCACTGAATGAAGATGATGTCACGGCAATTCGTGAAGTGCTGCAATCAGGCTGGATAACCACCGGACCGAAAAATCAGGCACTGGAAGCTGAATTCTGTCAGTTAACCGGTGCCCGTCATGCCATTGCCGTAAGCTCAGCTACCGGGGGTATGCATGTCACTCTAATGGCATTAGGAATAGGTCCGGGAGATGAGGTGATTACCCCGTCCCTGACCTGGGTATCTACCGCCAATATGATTTCTCTGCTGGGTGCAGAGCCAGTGATGGTCGATGTTGACCCGCAGACCCTGATGGTAACTCCGCAGGCCATTGAAGCTGCCATTACCCCGCGTACCAAAGCTATTATCCCTGTCCATTTTGCCGGTGCTCCGGTCGATCTGGACGCAATCCATGCCATTGCCAGACAGCATAATATCCCGGTGATCGAAGATGCCGCCCATGCCGCAGGCTGTTATTACAAGGGCAGACATGTCGGCTACCGCCAGACCGCTATTTTTTCTTTCCACGCGATTAAGAACGTCACCTGTGCTGAAGGTGGCCTGATCGTTACAGAAGATGATGAACTGGCTAACCGGATAAGAACACTGAAGTTCCACGGACTGGGCGTCGACGCCTTCGACCGGGAAACCCTCGGCCGCAAGCCTCAGGCCGAAGTGATTACCCCGGGCTTCAAATATAACCTGACGGATATTCAGGCGGCGATTGCCCTGAACCAGTTAACTAAACTACCGCAGATCAATGCCCGTCGTGAAGCTATCGCACAACGCTATTTACGCGAACTGGCTGATACGCCTTTCCAGCCACTGGCTCTGCCTGAATGGCCACATCAGCACGCCTGGCATCTGTTTGTACTGCGTATTGATCCACAACGCTGCGGTCTGAACCGCGATCAGTTTATGCAGCAGCTGAAAGAGAGAAATATCGGTACCGGATTACACTTCCGGGCAGTACATACCCAGAAGTACTACCGCGAACGCTTTCCGTCATTATCCCTCCCCGCCACTGAATGGAACAGTGATCGTATCTGTTCTATCCCCTTGTTCCCGGATATGACAGACGAGGATTGCAGCAGAGTTATTGCCGCTATTCATGAAATTGCAGAGAGCTGAAATGCTAAATTCTTATGTTGTAAAAAAAGTATCGGTCGTTATCCCTGTGTATAACGAACAGGAAAGTCTGCCAGTACTGATCTCCCGGACCTCAGCCGCCTGTGAACAATTGGCTAAACCCTATGAAATTCTGCTGGTTGATGATGGCAGCAGTGATGAATCCGCACAGCTGATTATTGATGCAGCAGAGCAGCCTGACAGCCATATCGTGGCGGTATTACTGAACCGTAACTACGGACAACACTCGGCAATTATGGCTGGCTTCAGCTATGTTACCGGAGATCTGATTATCACTCTGGATGCCGACCTGCAAAACCCGCCAGAGGAAATTCCGCGGCTGGTGACTACTGCAGAACAAGGCTATGACGTGGTAGGTACCGTTCGTCAGAATCGTCAGGACAGCCCGTTCCGTAAAATTGCTTCAAAAATGATTAACCGTCTTATCCAGAGTACCACCGGTAAGGCTATGGGTGACTACGGCTGTATGTTACGCGCCTATCGCCGCCCGATTATCGAGGCGATGCTGCACTGCCAGGAAAGAAGTACTTTTATTCCGATTCTGGCGAATACCTTTGCCCGTCATACGACTGAAATTCCGGTACTGCATGCAGAGCGGGAGCATGGTACGTCAAAATACAGCTTTATGCGGCTGATTAACCTGATGTATGACCTGGTGACCTGCCTGACCACCACCCCGCTGCGTATGCTCAGTGTGGTTGGTGCACTGATTGCCTGCTCCGGATTCCTGTTCGCCTTCCTGTTGGTGGTACTGCGCTTAATCTTCGGCGCCCGCTGGGGTGCCGAAGGGGTCTTCAGCTTATTCGCGATTTTATTTATTTTTATTGGCGCACAGTTTATCGGCATGGGATTACTCGGCGAATATATCGGCCGGATTTACAGTGATGTCCGTGCCCGTCCGCGCTATTTCGTGCAGCGTGTCGTCAATCACGCCACAGCTTCAACTACAGATACTGAGGAAGAATTATAATGAAAGCTATTGTCTTTGCTTACCATGACATGGGATGTGTTGGTGTTAAGGCACTGATTGACGCCGGTTATCAGATTGCGGCTATCTATACTCACCTTGATAACCCCGGAGAAAATCACTTTTTCGGTTCCGTCGCTCATCTGGCTGCTGAACATAATATCCCGGTATTCTCCCCGGAAAATGTTAACCATCCATTGTGGATTGAACGGATTAAACAAAGCGCACCGGACATTATTTTTTCTTTTTATTACCGTGACCTGATTTGCGATGAAATCCTGGCCATTCCTCAGCAGGGTGCGTTTAATCTGCACGGTTCATTGCTGCCACGCTATCGTGGCCGCGCTCCGCTGAACTGGGTACTGGTGAACGGCGAAACCGAAACCGGTGTTACCCTGCATCAGATGGTGACGCGCGCGGATGCCGGTGATATTGCAGGTCAGCACAAAGTCTCTATCGATCCCAACGATGATGTCCTGCGTCTGCATAAAAAACTGACCCATACAGCCAAACAATTGCTGGCAGAACAGTTACCACTGATTGAAGCCGGTCAGCACACCCTGACACCGCAGGATGAAAAAAATGCCACCTATGTAGGTCGCAGAACGCCTGCGGATGGAAAACTCGACTGGACTAAAACCGCCACAGAACTGCATAACCTGGTAAGGGCTGTCAGTGAGCCCTGGCCTGGTGCGTTCGGTTATGTGGGTACTACACGTTTTATCGTCTGGAAATCCAGAGTACACCAGGACCTGCCGGTGGCGGTTCCGGGGAAAATTCTCTCAACGTCCCCTCTGATTATTGCGACCGCTGAGGGGGCTCTGGAGGTCGTCACCGGTCAGACAGACAACAGCGTTTATATGCAGGGTTCAGAGCTGGCCAATACCCTGGGTCTGGTTGAAGGTGCCCTGCTCAGCAGCCAGCCGGTAACCTCGGTGAAAAAGCGCACCCGCGTCTTGATCCTCGGTGTGAATGGCTTTATCGGTAACCATCTGACCGAACGCCTGTTACAGGACGATAACTACGAAGTCTTTGGTATGGATATCGGTTCTGATGCTATTGGCCGCTTCCTGTCGAATGAACGTTTCCATTTTGTCGAAGGCGACATTACTATTCACACGGAATGGATTGACTACCACATTAAAAAATGTGATGTCATTTTACCGCTGGTCGCCATTGCCACACCGGTAGAATACACACGTAATCCGTTGCGGGTATTTGAACTGGACTTTGAAGAAAACCTGAAAATAATCCGTGGTTGCGTCAAATACAAAAAACGTATCATTTTCCCTTCCACCTCAGAAGTCTACGGTATGTGTACCGATAAGACCTTTGATGAAGATAATTCCAATCTGGTGGTCGGGCCAATTAATAAACAACGCTGGATCTATTCGGTTTCTAAACAGTTACTGGATCGGGTTATCTGGGCTTATGGTGAAAAAGAAGATCTGCGTTTCACCCTGTTCCGTCCGTTTAACTGGATGGGGCCACGCCTGGACAGCCTGAACTCAGCCCGTATCGGCAGCTCCCGTGCGATTACCCAGTTAATTCTTAATCTGGTTGAAGGGTCACCAATCAAACTGGTTGATGGCGGTGCCCAGAAACGCTGCTTTACTGATATCAGCGATGGTATTGAAGCGCTGTTCCGGATTATCGAAAATAAAAACGGTAAATGTGACGGCCAGATTATCAACATCGGTAACCCGGAAAATGAAGCAAGTATCCGTGAACTGGCAGAAATGCTGTACCGCTGTTTCGAACGGCATCCACTGCGTGATAACTTCCCGCCGTTTGCCGGATTCCGTGAAATTGAAAGCAGCAGCTATTACGGTAAAGGGTATCAGGATGTGGAACATCGTAAACCCGATATCCGTAATGCCCGTCGTTTACTGGACTGGACCCCGGAAATCGAAATGGAAAAAACTGTCGAACAGACACTGGATTTCTTCCTGAAAACAGTCACTACCCCGGATCAGATCCAATGAAAAAAGTGGGCCTGCGCATCGATGTTGATACCTGGCGGGGAACCCGCCACGGTGTCCCCGCGCTGCTGGATGCCATGGAAAATGCCGGGGTCAGATCCAGCATTTTCTTTAGTGTCGGCCCGGACAATATGGGGCGCCATTTATGGCGCCTGATTAAACCGCAATTTCTCTGGAAAATGCTGCGCTCCGGCGCTCCGTCATTGTATGGCTGGGATATCCTGCTGGCCGGCACCGCCTGGCCAGGCCGGCTGATTGGTCAGGGAAATGCAGATATCATCCGCAGGGCAGCACAACAGCATGAAACCGGCTTACACGCCTGGGATCATCATGCCTGGCAGATGTGGGCAGGTGTCTGGAAAATCCCCCGGTTATCTGCACAAATCCAGCGCGGCAAACAAGCGCTGGAAGCGATAACCGGTATCCCTGTGGCCTGCTCCGCCGTGGCAGGATGGCGTGCTGACCAGCGGGTCGTTAAAGCCAAGCAGCCGTTTGGCTTTCGTTATAACAGTGACTGCAGGGGAACCACCCCGTTCCGCCCGCAACTCACTGAATCCACCCCCGGTACAGTACAGATCCCGGTGACACTACCCACCTGGGATGAAGTCGTCGGTAGTCAGGTCACCGCTGAAAACTTCAACCGTTTTATCCTTGATGCCATGCACAACGACACAGGAACACCGGTCTATACCATCCATGCGGAAGTGGAAGGGATTATCGGGCTGGAGGATTTTATCCGGTTGCTGGGTATGGCCCGCGAGGAAGGGATTGAATTCGTTCCGCTCAGCCAGTTATTACCTGAATCTGAACTTTCACTGCCTGTCGGCAAAATTATCCGTGGTACCCTGCCTGGCCGTGAGGGCTGGCTGGGATGTCAAACTCTTCTACCCCGGCGTTAAACCAATGAAAGCAACAAAATACGGATTTACCCTGCTGGTGCTTTACGCACTCAGCTATCTTCTGCCGCTGGAGTTCCGGTCTCTCTGGCAACCGGACGAGTTCCGTTACGCGGAAATCAGCAGAGAAATGCTGGCAAACCATAACTGGGTGGTGCCGCATTTCTTTGGCCTGCGCTATTTTGAAAAACCGATCGCCGGCTACTGGATTAACAATATCAGCCAGTTGTTGTTCGGCCACAATAACTTTGCGGTACGATTTGGTTCGGTATTCTCAATTACTGTCAGCGCGTTGCTGGTCAGTTGGATAGCCTCACGTATCTGGCAGGATCGCCGGATTACTGTCTTTTCTGCCGTCATCTATCTGAGTTGCATGCTGGTATACGCCATTGGTACTTATGCAGTTCTGGACCCGATGATTACCCTGTGGATGACAGCTGCTATGGCCGCGTTCTGGCTGGCAGCCAGTGCCGAAACCCCGGGAAAAAGGGCTATCGCTTATCTGCTGTTAGGACTGACCTGCGGTATGGGAGTGATGACCAAAGGTTTCCTGGCGCTGGCCATTCCTGTTATCAGTATTATTCCGTGGGTTATTGTCACCCGCCGCTGGCGGGAAGTTCTGATCTACGGCCCGCTGGCAGTCATCAGCGCAACACTGATTACCTTGCCCTGGGCCCTGGCGATTAATGCCCGTGAACCTGACTTCTGGCACTATTTCTTCTGGGTGGAACATATTCAGCGTTTTGCCGAATCTGATGCACAGCATAAGGCACCGTTCTGGTATTACGTTCCGGTATTACTGGCCGGCACACTGCCGTGGCTGGGTTACCTGCCAGCAGCCCTGAAAAGCGGCTGGCAGCAACGCCATCAAAACCACGGGGCAGTCTACCTGCTGGGCTGGGCAGTGATGCCGTTTCTGTTTTTCAGTATCGCAAAAGGCAAATTACCGACTTATATCCTGCCCTGCTTTGCCCCGCTGGCCATTCTGCTGGCAAATGTTGCCTGTCGCACTTACCAGCAGATAAAACACAGTGCCACGGCGAATGGCTGGATCAATCTGTTATTTGGCCTGCTGGGTGTCACTGCGCTACTGGTCAGCTATCTGATGCCGTCACACCCGTTATTTGCTCCCCATGAAATTACCGGTTTGCTA
This sequence comes from Tatumella sp. JGM91, assembly GCF_018257575.1. Taxonomy (GTDB): domain Bacteria; phylum Pseudomonadota; class Gammaproteobacteria; order Enterobacterales; family Enterobacteriaceae; genus Tatumella; species Tatumella punctata. The sequence continues at coordinate 14,284 of NZ_JAERJP010000015.1, read as the reverse complement.
CTGGCATTACTGGCGTTTCTGTTCTGGGCTGTGATCGGGCTGATAACCTTACTGCGCCCCGAAAAACGCTGGTGTGCGGCAGTGCTCTGCCCGTTAGTGCTGGTGCTGACCGTAGGTTATACCATTCCTGAACGTATCCGTGATGCTAAACAGCCACAAGACTTCCTTAACCAAATCAGTCACCGGATGGCTCGCAGTCACTATATTCTGGCGGAAAATGTCGGTATCGCTTCCGGCATCGCCTGGCAGTTAAAACGTCAGGATATTAACCTGTTTGATGAGTCGGGAGAAATGCGTTACGGACTGGCGTATCCGGACGGAAAAGGACGATTGATCACCCGTCAGCAATTCCCTGACTGGCTGGCTCCCCGTCGTCAGCAAGGGGTATCGATGGTATTCCTGTTACCGAAAAACAAGGACCTTGATCAAATGCAGCTACCGGCACCTGATTTCAGCTATCAGCAAGGTCGTCTGCTGTATGTTGAATATGGTCCGAAGAAATGACCTATGCCTTACTGCTGCTGTCCAGTCTGTTAAGCTGCCTGGGACAGCTATGTCAGAAACAGGCCGCCTCTGCGCGGCCTGGCCGTCCCCGCCACCAGCATCTGTTGCTTTGGCTGGGGCTGGCTATACTCTGTCTTGGCGTGGCCATGTTGTTATGGCTGCTGGTATTACGTGCCTTACCCGTAGGGATCGCCTACCCGATGCTGAGTATGAACTTTATCTGGATCACCCTCGCCGCCCGCTGGATATGGCATGAACCCGTCAGCCCGCGCCACTGGTGCGGCACCGGTCTGATTGTAGCCGGAATAATTCTGCTTAGCGGGGCTATCTGATGGGCTATCTTCCGGCACTGTGCAGTGTCTTACTGGTCAGTTTCGCCCAGCTGGCGATGAAATACGCCATGAGCAGTTTACCGTCCGGCCTTGGCATAAGCGAAACCGGTCTGTTTTTCCTGCAACATCTTTCCGCCACCGGTTTTCTGTTCGCCGGGCTGGCCGGGTATGCTTTATCAATGGGCTGCTGGTACCTGACCTTAAAATACCTGCCACTCAGTAAAGCTTATGCACTGCTCAGCCTGAGTTATATTGTTGTCTGGGCACTGGCATTAGCGCTGGGTCTGCAGGGAGATGAGTTTTCGTTAAAAACCCTGACGGGCATATTATTGGTGATCGCCGGCGTCACATTAGTCTGTCTGCCGGCAACCGCAAAAAAATAGACACCGGGAGCGAAATGCTGCCGACGACCTGACTTATTGCGGATGCCAGTGGGGTAACCGCAGTGAGATCTCCAGACCGCCTCCTGGCCGGTTACCGGCCCTGACCTCCCCATGATGTGCCAGTATCACTTTACGTACAATCGCCAGCCCCAGCCCGTACCCCTTACCTGACTGCGCGGATGCAACCCGCACAAAGGGGTCGAAAATACTCGATAGTTTATCCGGCTCTACCCCTGGCCCCTGATCGCGGATAACTATTGTCAGCCACTCCTGTTCTGCCTGCAGAATAATATCAATGGACTGTCCGGCCGAAGAGAACCGCAAGGCATTTCTCAGTACATTTTCGATACAACGCCGGACCATTTCAGCGTTACCCTGTACCATAAAATCGGCATTCTCATCATAACTGACATGAATATCTACCTGCGGAACCTGAGCTTCGAAACGTGCATCAGCCACCACCGCATCCAGTAAACTGGTCAGTTCAAAATATTGTTCGCGCACCATATGGGCATGTTCTGCGCGGGAAAACGTCAGCAGTTCACCGATCATTTTGTCCAGCTTGCGGGCTTCGTTATCAATGCGTTCCAGCGAGTCATATACATTATCGGGTGACTGGCGGGCCAGTGCGGTTGCCAGCTGTAAACGCGCCAGCGGAGTACGCAACTCATGGGAGATATCATGTAATAACTCTTCACGGGCTTTTACCAGCACATCTAACCGTTCCACCATGGCATCAAAATCGCGTGCCACCACCGAAAATTCATCGTGCCGGCGCTGCATTTTGCCGAATAAACGAACCGACAGATCACCGCTGGAAATATGACGAAACCCTTCCCGTAACTGCCGCATTGGCCGGGTCAGATTCCAGGCCAGTAACAGACTGAACAGTAATCCCATCGGGATAGCAAACACAACCACCGGCATCGGTATATGCAGAAAACGCTGGATAACAGGCAAAGTACCGCCCCGTCTTCGCGGATGGTCTGCATGCATATCCATAGAAATCACATAGTCTGTATTATCCGGTGCCGTTACCTGCCGGGTCAGGCGATCCGGAGGCGGGCCGCCGGGAGATTCAGGACGTTCACTCGCCAGCTGTAACTGTGTCACCGAGCGCAGCACTGCCGGCCATTCGGCTTCTGCCTGCTCAAGTCCCGCCGGCCCATGTAGTTCAACCTGTTTAGCCGCCTGATCCAGCTGCAGACTTAATGTCTGTCTCAATAACTGTTGCTCCGGGGGTTCTGATCCCAGCAGGCTGAATCCCAGCCATAAAAACTGGCTGATCACCAGAAAGACCAGCATAAACCCCAGTAACATTTTCCAGAACAGGCGTCCCGGATAATCATAGTTCATCGGATACGATAACCAATGCTGCGCACGGTCTCGATATTCAGTTGGTCGTTAGTCAGTTTACTCAGCTTTTGCCGGATATTACTGACATGGACATCAACACTGCGGTCATAGGCTTCGCGCTGGCGACCAAGGGCTTTTTCAGAAAGTTCATCTTTTGATACCACCCGGTCACTGGCAGCCAGCAACAGTTCCAGCAGATTAAATTCCGACGCGGTAAGATCAAATGCCTGACCTTTCCATGAGGATACGCGGGTCGCCGGGTCCAGGGACAAATCACCGTGAATAAGCTGTTCTTTTTTCTCTTCCCTGGCGGGCTGTTCATCAAAACGTCGCATCACAGAACGCAGACGGGCAACCAGTTCTCTGGGATAGCAGGGTTTAGGGACATAATCATCTGCCCCCATCTCCAGCCCGATCACCCGGTCAATATTGTCCCCTTTGGCGGTCAGCATAATCACCGGTAAGCGGCTGCTATGGCGCACCTGCCGCAATACATCAATACCACTCATATCTGGCAGCATAATATCGAGGATCATCGCACTGTACTGGCCTGAGAGCGCACTGGTGATAGCCTCTTTTCCGGTCATCACCAGTGCGTTGCTAAAACCTTCACCTTCAAGATACTGACTAAGCATACTGCCCAGTTCATGATCATCATCAACCAGCAAAATCTTCATAAACGTTCTCTTTCTGTAAAATAACGCCATTCTGACCCGATCCCGCGCGGGTTACCGCAGTATTTTCACTATCCTTACATGATGCCCTGTCTGCGGCTGTATAATTTGCTATTCATAGACCCCGGTGGAGAGGTAACGATCGCCGCGATCACAAATAATAGCGACAACTTTCGCACCGGGCGTGGCCGCGGCAATCTGTAGTGCACCGGCCACTGCCCCGCCGGAACTCATACCGCAAAAAATACCTTCCAGCCTTGCCAGATTACGCATGGTTTCTGTCGCCAGGGCTTCTGACATATCGATGGTTCTGTCGACCCATTGCGGCTGAAAAATACCCGGCCGGTAGGCTGCAGACCAGCGGCGGATCCCCGGGATCTGCGCCCCCTCTTCAGGCTGCAGACCTATCACCTGTACCGCAGAATCCTGCTGTTTAAGATAACGTCCCACTCCGCTGATAGTCCCCGTTGTCCCCATGCTGGAAACAAAATGCGTCAGCCGGCCCCCTGTCTGCTGCCAAATCTCCGGCCCGGTGGTCATAAAGTGCCCCAGAGGATTATCAGGATTATTAAACTGATCCAGTACCTTGCCTTCACCTCTGGCTGCCATTGCCGCGGCTAAATCACGGGCACCCTCTATTCCTCCCTGTTGCTGGCTGACCAGTATCAGTTCTGCGCCATAAGCTTTCATCGCCGCCTGGCGTTCAGGGCTCATATTATCCGGCATCAGTAACTTCATCCGGTACCCTTTCATGGCCGCAATCATTGCTAAGGCGATACCCGTATTGCCACTGGTCGCCTCTATCAGAGTATCGCCCGGCGCAATATCACCACGACATTCCGCCTGCTGTATCATCGAATACGCCGCCCGGTCTTTTACCGAACCGGCCGGATTATTACCTTCCAGTTTAACCAGCACCTGACTGCCGTTATCCGCGACCAGCCGCTGCAAACTGATTAAAGGGGTATTACCTATGGTACTTTCCAGAGTTATCACGGGGATCCCTGCCTATAAAAACGAAAACAGCCTGTCCGCGGTGAAAGCGCCAGGCTGTTTTACAGACCAGGTAACGAAAGTATCAGGCAGTTTCTGCAAAGGCAACAGGTTGTATTAACCGGTGCCCCTGATAAATTCTCGCCTGATCCACACCAATATATAAGCGCTCACCGCGCGATGGCGGCGTATGTCCGTCGTCACAGACCAGGGTCAGATCGGCGGCTTCCCAGCCCGACGGCTGCACCAGCAATTGCCAGAAATGACCACGCGGACTGGCTTCAACCACCTTCACCGCCAGTGGTGTATTGGCTGAGTACTCACGGCTGATCTCCGTCTCCCAGGGGCGCAGAAACAGTTCAACCTGGCCCTGTACTTCCGGTAACTCAGCCAGCGACCAGTGATGGCCTGCGACCTGTAACTGATTACCGGCCATGGTGCCTTCCAGCCGGTTAATTTCGCCGAGGAATTCAAGTACAAAACGGGATACAGGCTGCTGCCAGACCTGTTCCGGGGTCCCGGTCTGCTCTATATTTCCCTGACTCATCACCACAATCCGGTCTGCAACCTCCATCGCTTCTTCCTGGTCATGAGTCACGAACACGCTGGTGAATTGCAGTTCTTCGTGTAACTGGCGTAACCAGCGGCGTAATTCTTTACGTACCTGAGCGTCCAGCGCACCAAAAGGTTCATCCAGCAGCAGGATATGAGGATCAACCGCCAGTGCCCTGGCCAGCGCAACCCGTTGTTTTTGTCCGCCGGATAACTGTGCGGGAAAACGTCCTGCAAGGTGCGATAACTGCACCATTTCCAGCAGACGAGTGACTTTCTTTTTAATTTCCGCGGAGGACGGACGTTCCCGCCGCGGCAGTACTGTCAGACCAAATGCCACATTATCAAACACGGTCATATGCCGGAATAAGGCGTAGTGCTGAAAAACAAAGCCGACATGGCGATCTCTGGCATGTAACTGGCTGACATCACGGTTATGAAACGAAATCTGTCCGCTGTTCTGGTGTTCAAGCCCGGCAATAATACGTAATAAGGTTGTTTTCCCCGAACCGGAAGGCCCGAGTAATGCCACCATTTCTCCGGAAGCGATATCCAGAGAGATATCATTAAGTACCGGGGTTTTACCGAAAGACTTATTAATCTGATGAATATTAATGCTCATAGTTGCCGTCCTGTTGCTGACGCTGATGCTGACGCTCCAGACGCCATTGCAGTGCGCTTTTCAAAAATAAAGTGACAATCGCCATCAGGGCCAGCAGAGCTGCCGCTGTAAATGCACCGACTGTATTATAATCCTGGTGTAATAATTCGACCTGTAATGGCAGGGTATAAGTTTCGCCGCGGATCGAACCGGAGACTACCGATACCGCACCGAACTCACCCAGTGCACGGGCATTAGTCAGTACCAGCCCGTACAATAATGCCCAGCGGATATTAGGTAACGTAACACGCCGGAACATTTGCCAGCCGCTGGCACCAAGCAGGATAGCTGCTTCATCTTCCTGGCTCCCCTGGCTTAACATCACCGGCACCAGTTCACGGATCACAAACGGGCAGCTGATAAAAATAGTCACCAGCACCATCCCCGGCCAGGCAAACATGACCTGAATATTATGCGCATCCAGCCAGTGTCCCGCAGGGCCATTAATTCCCCAGAACAGCAAATACAGTAGCCCCACCACCACCGGCGAAATTGCGAATGGAATATCAAATAATGTCAGTAATAATTGCCGGCCAGGGAAATTAAACCGGCTGACCAGCCAGGCCAGCAGAGTACCGAACACCAGATTCACCGGTACTGTGATTAAGGCGATCATCACTGTCATCCAGATTGCATGCAGCATATCCGGGTCTGCCAGGTTATCCAGGGAAGCAACGATGCCTTTACCCAGCGCTTCCCAGAAAATCGAAATCAGCGGTACCACCAGCATCAGCACAGACAGCAATATCCCGGCAGTCATCAGCAGTAAACGGCCCGGGTGAAACGATTTTCTGGCCCGCAGCGGCTGCGTAGTAACTTCAGTCATCAGTGCCCCCCTAAACGACGGCCATAGCGGCTTTGCAGCACATTAATCCCAAACAGCAGCACCAGTGATGCCGCCATAATAACTGAAGCAATCGCGCTGGATGCCGGGAAGTCGAATTCCTGCTGGCGGATAAAAATCATCAGCGAGATAACCTCAGTTTTCCAGGCAATATTGCCGGCGATAAAGATCACTGCACCAAATTCGCCCAGGCTGCGGGTAAACGACAGAGCGGTCCCGGCCAGCAGTGACGGCGCAAGTTCGGGAAGAATAACGCGGTAAAAAGCCTGCCAGGGCCGTGCACCGAGGGTTTCTGCCGCTTCTTCATATTCCGGCCCCAGCTCTTCGAGCACCGGCTGAACGGTACGGATCACAAAAGGTATACTGGTAAATGCCATTGCTACCGCGATGCCCAGCCAGGTATAGGAAACTTTAATCCCGAACTGTGCCAGCCATTGCCCGTACCAGCCAGTGGTGGAAAATAAACCGGCCAGGGTCAGACCGGCGACTGCGGTGGGCAGAGCAAAAGGTAAATCCATCAGCCCGTTCAGCAGGGTTTTTCCCGGAAAAGTATAACGGGTCAGAATCCAGGCCATCAGCATGCCAAATACGGCATTAAAAGCCGATGCCAGTGCGGCCGATAATAGGGTCACTTTATAGGCTGCGACTAATTCTGGTTCGGTCACTACATGCCAGTAGTCAGCCCAGGTCATTTTTGACAACTGGATCACTAACGCACTCATCGGGAGTAACAGAATCAGACAGGTAAAAAACAGGCTGGTGCCCAGACTTAAACCAAATCCGGGTAATACCCGTTTATGACGCATTTGTTTCATTACTTATGTCCTGCTGACTGCAATTTATCGAATTCCCCGCCACTGGCGAACTGGGTCTGCATCGCCCTCTCCCAGCTGCCAAACAGGTCTTCAACACGAAACAATGACACCTGCGGGAAGCGGGATTTATTTTCGGCCATTAACTGAGGGTTGTTGACGCGGTAGTAGAAACTGGTGATGACTTTCTGTGCCTGCGGACTGTACAGGAACCGGAGATACTGGCTGGCCGCCTCAGCATTACCATCTGCGGCGACATTTCGGTCTATCCGGGCCACCGGAAACTCTGCCAGAATATTGGTCTGCGGTACCACAACCTCAAACTGCGAGGCCGGATACTGCTGACGAATATTATTTACTTCCGATTCAAAACTTATCAGGACATCACCGATACCACGTTCGGCAAAGGTAGTGGTCGAGCCACGGCCTCCTGTATCGAATACCGCGACATTATTCACAAAACGGCGCATAAAGGCCTCCGTTTTCGTCGGCGTATTTCCATCGGCTTTTGCTGCTGCTCCCCATGCCGCAAGCCAGGTATAACGGCCATTGCCGGAGGTTTTCGGATTAGGAAATACCAACTGAAGACCACTGCGGGTCAGATCTGACCAGTCATGGATATTTTTCGGGTTCCCTTTGCGGACAAGAAAAGCCATGGTGGAGTAAAAAGGAGAACTATTATCAGGTAAACGACGTTGCCAGTTGGCCGGGATCAGCTGGCCCCGGTCATGCAGTATTTGTACGTCAGAGACCTGATTATAGGTAACGACATCCGCCTTCAGCCCCTGCAGAATAGCCAGTGCCTGTTTCGACGAACCGCCGTGAGACTGACGAATGGTGAGTTTGTCAGCCGGATGCGCCTGATCCCATTGGGCGATAAAAAGCGGATTCAGCGCCGCGAATAACTCACGGGAAACATCGTAAGAACTGTTAAGCAGAGTGGTGGCATGTGCTGCACCGGCAGTAAACAGTATCAGCAGTACCCCACTGACCCGTTTTTTACCCTTTACCTTCATTAACTTACCCCTGAACACAAACGCGGCCGCTGTTAGCCGCATAATTAGTGTATTTATTTCTCAGGGCAAAGCTGTAGCGGTTTTATATACCGATTATTGCTTTAAAAGCATAAAAACGCATAAGGGCTGTCAGATAAATACTATCAGGCAATGATCGCGGGAATAGTCAGGTCAGCGGACCGACTCCGCCGACCTGTACCCCGGGGGAACGGTTTATAGTGCAGATAATTGTGACAATGACGGGGCATAAAAATAACTGCCGCTAACCGGCTTTGAAAAACGCAATAGCCCGTCATATTTACCATCGCTTTCGCCGAACATGCTCAGTAATTGCTGCTCAATATTGTGCAACCGTGCACAGTAAGCAATAAAATAGAGCCCATGCGTGCCGCTGACGGTGCCATAAGGCAGACTCTGGCGCAGAATTTTCAGCCCGGCACCATTCTCTTTGAGGTCGACACGGCTAAGGTGAGAAGTGACCGGACGAGTATCCGCGGGTAATTCTTCGTTGCTGTCTTTGGTACGTCCGATGATTGCTTCTTGCTTCGCGACCGGCAGTTTATGCCATGAGGTGAGGTTATGTTCCCAGCGCTGAGTAAACACATAACTGCCACCGGCATCTTCTCCGTCGGCAATAATGGCAACCTGCTGACGCTTCTCACCTTTCGGGTTTTCGGTGCCATCAACAAAACCACTCAGATCACGGTCTTCAACCCAGCGAAACCCCTGAGTTTCTTCACTGACATCCATCAGCGGACCCAGCAGTTCCATCGCAATCTGTCCAAGAGAGAAGTTCACATCCTGTCGCTGGGACTGGATATGAATCAGTACGTCGCGCTGCGTTGCCGGAGCCATACCTTTACCCAGCGGCCGGAAATCTTTAAGCTCAGGCGCAGAGGCTGAAACACCGTTCAAATCACGCCACAGTGCAGCACCAAAGGCAATAACACTGCCCAGCCGCGCATCGGGGTATTTTTGCTGCAGGGCTTTCTGCCGCGAGAGATACTCGCGGATTTGCATCCCTGCCTGCGCTAAATCACCGTTAAACGCGCCCTCCAGCCACAGGCCGGCACGGCAATGCTCCGGCAAAATACCACTCTGATAGTCCGTCACTGTCTGTATCTCCGATAGTCAGTAAAATCAATGTCTCTGTTCATATCCCTATGATACCGGAAATTCATTAACATAACCTTTATCAAAGCAAGGGATTATACTCCGCCAGACAGCGATTGCTGCCAGACAATGCGGGTCAGGGTCCAGTTTTTCAGTGTTTCATCTGCCGGCATAATCCCCTGCGGTCCGTGCCACTCACCCTGATAAATATACCGTATATGCTGGCTGTCCGGTGCCTGACAACTGACCTGCTCTCCGTTTTCCAGCGGCTGGCAGTGACCAAAGGCCTGGGTGTAGACCTCAGAAAATTTACTGCCTGTTTTCACGCCGCTGGCCGAAGTAATCGCCGGATCAGATACATCGATACGTGACACTGTGCTTTGCCCCTGAATAACCAGCATCACCTGCCCGTCACGTAACGCCTGCCAGAAAGTGACAATATCGCCGTTTTCTGTACGCATCCCCTGCCGCAATTGATAGTCGCTGCCCAGCGCCTCACTGATTCCGGCTTCGGTCATCGGCGTCAGCCCGGTTAATCCGCCAACACCTTGTTCGCTGACAGTGGCTGAAGCACCAAACCAGTGCCAGGGTAATGCCGATGACCAGGAGTAGCTCAGTGGGTTCCACCATCTGACAGGATCATTGCCGGAGACATCATGATTTCCGCTGCCGGCACAGCCTGACAGTAAGATCACTCCGCTAAGCAGTGTGGTTTTCAGTAATTTCATCGCTATTTCTGTCCCTTTCGCAATAAGCTAATGCCGGATTGGAGTGATAAAACCGCAAAAAGTTTATTCTTCTGCCGGGAATTCCGGAACAAAACAGTCTTTCAGCCGGCGGCTGGTCAGCAACCAGCAGGCCGACAGCAGATCAAATATGAGTAAAATTAATGGTAACGGAGACTGTTGTAACAATACATAACTCAGTTGTGAGCACTGCCAGCCAAAAGTCACCAGCGAGCAGGCAACTAATAACCAGCGCCAGCCTCTCCATAACACAGGAAAACGCCGCCGGTAACCGCTCAGGAAAAATGCCGCAACCGCACTCAGTCCCAGCGCCAGACCAGGGTAAAAACCCTGCGTATCCGGATAAAATAAATTCAGCAGGGTTTCCCCCTGTTGCCGGGATGCACCGGCAACCACTAACACTATCCAGGTACGTGCCTGAAATATCAGGATCAGCCAGAATAAAAATGGCAACCGCAGTTGCCCTTTATTGTCATAATTTTCGGGAGAATAATCGATCAAAATACACCAGACACCCTGTCAGAACGGACTAAACCGTATCACTACGCTGATGCTCAGTACTCACGATCTTCAATCAGTCGTTTGCCTAAAATCAGCGAATCCACAATTTCGTATTCAAGTTTTTCATAAAAACCCAGTACGATATCGTTCTCTTCACGCACCATCAGATTGATCTTCGGGCAGCCGCGGGCAATCAGTTTCTTTTCCAGCCGGTTCATCAGTGCATTAGCAAACCCGCGGCCACGAAAATCAGGGTCAACCCCCAGATAATATACAGACCCACGGTGGCCGTCGTACCCCCCCATCAGGGTTGCCACCACCTGTCCGCCGGCGATTGCCACCAGAAACAGGTCCGGATCATGGTGCATTTTTCTTTCTATATCCATTTCAGGATCATTCCAGGGACGCAGTAAATCACAGCGCTCCCAGAGGGTGATGACTTCATCAAAGTCTTCCTGGCGAAATCCACGAATTTCCATCGCGAGGCCTCTGTCGTTGAGATATGGGCAGATTATGGCGTTTTCCCCTTTATCTGCAACCCTGAGAGGTGAACAAAAGCAGAAAAATCTGCCTTTTGTAAAGAACAGAACTGAAACACCCGGTAAAAGGCTGAAATATTTGCCTTGTCGCAATCCTCCGAATGTTACGATATAACAATGGAATGTTGATCTAAACTAACTCTCCGGATGACGATGGAAGTGCTGATGAAAAAATTATCCCCGCTGAAACGACTGGTAAATCGCCGCCAGTTACTCTTATCCGGTCTGGCATTAGCGGTACTTTCCCCGCGTGGTGTGTTAGCCCGGGAACATACCATCAAGCCCGTCGCCCAGCCGGCAAAACCCGTGAGTAATGGTAAATTTATCGTTATGATTGACCCCGGACATGGTGGCATTGATTCGGGGGCGGTCGGTGAAGAAGGCTCCATGGAAAAACATGTGGTACTGGAAATTGCCGGCACCATTCGTCAGCTACTCAACGACCATCCTCATATTGAAGTCCGGCTCACCCGCGACAGTGACCATTTTATTCCTCTGTATCAGCGGGTGGAAATTGCCAGCCAGCACGGCGCCAACCTGTTTATGTCAATTCATGCTGACGGTTACACCAGCCCGGAGGCACACGGGGCTTCGGTATTTGCGCTATCCAATCGCGGCGCGACCAGCGCCATGGCCCGTTATCTTTCTGAACGGGAAAACGCTGCCGATGATGTCGCCGGACTCAAAGTGCAGGAGAAAGATCACTACCTGCAACAGATTCTGTTCGATTTAGTCCAGACCAATACCATCAAAAACAGTCTGACACTCGGTAAACATGTGCTGGATAAAATCAGGCCGGTACACCATTTACACAGTCAGCACACGGAACAGGCGGCATTTGCCGTATTAAAATCGCCGTCTATCCCCTCGGTTCTGGTCGAAACGTCGTTTATTACCAATCCGGCAGAAGAAAAACTGCTGGGTTCTGCGGTTTTCCGCCATAAAATTGCCACCGCCATTACCGCAGGGATTGTAAATTATTATAATGAATCCGCTATCCACAATCGCCGGATAAGTTAGGTATAATCAGCAAAACCCCACAATAAATGATGTGATATGAACGTTCCCGACAAACATAAGGTCAAGGAGTTCCTGCTCTCATTACAGGACCAAATCTGTCAAAAACTGGCAGCTGCCGACGGCTCCGGAGGATTCGCGGAAGATGCCTGGCAACGGGAAGCCGGCGGTGGCGGACGTTCCCGTGTACTGCGAGATGGCGCGATATTCGAACAGGCTGGCGTTAATTTCTCTCATGTTTACGGTGAGAATATGCCAGCCTCAGCCACGGCTCACCGGCCGGAACTGGCTGGTCGCAGTTTTGAAGCCATGGGCGTATCGCTGGTTATTCATCCCCATAGCCCTTATATCCCCACCAGTCATGCCAATGTGCGCTTTTTTATTGCCGAGAAACCCGACGCTGACCCCATCTGGTGGTTTGGCGGTGGCTTTGACCTGACACCATTCTACGGTTTCACCGAAGATGCGGTTCACTGGCACCAGACGGCCAGAAATATTTGTCAGCCCTTCGGAGATGACCTCTTCCCGCGTTATAAAAAATGGTGTGATGACTATTTTCATCTGCGTCACCGCAACGAACAGCGGGGTATCGGCGGTCTGTTCTTTGATGATCTGAATACCCCTGACTTTGACCAGTGTTTTGCTTTTACCCGCGCCGTAGGCACCGGTTTTACCGACGCCTATTTGCCGATTGTCGAACGGCGTAACGCCCTGACCTGGGGTGAACGTGAACGGCAGTTTCAGCTTTATCGTCGCGGCCGTTATGTTGAATTTAATCTGGTCTGGGACCGTGGCACCCTGTTTGGTTTACAAACCGGGGGCAGAACTGAGTCTATTCTGATGTCGATGCCCCCCCAGGTACGCTGGGAATATAACTACCAGCCGTCTGCAGGTTCTGCCGAAGCAGAGCTGTATGAAAAATTCCTGCCTGTAAAAGACTGGGTATAGCCTGCCATCCCTGTACACGGGAGAATATTTAGCAATGATTCTCCCGCCCCTGCCTTTTTTTGGCCTGTTTCATGGTGTTACCTGTCGCTATTATCGGAGAAAACGTATTTTCTTCCCCGATAAATTCCGGCACAGTGTTAAATTCCTGTTACCAATTGTTCCGTCACCGATGGAATAACTGCTTTAGAAAGAATGAGAACGCTGCATGAACCCGCTTGATGCATTAAAACAATTTACAACAGTAGTCGCTGACAGCGGCGATTTTCAGTCAATTTGTGACTACCAGCCGCAGGACGCTACCACCAATCCCTCTCTGGTACTAAAAGCAGCCACATTACCTGCCTGCCGCCATCTGATCGACGAAGCTATCGATTACGCCCGTCGGCAAGGGGGGAATACCGAAACACGGATCATTAATGCCAGTGATCGCGTTGCCGTCAATCTCGGTGTGGAAATTCTGAAAAACATTCCCGGCAGAGTTTCGACTGAAGTAGATGCCCGTTTGTCTTTTAACCGTGGTATGTGTGTAGCAAAAGCCGAAAAACTGCTGCGGATGTATGAAGATCAGGGGATTGACCGTTCGCGGATACTGATAAAACTGGCATCCACCTGGGAAGGAATTAAAGCCGCAGAGGAACTGGAACAGAACGGTATCAATTGTAATCTGACCCTATTGTTCTCATTTGCTCAGGCAAGAGCCTGTGCAGAAGCCGGCGTTTATCTGATCTCTCCTTTTGCCGGCCGCATTTATGACTGGCACCACAGCCGTACTCCTCTGTCACCTTATCAGGCAGACCAGGACCCGGGAGTAAAATCCGTACGCAGTATTTACGACTATTATAAAAAGCACCGTTACACCACCATCATTATGGGTGCCAGCTTCCGTAATACGGAACAAATTCTTGCACTGGCAGGCTGTGACCGCCTGACTATTGCTCCGGCATTATTACAGGCGCTGAAAAACAGTCAGGTACCGGTGGTACAAAAACTGCGGCCGCCGGTGGAAGCATTTCACCAGCCGGCCCCGCTCTCTGAAGATGAATTCCGCTGGCAACATAATCAGGATGCAATGGCGGTAGATAAACTGTCTGAAGGTATCCGTCAGTTCGCCATTGACCAGCAAAGACTGGAAGATATGCTGGCCGCCCGACTTTAACTCTGTTACTTATTTTTAAATCAGCCGGAGCTACCTATGCCCTCACATAAAGAACTCGCCAATGCGATCCGTGCCCTCAGTATGGACGCTGTGCAAAAAGCCAAATCCGGTCACCCGGGTGCCCCGATGGGCATGGC
>NZ_JAERJP010000014.1:111859-112615 GCF_018257575.1 Tatumella sp. JGM91 | reverse complement strand
AATACGTTTCATGTGTCACTCCATGTCCTCAGATTGATTTTTCAGAGGGGGTGACAACTATGCTGACACTGAGGGTGTCCGGTTAAATGGTAATCGCCCAATAAAAGTATTCTGAGTGGGTTTTCAGCGCCGGATAAACTCCGGGTGTATATTATGCGCTTCAGCACATCAGAAATGCGCGTTATTAAAACGCTGAGAAGCTGGGGAGTTTACCCTCAGTGTCAGCAAAAGGCCGCAGTCCCGACAACCTATACGGCCAGCGGGCCCTGTCAGGTCTGGTCATGGGATATCACCTGGTTACCGTCGGTGGTGCGNCTGTATATGATAACCGACCTGTACAGCCGGAAAATCACGGGTTATGAAGTGCATGAGACAGAAAGCGGTGAACAGGCTGCCGCTTTAATGCAGCGCAGTGTCATGCGTGAAGGCTGCTGGCGGCATCCGCTGGTACTGCATGCAGATAACGGCGCAGCGATGAAATCACAGACGCTGCAGATGAAACTGCACGAACTGNAAGTATGTGCCGCAGTGGCCGTCATCGGGGTTCAGAACACTGTCGGATGCCCGTCAGTGGGTGGAAAAATTTACCCGATGGTATAACGAAGAGCATCGCCATAGCGGAATACGCTATGTGACGCCGGCAGAACGACATCGCGGAGAAGACCACAGGCTCCTGAAACAACGGGATGAACTGTACCGTCAGGCACAGAAAATACATCCTGAACGGTGGTCAGGTAAAACGAGAAACTGGCAGCC
>NZ_JAERJP010000014.1:0-111848 GCF_018257575.1 Tatumella sp. JGM91 | reverse complement strand
AACGGGATGAACTGTACCGTCAGGCACAGAAAATACATCCTGAACGGTGGTCAGGTAAAACGAGAAACTGGCAGCCTGAAGGTCCGGTAACGTTGAACCCGGAACGGGAAAAACAGGCGGCTTAAATTAACCGGGGGTGACAACTACCTTGACACTTACCGGACATACCGGACTGAAATACTGGATTTTTATCTGTTCAGAACACTGAATGAAGTACGGGAAATGAAAAAACGGAAACCTCAGAAAGTGTCCGGAGCTAAAACTGTTCTGCTTACCATAACCTCTGGTCACGGTGTTTGCGCTGAATAAACTGACGAAAACAGGTACGTTTGAAAACCCGCTCTGCTACAGAAATATCCGTCCGGCGTTTGATTTATTCAACCAGGCCGCAGTATCGGCTCAGTATCCGTGCGTACCGACAGCCTTGTTACCCCGCTGTTTCCGGCGACGGATTTTCTGTTATCCGGGACTGGCAGGGGTGGAAAAAATCCGATAGATTACTGGAGTGATAAGTAACCCTTTATATATAACAATAAAGAATAACAACTGACATCCTGCCGCGGGACACCGGGTTTCCGGTCAGGCGTACGGTCAGTGCTCAGCAAGGAAATCAGATGAAAAAAACGTTAACCGTCCTCGCACTGGCGATGATGGCAACCTCAATGGCCGCTTTCAGTGCAACACCTCCCGATACGCTGGTGGTTGCCCAGTCGCTGGATGATGCCATCAGCTTCGACCCTGCTCAGGGGTTTGAACTTTCTACCGTGCAATCCTTTAACAGCCTGTATCAGCGCCTGTTGCAATCGGACCCGGAAAATCCTGTTGATTTACGTCCGACGCTGGCATCTTCCTGGAAAGCGGGTGCCGATAATCGTAGCCTGACTTTCACGTTGCGTGACGGTGCCAGGTTTGCCAGTGGTAATCCTGTCCGTCCGGAGGACGTCATGTTCTCTCTGTCACGGGTGGTGAAATTAAATCTGGAACCGTCGTTTATCCTTACTCAGCTAGGCTGGAATGCAAAGAATATCGACAGCCAGCTGACAAAAGTCAGTGATAATCAGGTCACTATCCACTGGACGGCGGATGTCAGCCCGTCCTTTGTCCTGAGCCTGCTTTCGGCACCGGTGGCATCAGTGGTCGATGAAAAATTAGCGGACAGTCATCAGACCGCGGGGGATTTTGGTCATCAATGGCTGAATACCCATTCTGCCGGCAGCGGCCCTTATCAGATCCGCCGCTATATTCCCCATGAAGTACTGTTAATGACTGCCAATCCTGACTCTCCGGCAGGGCCACCTGAGCTGAAGAATGTACTGATCAAAAACGTTCCGGAAGTTGCTACCCGGGTGCTGCTGGTTGAACAGGGGGATGCGGATATTGCCCGTAACCTGGGCAGTGACCAGTTCAGTGCATTACAACACCAGCCTTCAGTCAAGCCAGTAGCAGTGCCGATTGCCTCACTCTACTACCTGTTATTTAACCTCAAAGCCTCTCCGGTGCTGAGTAATCCTGCGTTCCTCGAAGCATCCCGTTATCTTTTTGACTATAAAGGTATTGCGGATGATCTGCTACGTGGCCAGTTCTCGGTTCATCAGACATTCTTACCGGATGGTTATCTGGGGGCATTAAAAGACAACCCGTACAGCTATGATCCGGAAAAGGCGAAAGCGATTCTGGCAAAAGCCGGGCTGAAAAATATCAGCTTTAACCTGATTGTGAATAATCAGCCACCTTATCTGGATATTGCCCAGGCATTACAGGCCAGTTTTGCCAAAGGGGGGGTGAAAGTCACCCTTATCCCGGGGATCAGCAGTGAAATCACCTCGAAAATTTCCAGCCATAAATTCGATGCAACCGTGACCTCATGGGGCCCTGATTACTTCGATCCGAACAGTAATGCGGCAGCATTTGCATCAAACCCGCAGGATGGCAGCAGCACCCTGGCTGAACGTGCCGGCTGGGATATTCCTGAACTGACGGCTGAAACCCGGCAGGCAGTGGCGCTGAGTGACAACCAGCAGCGCGCGGCGATGTATCAGAAGCTACAACGTCAGGTACTGAAAAACTCACCTTATGTGATCGGCTTACAGGCGCGTCAGCTAATTGCCCTGCGTAATAATCTGAAAGGTTATCAGCAGGGAATGAACCCGGACATGGTGTACTACAACCGGGTGACAAAGTAATGGTGACCACAGCGCAACCCCCGAGTCGCGCTGCGGGGCTGAGGCGGCTGATACAGCGCCTCGCCGGTAATCTGTTATCACTGGTGGTAACACTGCTCGGATTACTGGCGTTTACCTTCACGCTGTCTCATCTTTCACCGGTCGATCCCGTATTACAGCTGGCGGGCGACCATGCGAGTGCATCGACCTATGGGCAGATCAGGCATCAGCTGGGACTGGACCAGTCACTGCCTGTGCAGTTCCTCGAGTATCTGCGGCAGCTGGCCGGGGGAAATCTGGGCATTTCACAGAGCACTGGTCAGCCAGTCCTCAGTGATTTACTGCGCACCTTTCCGGCGACATTTTCTCTGGCGACCTGTGCGCTGATTGTCGGGTCGGTGTGCGGAATTGGTCTGGCGTTGCTCTCTGTATGGCGTCCGAAAAGCTGGCTTGACCACCTGGCACGGATTATTTCTCTGCTGGGATACTCGGTGCCTGTCTTCTGGTTCGGTTTACTGGGCTTACTGCTATTTTATGCCGTATTACACTGGTCAGCCGGGCCCGGTCAGCTGGATGACCTGTATACTTATACGCTGGAACCGAAAACGGGCATTGTCCTGCTCGACAGCTGGTTATCCGGTGATCGTGAAATGTTTATCAATGCATTGGCCCACTTGTGGCTGCCGGTGGCGATCCTCGGGTTATTATCCACCGCGTCAGTGACACGCCTGTTACGTGCCGCATTATTAGAAGAAAATAATAAAGAATATGTCACCCTGGCACTGGCCAAAGGGGCGGGCCGCTGGCGTATTATCTGGCATCACCTGCTGCCGAATACCCGCGGAACATTAATCACGGTCATTATGCTCTCTTACGTTTCCTTACTGGAAGGATCTGTATTAACAGAGAGTGTATTCTCATGGCCGGGCATGGGACGCTATCTGACTAATGCGCTGTTTGCTTCTGATTTCCCGGCGATCCTTGGGACAACCTTAGTGATAGGTACCTGTTTTATTCTGATCAATGCACTGACTGATGCATTAGTCTGGCTCACGGATCCCGCAACACGATGACTGATTTATCTCACCGCTTATCTGCAACCCCGTCGCGGCGGAAAATTCCTTTTTTACTGGTGACCGGCTGCGGATTATTAACTCTGCTGGTAGTGACGGCGATCTTTGCACCGTGGATCGCTCCGTTTGACCCTGATGCCCAGCAGATGGCCGGACGCTTGCTGCCGCCGTCAGCACTCCACTGGTTTGGTACTGACAGCTTCGGTCGGGACCTGCTTTCCCGTGTGATTTACGGAACACGTCCGACGCTGGTATTAATTATTTTTATCCTGCTGTTAACTGTCCCGGCCGGAATGGCTGTCGGCATGGTGGCCGGTTATGCGGGAGGCTGGGCTGAAAAGATCCTGATGCGTATCACCGATATCTTTTTATCACTGCCAAGTCTGGTCATCGCCCTGGCGATGGTGGCGGTACTTGGCCCGGGGTTACTGAACGGCGCACTGGCTCTCGCCCTGACCAGCTGGCCACCGTTTGCCCGTCAGGCCCGTGCCGAAACACAGCGCTTGCGGCGCAGTGATTACCTTGCTGCCGCCAGGATGCAGGGAATACGCGGTTTGCCGTTACTGCTCGGCCATATTTTACCGCTCTGTTTACCGGGGGCGGTAGTGCGTGCCGCCCTCAGCCTCGGCGGGATTATTTTGTCTGCCGCCGGACTCGGTTTTCTGGGAATGGGGGTTCGCCCCCCTGCGGCAGAATGGGGCTCAATGGTCGCAGAAGGCGGCAAAGTGATTTTTGATCAGTGGTGGGTAGCCGCAGCGCCGGGCGGCGCTATTTTGCTGGCCAGCCTGACCTTTAATTTTATCGGGGACGGTCTGCGAGACCGACTGGATAGCCGACATGACAACTGAACCGACACCCTTCATTATTGCCGATCACTTATCTATTGTGTTGCCGGAAGGGCGGCCGCTGGTGAACAACCTCTCTTTCTGCTTAGGCAAAGAGCGTGTCGCGCTGGTGGGAGAGTCCGGATCCGGAAAGTCACTGACGGCACGCAGCCTGATGGGATTACTGGCGGCAGGGCTTAAAGCGGATGCCCGTCAACTGACAATCGCAGGGCAGGATGCATTGCACCTGTCGGCCGGTGACTGGAGCCGGTTGCGCGGCAGCCAGCTATCTATGGTGATGCAGGACCCGAAATACGCCCTGAATCCGGCACAGACGATTGGCTGGCAAGTGGAAGAACCCCTGATATTACACGGTTCTCTGAACCGTCGTCAGCGCAGAGAAAAAGTGACCGCTATGCTGGATGCTGTCGGGCTGCCAAACCCGCAACAACTGATGAAACGCTACCCGAATCAGCTTTCGGGCGGGATGGGGCAGCGTATTATGCTGGCTATAGCCCTGATCACCGATCCGCAATTTCTGATTGCGGATGAACCCACCTCTGCCCTCGATCACCGGATGCGAGATCAGGTGCTGGCCCTGATCCGTGAACTGGTTTCCCGGCGTAATATGGGGCTGCTGCTGATCAGTCACGATTTGCAACAGGTGGCAGACCATTGTCAGAGGGTGATGGTGATGTATCAGGGACAGCTGCTCGATACACTGCCTGCGGCAGAGTTAGCCCATGCCAGCCATCCTTATACCCGTACTCTGTGGGCCTGTCGCCCCGGGCTGACAACCAAAGGTAAGCGTTTACCTACATTAGATCGTGCCGCACTGGAGGTATTATCATGAGTGTTATCCGGCTGAACGGGGTCAGTGTATTTCATCCTGACGGGTATCAGCTGCGGCAGGTAGTGACAGACGCCAGCCTCAGTATTGGCGCGGGGGAGTGTTTCGGTCTGGTCGGACCTTCCGGTTGCGGAAAATCATCCCTGCTCTGGGTTATGGCTGGTCTTAATCCCCACTGGCAAGGGCAAATGACTCTGGCAGGCACGGCCGTACGGGCGGGCGAAGAATTTACCGGCCAGTTACGCCGTGATGTACAGATGGTATTTCAGGATCCTTACGCCTCTTTGCATCCGCGTCACCGGCTGCGGCGGACGCTCGCGGAACCTCTCAAACGGCTGAAACTGGATGCTATTGATGATCGGATTATGCACGGGTTCCGGCAGGCCGGTCTGGATACCAGCCTGATTGACCGTTATCCCCATCAGTTATCCGGCGGGCAGCGTCAGCGGGTGGCGATTGTCCGTGCCCTGTTACTGCAGCCGAAAATCTTACTGCTCGATGAACCCACTTCGGCGCTGGATATGTCGGTACAGGCTGAAATACTTAATTTACTGAATGATCTCAGACAGGAAAATCAACTGACAATGGTACTGGTCAGCCATGATCCTGATGTTATCGACCATATGTGTGATCGTTCTGTGATGATGAATGCCGGACGGTTAGCCGCGACCCGATAGTGCTGGCGGAAGAAACCCCGGACTACCCTGAACCGTATGTCGGGTTTTCTCTGCCGTATCCTACTGGCGGGCATGGTTACACGCGCTGCCGGCATTACCAGTCTGTCATTGCCCCGAAATGAATATGATCCCTGCAGTCAGCCATCAGGCTGTTGCCTCTGTCATATACGGGTGAAGCGGGGCCAGACCGCGCTACAACCCGGCAGATATCCGGCGGCCCTTGCGGATAAATTTCAGGCAATAAAAAACCCGCACGGGGCGGGTTTCTTTTACTATCAGCGGGTTTATCTGCTCAGGTCTTTACCGTCATCGCTATTGTAAACATCACTGATAATCAGCGCGGCTTACAGCGGGGTAACGTTACCTGCTGCCGGGCCTTTCGCGCCGTTTTCAATGGTGAAGGAAACTTTCTGGCCTTCATCAAGAGTTTTGTAGCTGTCGCTCTGGATAGCAGAGAAGTGTACGAACACATCTTTGGTACCGTCGTTCGGGGTGATAAAGCCAAAACCTTTATCAGAGTTAAACCATTTTACTAAACCAGTCATTTTGTCAGACATAGATACTTCCTTAATTGATGAGCCACTAACTGCGGCGATGATGGCCTGTTATTCGAGAGTTACTTATTGGGCACTTAGGAGGAGACTCGCAAAGGAGGGTATCTGTAGATAACACCTGAACTGAAGACTGCTTTACTAAAACTGCTTTCATAAGGTCTGTTTTACAAACCGATGGCGCTATTAATCCATAGCGGTAAAAAATTAGCAAGGTTTTTTTATCTTTTATTTATGCTCCGGCCAGCGAAGCGTTTCTGACAGTGCTGTTGCTGCGCCCGGCCACCGGTCACCGGCTGATATTGTTGTGACCGCCACCGGGGCCGGAAATAAGTGACGGGGCTATCAGACGGTGACATTAACGGTTACAAAAATGCACCCTCGTGCTGCTAAGGTTGTAATAACGTGATGATAATCTGTGAAAAATACTGAATATCTGAGGCGATAATGATCACTGTTTTTGTGCTGTTAAAAACCACCCCTGCATGGCTGCGGCTGGCCCGCAGCGAGAGAAACCGTATTGCGGATAAGGTACTGGCCGATGTACTGAGTGACGGTAAGGTGAGTTTAAGAATGTTTGATGCGGAGGCGTTTACTACCCGTTGTACGGATGTGGCAATGTTCCAGGCCGAAGATATGCAGTCTTTTTATTTTTCCATCGAAAGATTGCGTGATTCTGAATTAATTACCACCCCGTACTTTGAAATTGCAGACATTATCCCGACCATTGAAGACGGTTTTAAAGCGTTCGAAAAAACGCACCGCTGATCGGCGATCTGTTCAGTTTTTTGTTCCCCGGCCGCCGTTACGGGCGGCCTTTTAGCAGCCCCCGTCACTGATTATTTTTTCAGCTCTGCGGTCATATGTATCCGGTTACCGGCAGACGCTTCGGTAATATTGTAACGGGCACCTTCTGCGCTGGCCTGTGCCGCAATTTTTGCTTCTGCACCATCCAGAGTGGAGGCTGTGGCAGTAATGGTCTGAGCAAAGGCTGCGCCGGAGATAACAGAAAAGGCAATAACAGCAACAATATTTTTGATAGCTTTCATGGTGTGTTCCTCAGGGTAATCTTGTTTATACAGTGGGATGTTGTCCCGATAAACAGAAGATTACGCTGACTGCTGACTGAACGAAATCTAATCATTCTGCTGATGTCATTCAAAAAAAATGAATAATTAACGATGTTTTTCTCTGAGGGGGCCGGACTGCAGGTTATTTGTCGTGTGCGGTGGGGGGATCGGAAGGTTAAGACGCGGGGATATGACACAGCCAGCGTGGTGCTGGCTGTGTCAGTTGTACATCAGGCGGTGCTGGCAGGGTCAGGTGTTAGTACTGGCGACCAGAATCTGACGTTTATTAATCACCGAATAGCCAGTCACCAGGGCTGCAACCGGGATAATCGCCAGTAATGTACTGATAAACATACTGCCGCCGGTCAGGGTGGTGAAGTTAGATAACACCATAATCAGTGATACAGACAGTGCCAGCACGGATATCGCCGGAATAATGCGGGTACGCCAGTGTTTGCCGGCGGCCAGTGCTGTATTCTTTTTGAAAAATGCCACCACAGCCACACTGGTCAGCAGCATCAGCAGTACAATACCGACCGTCGATACGGCGGCCATATAACCAAACACCTGGGTCAGCGGCTGCAGTTTACAGGCTGCGCACACTGTGATCAGCAACAGGGCGGTGGCCGACTGAGCCAGTGAGGCATTACAGGGTGACTTATGCTCACCGTGCACCGCCGACAAAAATTTTGGCATAAACCCCTGACCGGCTAATACGTACTGATAGCGGGATAACACATTATGGAAACTCAGCACACAGGCGAAAATACTGCTGATCAGTAATACCTGGATCACATTACTCATCAGGGCACCGTTATACTGACGGGCAATATCCAGCAGCATATTGCCGGTACCGTTTAAGGTGTCATTAGCCACTGCCACCGAGCGGGTATAACCGGCCCCGGTAATCAGCGCCCAGGCTGAAAAAGTATAAAACACACCGATAATAATGACTGCCAGATAGGTCGCGCGGGGAATCGTCTTCTCCGGGTTACGTGACTCATCACGGAAGATAGCGGTGGATTCAAAACCGATAAACCCGGTCAGAGCGAATAATACCGACATTCCCAGTCCGTGAGTAAACGCTGTTTTTGGTTCAAAGGATACCAGGCTGACTCCCTGGGCACCGCCTTCAGACAGAATTGAAAAGTTCATGATCAGCACCACGCCAATTTCCAGAACTAACGCGATACCGAGAATTCTGGAACTCAGGTCAATATGGCGGTACCCGAGAATGGCGACTGCCGCGATAGCCAGCACCGAGTACATCCACCACGGATGCGCGGTTCCCCCGTAATGAACCACCAAATCATTCACCGCCCAGCCCATATAACCGTAGACACCCGCCTGGATCGCCGTATAGGTGACCAGCGCCAGATAGGCTGAACCCATCCCTGCACGTAGTCCCAGCCCCTGACTGATATAAGAGTAGAAGGCACCGGCTTCTTTGACATGGGGAGTCATGGCGACAAACCCGACGGCGAACACCAGCAAGATTAACGACGCAATAAGAAAACCGAACGGTGCACCGACTCCGTTACCAATGCCGATCGCCAGCGGAACATTACCGCCGATCACCGTGAGCGGGGCGGCGGCGGCAATCACCATAAATACAATACTGCCAACGCCCAGGTTTCCGCTCAGTCTGGCGGTTTTCTGACGTGTTTTAGCCTCAGTCATACGGAATTCCTCGCACTTATTATTACACTATTCATAGTATGTCTGTCCGCAAATCACTCAGGTACGGATTCTGTTTCTGAGCCTCAGTGACCTGTGACGGATCAATTTCTGCATATAACAACTGTTCTTCAGATTCGCTGGCCTGGCAAAGCACCTCCCCGTCAGGAGAAGTGACCAGGCTTAATCCGACGTATTCAAGGTGTTGTTCACGGCCGGTTTGATTGACATAGGCCATATACAGCTGGTTTTCCCAGCTACGGGTGGCAATCAGGTGGCGGTTAACAAAATCGAAGGGCTTCATCTGCGCGGTGGCGACGGCCACCAGATGGGCACCGGCGCGGGCCGCAGCCCGGACGGTTTCAGGAAATTCAACGTCATAGCAGATCAGTAGCGCAATATTCAGATCCTTATAGCGGGTGATACATACCGGCTGATTGCCGGGGCTGAACTGACGTTTATCCAGCTCACCAAACAGATGGGTTTTCCGGTATACGCACTGCAACTCCCCCTGTGCCGAGATAAAATAACTGGCATTAAAAATCTGCCCTGCTTCTGCCAGCGGGCCGGTAACAATCATTGCCATTTGCCGCTCTCTGGCCAGGGCCAGTAATTCTGTCAGCGGGAAGCTATCTGCCATGGCAAGGAGATGCTGCTGTAATACATAACCTGACATAAACATTTCAGGTGTGATCAGTAATTCAGCCTGTTGTGATTTAGCCTGTTGAAGTGCCGCCGCCAGCCGTGCCAGGTTAGCCGCATAATCACAGTAACTGCTTTGTGCCTGCCAGATTGCGATTTTCATTATTGTCCCTTTTAACAACCGGTAAAATAAGAAAGCAATATCTGTGCCAGTCACTTTTTGCGATTAACTATAAAATATTCTTATTGTTTAACCGCAGGATACCCGACTGACGGAGAACCGCCCGTGGGAGGTGCTGTGCACCCTGAAGGTGCAGGCCGGCTACAGGGGGCACTGTCATGGGGCGAAGGAGAGAGAGCCGGCCAGTGGTATTGCTGGCGGAGAGCAGGGAATACCACCGGCAAAGACGTTAGAAATGGCGAAGTAACCAGAAACCGACGGTCAGGCCGATGGTGCGCATATACCAGAACCAGAAGAAGACAAACAGACAAAAAGTCGGGTGACCACGGCGGGTACTTTTTTGCTGATGAAATTCGCGGAATCTGAACATCATCAGCAGGTTAATAAACAGCAGTATGACCAGCGGGGCATAGAGCAGCGGAAAGGGCAGAGTAAAAATGCCATAACCATAATAGTGCTGATAACTCTGTAAAAACTTCAGGCTGGCGACAATTTCAAAGGCCAGTAACGCCATCAGTGCCAGAGGTACCCAGCGGGCATAAATAAATTTTGCGGCGAAATTATCCAGCGGCAGCGGGGTGGTTTTTACCGGTGTTCCGCCAGCCGCGTCACCGGCAGGCAACGGGGGCCGGTTATTCTCCGGGCGCGGGTCACCGGTTACCGGAGTCGCGGCGTTATTGCCGTGATTATGATGTCTGTCGGCTTCACGGGCTTTTTCGGCACAGGAAGAACAGTAATCATTAGTCATGTGCTGATGACATTTGGAGCAGACTGGCATGAAATATCCTTTCTGAAGCGTCAGGGGGAATAACAACCAATATCCCGCCCGCAGGGCGGGACGGAAACAGCGTTATAATGCTTCGCAGATACTCTCATGAGGTTATCGTTAAGGCAATTTACATAAGTTGCCGCACCTGTCCTGATATGGCAATCGGACTGCCTGTCAGATCGCTGATTCCGGCAAAAATGCGTGAGCGCATCCCCATATCTTCGCCCTGCACAATTTCTATCGCGCCGTTATGTGACCACTGCAGGTCGCGCAGATAACCGGCAAATGCTGCCGAAGCTGCACCGGTAGCCGGATCTTCGTAAACATCGCCATAGGCAAACGGGTGACGGGTATAAAATTTCTGTGCATCTTCCCCGCAGACCAGCAGGATAGTCACCCAGCCGTTGCGCCGCATCAGTTCACGGCCTGCGGGCTGAAAATAACGCATTGCCGCCAGAGATGAGCGCTCTTTTAATGCCAGCACCAGATGGTCGGCTCCGCCATGGATCAACGCCGGAGGGATACGCATATCCGGCTCATGATGCCGGTAGCCGATCCTGATTAGACCGGCTGGCTGCGGGTAAGCGGCCTGCCAGTTGCCCTGTGCGTCGGGTTCAGCCGACACCTGAAGGGTGGCCTGATTTAACTGAAACTGATATTCCCCCGCACCAAAGCGTTGCACCAGCACCGCGGTGGTGGCAATGGTGGCATGGTCACAGAAAGGCACTTCGGTTTCCGGAGAAAAATAACGGACCCGCCAGACCCCGGCAGGCTCTCCCTGCACCGGAATCGCAAACACGGTTTCCGAAAAACCGGCCTCAGCGGCAATACGCTGCATTTCATGTTGCGCGGGGAATTGTATGCCAGTTCAGACACCGGCAGGATTACCGCCTTGCCCGTTATCTGCAAAGGCGGAAACAGAGACTAAATCTGCAGCAGCGAATAATATAGTTTCTCCCGGATGAGTTCAGGCTGGATAACATGACCGGTGACTGGAAACGGTCGTCGTCTTTCAACTATATATCACCGGAACCAGAGGCTGAATGACGGATATTTTTCCGTGAGCGGTTTCCGGCGCTGATTCAAAGAAATTCCTGCCAGGACAGGATATTCTGCGGTTTTGTCACTCCCCCGGGGCATCCCGTATGCATGAATTCCGGTTAGTTATACAGTTACTGCAACAGATGTGTGTATTTCTGGTAATCGCCTGGCTGATGAGTAAAACACGGCTGTTTATTCCGTTACTGCAGGTGACGGTCAGACTTCCTCATAAGTTATTGTGTTATATCACCTTTTCTTTTTTCTGCATTCTCGGCAGCTATTTCGGATTAAATATCGATGACTCGATTGCTAATACCCGTGCCATTGGGGCGGTAATGGGGGGCTTACTCGGCGGGCCGGTTGTTGGCGGGCTGGTGGGGCTGACCGGCGGTCTGCACCGTTATTCTCTTGGCGGGATGACCGCCCTGAGTTGTATGCTGTCCACTCTGGCAGAAGGCTTACTGGGGGGAGGGCTACACCGGATTCTGGTCCGGCGCGGACGGGCAGATAAACTGTTTAGTCCGCTGACGGCAGGGGCTCTGACTCTGCTGGCGGAAGCTCTGCAAATGCTGATTATTCTGTTAATTGCCCGGCCTTTTTCGGAAGCACTGCAACTGGTGAGCCATATTGCCGCCCCGATGATTATTACCAATACGGTCGGTGCTGCGCTGTTTATGCGTATCCTGCTGGATAAACGGGCAATGTTTGAACGCTATACCTCTGCCTTTTCGGCTACCGCCTTGCGGGTGGCTGCAGAAACTGAGGGCATATTGCGCCAGGGATTCAACCGCGAAAACAGTCTAAAAGTCGCACGGGTGCTGCATCAGCAACTGGATATCGGGGCGGTAGCGATTACTGACTGCCGGGAATTGCTGGCTTTTACGGGGATCGGTGATGATCATCATATCGCCGGGAAACCGGTCTCTTCTCACTATACCCGGCGTGCCATTGAAACGGGGGAAGTGGTCTATGCGGACGGTAACGAACTGCCGTATTGCTGCTCCGTGAATCCGCAGTGCAAACTGGGCTCAACTCTGGTGATCCCTTTGTATGGTGAAAACCAGCAGGTGATTGGCACCATCAAGTTATACGAAGCGAAAAACCGCTTATTCAGTTCTATCAACCGGACACTGGGCGAAGGTATTGCCCGGTTACTGTCAGCGCAGATCCTTGCCGGTCAGTATGAACGACAAAAAGCCCTGCTGGCACAGGCTGAGATTAAACTGCTGCATGCCCAGGTGAATCCGCATTTTCTGTTTAATGCACTGAATACTCTGCAGGCTGTGATCCGTAATGACCGGCAGCGTGCCGGGGTGCTGGTGCAGTATTTGTCGACGTTCTTCCGTAAAAATCTTAAGCGCAGTTCCGAAGTCGCGACTCTTGGCGATGAGCTGGAACACGTAAATGCCTACCTGCAGATTGAGCAGGCCCGTTTTCAGTCACGGCTAAAGGTGAATTTACGGGTCCCTGAAGCATTGTGTCATCATCGTTTACCGGCGTTTACCCTGCAACCTCTGGTAGAAAATGCCATCAAACATGGTACGTCCCAGCTGCCGGGGACCGGAGAAGTTACCATCACCGCCTGCCAGTCAGCTGAGTATCTGGAAATTTCGGTACAGGATAATGCCGGGCTATTTGTCTCGCCGACAGGTAAATCGCAGGGCATGGGCATGGGGCTGGTGGACCGCCGTCTGCGGGCGCGGTTTGGCAATGGCTGCGGGCTGTGTGTCGACTATGACACTGACAATTACACACGGGTAATTATCCGTTTACCGCCGGAGGTGCAGGAGATATGAAAGTATTGATTGTCGATGATGAACCACTGGCCCGGGAAAATCTCCGGCTGCTGTTGCAGCAGCACAGTGATATTGATATTGCCGGTGAGGCTGCAAATGCCATTGAAGGGATGGCGGCCATTAACCGCCTGCGCCCGCAGGTGGTGTTCCTGGATATCCAGATGCCGCGTATCACTGGCCTGGAAATGGCCGGTATGCTCGACCCGCA
Source organism: Tatumella sp. JGM91 (assembly GCF_018257575.1). Classification (GTDB taxonomy): domain Bacteria; phylum Pseudomonadota; class Gammaproteobacteria; order Enterobacterales; family Enterobacteriaceae; genus Tatumella; species Tatumella punctata. Next base: position 98,327 of record NZ_JAERJP010000014.1, on the reverse strand, counting down.
ACACCGGCCACATATCGTATTTCTGACGGCTTTTGATGAATATGCATTACAGGCTTTTGATGAAGCCGCCTTTGACTATCTGCTGAAACCGGTCGAACCGGCCAGGCTGACAAAGTGCCTGATGCGCCTGCGACAGGCCAGTGATCCGCAGGATCTGGCCCGGCTGCCCGGATTGCAGTCAGCGCTGAAATATATCCCCTGTAACGGACAGAACCGGATTTACCTGCTGGCGATGGAGGACGTGGCCTGTGTCAGCAGCCGGATTGGCGGGGTGCTGGTGACCAGCCGTGAGGGCAAACAGGGGGTGACCGGGCTGACACTGCGTACCCTTGAGCAGCGTACTGCGCTGCTGCGTTGCCATCGCCAGCATCTGATCAATATGGATCAGTTACAGGAGATCCGTATGGGAGAGAACGGTCAGGGAGAACTGAAGATGAAGGGCGGTCAGACAGTGCCGGTCAGCCGCCGTTATCTGAAACGTCTGAAAGAAACTCTCGGCCTATAGTTCCGGCCGCAGAGCTTCAAATGTCTGAGTCAGCAGCTGTTCGGGCAGGTCAGTACCAATAAAAATCAGCTGGCTGCAGGGCGTTTCATCCGCTTGCCATGGCCGGTCATGGCCAAAGCTATACAGGCGCTGTACCCCCTGAAACAGTAAGCGGCATGGCTCTCCGCTGACCCATAACATCCCTTTGTAGCGCAACAGATTATCGGCATATTGCAGTAACAGGGATTCCATAACGCCTGACAGGGTTTGGAGATCGACCGGAAAATCCAGCTGAAGGGTCAGAGAGCTGACCCTGTCGCGGTGTTGTGGCATAAAACGGAACGCTAAGGCCGGCCGAATCTCCCTGTGTTCCAGCATAAATCCCCGCAGATCAAACAAACTGTCAATATCCGTATCACCGTGCAACACCCGCTGTATCGGGGCACGGGCATTGATACGCTGTAAACGTTCTGTCAGGGCTTCACAGTCTGCAACAAGATCGGTTTTTGTCAGCAGAATGCGATCCGCATAACCGATCTGGGCTTGTGCAACCTGACAGTTATCCAGTTGCTGGTTTGCGTGAACGGCATCCACCAGGGTAATAACCCCGTCAAGATGACAGGCCTCCGCCATCCCGGTAGACTCAATAATCAGTCGATCGAAACTGATCGATCCTGCCGTGCGGGCAGCGAGCAGATCAAGCAGGGCATTTTCCAGTTCACCCGAACGGTCACAGCAAATACAGCCGTTGGCCAGGGTAGTGATCCGGCTGGCACGATCCCCGATAATCTGCTGATCAATGCCGGTGTCAGCAAACTCGTTTTCTATGACGGCAATTCGGTGGCCGTGGTCTGTCTGCAAAATAGTCTTCAGCAGGGTCGTTTTTCCTGCCCCGAGAAAACCGCTCAGTAAAGTCACTTTTACCGGTGTCATAGACTCTCCCTGGTTAACAGCAACGCATGCCGCCTTTACCGTCTCCGCCATACCTTGCCTGCTGACGTTCACGAAAAAATTCTTCATAACTCATCGCCGGCAAATCAGGGTGACGGTTGCGCATATGTTCAACATAGTTGTCATAATCCGGGACACCTACCAGCATTCTTGCCGCCTGCCCCAGATATTTTGATGCAGAGCCTGCTTTACCAAACATCGTGTCTCCTGATAATAATGGCCCGCATATTACGGCGGGCCTTCGGTCGCTTAATGGCCGGAGGAGGTTTTCACCCCCCCTTCCGGGACGGGAACATAAGGGGTTTCTTTATCGCTGCGTTGAGGGTTTTTCGCCGCCTGACGCCAGATTTTCACCCCGTAGAACATAATGCTGTACACCACCAGCAGGAACAGAATACTCAGGCCGGCATTGGTGTAATTATTCAGTACGATCTGTTGCATATTCGCTATCTGAGCAGCACTCAGTGCACTGCCGTCATTTATCCGCGCCTGGTATTCCCGTGCCATATAAAAAAATCCTTCCAGTTGCGGATTAGCGCTGAACAGTTTCATACTTAAAGCCCATGTGGTGCAGATCAGCAGCCAGACTGCGGGGATGGTGGTTACCCAGATATAACGGGTACGTTTCATTTTAATCAGGATCACAGTACCCAGCATCAGGGCGACGGCCGCCAGCATCTGGTTCGAAATACCGAACAGTGGCCACAGGCTTTTCACGCCACCCAGCGGATCCACAACCCCCTGATACAGCAGATAACCCCACAGTCCGACACAGCCGGCAGTACCCACTATTCCTGCGGGCAGGGAGCGGGTATTTTTCAGGAAAGGTACAAAATTACCCAGCAGATCCTGCAACATAAAGCGTCCGGATCGGGTGCCTGCATCCAGTGCTGTCAGGATAAACAGGGCTTCAAACAGGATCCCGAAGTGATACCAGAAGCCCATATCGGCCAGTGGCATAATCTTGTGGAATACATCGGCAATACCTACCGCCAGGGTAGGCGCTCCCCCGGCGCGGTTAAGCACCGAAGGCTCACCAATATCTTTGGCCGTTTGCAGGATTTGCTCCGGTGAAATCACAAATCCCCAGGAACTGACTGTGGCGGCGGCCTGTGCTGTCACGTCTTTCAGTTGTGCCATAATCAGTGGCGCATTTTCTCCCCCCAGCTGATGCAGATTAGGCATGGTAAAGCCCAGCCCTGCCGGCGGAGTGTTCATGGCGAAATAGAGACCCGGTTCGATAATTGAGGCAGCAACCAGTGCCATGACCGCGACAAACGATTCCATCAGCATGGCACCGTAACCGATCAGCCGGGCATCTTTTTCGTTAGCCAGTAATTTTGGTGTGGTGCCGGAAGCTATCAGTGCATGGAAACCGGAAACCGCACCACAGGCAATAGTAATAAACAGGAACGGAAACAGAGCGCCTTTCCATAACGGGCCGCTGCCGTCGATAAACGGAGTTATCGCCGGCATTTTCAGATCCGGATTCAGGATCACGATCCCGATCGCCAGACCGACAATCACCCCGATTTTCAGGAAGGTTGCCAGATAGTCACGCGGGGCGAGGATCAGCCAGACAGGTAACAGAGCGGAGATAAAAGCATAACCAATCAGTGCATAGGTAATAGTGGTGTCTTTAAATGTCAGTGCCGGTCCCCAGTAAGGGTCACTGGCAATGACACCGCCAAACCAGATAGACAGCACCAGTAATACCAGCCCGATGACCGAGACTTCCAGTACCCGGCCGGGGCGGATATAGCGCATATATACGCCCATCAGCAGCGCTATCGGCACGGTGGCACAGACGGTAAATACTCCCCACGGGCTTTCGGCCAGTGCTTTAACCACAATCAGCGCCAGTACAGCGAGGATAATGATCATAATCAGAAAACAGCCAAACAGAGCGATGGTACCCGGCACCGGCCCCATTTCCTGTTTGATCATCTCGCCGAGGGATGCGCCATTACGGCGCGAAGAGATAAACAACACCATAAAGTCCTGTACCGCACCGGCCAGTACCACACCGGCCAGCAGCCACAGAGTGCCGGGTAAATAGCCCATTTGTGCAGCCAGAACCGGCCCGACCAGCGGGCCGGCCCCGGCGATAGCCGCAAAATGGTGACCAAATAAGACATAGCGGTTGGTCGGAACATAATTAAGGCCGTCATTGTTCATCACGGCAGGGGTGGCGCGGGAAGGATCCAGCTGCATCACTTTTTGCGCGATATACAGACTGTAATAGCGGTATGCCACCAGATAGACCGAAACGGAGGCGACCACCAGCCACATAGCACTGACATGTTCACCGCGCCGTAATGCCACCACAGCAAGGCAAAACGCACCAATGACCCCTAACACCGCCCAGGGGATGTGCCTGAGAATTTTATGTTTATCCATGATTAACCTGCTGTTTTATATTGTGTTATACGAGGGAATCCCCGGGGCACCGCAGCGCCCCTGAGCCGGATATTCCTTTACCGGTCAGAATATCCTGGCGATTTTTTGCAGGCGGCGGGAATAAAAATAGCTGAGTGGCAATATGCGTGGCAGAGCGGTTACCGGAGGTCCTGAGTGGTTTTCTGCCCGCGGCCGCCGGCGGTTTTCTGTGATTCAGATCGCAGCCGGAACGGCCAGTGCTGCCGGACTCTGACAAAAGTGCCACGGCAGACAAGACTAATCAGTAAATCGATTATTTTTTCTGATTTAAATTAACCGGAGTATCCGGTCTGAATAATCATACACCCTTACATTTCCGCGGCGGATACAGGCTGCTGACTGGCCAGAATAAAAATGTGAAGCGGCGCATGATGGCTAAAAATAAATTGTTAATCAGATCACAAATCAAAATAAAATAAATAAGAAGAAAATGTGATTTAAATCACATAAAAACAGGATTTTGTAAAAATAATCCGCATATTGCTCTGCAATATTATCTTTTAATGTGATTCATATCACTAATTCACCCCCTCTTCACGGCGCTTTATGGTGATACATATCACATTATTTAACCCGAATATGCGCCGCCAGATCTGCGTGATAGAGTCCGCCAGAGTGATCACTCCCGGAGATGTCATGCTGATATCTGCAGGACAGTACATTCCCGTGCCTTTTTATGTGTTGGTGCATATTTATAAGGAATATTTATATGTTTTCATCAGCTATCAGAATAAAAATACAAAGCTTTGGCCGCTTTTTAAGCAATATGGTAATGCCAAATATCGGTGCCTTTATCGCCTGGGGGATGATTACCGCGCTGTTTATTCCCAGCGGCTGGTTACCCAGTCAGACCCTGGCGAAACTTGTTTCGCCGATGATTACCTATCTGCTGCCTTTATTAATTGGTTATACCGGCGGTCGTCTTGTCGGGGGAGAGCGTGGCGGGGTGGTCGGGGCGATTACCACGATGGGCGTTATCGCCGGGGCGGATATGCCAATGTTCCTCGGGGCGATGATCGCGGGTCCGCTGGGCGGCCGGATAATCAAAATCTTTGACCGTTATACGGACGATAAAATTAAAAGCGGTTTTGAGATGCTGGTCAATAATTTCTCCGCCGGAATTATCGGTATGTTACTGGCTATTCTGGCCTTCCTGGCCATCGGGCCACTGGCTGAGGGGCTGTCTCGCCTGCTTGCATCAGGGGTTAATCTGATGGTGCAGAATAGTCTGCTGCCCCTTACTTCTGTCTTTGTTGAACCGGCGAAAATCCTGTTTCTGAATAATGCGATTAACCACGGGATATTCTCCCCGCTGGGGATCCAGCAGGCCAGTGAGGCCGGTAAATCCCTGTTCTTTCTGATTGAAGCCAACCCCGGTCCCGGACTGGGAGTGTTACTGGCCTATATGCTGTCTGGCCGCGGAAATGCCAGGCAGTCTGCCGGAGGCGCAGCCATCATCCACTTTTTCGGGGGGATCCACGAGATTTATTTCCCATATGTACTGATGAATCCGCGGCTGATCCTTGCGGTGATCTGTGGCGGGGTAAGTGGTGTATTTAGCCTGGCGTTGCTGGACGGAGGGCTGGTTTCTCCGGCCTCGCCTGGCTCGGTATTGGCGGTACTGGCAATGACGCCTAAAGGCGCTTACTTTGCCAATATTGCCGCCATTATCACAGCATTTCTGGTGTCTTTTATTATTGCCGTCATCCTGCTGAAAACAGGGAAAGTCAGAGAGCAGGATATGGATGCCGCTTCCCGTCGCGTGCGGGCCATGAAAACTGGCCAGCAGGTCTCAGCAGAGATATCGCTGCCGGATGATCTCCGGCATGTTCGCCAGATCATCGTCGCCTGCGATGCAGGGATGGGATCCAGTGCGATGGGGGCCGGGATGTTGCGTAAAAAAATCACTGATGCCGGTCTGACGCATATTTCTGTCTCCCATGCTGCAATCAATAGCCTGCCGGAGGATGCGGACCTGGTCATTACCCACCGTGAACTGACTGAACGGGCGATGCGCCAGGCACCTCAGGCCCGGCATATTTCTCTGACCCGTTTCCTTGACAGCGATCTGTATCAGGATCTGGCTGTCCGTTTGCAGCTGGTCAGCCCGCAGGCTGAGCCGCTAAGCCGGGTCGCTGACAACAGTGGCGGACAACATCCGGGGCCCTCTTTCCGGCTATCTGCCGGTGATGTGCTGCTGGGCAATTACGCTGAGACTAAACAACAGGCTATCTGTTTTGCCGGTGAACAACTGGTGAAAAGAGGCTATGTCCGGCCGGAATATGTGGCAGCCATGCTGGAACGGGAAACCCTGGCGTCAACCTACCTCGGAGAATCGATTGCGGTGCCACACGGCACAGTAGCCGCCAAAGATCGTGTGCTGAAAACCGGGATAGTGTTCTGCCAGTACCCTGACGGGGTGCACTTCGGTGACCAGCCGCAGGATATCGCGCGGCTGGTGATCGGTATTGCTGCGCGTAATGACGAACACATTCAGGTGGTCTCCCGGCTGGCGACAGCTCTGGATGACGAACACATCATCACCCGGCTGGCTACCACCCAAAGTGTGCCGGAAGTTCTGGCACTGCTGGCGGATAAGCCCGCCAGCTGAAACCTGATATCCATGCAAGGCGCAGCGGCGTGGCAGGGATACGGCTGCGCAATCTGCTGCTGATTCTGATTGTGACTGTAAAAGGACGTACTATGAAAGCATTACACTTTGGTGCCGGTAATATTGGCTGTGGTTTTATCGGGAAATTGCTGGCAGAAGCGGGGGCAGAACTGATTTTTGCCGATATTAATCAGCGGGTGGTGGATGAACTGAACCGCCGCGGAGAATATCCGGTGCAAATCGCCGGCGAGAAACCGCAACTCTCTGTTGTCACGGGGGTCAGGGCGGTCAACAGTACCAGCGAAGCAATCATGGATTTAATTGCTTCAGCGGATCTGATTACCACCGCCGTCGGTGCTCAGGTTCTCGGTGCTGTTGCCGCAACCCTGGCTACGGGGCTTATGCGTCGTAAGGAGAATGGCAATCACCGGCCATTGAATATTATTGCCTGTGAAAACCAGTTATCGGCCACCACCAGGCTAAAAGCCTGTGTTATGGCCGCGCTGCCAGCGGATTATCAGCCATGGGTTGAGCAACATACGGGGTTTGCTGATTCTGCGGTTGACCGTATTGTCCTGCCTGCCCTCGCCGGCGGTGATCCTCTGGCAGTGACTGCTGAAAGTTTCAGTGAATGGATTGTCGATAAGACCCGGCTGAAAGGCGAGTTTCCGTTAGTTCCGGGGATGACGCTGACCGACAATCTTATGGCGTTTGTCGAAAGAAAGTTGTTCACACTGAATACCGGCCATGCGATCGCGGCTTACCTTGGTCACCTGGCGGGGCACAAAACTATCCGCGAATCGGTGCTGGATCCGCATATCCGTCGGACAGTGCAGGGCGCGATGGAGGAAAGCGGCGCGGTGCTGATCCGTCGTTATGCTTTCGATGCTGACCAGCATGCGGCTTATATCCGCAGTATTCTCGGTCGGTTTGAGAATCCCTGCCTGGATGATGATGTGGAGCGGGTAGGGCGTCAGCCATTGCGCAAACTCAGTGCCGGTGACCGGCTGATTAAACCGATACTCGGCACCCTCGAATATCAACTGCCACAGAAACATCTGATTACGGGGGTAGCTGCGGCATTACACTTCCACAGTGAGCAGGATCCTCAGTCGTATGAGCTGGCCAGTTTGCTGAAGAAACAGGGTGTTGCTGCCACCCTGGCTGAAATCTCCGGGCTGGAGGCTGACAGTGAGCTTGTCAGGGCGATAGTGGCGGCCCGGAACGCTATGGTATAATCGGCCCCTTATTCCTGATATATAAATATTCAGGGCACAGTCTTACTGTGCCCTTGCGGGTATTATCAGACGACCGGGGTGATATGCAGGGACCAATGGAACAATCGCAGGCTTTTGAAAACCGGGTGCTGGAACGGCTGAATAGCGGGCAGTCTGTCAGAAGTTTTCTGATCGCCGCCATTGAAATGCTGTCGGAAGCCGTGAATGTTCTGCTGGTCAAAGTATTCCGTAAAGATGATTATGCGGTCAAGTATGCGGTCGGGCCTTTATTGCTGGGTAATGGCCCGCTGGGGGAGTTATCGGTACGCCTGAAACTGATTTACGGCCTGGGGGTCATTAATCGCGCTGAGTATGAAGACTGTGAACGGCTTATGACACTGCGTGAAGCCCTGAATCATGACGGCACCGAGTACAGTTTTACTGATGATAAAGTTCTCGGGCCTTTTGCTGAACTGCATTGTGTGACTATTCCGCCGCCTGCCGATTTTGTCAGTGAGGATAAGGAATTAAATATTATGCAACAGCAACGCTATCAGCAGATAGTTCGCTCGGTGATGGTTCTGTCACTGACCGGGCTTATCGCCCATATCAGCCTGAAACCTGCCTTTGAAAAATAATGTCCCGCCGCTGCTGAAAACCTTTGATTGCCGGGAGTTTATGGTTCTTCTGCGACCGGCTGATGCTGCGAACCTCTGGCGGACCGGCGACAACCGGTCCGTGTTACAGGGGGCGGTGATAAACACCTCCGGCCCCATTGGTTGTCCCTGAATATTGACGGCAGCCCTGTGACGTACCTGATACCAGTACTGCCGCCCTGAACACCGTTAATTATTATCCAGTGGCAGGCTGCCCTGACGGGTGCGGGATGATAATAACGGTTTATGGCGAAGATGGCTGCGGCCGGCAATCACTAACGCCAGTGTCCAGAGCAGGCCCATTGACAGATACCAGCCAGAGGTCAGATGCCCGCTGACGATCCCCAGCGGAGAGAAGGTCAGATAAAGACTGATCAGTGCGGCGACCAGCACCACACTGACAGGAACCGCATACTGCCAGCTAACCAGCTCCTTACCGGTGGCAGTGATCGGCGGTATTGTCTTGCCGGGCAGGTAACGGTGCAGAATAAACAACAGTAACATCTCACCGGCAAACAAGATCCCCATCAGATGAATAAAGCTGATCCCCCAGCGGGCATCAACATTCAGCCCCAGAATAAAAATACCGTATATCAGAGCATGTGATATCAGCACAATTCTGGCAGCAATAGCCGGCGGGCGGGCGACGATAAAAGCAAACAGCACGACAGCAATCACCGGCATATTAAAGAAACCGGTGAAACGCCGCAGTAATGTATAGATGCCCTCCGGTGCATCCATTAACAGCGGAGCACAGGCGATGGAGATTAACGCAACCAGTAAACTCATCTGCTTACCAAAGCGTACCTGCTGATGGTCTGTGGCCTTTGGTCGGTATGACAGGTAAAAATCATAAGTCAGCAACGTGGCAGAGGCATTAATAATGGCATTAAAGTGGCTCATTACTGCTCCCAGAATGATGGCGACAAAAAAGCCTTTCAGCCACCAGGGAAGTAATGCCGCAATCAGCGAAGGATAGGCCAGGTCGGAAGAGGTCAGGGGATGGCCATGAAAATAATGCCACGCAATAATTCCCGGTAACATCATCAGTAACGGCAGCACCAGCTTACAGGCACCGGTCAGCAGGATCCCTTTCTGGGCTTCCTGCAGCGAGCGTGCTGCAAGGCTTTTCTGCATAATTGCCTGGTTAGTACACCAGTAGAACAGGTTGGCAAAGATCATGCCGGTAAACAGGGTACTGAAAGGCACGCTGTCATGATTATTACCAATCATATTCAGTTTTTGCGGATTCTGTCGCAGTAACTCCTGCATTCCGGCCAGCAGGTGCCCGTGACCAAGAGCGAGGAAACCAAGTACTGGCACCAGCAGAATGATGATGATCAGAAACACCCCGTTAATGGTATCGGAGACGGCGATAGCCCGCAGCCCTCCCAGTACCGCATAGGCGGTACCAATAAAGCCGGTCAGGCAAATCATCAGGATCATGCTGGTCTGGTAGCTGACCCCCAGCGCCTGTTGAATATTAAATATTTTTTCCAGGGTCAGTGCCCCGAGGTATAACGACGAGGGACACAGCACCAGGGTATAGGTCATCAGCAGTAATACACTGACAATTTTGCGCGCTGTTTTATCATATCGGGATTCAATAAATTCCGTCAGGGTGGTAAACCCGCCCTGCATATAGCGCGGCAGGAAGAACAGTGCCAGGGCGATAATGGCAATAATCGCTGTAGCTTCCCAGGCGACCGCACTCAGATTATGCAGGTAGGCATCACCATTCAGACCGATCAGCTGGTCGACGGAAACATTAGTCAGCATCATGGAACCGGCAATAAAGCCGAAACTCAGTTTGCCGCTGGCCATAAAGTACTCCCGTGCGGTGGTATGTTTAAACCGCCGGGTCAGCCAGTAAGAGATCAGGATAATCAGTAATAATGTGGCGAACGTTGTCAGCAGTGTAAACATCAGCCCTCCGTCTGTCGGTCGTTGATTCGGCCAAACTGGCTGCTGCCGTCGATAGCGAAATGGTCGATATCCCGCAGTTCTTCTTCACTGAAGCGGATATTTTGCAATGCCCCGAGGTTATGCAGTAATTGTTCCGGTGAACTGACGCCGGTGAGTGCGGAGCTGATCTGTGGCTGGCGCAGTACCCATGCCAGTGCCATCTGCGGTAATGACTGACCACGCTGTCGGGCAATATTTTCCAGCCCGGCAATGCGGGCAAAGTTTTCCGCACTCAGTTCACGCTGATCAATACTATGACGGCGCAGGGCAGCCGGGGTACTGGCGGAGTATTTTCCGCTCAGCAGTCCCTGAGCGAGGGTGCTGAAGGCGATAATCCCTGTTCCCTGCCGGGCACAGGTCTCAAGCAGGCTGTCTTCGACCCAGCGGTTAAACAGGTTATAAGCAGGCTGATGGACCAGCAAAGGAATATGCCACCGTTGCAGTAACCGGGCTATTTCACCGGTTTCTGCTGACGGATAGGAGGAGATCCCGACATACAGTGCTTTACCCTGTGTCACGGCGCTGGCGAGGGCGGAAGCTGTTTCTTCCAGTGGCGTGGCGGGGTCATAACAGTGGGAATAGAAGATATCGACATACTCCAGGCCGAGGCGTTGCAGGCTCTGATTCAGGCTGGCAAGCAGGTATTTCCGCGAGCTGCCTCCCTGGCCGTAAGGCCCCGGCCACATATCGTAACCCGCTTTGGTGGAAATAATCAGTTCATCGCGGAAGGGACGAAAATCACGACGAAACACTTCTCCGAAATTTTGTTCGGCACTGCCATAGGGTGTGCCATAGTTATTTGCCAGGTCAAAATGGGTGATACCGGCGTCAAAGGCACAGCGCAGTAAACTTCGCTGTTGTTCGCGGGTACTGTTATCACCAAAGTGCTGCCACAGTCCGAGAGAAATGCGCGGCAGTTTTAAACCACTGTTGCCGCAATGCGGATAGGACATGTGCTGATAACGTTGTTCTGCTGGCTGATAACTCATGTTACTGACTCTCAAAAGGCGGATGAAAAGGTGGTGGTGTCAGCCCCAGGTGACTGCGCAGGGTTTTTCCCTGGTAGGATTTTCTGAACAGCCCCCGGCGCTGTAATTCGGGAATAACCGTCCGGGCAATATCGTCCAGTCCGGCAGGCAGGTGCGGGACCATAATATTGAAACCATCCGCGGCATATTCTTCGAACCAGCATTGAAGCTCGTCGGCAATTTGTTGCGCGGTCCCGATTACCGTGTGGTGACCGCGGCCACCGGCAATACGCAGGCCCAGCTCAGCCAGCGTCAGGTTTTCGCTGGCGGCGATCCCCCGTAGCAGAGCCTGACGGCTCTGCTGCCCTGAATCTGACAGCGGCAGTTCAGGCAGCGGTTGATCCTGCGGATAGCCGGACAGGTCAAAATTACCCAGCATTCTGCCTAATAACGCGATACCGACCTCCGGCTGAACCAGTTGCTGGAATTGCTGATACTTTTCTTCGGCTTCCTGCCGGGACTGGCCGGTGACCAGCAGTACGCCCGGCATAATTTTCAGACTGTTTTCGGGACGCTGGCAGGCACTGAGGCGCTGCCTGACGTCCTGATAGAACTCTTTAGCTTTTTTCAGATCAGACTGTGCGGTAAATACCAGATCGGCCGTTTTTGCCGCCAGGGCCTTACCGGCCTCCGAGGAACCTGCCTGCACGACCACGGGTTTACCCTGTGGTGAACGGGCAATATTTAATGGCCCGCTGACCTGAAAATAGTCACCACGGTGATGTAAGGGATGCATTTTTTCCGGACGGTAGGTCTGACCTGAAGCCTTATCATAGATAAAGGCATCGTCTTCCCAGCTATTCCACAAACCTTCCACCACCCGGTAAAATTCGGCGGCACGCAGGTAACGTTCCTGATGGCTGAAGTGTTGGTGCCGGTTAAAGTTAGCGGCTTCATTGGCGGCATCGGATGTCACCAGATTCCAGCCCGCTCTGCCACCGGACAGGTGATCCAGTGAGGCAAACTGCCGGGCGATATGATAAGGCTGGTTGTAGCTGGTGGTCGCGGTCGCAATCAGACCAATATGTTGCGTCACCGCCGCCAGCGATGCCAGTAATGTGACCGGTTCAAAATAGTTGGAACGGGCCATCTTATGGGCTTCGACAGAATCGAACACCGCCAGACTGTCGGCAAAAAACAGCATATCAAAACAGGCGCGTTCGGCCGTTTTCGCAATCTGAATATACTGCTGAATATCCAGCGGATCGGGGGCCACCTGTGGGTGGCGCCAGGCCGCGACATGATGCCCGGCCGGATGAATAAAAGCCCCCAGCGACAGTTGTTCATTTCTTGGCATAGTAAGTAACCGGTGAGTAATTTTTTCAAAACTATAACCAGACGACGGGTATTTATTTAATGCTGATTGGTGCATTACTCTGCACATTTTTTGCTAATCATTGCCTTACTGCCGGAAGACCCCGTGAAATAACGGGAAGTGTGATGAGGTTAGCCGGTTGTCGCGGTGAAAAATCAGGATATAACGGTTAATTATTACTTATAAATTCCCGGCTTTTTGCCGACAGAGCGCGGGCCTGAAAATGGCCGCAGAACGGCGGGACTTACTGCTGACAGTCCCGGTGCATTAGGTGAACAGCCGCAGGGCCAGTGAGCAACGCCTTTCATCGGGGGGATGGATAGCATTATTGCCGGGGGCGGAGCGGATAAATGTTTTAGCCGGAGAACTGCTGCACTTTTATGATCAGCTAAAACTGCCGCTGGCCCTTGCCGTATCGGGGGGAACTTGCATCACCGGGAAGAGACGAACCATAGGATTGCCGGGAGGTGACCGGCCGACAGCCGGTTTCAGGTGGTGGCTGCCATTGAAACAGCCGGTAAAACCGGAGAGTAATCACTGAGATTGCGGCCCGCAAGACGGGCCGCTGAAATATCAGAAATCAGCTTTCAGTACTGCACGGTAACGGGCTTTACCGTCACGGACATGCTGAATAGCCTCATTGATTTTTGACATCGGGAACAGTTCGGTCTGTGGTTTGACGCCGGAACGGGCCGCCAGTTTTACCAGACTGCGCAGCTCGTGAGGAGAACCGGTCGAAGAACCGGAAAGGCTACGGTCACCGGCAATCAGGGTAAAGGCCGGGACTTCAAACGGTTTCATTACGGCGCCGACGGTATGGAAACTGCCATTGTAAGCCAGCGCCTGGAAATACGGCATCCAGTCCAGAGACACATTGATGGTATTAATGATCAGGTCGAACTGACCCGCCAGTGCTGTAAGTGCTTCAGGATCACGGCTGTTAACCACTTTATCCGCCCCCATCGCCAGAATTTCCGCTTCTTTCGACGGTGATGAGCTAAACGCGGTCACCTCACAGCCCATTGCATGCAGTAACTTGATGGCAATGTGTCCCAGCCCGCCAATCCCGATCACGCCGACACGGCTGGTCGCGGTGATATGGTGCTGCAGTAACGGTTTGAATACCGTAATACCGCCGCACAACAGCGGGCCGGCAGATTCGATATCCAGCGCTTCCGGTAACGGGATCACCCACTGCCAGTCGGCACGGATCTTCTCGGCAAAGCCACCACGGTTCAGGATAGTGGGTACGCTGCCCTGCTGACAGTTGCTCTGACTGCCGCTGATACAGGCGTCACAGTGACCACAGCTGCGGGCTGTCCAGCCAATGCCGACCCGCTGGCCGATTTTCAGGCCTTTGCTCTGTGCGGCTGCGCCCAGAGCGTGGACACGGCCGACAATTTCGTGGCCTGCAACCAGCGGATATTGTGAAATTCCCCATTCATTATCGATCATCGACAAATCCGAGTGGCAGATACCGCAGTATTCTACTTTGACTTCAACATCTTCGGCAGCAAGCTCGCCGGCATCAAATTCATACAGTTCCAGTTCTGCGCCAGCTTCTGCTGCGGCGTAGCTTTTAATCTTGCTCATGATGTTCTCCTCTCAAGGGTGTGGTTGTCAGTGTAGAACATTACACGACAGTCACGGAAAAAACGTCGCGGAGAATATTACATTACTGCGGGCAGGGGTTACCCGTTATTGCGGAAACGGCCTGCGGGAAAGCAGGCCGTGATTGTTTGCGGTTATTTTGCGCAACCGGCACACTGGTTTTGCAGGATCTGGCTGAAAAAGTCGTTTCCTTTATCGTCTACCAGAATAAATGCCGGGAAGTTTTGTACTTCAATTTTCCAGATGGCTTCCATACCCAGTTCCGGGTATTCGACACACTCGAGGCTTTTTACGCTCTGTTGTGCCAGTACCGCTGCCGGTCCGCCGATACTGCCAAGATAAAATCCGCCATGTTTCTGACAGGCATCGGTAACCTGCTGACTGCGGTTACCTTTTGCCAGCATAATCATGCTGCCGCCATGGGCCTGAAGCAGATCAACATAAGAGTCCATACGCCCGGCGGTGGTCGGGCCGAGGGAGCCGGAGGCATAGCCAGCCGGTGTTTTGGCCGGGCCGGCATAATATACCGGATGATCTTTGATGTATTGCGGCAGATCTTCGCCGTTATCCAGCCGTTCTTTCAGCTTCGCATGGGCAATATCACGCGCCACAATAATGGTGCCGTTCAGTGACAGCCGGGTAGAGACCGGATACTGTGTCAGCAGGGCGAGTATCTCTTTCATCGGCCGGTTAAGGTCGATATCCACTACCGTACTTTCGCCTTCCCGGCGCAGATGTTCCGGGATCAGTCTGGCCGGATTATGTTCCAGCTTTTCAATCCACACCCCCTGGCGATTAATTTTGGCTTTAATATTCCGGTCCGCGGAACAGGACACCCCCATTCCTATCGGACAGGAGGCGCCGTGGCGTGGCAGGCGGATGACCCGGATATCATGGGCAAAATATTTACCACCGAATTGTGCACCCAGCCCGAGGCTGTGAGCTTCTTTTAACAACGCCTGTTCAAGTTCCGTATCACGGAAAGCCTGTCCATAGTGATTACCTTCAGTTGGCAGTCCGTCGTAATAATGGGTGGATGCCAGTTTCACCGTTTTCAGGGTACTTTCGGCGGAGGTACCGCCGATCACAAAGGCAATATGGTAGGGCGGGCAGGCCGCAGTGCCGAGAGTGCGCATTTTCTCCACCAGGTATTGTTGCAGTTTACCGGGACTGAGCAGTGCCTTGGTTTCCTGATAGAGATAGGTTTTGTTCGCTGAACCGCCGCCTTTGGCGATACAGAGAAATTTATATTCATCACCATCGACACTGTACAGATCAATCTGCGCCGGCAGGTTGGTGCCTGTATTCACTTCTTTATACATGTCCAGTGCAGCATTCTGCGAATAACGCAGATTATCCTGCCGGAAAGTATTAAATACGCCGCGGGACAGGCTGGCTTCATCACCGCCACCGGTCCAGATCCGCTGGCCTTTTTTGCCCATAATGATCGCGGTTCCCGTATCCTGACAGGTTGGCAGAATACCTTTGGCAGCAATCTCTGAATTTCTCAGAAATTGTAAGGCGACATAGCGATCGTTTTCACTGGCTTCAGGATCAGCAAGAATAGCCGCCACCTGTTGCTGGTGGGCGGTACGCAGCATAAATGATGCATCATGGAATGCCTGCTGAGCCAGCAGGGTGAGTGCTTCCGGGGCGACTTTGATCACCTCTTCGCCGTCAAAACTGGCAACTGAGACATAATCACTGCTCAGCAGGTAATAGTCAGTCTGATCTTCGGTGACCGGAAAAGGGTCCTGATAATGGAAAGGTGTATTCGACATGTTTTCTCACTTAATCGGCAGCAACGGGATGCCGTTGCGCTTCGCAAAATACTGATGGTAATTATTATGTCCCCCCGCCACCCGCTGATAGCGGTCGCGGAGGGATAATCATTTAACGCATTAATACCTGCAGCGATAAACCCGATCTGTCAGCCGAAGACCATCGCCATCCATGGATAGCCGATAAGCAGCAGGGCCGCAAGAAAGATAGCCCCGAAAATGGTCCCGAGACGCCAGTAATCGGCGGTTGGCAGATAGCCGCTGCCATAGTATATCGGGCTTGGTCCGGTACCGTAAGGGGTGATAATCCCCATGATCCCCAGGGATGTGACCATCATCAGACAAAAAACCTGCATATCCAGGCCCGGGATAGTGGCGGCAATGGTCAGCATCGCCGGCAGCAGAGCGGTGGTATGTGCCGTGGTACTGGCGAACAGATAGTGCAGCAAAAAGAACGCCACCACTAAGATAAGGCTGGCGACGCCCGGCGATATTCCTCCCATCAGTGCCCCGCCTTCTTTACCCAGCCAGCTAATAAATCCGGTGGAGGAAAGGCCATCAGCCAGGGCGACCAGGGTGGCAAACCAGGCAAAGGTATTCCAGGCGGCTTTATTACCGGTGATATCGCTCCAGTTCAGTACCCCGGTCCATAACATCAGGGTAATGACCAGCATGGCAGCCATCGCCGGTTCAATCCAGCGGGTGGCAAAGATCCACATTGCCAGAGCAGCGCAGACAAAGACCAGTAGCAGAATTTCGTTACGCGACAGTCTGCCGAGTTTCTCCAGCTCACGGGTTGCCCAGCGGGGGACTTCATCATTGACTTTGACTTCCGGCGGATAAAACAGATACGCCAGCAACGGCATCAGCAGAATCAGGATCACTCCGACCGGCAGAAAGGCGATAAACCAGTTACCCCAGGAAATCGTGATACCGGTGATACTTTTAACCAGCGCCAGGGCCAGCAAGTTGGGGGCCAGAGCAGACAGAAACATAGAGCTGGTAATACAGGCCGCGGTAATGGCGACCCACATCAGATAAGAGCCGATCCGCCTGGCGCTGGGGTCATTAGGCTTAGAGTCATACAATGGCGGCAGGTTGGCAATAATCGGGTAGATGGTGCCCCCGCTACGGGCGGTGTTGGAAGGCGTAAAAGGGGCCAGCAGTAAATCAGCAAAGGTGATGGCATAACCGAGAGTCAGGCTGCGGCGCCCCAGGTATTTCACCAGTATCAGGGCAAGACGACGGCCGAACTGCGTTTTGTCATAACCGGCAGCAAACATAAAGGCACCGAAAATCAGCCATACAGTGGAATTCCCGAAACCACTGACGGCCCATTTAAATGATTGCCCAGCCAGTTTAAACCCGGCAGCAGCCTGTTGTTCCGGGCTGAACAGCAGCCACTGACTGAACAGTGCAATCACGACTACGCCGGTCAGACCAATCACTGCCCCGGGTAACGGCTCAAAAATCAACCCGACAATCACCCCGACGAAAATAGCGAAGAAATGCCATGCATAAGGAGGAAGTCCTGCCGGCACCGGTACAGCTAATAACAACAGTGCAACAATTATTGGCAGTAGCAACAATATCAAACGGTTTTTTTTGCCTGCGGCAGGGGGAGACCCGTTCAGCGGCGGTGCAGTATTTAATTTTACGTTCATCGTCTTTTTCTGTTAGTAGTTTAAATATTAAGGTAGCAGCGTACAGGTAATATTGCATTTCCGGCGATAGTTTTATTCCGTATGAGCGGAAGCCGTTGAAATAGCGCTTGTAATTATATCCGGCATAGTACCTCATCTGACTGACAGATAAAGTGTTTATATCATCGGCGCTCTCTTTTTTTAGCCGTTGATCCTGATCAACGAACTGGAATTAAAATTTTATTTTTTAAATTATATTTTTAAATTCGAGGTGTTGTAGCGACTTTCAGGGTTAATCAATATCTGGCAGAATAAAAAACTGCCTGTCAGTTTTATTATAGATAAAAGTAGTTAATTAGAGGATCTGTTAACCTTACCGGTCAGTTTATCTTGTTGTTTGTTTGTAATTCGCTTGTTAATCTGAACTAAATAACCTGATTGGTATTTATCAGGCCGGACCAGATAATCAATATATTTAAAACTCTTTTTTTTGAGTTTAATTAATGTATGTCATAAGTTTTTACCGGGGGGTGTGATTGAATCCGGTCATCTGTTACGGGGGCGATAATACCGACCATCCCCGTGATATTCTGCAATAAAAAGCATCAGACATTTTCCGGAGTAGATCATGACATATCCTGATCCGCAGTTAGCGGAGCCGTTAACCCTGTCCTGTGGCACCGTGCTGAAAAATCGTTTAGTGATGGCCCCGATGACGACCTGTGCCGGATTTTATAATGGCAGTGTGACCAGTGAACTGGTGGAATATTATCGTCAGCGTGCCGGTGAAGCTGCGGTGATTATTGTTGAATGCTGTTATGTGGAAGATAACGGACCTGCCTTCCCCGGCGCTCTGGGGATTGACAGTGACATGAAAATTACCGGGCTGGAGAAAATAGCCTCCGCGATAAAACAGCGCGGTTCAAAAGCGGTATTGCAGATTTATCACGGTGGCCGGATGAGCGAACCCCTGCTGATTGGTGGCCGCCAGCCGGTCGCTCCCTCCGCGGTTGCTATTCCCCGGGAAGGGGCAGCCACACCACGGGCATTATCGGCTGAGGAAGTCAGTGGTATGGTGGAAAAATTCGGCCAGGCGGTTCGCCGCGCGATTGCCGCCGGATTTGATGGTGTGGAAATTCACGGGGCAAATACTTACCTGATTCAGCAGTTTTTCTCTCCCCATGCTAACCGCCGCGATGACCAATGGGGCGGTAACAGCGAAAAACGCGCCCGTTTTCCGCTGGCGGTGCTGGACATTACCCGTCAGATGGCCAGGCAGTATGCAGAACCGGGCTTTATTATCGGTTACCGTTTCTCTCCTGAAGAAACGGAGCAGCCGGGTATTCGCTTTGCCGATACCTTGTATTTGCTGGATAAACTGGCCACTGCCGGGCTGGATTATGTCCATTTTTCGATGAATCATATTTTGCGCAGTTCACTGGTGGATACCGCTGACCGGCAGCCATTAATTGATAAATATATGGCAGGGCGTTCAGCTGCCCTGGCGACAGTGCCGGTAATTGGTGTGGGCAGTGTTACCGGGCCAGAGGATGTAACACAGGCCTTTTCGCATGGTTATTCTCTGGTGGCTGTCGGCCGGGCAGCGATTGCCAGTCCGGCCTGGAGCCAGCGTTTACTGGCAGGAGAATCCCTGACATTAACTATCGATAATCGTCAGCGCGAGGCATTATGTATCCCTGAACCGCTCTGGTATTTCCCGCAGGTTGCCGCCATGGTACGGGATATGAGCCTCGCCACGGGCAAGTTTGCTGCCGGTAGCTTCCGTGAAACCCTGCAGGATGATCAAGGGGACAGTCAGCTTACCGTAGTCCTGTCAGAAGACCGCATTACCGATCTGATGCTTGATGCCGCGCCAGCGGAAGATGTCGAATTTACCACCCATTTTAAGCAACTGCGCTCGCGGATCCTTGATGCCAACAGTCCTTATGTGGATGCGGTGACCGGGGCGACGACCCGGAGTGAAGAGATTAAAAAAGCGGTAGCCAGGGTGATGATGACCTCAGCACGCCAAAGGTTACAGCAGGAAAACGGGGGTCAGCCAGCCTCTTATGATGTGGTGGTCATTGGCAGTGGCGGGGCCGGGTTAACCGCGGCCATTCAGGCCAGTGAGCTGGGGGCGAAAGTCCTGATTGTCGAGAAAATGCCGATCCCCGGCGGGAATACTCTGAAAGCGTCGGTCGGCATGAACGCAGCGGAAACCCGTTTCCAGACACTTAAAGGGATCAGCGACAGTAAAGAGCTGTTTTATCAGGAAACTCTGGCCGGCGGCCAGGGGAAAAATAATACAGTATTGCTGCATGAATTTGTGGAGCAGGCTCCGCAGGCTATCGACTGGCTGGCAGAGCGCGGCATTGTATTAAGTGATATCACTATCACAGGGGGGATGAGTATTGACAGAACCCACCGTCCGGCGGATGCCTCTGCGGTCGGGGGCTATCTGGTCAGTGGCTTACTGAAAAATATTCAGCAGCGGCCGGATATTGAAATTATGACGGATACCAGTGTGACCGGTATTTGTTGTCAGGACGGGCAGGTCTGCGGGGTAACCCTGATGAATACTCAGCAGGAAAGCCAGGATATCAGTTGCCGCAGCCTGGTGGTGGCGACCGGCGGGTTCAGTGCTAACCCGCAGATGGTGGTGCATTACCGCCCGGATCTGGCAGGGTTTGTGACGACCAATCATCCGGGGGCGACCGGCAGTGGTATTGCCCTGCTACAGACGCTCGGTGCCGGAACCGTGGATATGGGGGAAATACAAATCCATCCGACCGTCGAACAGACAACCTCCTACCTGATTTCTGAAGCCATACGTGGCGGTGGGGCGATTCTGGTCAGTCAGCAGGGACAACGGTTTATCAACGAAATGGATACCCGCGATAAGGTCTCGGCCAGGATTATTGGTTTACCGGAAAAAGCCGCATGGATTATCTTTGACCAGCAGATCCGTGAGCATAATAAAGCCACCGAAACCTATATTGCCCGCGGCTTTGTAATCAGTGCCGAGACCCCGGCAGCACTGGCTGCGGCACTGGCGATGGATACTGCTGCGTTACAGACCACCCTGGATCAGTATAATCGTGTCGTGACACATCAGCAGGCAGATATCTTTGGCCGTACCACGGCACTGCGGCAGCCGCTGGATCACGGACCTTACTATGCTATCCGTATCGCTCCCGGGGTGCATCACACCATGGGTGGCGTTACCATCAATACCCGTGCCGAAGTCCTCGGGCAGAACCGTCAGCCACTGGCCGGGGTATTTGCCGCGGGTGAAGTGGTCGGTGGTATTCATGGCGGTAACCGGATTGGCGGCAATGCGGTGGCAGATATTGTTATCTTTGGCCGTATGGCGGGTGAAAATGCGGCCGGGTATGCGCTGCGTCAGCAGCAGGACTGACGACAGGCCCGCAGATCACCGCAACGGGGTACAAACAATGGACAGGACACAGGGCAGTTACTGCTACAGAGCGGTAATGATGGGGACGGATATTGAATTACAACTGGCCGGCCATCAGCCTGAACTGGCACGGCAGGTTTTCCGTATCATTCAACAGCTGGAAAATCTGCTGACGGTTAACCGGCCAGATTCTCAGCTGATGGCGGTGAACCGCGCGGCGGGGCAGCATGGGGTAAGTGTTGACCGGCAGGTATTTGAGCTGATTGACTGTGCTCATCAGGTCAGCCTGCAGGGCGGCTGTTTTAATCTCGCCATTGGCCCGCTGGTGAAATGCTGGAAAATTGGCTTCAGCGGTGATTCTGTGCCGTCACCGGCAACCCTGAAATCGTTACTGAATCTCTGTGACCCGCGGGCAGTGGTGCTGGACAGGCAGCGCTGTTCGATTTTTCTGACCCGGCCCGGTATGGAAATTGACGCCGGGGCGATTGCTAAGGGCTATATCGCCGACAGGGTATGCGGGTTTCTGCAACAGCAGGGTACGCGACAGGCGCTGATTAACCTGGGGGGGAATATCAGGGTGACAGAGGCGGTTGCGCCGGCAACCGCGTGGTCAGTCGGGTTGCGTCAGCCCTTTTCTGAACACGGGGCCTTACTGGGCGTGATCACTGTGAATGACCGGTCGGTAGTCACCTCAGGTGTCAGTGAGCGCTATTTTATTTGTGGCGGCCGCCATTATCATCATATTCTCGATCCCCGCAGCGGTTATCCGCTGGATAATGATTTACTCAGTGTTACGGTGATCAGTGCCGACTCTGTCAGCGGCGAAATTCACAGTACACAATTGTACGGAATGGGGCTGCAACGGGCCGGTCACTGGCTGACAACCCGCCATGATATTGAAGCTATTTTTGTCACCCGTGACGGCCGGGTGGTCTGCCCGTCACAGCGGCAGTTCAGCTTCCGGCAAACGGCCGGCATGCCGGTAACCGGCTGAGCTGTCGCTGTGAAATAAGATTTCCGGGCGCTGATGCCCTGCGTGAACAGCGCCAGGCGGTACCGTCTGGCAGCATTGTCTGATGATCGGACGGATTCAGCAAAGAACTACAGGGCAGAGACGAGAGCTTTTATTTTCTCCGCTTTTTCAAAGTGATCCAGTTTCATCTCCATAATCCACCAGTGGGCGACCTCCATCAGCAGGTGCGGGTCATCATTTTTATTAGCAAAGAAAGCATAAAAAGACAGCCCGGCAGTACTGCCTCTGGTGGCGATTTTTGCTTCACAGATCCTGATAATCTTCTCTCTGAGGGCCGGGCGCATGATAATTCTCCGTGATGATCTTTGATCTGAAGGGGATGATAATTCAGGACTGTCAGAATATTTATCCATGCTTTATTTCCGGTATCACCTGTCTTTTCAGCTGTCTTCTGATTTCATCCTGTGTATTACTGAACTCAGGGAAATGATCTACCAGTTTATCCAGGTGGATAATCACTTCGAGCACCGGCAGGGAAAATACAGCATTTTTCTGTCCGGCAGTACGACATTCGCTTAATGCCGAGTCTATCTGGCTGATCAGAATATAATAGCGTGAGATTGCCATCATCTCCGAATAGCGGGCTGTTTCTGCGTCGCTGATACGACTGTCGACATTTTTTACCGACGGCAGAAAATCAATAATATCTCTGGCTGTTTCATTTAACTCCCTTATTTTCCTGTCCCAGCGGTCTCTGTTCCATTGCCTGCTGCCATTCATAATAGCGATATACGAAATTATCGCTGCTGCAATGGCAATGGCAGCTGAGGTCACATCTGCGATAGCCGAAAACCACTCTGCTTTCATAACACCCCTTTATCTGATCCGCCCCACCCGTGTACCTGTCAGACAGAGACACCACTGGCGGGCTATTTTTCCCGGCAGACAGTCTCTCTGTGGTACAGGATCAGCCTTTCTGTAAGGTAAATAAGGTAATCTCTGACGGATGTCCCAGTCTTAGGGCAAACCCATTCCATAATCCGGTCCCGTTGCTGACATACAGCAGCATCCGGCCCAGCCGGTATTCCCCGGAATAAAATCCATGATTCGCCCGTTTCACCAGTAAGTCCAGCCCCGGGACCATACCGCCGTGAGTATGGCCGGACAACTGCAGGTCGGCTCCGGCCGCCGCATTCTGCCGGGCATTGACTGGCCGGTGATCGAGCAGAATCAGGGTATCACCGGCAGAAACGCCCTGCAGGGCTTCTGATAATGCCGGACCGGGCTGCGAAAAACGTAATGCGGCTTCATCGGTAACCCCTGCTACGACAATACTCTGATTACCGCGATAGATACGTACCGACTGATTAAGTAATTCCTGCATTCCCAGAGCGGCTGTTTCTTTCATCCATGCGGAAAAATTAACGTAATACTCATGGTTACCGGGGATTGCCAGTACCCCGTCTCTGGCATGTAATTGTTTTAACGGTGCAACATCTGCGCGGCGATTTTCGACAGTACCATCGGCAATATCACCGGTCATGGTGATTAAATCCGGCTGCAGGGCATTGGTACGCTGTACCACCTGCGCCATCCACCCGGCACGTAAGAGAGAACTGGCATGTAAATCGGTCAGCTGTACCAGCCGGTAGCCTTCAAATGCCGGGGGCAGGTGAGCAATGTTGACTGTCACATTTTTGACGGCAGGCACTTTGACGGCCTGCCAGGCGGCATAACCGGCGACCAGCAAAGAAATAATCAGCAGTCCGTGACTGACCGGCATTTGTCCGGTCAGAGGATGCCCTGCCAGCCGGGCGATGCCGCCGATCAGTGCCTGTATCAGCAGCAGTAAAGTGAACAGTATTTCTGCGCCAAACAGGGCATTGATCGCCACCATCATTGGTTGCGGGAATTCGGGGGAAAAGATATTACCGAACAGCAGCCGGTAAATCAGATGACATTCGGCGACCAGTAATACGGCAATAAAAAGAATGACTCTGAGGGCTGTCGGAAAGGGAAGGTGTAAAATAAAACGCCAGCCAATCACCAGCGCCATAATCGGGGTAATAAAAGGTAACACGTCCACTCCTGTCACTGGTTATCGTCAGTTTAACTCTAGCACTGCACAGGAAATTAGCACACGGATAATTCCGTACCCTGCGTCATCAGCCGGACAAAGTTTCGACAGGAACGGGTGGTGACAGGCCCGCGGAGAACCGTGCGTGTTTCACCCCGGCGGCAGCGGCTTATCGTCTGTGGCCGGTTAAATCAGCAGAATACAGGGAATAAGATAGCTGCCCCGCTGTGGTAGTTGCGGGCCTGAGAATGGCGGACATCGAAAACGGAAGAGGCCCGGCGGCGCTGCTCTTCGCGTCGTCAGACAGCAGGGATTCCGGGCGGCCTCCCCGCGATAAGCAATATCGTTATTTTAGTTTCTCTATGGCGTAACAGGTGGCAAACGAGCCTCCAACCGCCAGCATTATCGGGATCACCAGAGAACCGTCCGCATGGGTAAACTCAGCGGCCAGTGTAATGGCTGTCAGTGGCATTTGCATTGAGGATGCAAGAAAGGCTGCGGCACCGATCAAGGCAATTCCGGCCTGATCGCTGGCCGGCAGAAATGAAGAACAGCAACTGAACAGGATACTCGCCAGCAGGGCGCCGAGAGTAAAGCCGGGGGTTAATACGCCGCCTTCAGCCCCGGCGCGTAATACGGCACCGACTAAAATGATTTTCAGTACCAGTAAAATGACTGGTAGCATACCGCTCAGATCACCATACAACGCCAGCTGGGTCGGGCCTTTACCATTGCCGGGTAACTGCGGAAACCAGACAGACAGCAGACCGGTCAGTCCAAAACTCATCAGGCATAACACCGGCATTTGCCAGTTTGTTTTCACCCCCTGACGGGCACGGGCGGTGTAACGGCGGAACAAATGGGCGGCGCAGCCGAAAAGGGGAGATGTCACTATCGCCCAGAGTATCAGAGAATGATCCGCGACAGGCGCTGTAAAATGATACTGAGAGCCGCTTCCCAGACCGAGACTGGCAACCAGTGCGGCAATGGCGGAGGTCACCAATGCCGCAAGTACACAGGACCCGCGGAAAGAAACCAACAGCACTTCCAGGGTAAACAGCGCCCCCGCCAGCGGGACGTTATAGACAGCGGCCAGACCTGCGCCTGCACCGCAGGCAATAATCACTTTACTTTGTTCCGCCGGCAGCTGAAAACGCCGTGACAGAGACGTTGCAGCCAGCGCACCGATTTCCCGCGGGGCAACTTCACGTCCGAGGGGAGAGCCCAGCCCGACGGTAATAATCTGCAATAAGGCATGGATCAGCGTAGTAATAAAAGGCATCGGATGGCGGATATCTTTTACGGCGGCAGCAACCGACACTCTGGGTTTACCGTAACGGGCCAGCAGCCACCAGCCGATTCCGGCAATCAGACCACCGCACAGCAGTGCAGTAACACGCCGTTCAGGGCTTGCAGCACTGACACCCTGTAAAAAGCTTTCTGCACTGATGATCATATGCTGGCTATAGCCAAAACCCAGATGTTGTACTGAGTGTAATAACATCGCCAGCAGCATGCCCCCCAGCCCGGATAACAGCCCGGTCAGTACAACGACTCCGGAAAATTTATATGACGTGATCATTCGGCAGCCTTTACACAATTAAACGTTAACCTGTTGAACAAACAGCAGTATGACAAAACCTGATGTCATCCTGCTTCAGCAACCGTGCTTTCGGCGGACTGGCAGCGAAAAAAAAGATATTGTTCTGATAAGTATCAGAATTTAATTAATTAAAATCATTAATGTCATATCGGCGTTATCTGAAGCTGATATTTACTGGTTTCGTTACCGTAATATAAAAACTTCCTGTCGGGGTGTCATTGTTCAGACGTTTACCGATAGTAACCATATTTTATAAATATTTTAATAAAACAAACGGATACATCTCTATAGTGCTCAGTATGTAACCACAGGGTGGCGAATAACCGCGGGTAATTCAATAATTATTCGTAACTGCTCATATTTCCTATATCATCTCGCCGTTAAAGACCATACCATTAGTTTCCGGAAAGATAGTCACGGACCTAAATTGTTACATTATGGTTTCTGAATTATTTATCCGCGGGCTTGTCTTAGTTAGTGGACGTAGCGCGATCTCTGCTTATGAATTGGTGGTACTGGTATGAAAAAGAGTCGTGGATTCAAACTTAGCTTCCTGAATCCCAAATATTTTATGTTATGGCTGGGTATGGGCATTTTGTGGTGCCTTGTTCAGTTGCCTTATCCGCTGCTACTGTGGCTGGGAAAATCGCTTGGTTCATGGTCACAGCCCTTCCTGAAAAGACGTAAATCTATTGCCCGCCAGAATATCCGGCTGTGTTTTCCAGGGATGAGTCAGCAGGACCAGGAAAAGTTTCTGCAACGAAATTTTGAATCTCTCGGACTGGGCCTTATCGAAACCGGTATGGCGTGGTTCTGGTCAGATAAACGAATCCGCAAATGGTTTGAGGTGGAAGGTCTGCAAAATCTGCAACAGGCTCAGGCTAATCAGCGGGGAGTCATGTGTGTGGGTGTTCACTTTATGTCTCTTGAGCTGGGTGGCAGGGTGATGGGGATTTGCCAGCCGATGATGGCAACGTATCGTCCGCACAATAATCCGCTGATGGAGTGGATACAGACCCGTGGTCGTTTGCGCTCGAATAAAGAGATGATTGACCGCAGGGATCTGCGCGGAATGGTCAGTAAACTGAAACAGGGTGAAGCCGTATGGTTTGCCCCTGATCAGGATTACGGCAGTAAAGGCAGTTCGTTTGTTCCGTTTTTCGGGGTGGATAATGTCGCCACCACTAACGGGACTTATGTGCTGTCGCGTTTATCCCGCGCAGAATTACTGACCATTACGCTGGTACGTAAATCGGACGGCAGAGGCTATAAATTACATATCGAAGCCCCGTTGCAGGATTTTCCTTCCACAGAAACCCTGGCAGCTGCGTATATGAACCGTGTGATTGAGAAAGAGATTATGCGGGCGCCGGAGCAGTATATGTGGGTTCACCGGCGTTTTAAGACCCGGCCGATGGGTGAAGCTTCGTTATATCTCTGACAAGGACTGGCAGGCGACGGGCCTGCCGTCTGTTCCTTTACTCTCTCTTTATTCTGTGAATAGTTAGCGGTTACTCTGCTCTTTTTACTGCACGCCTGTGATCCCCCCTGTTGTAACAGAACTGTATTCGATGGCCGGTGAGTACTGCTATTTCGCCGGTTATCCGCCGTGTGGCAGAGACTGCCACAACGGGGAACCTGAGCTGATATACCGGCGACCCGTTCAACGGGTAATCCCTGCTGTCACTGCTTCGTGGCCGGCGCTGGCAGGCAGATTTTTCCGGTGGCCTGCGGACTGGCGGATACGGATAGCGGTTAATCGCGCGGCGGGGGAAGAACTGTTTATGGCAGCGACCGGGCTGGCAGAGAACAACAGGAAACGGAATAACCGGGAAAAAAGATGGCTGAACGCAGAAAAATGCTGACGCAGCATTGGCTGCGTCAGCATTGAGAGGGGGGGGGTTATTTAACGACTACGTTCTCCATTGGCGGAATAAAGCCGTAATCGAATTCTTTGACCATAAAGGTACGGTTGCCTTCGATTTTGATTTGTACGGTCGGCGCTTCAGTACCACCAATCCGGTACTCTCCGTCGTAGTCACCATTGCTGGCCGGTACGGTATCGATAAACGATGTCACCAGGCCATTTGGCATCACACAGTGTGAATAGGTCTGTAATGGCTGAGAGGACGGATTACCTAATACCAGTCCGGAACCGTTCAGCGGCTCATAAGGCCCGAACAGTGAATCACTGACAAAACCGTATACACCGTCAGGACCTGTCAGGTTATCCGCATAAGTTGATTTATGACTGATGGTGAACAGGTAGTATTTACCATCTTTAAACACAAAGTGCGGACGTTCAGTCTGGTCATTGACACCAACCGCAGTAATCAGCGGTGGCAGCAACTGCCAGTCATTACCTTCTTTATCTTTGGCGGCTGCCAGTCCGATACAACCGGTCTGATAGCGTGCACCACCGACATCGTCATAACCCGGGGGAATATCACCCATATCATCGCTGGTAATGACATGTGAACCGCGTTCTCCGGCGACGTTCCCTTCAAACACCATATACAGGTTGCCATCGTTCGGGTCGATGAACGGGCTCGGGTCGCGGAAACCCCAGTAAGGGTTTTGTTGTTCGGTCTGGTAGTAGAAACCATCGGCAGAAAACAGCTCGATAACTTCTTCGAAACCGGACAGCGTCACACCACGGTTATCGGCAGCAATTTTACCTTTAACTTTAACGATAGTCGCGCCCGGAGTGACACAGGTGTAATACAGCTCAATATCACCATCTTCGTTCAGCAGGATAGGAGTACCCGCCCATTCACGGGTGGTGGGTGATACACCTTCAGCCATTACCCGTCCGCCAAATGTCCAGTTAGTACTGTCTTTAGAGTACCAGTAACAGATACGGGCACGGCCATGACGGTTGTTCCAGTCCGTATAAATGTCGTAATTACCGTTGGCATCCAGATATTCAGATGGCTGACGATCTGCGGTCAGGGTAAAAATAACTGACCAGCCATTCACTGATACAATGTTACCGTCGTATTTACGCAGCGGCAGAGTATCCCAGATAAATACTTCATCGCTCATGACCGGGAAGTCAATGCTGACCACTGGCTGAGTGGTGGTAGGATCATCCGCTTTGACTTTAAGTGCATCCGCACGGCTCCAGGCAGTAGTCTGAACTTTATCTTGTAAATTTTTCATAATTAAAAACCTCCGTAGTTAAGTGAGGCTTCATAAAAACACGCCGGAGAAATAAAAAAAATCAGTCACTGATTTGCCAGCTTTCACACAACAAACACAATGAAAATTAAGGAGTTTATGTTGTGTGGTGGCAGGAACAAATAACATCGTTTGTGAATAAATAAGCGGGATGACATGCTGTTCTGTTTTTTTATTTTTCCTGCCAGAAAAATAACCCTCCCGTGATAAGAAATATTATTTTTCAGATAATCGGATGTCGTGAAATAGCCTGTTGCAGAAACAATAACGTAAAAAGACTTGCGGGCAGGAATGGTGAGCAGTTGCCTGATGGTGTCTTATCACCGACCAACACTGATTGCAGAGATCCGTACTTAATCCGGCTCGCGGCTCAGTACAATTCAGAATGAAGACTGAAAACGAAATTGTATTTCAATGGAATTGCCATCGGGAAAATGAATAGCCACCCGGCAGCCATAAAGTAAACCCGCTTAACGGAAGGTGGTGATGTGCGGTGGTCATTGATTGCGGGTTTCGGCCGGATAATTGCTGGCTGTTATGGGGTTTACGCGCCTTCCTGTGGTGATCCTTAGCGAAATCTTCCCTCAGCAAACACCTGAATGGACCATAAAGAGAGGGGGTTCCGGCAGTCGGCAAAACGATAATCGCGGTGTTTTATGATACGCCGGTGATAAAAGGAGAAGGGTCACTGAGCAGAGGCTGGTTTTCCGGACCCGGAGGAGGAAAAATATAAAAAAACAGGCCGGGAAAATTCCCGGCCTGATGCTGTAAGGCACTTACAGAGCCCGGTACTGTTACTGATAACAGACAGGGTACTCCGGGTGACTTATGTAAACCACGATGTTAACAAATATTAGAAATGCCCTATAATGTATAGGGTTATGTGGTGATAACTCAGTATTCCCCATAAAAATTTATAACCAAGGATGAGCACAGAGCCCCCTTACCCGGCCGGATATTTACCCGCAGCGATCAAGCGCCGTGAAGAAATCAGATTCGTTTCATAATAATGCGATTGATCCAGAAGCTGATTTTTTTAACACCCATAAATCCGATAAAACCGCCAACCGAAACAGTCAGCTGGCTGGAAACACCTAAATAATTCATCAGAGATACGGAGACAAAGGTAAGGCAGCCACAGATCCCGCCTTCAAGTAAGGTTTCTATAATATTTCGTCCCGAATAGATCATCCGTAATAAAGCCATAAAGACGGAAATAAAAACCCCGAAAAAAACCGAATCTCCGCGAGCCACACCTTTAACCGCATTCACGATATTATTTATGTCCACAGTCATTTTCCCGATAAAAGCGCGACATCAGCCGCGCGGTATTGTTAATTACCTGACAACAACGTTTTCAGTTGGCGGAATAAAGCCATAATCAAGCTCTTTCACCATAAACGTCTGGTTGCCTTTTATTTTCAGCTGAACAGTCGGTGCTTCTGTCCCGCCGACACGATAACCGCCATCGGATTCAGGCACACTGTCAATAAATGAGGTCACCAGACCATTAGGCATCACGCAGTGCGAATAAGTCTGATAAGGCTGAGAAGACGGATTGCCGAGAACTAATCCGGAACCATTTAATGGCTGGTAAGGGCCAAATAATGAATCACTGACAAAACCATAAACACCATCAGGCCCGGAAACACCATCACCGTAAGTATATTTATGGCTGATAGTAAACAGATAATACTTTCCGTCTTTAAATACAAAATGCGGACGTTCCGTCTGATCGTTAACCCCCACGGCAGTAATTAGTGGCGGTAATAATTGCCAGTCATTACCTTCTTTATCTTTGGCAACGGCAAATCCGATACAGCCGGTCTGGTAACGTGAACCCCCGACATCTTCGTAACCGGGAGGGATATCACCCATATCGTCGCTGGTAATAATATGTGACCCGCGCTCTCCGGCAACGTTGCCTTCAAATACCATATACAGGTTGCCATCTTTCGGGTCGACAAACGGGCTGGGGTCACGGAATCCCCAGTAGGCATTTTGCTGCTCTGTCTGATAGAGGAATCCGTCCGCAGAGAACAATTCGGTGACCTGAGTGAACCCTGAAAGGGTTACGCCACGGCCATCTGCCGCTATTTTTCCTTTCACTTTGACAATGGTCGCACCAGGGGTAACACAGGTGTAATACAGCTCAATATCACCCTGTTCGTTTACCAGTACAGGGGTACCGGCCCATTCACGGGTTGTCGGGGAAACCCCTTCGGCCATGACTTTCCCGCCATAGATCCAGTTCTTACTGTCTTTTGCATACCAGTAGCAGATACGGGCACGGCTGTGACGATTGGTCCAGTCACTGTCAATATCATAATTACCGTCAGCATCTTTATATACTTCTGGCTGACGCTCGGCAGTCAGGGTGAAAATGACAGACCAGCCGTTTACCGAAATAATATTCCCGTCATATTTCTTTAATGGCATTGTATCCCAGATAAAAAGCTCATCACTCATTACCGGGAAATCAAGGCCAACCAGCGGCTGAGTCGTTGTCGGATCATCACTGTGAACTTTCAGGGCGTCAGCACGGCTCCAGGCAGTCGTTTTCACTTTATCGATTAAGTTTTTCATTTTAAACCTCCGTAATTGAATGAGGTTTAATAAGAGCACGTCGGGAAATATAATTAAAACGTATTCTATTTTGTAATAACCCACACAACAAAACACGTTATAAAAAAATACATTGTTGTGTAGTGGGTGACAGACCAGATAATGATAGCTTTGTTTGGGAGGATAAATAAGTATCTACAGCCAGATAAAAAGAAGATAGAATCTTTAATTTATTAATAATCATTAATGCAGTGATTGATCAATTATACCTCTTTTTGTTTTAAAATTATTCAGTGAAAAATAGGTGGTACTTATGATGCGTTGCCCGATCTGTAACAAGCCGGCCCACACTCGTACAAGCCGTTACTTAACCGATACAACCAAGGAAGCATACTATCAGTGTCAGGATATAACCTGCTCCTGCACGTTTAAAACAATAGAGAGTCTGGAGCGAATTATATGTGCACCGATGGCAAGAAAGGAACAACGGACAATCGCTGCCATCTAGGAATAATCTTATTATTATTTTAATTTTGAACTTTTCATAATTTTTGAAAAAAGGACAGGGTGTTAGTCGTAAGAAGTGATGGAATGAATTTTTTCCGGCCGGAAATGTAGCTACATTTTATCCTTCATTACCCTGAAAATGGCATTCACAGGGATAAACAGCAGTATAAAAACGACTGCTGTTTATTCATTTCAATAATTTAGTTTAATGAATTGTTTTTATTTTGTTAATTATTGTTTTGTTTTGATTAAGTAATTCCCCGATAGTTTTAGTCTGCCAGCGATTATGTTAACCGCTTTTACTGTTCAATGGGTTGTCGGCCAATACTGCTACTGACAGCATTAACAGCCATGCCACAACCTCCCGAAGGCCCGGATGTCTGCAGCTGAGAGGTTCACAAATTTACCCCCTCCCACTATTGATAATGGTTATCATTTTGATATAGATTATCATTCCCCAAAAAAAGAGGCGAATAAACGCACAATCTATCAGGGGATAATCAAATCATTCGTTTGCATTTATCTGCCGGCAAACGACATTTTTGGCGTGTCTGGACTTTTTACTATGCATAAATTTATAAATCAGGGCAAAATCAAACCCGTATTATTTCAGGTTACCGCAATTGCGATCTCGGTACATGCTGCCTGTAGCTTAGCAGCAACGGACAGCCCCTCTGCCGGAGATGATCAGGACGCCGGGGCTCAAATTACCGTCCGGGCGGCAGCTCCACAGCTCAGGGCTGATAACCGGAAAACACTCACCGCAGAGCAGATGCAGAAACAGGGGGCGAATGATTTTGGCAGCTTAATGCGCTACCAGACGCTGGTCAGTGCGACCGGCGCCAGTGGCGGATCCGGTAACGGTAAGAGTGGCTTTGACCGCGGCGGCTATACGGGATACAACATCCGGGGCATGGAAAGTAACCGTGTCGGCATTGATGTGGATGGCGTGGAATTACCTTCAGCAACCGGCCGGGGGTATGTTGGTCGTACAGGAGTAAATACCTTTGGTATCGGGCGTGATTATATTGATCCCTATCTGTTCGGTGTCATGGATATTGATGCCGGCGCGACCGCGGTTTCCCAGCCGAATACCTCTATTGGCGGGATCGTATCTTTCCGTACCAAATCTCCTGATGATTATCTGAGTCCTGATAAATCAAGTTATTTTGGCTATCAGTCCGATTACGACTCTTCCGACCGTGGCTGGCACAACGGTATTACTGCGGCGGCGGGAGACGAAGCACTGCGCGGAATTTTTGTCCTCAGCCGGCGTGATGGCCAGCAAACCCGGAATAACAGCGGAACCCTGTCTGCCTATCCTGCTAACTGGCATTCGACGGCATTTCTGGCCACGGGTATCTGGCAGCCTGATGATTTGCACACACTGACAGGTACCTTCAGTTACTACGATAAAACCAATCACACCCACTATGATACCTGGGATTCCGGCGGTACCGCTGTTATTGGTACCAGTCACCAGTCCAGCGCGACCCGGCGTGCAGGGATAAATCTGCAGGATGAATATACGCCGTTAACTACGTGGATTGATTCACTGACCACCCGTTTTTACTGGCAAAAAACCCATGCTCATGACAATACTCTGGCTCCCTACGATACCGGTGTGATTGGCCGGACTCATTCTGACTACAATACAGACAGTATCGGATTGAGCAGTGAATGGCGTAAAACTACAGGGCGTCATGAGCTGAGTGCTGGTCTGAATGCCAGCGAAGATACGACCAAACGCCCGTTCAGCCAGTCGCCGCTACCACTGGCCTATTATTCGGTAATGCAGCCTGAAGCAGACAGTAAATCTACCCGACTCGGCGCTTTTGTCCGCGATCGGATCAACTTTGCTATCCGGGAGCATAATTTCGCGATTACGCCGGGAGTCCGTGTTGCCTACCAGAAAACCAGACCACAGAACCTCTCTTCACTGACTGCCGGTAGTTCGGTACTGACAACGGACGCGGTCAGTACCCTGTACGGTTCAGGCAGCAGTGATACTCAGATATTACCGTCTCTGACCCTGCAATACTCCCTGAATCCGCAATTACTGACCTATATTAAGTATCAGCGCGGCGCTGAGTTTCCGAATGCCAGCCAGCTTTATGGCTCATGGAACCTGGGATCCAGTTATGCGGGACGCGGGCAATATGCCCTGATTGGTAATTCAGCCCTGAAAACCGAAACCAGTAATAACTTTGAATGGGGCCTGACCGGGCAATTGATCCCCGGGGTGACTTTCAGCGGTTCCTTGTTCTATAACCAGTACGATAATTTTATTGCTTATACACGTTATAACCGCAGCAGCTCACCGGGCATGTTCAGCCGTGTACCGTCCAATATCTACACTATTTACCAGGCCGAAAACCGGGATAAAGCCTTTATCTATGGTGGTGAAATCAATACCCGAATCAATATCGGCCACTGGATCGACTCTGCTGATGGTCTGAGCGCCAGTCTGGCGCTGGGTTATACACAAGGCAAATCGAAGTCCTCTCTGAGTGGTGACAGCTATACCGATCTGGACAGTGTGGCGCCGATGAAGGCCGTGGCGGGAGTGGCGTGGGATGATCCATCAGGCCGCTGGGGGAGTGCGGTAACCGCGACCTTTGTGAAGGGAAAACAGGCGCAGCAAACCACACGAGATACCATCACTACCGGTACGGTTACCTCACAGGACAGCCCTTATATGCGCATCCCGGGCTACGGTATGGTCGATGCCACCGCATACTGGCGGGTGACGAAAAATGTCAAACTGAGCGGTGGTGTCTATAACATTACGGACCGTAAATATATTGATTATCTGAGCAGCCGTGAACTGAAAACCTCCACGCCACAGGATCGTAATAATGTTGCGTTAGCCGTGATGCCGGGGCGTACTTTCCAGCTCGGACTGAACGTCGATTTCTGATTATTTATTATCTGCCTTGTCGCTGCGGCAGGGCACTCAGGGAACAGAGAAGTAAGGAGCCTATATGAACACAGTTTATCAGCAATATCTGCAATTAAAGCGACAACATCCGTCAGTCCGTGCACGGGATCTGGCAAAAATGATCGGTATCAGTGAGGCCGCACTGCTGCAGGCCAGAATGGCTGAAGGCGTACAGCAGTTGCGTGCCGATTTCCCGGCATTACTCGAGGCCCTGGAAGGGGTCGGGGAAACCAAAAATATTTCCCGCAATGAGTATGCGGTTCATCAACAGACCGGCAGCTACCATAATCTGCATATTGGCCCCCGGGCAGGGCTGGTCCTTAACCCGCGCCAGCTGGATTTACGTTTCTTTATCTCTGAATGGCAAAGTGCTTTTTATCTTCAGGAGCAGACAGCCGGTGGTGAACGGAAAAGTATTCAGATCTTTGATGATAAGGGAGCGGCAGTACTAAAAATTTATACCACCGGAAAGACAGATCTTCCGGCCTGGCAGGCACTGATCACCCGGTTTGTGCTGCCACATCCGCAAATACTGTCACTGAATACTACTCCGGCGGCAGAGTTTTCTGAGCAATTTGATGCACAACAGGTTGAGCAGGAATGGCGTGAAATGACCGATGTACATCAGTTTTTCCGTTTGCTTGGTCGCCATAATATCAGCAGACAGCAGGCTTTTTCGGCAGTCAGTAATGATCTGGCGCAACAGGTCGGCCCACAGGCACTGGGACAGTTGCTGGCGCTGGTGCAGCAGGCCGGCAACGAAATTATGATTTTCACCGCTAACCGTGGCTGTACGCAGATCTTCACCGGCGTTATCGGGAACATCACCTCCCGGGAAGGCTGGCTGAATATATTTAACCGGGACTTTACCCTGCATCTTCAGGATCAGCAGATTGCGGAAAGCTGGATCACCCGTAAGCCGACCGCTGACGGACATGTCACCAGTCTGGAATTATTTGCTGCCGACGGCAGGCAGATAATCCAGCTTTATGGACAGCGCAGTGAGGGAAATCCGGAACAGCGGCAGTGGCGTGAGCAGATCGAATCCCTCACCGGAGACCTGGCCGTATGAAAATCGCCGGCCTGATACTGTGTCTGCTGGCATTACCGGTGTTTGCCACCCGGCACATTGTTTCCATCGGCGGTGATGTCACCGAAATCGTTTATGCACTGGGGGCCGGTCAGCAACTGGCAGGGCGTGACAGTACCAGTATTCGTCCGCTACAGGCCAGAAAATTACCGGATGTCGGTTATATGCGTCAGCTGAATACAGAAGGTATTCTGGCGCTGAAACCATCGCTGGTTTTGGTCAGTGAACAGGCCAAACCTTCGCAGGTATTGGAACAGCTTTCACAGGCAGGGGTGAAGGTGGTGCCTGTGAGCGGAGAAAACTCACTGCCTGCCATATTGCAGAAGATCACCACTATTGCCGCCGCACTTAACGAAAATGTCGCGGCACAGCCATTATTACAGCAGGTCAGGCAGCAAACCGAGGCTATCCCGTCTCATCCCTTAGCTATCAGGGCGCTATATATTATGGCAAACAGTGGTATGACGACCCTGGTGGCCGGTAATCAGACCGCTGCAGATGTGGCAATCCGCAGTGCCGGACTGATTAATGTGATGGGCAGTGTGCCTCATTACCAACCGATGTCTGCTGAGGGCATTATTGCTGCCGCACCGGATCTGGTACTGATGGATGCCGGTGGCGTGGCGGCCCTGGGCGGGCCGTCTAACGTCTGGCAGTTGCCGGGCCTGGCCATGACGCCGGCAGGGCAGCATCAGCGGTTATTGTATGTTGACCAGATGGCCTTGCTGGGATTCGGCCCGGATACACCACAGGCAATACGCCGCTTACGCCAGGATGCAGAAAAAATTGATGCACAATAGTCAGCGCTCACTTCTCTGGTTAGGCACGCTGGGGCTGGTATTGCTGGTGACATTACTGGTGGCCAGTCAGTCAGGCGCAATAAAGTTATCCCTGGCCAGTTTATGGCATCAGGCCCCGGGGAGCCTGGAGCGTAATATCTGGCTGAATATCCGCTTACCCAGGGTATTACTGGCAGCCCTGGTCGGAATAGCACTGGCCGTATCGGGGAGTGTTATGCAGGGGCTGTTCCGTAATCCTCTGGCTGACCCCGGACTACTCGGGATCAGCAGTGGCGCAGGACTGGCTGTGGCAGTCGCGATAGTTATTCCGCTGGCACTCCCGCCGGTGCTGGTAATGTGGCTGCCGATGCTGGCGGCTTTTACCGGCAGCATGCTGGTCACGGTACTGATCTTTAAACTCAGCCGTGTTACCCGCGGACATCTGTCACGTTTATTACTGTTCGGTGTGGCGATCAATGCCCTCTGCGGATCCAGTGTCGGGGTGCTCTCATGGATCAGTAATGATCAACAATTGCGTCAGCTCTCCCTGTGGGGTATGGGCAGTCTCGCCCTGGCCAGTTGGCCAGCCCTGTCAGTCTGTGCGGTGCTGATCCTGCCTGCGGCAATCCTGAGTTTATGTTGTGCCGGACAGCTTAATATGCTGCAACTGGGAGAAGAAGATGCCCATTATATGGGGGTAAATGTACTGCGGACCCGGCGTCAGTTACTGGTGCTGAATGCCTTACTGGTCGGCACCGCGGTCTCGGTCAGTGGTGTGATTGGCTTTATCGGACTGGTGATCCCGCATCTGATGCGTCTGTGTTTTGGCAGTGACCACCGCATGGTATTACCTGCATCGGCCCTCAGTGGCGCTATCTTACTGCTGCTGGCGGATACCCTGGCTCGTACTCTGGTAACACCGGCCGAAATGCCGGTCGGGTTGCTGACCAGTCTGATCGGTGCGCCCTGGTTATTCTGGATGATTATCCGTCGGCAGCGGGAGAACGGGGATGTATGAACTGACGGCACGCTCGGTCGGAGTCATCAGCGGGCAACGCCAGCTGTTGTGTAATATCTGTCTGCAATTTGTCCCCGGAGAAATGGTCGCGCTGATTGGGCCAAACGGGGCCGGGAAGTCGACCCTGCTGCGGGTACTCAGTGGCTATCTTGCGCCGGACAGCGGACAGTGTCTGCTACAGGGTAAACCGCTGGCTGACTGGCCCGGCCGGTTGCTTGCCCGGCAGCGGGCAGTGATGCGTCAGCAAAATACACTGACATTTTCCCTGACGGTGCGCCAGGTCATCAGCCTTGGCAGGGCGGTCTGGCCACGCCAGCAACAGCCACAGCAGCAGATCGTCAGAGAAGTCGCCGCACTGACCGGTTGTCAGGTGCTGCTGGAACGCAATTATCTGCAATTATCCGGCGGTGAACAGCAAAGAGTACAGCTGGCGAGGGTACTGGCACAGCTATGGCGTGACGGCGAACCGCAGGGCTTTTTATTTCTTGATGAACCGGCTTCTGCGCTGGATCTCTACCACCAGCAGCAGATCCTTCGCTTACTGCACCGGCTGACACGGCAGGGAAAACTGATGGTATGCAGTGTACTGCATGATCTTAACCAGGCATCCTTATGGGCGGACCGGGTGTTACTGTTACATCAGGGATCGCTGGTGGCAGAAGG
The DNA here is from genome assembly GCF_018257575.1 of Tatumella sp. JGM91. Classification (GTDB taxonomy): domain Bacteria; phylum Pseudomonadota; class Gammaproteobacteria; order Enterobacterales; family Enterobacteriaceae; genus Tatumella; species Tatumella punctata. The sequence goes on along the minus strand of NZ_JAERJP010000014.1, from coordinate 59,812 downwards.
AACCGCGCAGCAGGTACTGAGAAAGGATATTTTAGAGCGCTGGTATCAGGCAGAACTCAGGGTCAGTACGGAAGGGCCGCAGCAGAAACCGCAGGTGATGCTACTGCCATAACCGCGGGTAACCGCCCGAATCACGGGCGGCAGAATACCACAGCAGTGGATCGGTTATTCATCAAAACAGAGTTCAGTGGCGCTGCCCTGATCATCATATTCTTCCCGGTCACGGGCCGCGGCCCGTTCCGGGCTCAGCAGGTCATCGGACAGGTAACGCTGACCCGCCGCCAGGATATCTTCAATTTGCACCGCGTAAGTTGTCGCCATCAGGGAACCTCCAGGTTGCGAAATAATGAATCATCATGTTCAGCATGACAGCAGCAGATGACAGTTCTGTGATCCTTTTAGCTGAAACAGCACCGGTTGTGCCAGCAGCAAACGACTTCGGCAGTAATTAGCATTATGCTGAAGCGATACGCTATTTTTCGGGAGAGCATTCAATGTTACGTTTAGCGGTAATAGGTACTAACTGGATCACCGATAGTTTTGTGACAGCGGCACTGGAAAGCGGCTTGTACCAGCTGACTGCCGTTTATTCCCGTCGTCTGGCGCAGGCTGAATCTTTTGCAGCAAAATATGCAGACACGACTCTGTTTACCGATTTGCAGCAACTGGCCAAAAGTGACCTGTTTGATGCGGTATATATTGCCAGCCCGAATTCGCTGCACTGTGAACAGAGCTGCCTGTTTATGCAACAGGGTAAACATGTCATTTGCGAAAAACCGTTTGCTGCAGATATTCAGCAGGCTGAAAAAATGGTGGCCTGCGCCAGAGAGCATCAGGTGGTGCTGTTTGAAGCCTTTAAAACCGCCTGCCTGCCTAATTTTCGGGTAATTTATGAAACGCTGCCGCGGCTGGGAACGTTACGGAAAGTCCTGTTACAGTACTGCCAGTATTCTTCCCGTTATGGCCGTTATCTGGCCGGGGAAAATCCGAATACTTTTAACCCGGCGTTTGCCAATGGCTCGGTAATGGATATTGGTTTCTATCCGCTGGCCAGTGCGGTGGCCCTATGGGGCAAACCGCAGGGGGTGGTGGCTCAGGCCAGTCTGCTGGAGAGCGGTGTGGATGCCCATGGTTCGGTTATTCTGGAGTATGGCGATTTTGATGTAACTATTCTGCATTCCAAGGTCAGCGACTCTGTGCTGAGTAGTGAGATTCAGGGGGAGCAGGGATCACTGCGGGTGGATAAAATTTCAACCTGTGAAGGACTGACCCTGTATCCGCGCGGCGGTCAGCCGCAGGCTATCGGTGTCGCGCAATATGATAATTCGATGCGAAATGAGGCAGAAGTCTTTGCCGGGCTGGTGGCCGGCCTGCAGGTGGAACATCAGGGATTACAGGTCAGCCTGATCACCTCACAGTTACTGACAGAAATACGTCGCCAGACCGGTGTTCGTTTCCCGTCAGACGGTGAGGCCTGACAGGAAGGGCTGCCGCTCAGGCGGCAGCCGTCAGATTTCAAAGTTGTAGGCGGTTTCACCCGAGGCCGTGCTTTGCAGCGCGCTGGCTTTTAGTTCATCAACTGACAGGTTAGGGTTACACAGCATCATAAACTGCCACAGATAATCCCGTTGCAACTGGCCGCGTTTTACGGCCATCCAGACGGTACTGGCGGCAAACAGATGGCGGACATCGAGTGCGCTGATCCCCTCATCGGCATCAGTCACTGCCGTTTCTGCCACAATACCGATCCCCATGCCCAGTTTTACGTAGGTTTTTACGACATCCGAGTCCTGGGCACTCAGTACAATATCGGTTTTCAGGGAGGCGCTTTCGAAAGCCTGATCGATGGCTGACCGTCCTGTCATACCACTGCGATAGGTAATTAATGGCCAGGCGGCGAGGTGTTCCAGAGTCACATCGGGCTGGCCGGCCAGCGGATGCTGTCGCGGGATCAGTACTTTATGATTCCATTTAAACCACGGGAAGGCCCGCAGTGCCTCACTGTTTGACAGTACTTCGGAAGCAATCCCCAGGTCGGCAGTACCGGCACTGACCATGGCACGGATTTCTTCCGGCGTGCCCTGGTTCAGTACCACGCGAATATTCGGATAGAGTTCACGAAACAGTTTTATTTTATCGGGCAGTGAATAACAGGCCTGGGTATGGGTGGTGGCGATGGTCAGTATCCCGTCTTGCTGACCGGTAAATAATTCGCCTAACCGGCGTGCTTTACCGGCATCGTCAAGAATACGCCGCGCAATGGTCAGCATTTCTTTACCGGGTCCTGTCAGGCCAAGCATACGTTTACCATGACGGATAAACAACTCCACCCCCAGTTCTTCTTCCAGTTCACGGATATGGCGACTAATTCCCGATTGTGAGGTATAGAGCGTTTTGGCCACTTCTGTCAGATTGAACTGGCACCGGGAAGCCTCCCTGATAATTCTTAGTTGCTGGAAGTTCATGATATTCACTTTTTTTAAGAGTTGCCCCGTTAAAATAAAAAAAATTATTTAGCGGGGTAAATAATTAAAACTTCGCATATATTCCTGAACGGTATATACAGCGGATATATCCACATCCTGACAGGCTTACATCTGCAATCCCCTAACAACCGGCGGGCAGAAAGGCACAACGTATGGCCGGAAAAGTATGACTTCCGGATAGTTTTTTTTCACACAAGCTATGCCATTTTTGTTATTTCAATTCTGAAAACAGTGGCTCTTATTATGAATAACGGTCTGAGTACAATAATAAAGAGGCAGTGGATGAAAAGATGGCGCGTCGCAGGATTTAAAAAACAGATACTGGTATCGCTGTTGGTGGCATCCCTGCCTGCCTGGTCAGCAGATAATCCACAGCACGGGGGAACGTTAATTTATCTGGAACAGCAGGCACACACTAACCTGTATCCTCCGGCGGGCGGCTTTTACCCTAATGGCGGTATCCTCAACCAGTTAACCGATAAACTGACCTGGCAGAATCCTAAAACACTGGCCATTGAACCCTGGATTGCCGAAAGCTGGAGCAGTAATCCGCAAAAGACGGAATGGACATTTAAATTACGTCCGGGAGTCACTTTTTCTGATGGTACTCCGCTGGATGCCGCAGCGGTTGCGAAAAATTTTGATACTTATGGTCTGGGAAATAGAGAAAAACATTTTCCGGTCTCAGAAGTGATTAATAATTACGATCATAGCCAGGTTATTGATCCGCTGACCGTAAAATTCTATTTTAAAAAGCCTTCACCAGGGTTTTTACAAGGGACATCGACCATAGGTTCCGGTCTGGTGTCATTATCCACATTAGATAAAAATTTCGATCAGCTGGGTGATGCACGCAATATTATCGGTTCCGGGCCTTTTGTGGTGAAATCAGAAACCCTGGGTCATGAACTGGATCTGGTGGCCCGTCCGGATTATCACTGGGGACCGAGTAATGATCCGCATCAGGGACCGGCTTATCTCGACGGGATTAAATTGATTGTGACGCCGGAAGATGGTGTCCGCATCGGTGCACTGCTGGCCGGACAGGCTGACTTTATCCGTCAGATACAGGCTTATGATGAGAAACGGGTTACAGCACAGCATCTGCCGGTCTATGCCGAAGCCACCCGTGGTGTCAATGACAGCCTGAGTTTCCGTCCGGATAACCCGCGGGTCTCTGATATTCGTGTACGCAAAGCACTTTCCCTGGCAACAAACCGCCAGCAAATTGTGGAAACCCTGTTTTCTGACAACTATCCGGCCGCAACCTCGGTACTGGCATCGACCGCCCCGGGGTATATACCGTTAAAAAACCTGCTGACCAGTGATCCTCAACAGGCGAAGAAATTACTGGATGAAGCCGGCTGGCTGCCCGGCAGCAATGGTATCCGTCAGAAGCAGGGAATACCGTTATCACTGAGTGTTTACGTTTCTCTGCCTCAACCCCAGAACAAGGAAGTCCTGCAGCTGATTGCCCGCCAGTGGCGTGAAATCGGCGTGGTACTGAATGTGCGTCCGGCTGATGCAGGGACAACGGTACTGAATAACCTCGACCCGCTGAAAGCACCGCTGACCGTTTCTGAGGTCGGCCGGGCGGATCCTGATGTGATTAAAAGTATGTTTTATCCGACAAACCGTGATGCACTGCTGCAAAAAGGTGGTCTCAGCGATAAGGTTAAACATTTCCGTGATGACAAACTCGATCAGCTGTTACTGAAGATCTCGCAGGAAACGGATAACGCTCAGCGTCTGAAACTGACCGGCGAGGCTCAGCGTTATCTGCTGGAACAGGCTTATGTAATCCCTGTCTTTGAAGAACCGCAGGTATTTGCCGGGGCTAAATGGCTGAAAGGGATCAGTTTTGAAGCCGTCGGACGTCCGTCATTTTACGATGCCTGGCTGGCTAAGAAATAAGCGGGAGACCGGATAATGGCACGCTATTTACTGCAACGGTTGTTACAGGGCGTTCTGGTGTTATGGGCGGCGTGGACACTGTCTTTTATTCTGCTGCAGCTACTGCCCGGCGACGCGATTATGATCAAATTCCTTGATCCTTCGCTGGGTTTGAGTGCGGAACAGATTGCTCAGATGCGTAAGTTATACGGTGAGGGGGTACCCGGCTGGCAGCAGTATATTTCGGCTTTACTGGCGATACTACATGGTAATCTGGGCTATTCGGTCCAGCTGGGGGTGCCGGTCAGCCAGGTGCTGGCGACTAACCTGCCACAGACCCTGAAACTGGTGATCCCCGGTTTTCTGCTGGCGCTGGTGGCAGGCCCCGGGCTGGCGATCCTCGCCTGGTTACCGGGGCTGAACTGGCTGCGTAATATACTGCTTTCACTACCGTCATTACTGGTTTCTCTGCCTGTATTCTGGCTGGGGATCGTATTGATCCAGATCTTCTCTTTTCAACTGAACTGGGTCTCAGTGATCAATCCATCGCCGATCGGCGGAATGATCCTGCCGGTGATCACCCTGGCGGTCCCGATTGCCGCGCCGCTGGCACAGATTTTTATGCGCAGTATTGATCAGGTACGTACCCGGCCTTTTGTCGCCGCTGCCCGCGCCCGCGGAGCCAGCCAGCGTCGGGTGCTGTTTCGCCATATTCTGCGGAACGCCAGCCTGCCACTGCTGACGGTGGCCGGTCTGCTGCTCGGTGAGCTGATTGCCGGAGCACTGGTCACTGAAACGGTTTTCGGGCTGAACGGGCTGGGACAGGTGACCTGGCAGGCAGTCAACGCCAGAGACGAAAATGTATTACAAGCCATAGTGATGATATCAGCGCTGTCCTATGTGGTGAGTAATCTGTTGGCAGATCTGCTGACTCCGTTACTCGATCCGCGCCTGAATAGTCTGTCGGGGAGGAAACTATGAGTATGACCAGTCTGTTAAGCGTTTCTGCCCATAGCCCCCGGCGGCGTCCTGATCTCAAACCGGGATTACTGCTGGCCACCACTGTGATTGTACTGGCAATACTGGCTGCCCTGTTTCCCCAGTGGTTTACCCGCTACAACCCCTATGATGGTATTGCCGGTATCCAGCTGACCCCTCCCGACAGTCATCACTGGCTGGGTACCGATCAGCTGGGGCGTGACCTGTTAAGCCGGATTATTTATGGCACCCGCTGGTCATTATCGGCTGCGACTGCGGCGGTTGCTGTCGGGCTGGTGGCGGGCGGCGCTGTCGGCATGCTGGCGGGTTTCAGTCGTTTAAGGATAGACAACCTGGTTATGCGGCTGGTGGATGTACTGCTATCAATACCGGCACTGTTATTGTCGCTGAGCATTATTATCCTGCTGGGAGCCGGAACTCTGCATGCGGCGCTGGCCGTGGGCTGTGCTTCGGTGGCAAATTTTGCCCGTCTGTCGCGCACCGAGGTATTACGTATCCGTCATCAGGATTATATCGAGGCGGCATTTGGCAGCGGCGGGCACTTTTTATCGGTCTTTCTGCGACATGTCCTGCCAAATGCCTTACCCACGCTGCTGGCGTTTTCCGCCTTACAGTTTGGTCAGGCTATTCTGGCACTCTCAACCCTGAGTTTTCTGGGATTTGGCAGCCCGCCACCGGTACCGGAATGGGGATTATTGATTGCCGAAGGGCGTAATTATCTGGCAACGGCCTGGTGGCTGGCTGCTTTCCCGGGCGGGGTGGTTATTGTGGTGGTGCTGGCAGCTAACCGCATCAGCCGCTATTTTTCAGGAGAAGTCTCATGACCCTTCAGAGATTGCCGGTGTTACAACTGGAAGAGCTGAGTATTGCTTATCATTCCGCTGACCCGTGGCGGGAGACCGTCCATAGTATCAGCCTGACTCTGAATGCCGGTGAAATGCTGGCAGTGGTGGGTGAATCCGGGTCAGGAAAAACGACCACCGCTCAGGCGGTTATCGGTTTGTTAGCGGAAAATGGCCGCCGCAGCGCAGGCCATATCCGGTTTAATGGCGAAGATATCAGCCAGTGGTCTTCCGCCAGGCTGGACAGTTTGCGGGGATCGCAGATTTCACTGATCCCGCAGGATCCGGCTGACTCCCTTAACCCGTTAAAAACGCTGGGTGAGCAGGTGGGAGAAGTGCTGTTGCTGGGCGGGGATCGCCTGTCACGTCGCCAGCGCCGGCAGCGTGTGACAGAACTGTTCCAACGGGTCGGACTGAGTCATCCGCAACAGCGAATTCTTCAGTATCCGCATCAGCTGTCCGGGGGCATGAAACAACGGGTATTAATTGCTATTGCCATTGCTTTAAAACCGGCATTGATCATTGCCGATGAACCCACCAGCGCACTGGATGTTACGGTACAAAAACATATCATGACGCTGATTGATGAATTGCGACATGACTACGGGACTGCGGTACTGTTCGTTACCCATGATCTGGCCCTGGCCAGTGAACATGCAGACCGGCTGGCGGTATTCCGAGAAGGGCGGTTACTGGAACAGGGCACTACAGCGCAGGTGATCCGTCAGCCACAGCACCCTTATACTGCACAATTACTGGCTGATGTACGACAAAACTATACGACTGTCCCGCTGCCGGTGGCGGAGCCTGACAGCCCTGCGGTAATCCGTATGCAGGCAGTCCGTAAGCGATTTTCTCTTAATCATCGCCAGCAGATGCAGGCGTTGCAGGATATTTCTCTGACAGTACTGCGGGGCACGACCCATGCACTGGTCGGCGAGTCAGGTTCCGGAAAAACCACTCTGGCCCGTATTCTGCTGGGATTTGAACAGGCAGACAGTGGCAGTATCGAAATCAGCGGACAGAGTGTCGCCAGCTTATCCCGCCAGGGCTGGCGGCAGTTACGACAGAAAATCCAGTTCGTGTATCAGAACCCTTTTTCATCTCTTGACCCGCGTCAGACCCTGTTCTCGGTGATTGAAGAGCCGTTACTCAATTTTCATAATCTGACACGACAGCAGCGTCAGCAACAGGTGGAAACCGCTGCGGCTCAGGTAGCCTTAGATCCGTCCCTGTTATCACGGCGGGCGCATCAGTTATCCGGAGGACAGCGGCAGCGGGTGGCGATTGCCCGTGCATTGATCCTCCGGCCGGAAATTCTGGTACTGGATGAGGCAACCTCGGCGCTGGATGTTACGGTGCAGTCGCAGATCCTGACATTACTCAGGGAATTACAGCAAAAGCTGTCACTGACGTATTTATTTATTACCCATGATTTACAGGTGGTACGCCGTATTGCTCATCAGGTCTCCGTATTACGTAACGGTCAGCTGGTAGAACATGGCAGTACCGAACAGCTGTTTTCTGCGCCACAGAACGAATACACCCGGCAGCTGATTACTGCGATACCCTCATTTACGCCAGCGCAGGAGGTGCATATATGACCGCAAAACGGATAGGTTTTTTTACCCGGTTACTGGAAAAAGCGCCGGCCGGAGAACGTTACCGGCTGGCAACAGAACAGATCTGCCATGCGGAGGCATTGGGTTTTGACAGTGCCTGGGTCGCCCAGCACCATTTTCATGAGCATGAAGGCGGGCTGCCGTCGCCGTTATTATTCCTGGCCCATGCCGGTGCCCATACCAGGAAAATCCGTCTCGGGACGGCGATTATCACCCTGCCGATGGAAAATGCGATACGGGTGGCAGAGGATGCCGCGGTACTGGATCTGCTGACCGGCGGGCGCCTGGAACTGGGGCTGGGCTCCGGGGGAACCCCGGGCTCGTTTGAACCTTTCGGACAAACTTTTGATCAGCGGGCGGAGACGTTTGCCGCGAATCTGGCTGTTTTACAGCAGGGGCTGCGAGGGGCACCGTTACAGCAGACCGCGAATTGCCTGTACCCTGCGGCCCCGCAACTGACAGATAAACTCTGGATTGCCACTTTCTCCGCAGAAGGCGCGGAAAGAGCCGGTAAAGCAGGCCTCGGGCTGATGTTATCCCGTACCCAGCCGCGACCGGCGGGTCAGCCGGGACTGGCTCTGGATGAACTGCAAAATCCGCTGATTGATGCCTATCTGGCGGCTCTGCCTGCCGGAACTGAACCGCGGATTCTGGCATCCCGTACCGCGTTTGTCGCCGATGACCGGCAGTATGCCCGTAAGATTGCGTTACCTGGCCTGACGGCGCAGGCCGAAGGTTACCGCCAGTCGGGTCATCAGTTGCGGGGTGAAACCCTTGACGACTATATCGGGCAGTTTGATGCGCATATCGGCGACCCGCCGGATGTACTGGCATCTCTGCTGCGTGACAGTTGCCTGTCACGGGTCACGGATATCTCCTTCCAGGTTCATTCCGTGGAGCCGGAACACGGGGATGTACTGCGTTCGCTGGAATTACTGTCGCGTTATATTACCCCGGTGCTGCGTAATACTGCCCCGGAGTCTTTACCGGAGAGGTCTCTATGAGTGAAAATTATGATGTGGTTCAGTATTTAGCGGGTATCAGCGCCGGCTCTGAACTGGCGAAAAGCCGCGTAATCCGTCAGCAGGCAACCGAACATACACAGGGCAGTTATCAGGCGCTGTTCAGTCGCGGCAGTGATGACTTTCCGCTGGCCCTGCGTACCCTGATTGCGGCACAAGTGGCGGCCTGGCACCAGCTCACAGCATTACAACAACATTATGCGTCCCTGAGCCCGGCGGCGCAGCCTTCTGCCGCGCTGACGGCGGCCCTGAGTTTTGCCCGCCGGCTGACGTTCGAGCCGGTGGCGTGCGGGCCGGATGATATACAGCACTTGCAGCAGGCTGGCTGGCAGACAGACACTATTGTCACCCTGGCACAGCTGATTGCTTTTGTCAGTTTCCAGAGCCGGTTAATCAGCGGTTTCCGGTTACTGGCAGATCACCAGGCCCCTTCTGCCGGTGAGCCTAACCCTCCGGTGTGTGCAGGCCGCTGGCATACTCACCCGCAGACACAACAACAGCAACCAGCCCCGGTCGCGTTTACCCAGAAAACTCTTGGCTGGGAGCCCTGGTTAGCGCCAAAACCACTGACAGAGTTTACTCCGCAACAGCAGGAGATCCTGACAGGTTTTGGCCATCAGAACTCGGCATATTTCCGTTTACTGGGGCGTGATCTGCCGGTACTGGAACAGCGGACATTAACCGATAAAGGCATTTTTTATACGCCCGGCGGATTGCCCCGCGCCGAGCGTGAGCTGGCGGCAGCGGTGACCAGTAAAGTGAATGGCTGTATTTATTGCGCTTCGGTCCATGCCCGTAAGGCCAGCCAGTTGTCTAAGAAACGTGATGAAGTGGCACTGCTGCTACAGGTTCAGCCGGGAGACCCGTTATCCGCCGGACAGTCAGAGCGCTGGCAGGCCGAAATTGAGGCGGTTGCGGCCCTGTCTCTGACGCCTCCGCAACTGACTGCGACACACCTGCGGACCCTGAGTGATCTCTCTCTCCCGGTGCTGGAAATAACGGATCTGATTCAGTCAGCAGCTTTCTTTGCCTGGGCGAATCGTCTGATGCTGACTCTGGGGGAACCTTTTATTCTGCCACAAAACGCTGAGACAGCGGCCCGATAGCGGCCCGGAAACAGGCTGCCGAGGCCGGGAGCCTGTCGCTGTTAAATCCTACGCGAAGCGTTTATCATCGGAGTCTGTTAAGTTATCGGGCGGAAAAGGTATGTCCCCGGCCATAAAATTACTGGTGATGATTGTTGCCTGTCTCCCGTTAGCAGGGGTAGCCGGACAGTATCTGATTAATCCGCAGCTCAGCCATCTCGAATTATACTGGCAAATGATTGGGGTGCGGGAATACCATGCCCGTTTATCGGCTGTTCAGGGAGAGATAAATTTTGATCAACAGCAGGATTCACAAATTCGTCTGCAGGCCAGGCTACCGATTGCTGCACTGGACGCCAATAACTGGCTGCTGACCCGCGCATTAAAAAGTGCTGCTTTTTTTGATCAGGAAAAATACCCTGAAGCAGTGTTCAGCAGCAACCGGATGGTGGCACTGCCTGACGGACGTTACCGGGTATTTGGCAGTCTGCAGATCAAAAATGTCCGTAAGTCACTGATATTATTTGCTCAGCAACGCCGTGTGTCTGCACAGCGTATTCGTTTATCCGCACAAACCACCCTTTCCCGTCGGTCTTTTGCTATGGGGCAATATCCGGTAATTGTCAGTGATCCGATCCGCGTCGATATTGTGTTATATGCTGACAGTACCGGCGGATAATCAGCGGAAACGGGGAGATGAAACAGGCTGTCGTGTCCCGGCCCGCGGCAGGAAACACGACAGAATACCGTGAGTGCACGACAGGATTATCTGGCTGATCGTGAGCTCTGATAGCGCTGATAACTTTCGGCAGCGACTTGTTTCAGGGCTTTACCGATATTCACATAATCGTATTCATTCAGATTCGCCAGGGAAACGCGTCCGCCGGGCATCGGGGTGCCGAAGCCGGATGCCGGTAACATAACCACACCGGTTTCGTCGGCGATCCTGAACAGTAATGCATTAATGTCCACATTCTGCCGGGCCCACTGGCCGAATTCAGTGCCATATAACCGGCTGGCAATATCGACGAAATCAAGCAGGGTATAATATTCAACTTCCCACTTATCTTCCGGAATGGTCAGTTGCAACTGATGGTAGAGCGCATGGTGACGACGGCGGATCAGTTTTTTCAGTGCGGTTTTGTAATGCTCGTTGATATCGATTAATGAGAACAGGGAAAACAATACCATCTGTACCTGTTGCGGGGTGGATAACCCGGCGGTATGGTTCAGGGCCACCACCCGGCTATCGGCGACCAGCCGGTCGATAAATTTTAGTTTGCTGCTGTCGTCAACAATGGAAGAGTAGCGCTTATTCAGCCGCTGATGAATGTCCTGCGGGAACGCGGTGATCTGTTTATCCAGAATATTGTCCTTATGCAGGGCGATAGCCCCCAGCCGCCAGCCGGTCGCACCAAAGTATTTTGACCAGGAATAGACCAGGGCGGTATTTTCAGGACAGTAACTGAATAACGAATTAAATTTATCAGCAAAGGTTCCGTACACATCGTCAGTCAGAATAAATAAGTCAGGGCGTTGTGTCTTCACAATATTTTTAATATAGCTGAGAGCGTGCTCACTCATGCTGACTGACGGCGGATTACTCGGATTAACGATAAAAAATATTTTAATTTTATCATCTTTGAGTTTATCCAGTTCACTGTCCGGATATTGCCATCCCTGCTCAGCACAGGCATTAATAGTCACTATCTCCAGACCATACTCTTCCAGCAGCGGTATTTCGAAATAAGGTGTAAACGTCGGCATCCCGATCGCGACTTTATCCCCCTTACTGATCAGGTGATTCATTTTCAATGAGTTGAAAATGTAGGTCATGGCTGCGGTACCGCCTTCCACCGGAAATATATCGAATTCCTGGCCCTGCAGTTTATCGCTGCTCATTTCATCAGACAGATATTCATGAACGATCTTTTCACTCAGACTGAGCATTCTGGGCGGAACAGGGTAATTACAGCCAAGGATCCCTTCCACCATCTCATGAATAAAGGCATCAGGATCCAGCCCTAACTGGTCACGTACATAGCTGAGGCTTTTGTTCAGTAAATCAATCCCCGGCTGCCCCTGCTGCTGGTGGAGAAACCGCGTAAACCGGTGGCTGATACCTTCAGCCGCGGGGATCCCCCCCAGTTGCTGTTCCAGATAAGATAATGACAATTCCGCTTCAGCGGTGGCAAACAGGCCCAGCTGGAAAAACGCCTGGCGCGGAGTGGTGGCCAGAAAGTTAGGATTGCCGCGGCCGGCATTCAGCATAATACGGTTAGATTTGCCGCTGGCAACACTGATTAATACATCTTTCAGCTCAAACGGACTCAGGTTTGAGTATTTATTTAAATCATTATTCATATTCATGGTTATTCCTGTATTAAATATAATGATATTTTCTCTGTAATAACGGGTTACCCGCTGATTACGAGAGGATCATAATCATCACCATGCCCCAGATAGTGAGCAGGGTATTACCTACGGCATAAGTCACGGTATATCCGAGCGCCGGAATATTACTTTTGGCAGCATCACAAATCATCCCCAGTGCTGCGGTAGTGGTTCGTGCTCCGGCAAGGCAGCCAAACAGTAATGCCGGATGGAAACGAAATATCCAGCGGCCGATATACATGGAAATAATCAGCGGAACCAGAGTGGAAAATATTCCCCACAGAAATAAACTGAGTCCCAGAGTCTGCAGGCCATGAATAAAGCCTCCGGCCGCATTTAAACCGACGACTGCAATAAAGACATTCAGACCGGCTGAATTCATAAACCAGACCGTGGGTTGCGGGATATGTCCGAAAGACGGACGCACCGAACGCAGCCATCCGGCAACCAGCCCGGCAATCAGAGTCCCCCCGGCGGTAGACAGGGTGACCGGAATACCTCCGATATTAATCACGATTGCCCCGATGACCGCACCGATAAAAATAACCAGACCGATAAAAGACACATCTGCCATATTGACCGGTTTATCCGCCACCCCTAAATCCCGTGCCGCCCGTTCAATATCTTTTGTCAGCCCGTGGATAGTTAACACATCTCCGCGGTGCAGGGCAGTCCCCGGTAGTACGGGAATCTCATGGGACAGTAAGCCGCGTTTAATTTTACGGATAAATACCCCGTGGGCTGTCGGACGGGATGCCAGTTCCTGCAGTGTTTTTCCATAGTAATTTTTATTGGTGACCAGTACATCGATACCTTCTTCCGGCAGAGCCAGCAGTACCGGATCTGCGATCTCATCAGCATGCTTAAGGACAGAAATAATACTCTGGTATGATCCGCCGACCGCCAGAATATCATCCTGCAGAATGCGTAAATCAGCGGTAATATTGAGTACTTCGCCATTACGGCGCAGTCCTTCAATAAATAACCGGTTATTATTATTTTCCTGTTCGACCTGTTTAATGGTTTTACCGGCGACCGGAGATTTAGCCGATATTTTATAAGCCCGCAGCACGTAATTATGCCAGGCAGTGCCTTCATCATCGATATTACCGGCACTGCCGCCGCCCAGTTTTGCTTCATAGTCTTTACAGGCAGAAGCCAGATCAATCCCCAGCATTTTCGGACCGATCAGCGCCAGGAAAACCGCTGAACCAATGGTGCCGAAAATATAGGTTACCGCGTAGGCAACCGGCATATCATTTAGCGCACCTTGTGTGCTACTGGCCGGTAACCCGAGCCGGTTAATAGCATCGGTGGCTAAGCCCATTGACGATGAGATGGTCTGCGAACCGGCAAATAACCCGGCGGCAGAGCCTAAGTTAAAGTGCGCAGCCCAGGCAGCAATTGCTGCACAGAGCAGACAAATAACGCATACCACCACCGCAAACAGCGCCTGCGGCAGCCCGTCTTTGGCGATACCCTGAACAAACTGTGGCCCGACACCATAGCCGACCGCAAATAAAAACATCAGGAAAAAGATACTTTTTACTGCCGCGGATATTTCGATACCGACCGAACCAATGATCAATGCAGCGATCAGTGTTGATGTCACTACCCCAAGACTAAACCCGCGATAACTTTTTCCGCCAAACCAGTAGCCTATCCCTAATGCTAAAAAAATAGCGATTTCAGGATAAGTACGTAACACGCCGACTATCCAGTTCATTATTCAGTCTCTGTATGAATGTTGAAGTAAGTGTTAAAGTTGGTTATGGATTTATAAAATACTATTTTCTCCGGTGCGTTATGTTGTGAAGAAATTAAATATCAGCCACCCGCAGCTATTTTGTTATTTGATGCTTTATATTTCTTTCGGTTTTTATTATGAATGTCATTGTGTTTTTTTAACATTAATTGCTAGTTAGTCAGATTGTTCAGAAAATCACTGTTTAGTGATCGCTAAGCTGATGAAATTTAATTTCAATTTATTTTTCATTGGTTAATTTTTATTACTGCTTAATTATATTGTTTTAATAATGATTTTACCGGGGGAATCAGCAATGTTTTTGCGTATTTTTTTATTATGCTGTGATCTTTGTTGTATTGTGAGCTTAAGGAAGTTTAATGCATTATCGGTTTTTGGTTATTCAGCCGGCAAGACATAGCTGCCTCCCTGGCGGGGGATTAAGCGTGTGTTTCGTCATGCTGTTGTGACGGATTGTCTGTCTATAAATAATCAGTGACAGATTGATATTATTACTGCGGACGGATAGTGACTGACAATAATTAATTATCCTTCACCCCGGCAGAGAGCCGCTCCCCGGCCGGCATGCCATGGCCGGGGAAAAGCACATAAAGCGGCTACTGAGCAGGCCCGCAGAGAAAAGTAGCACAGCGTCTCGGTACTGCTGCCGCGGCTGAACGGAGGTTACCGGTGAGTACGCAGTTTCGGGTCAAGGGCATCACGTAACCCGTCACCCAGCAGATTAAACGCCAGTACTGTCAGAAATATCGCCAGGCAGGGGAACAGAGCGATATGGGGGGCCATCACCATATCAGCACGGGCTTCATTCAGCATTGCCCCCCATTCCGGGGTGGGGGGCTGTGCGCCGAGACCGATAAATGACAGACTGGCAGCCGAAATAATCGAAACACCGATACGCATGGTGAAATAGACGACTATCGACGACAGGGTACCCGGCAAAATATGCCGTAATATAATATGGTGGTCAGGGGCCCCGATACTGCGGGCCGCTTCGATAAAGGTCTGGCGTTTCAGTACCAGGGTATTGCCACGCACCAGCCGGGCAAAGGCCGGTATGCTGAACACCGCCACCGCCAGAATAACGTTAGACATACCGCTGCCCATAATCGCGACTATAGCTATTGCCAGCAGGATGCCGGGGAAAGCGAATAATACATCGCAGATCCGCATAATGATCCGGTCAGCCCAGCCCTGGTAATACCCGGCGATCAGGCCGAGCAGTGTACCTATTACCGAGCCAATCGCGACCGAGAACACTCCCGCCAGCAATGATATACGGGTACCGGCCAGTACACGGCTAAAGATATCCCGTCCCAGAGCATCGACACCGAACCAGTGCACCAGAGTCGGTCCCTGATCGAGGCGGTCATAATCAAAAAAGTTTTCAGCATCATAGGGGCTGACCCACGGGCCAATTGCCGCGAGGATCAGTAGCAGTAAAATAAACACCGCAGCACCCATGGCTACCGGCTGCTGCTGAAAACGTTGCCGGAACTCCAGCCACGGAGTGCGTGGCTGATGTGCTTCGAGTAACGGCATTGCTTTCAGGGCTGCGTCACGTCGCCAGTTTTTCATTAAGTCCTCTCAGCGGTAACGGATAGCCGGATTAATCGCTGCATACAGCAGGTCAACCAGCAGATTTATCAGAATAAATTCAAACGAAAACAGCAGAACTTCGGCCTGGATCACCGGATAGTCACGCATAGAAACCGAATCAATCAGTAATCGTCCGAGGCCCGGCCAGTTAAATACCACTTCCACAACAATCGATCCCCCCAGCAGAAAACCGAATTGCAGGCCCATCATGGTGACGACCGGGATCATGGCATTACGCAGGCCATGTTTAAAAATAATCGCAAACTCAGATGCGCCTTTGGCGCGAGCGGTGCGCATATAATCTTCATCCATAATTTCGATAAAAGATGAACGGGTAAAACGCGCCATTACCGCCGCCACTGCCGCCCCGAGAGTCAGTGATGGCAGAATATAGTGTTGCCAGCTTCCGGCCCCGACTGTCGGTAGCCAGCCGAGCTGCACCGAGAAGATTTGCATCAGCAGAATACCGAGGGCAAAGGCAGGGAAGGAAATACCGGAGACCGCCAGCAGCATCCCGAGCCGGTCAGGCCAGCGGTTACGCCATACGGCCGATACAACTCCGATAATTAAACCACACAGGCAGGACCAGAACATGCTGGTCAGGGTCAGCAGCAGGGTGGGCATAAAGCGCATGGCAATTTCCTGGCTGACCGGGCGTTTCGAAACCATTGATTGTCCGAAATCACCCTGTATTAACTGCAGCAGGTAATGCCAGAATTGTACCGGCAGGGGTAAATCCAGCCCCAGCTGATGGCGCAGCATGGCGACCACGCTGTCGTCCGCATCGGCGCCTGCCTGTAACCGGGCCGGGTCGCCGGGCAGCATATGAACAAATAAAAAAACCAGTACCGCGACAATCATCAGTGTCGGGATCATACCCAGCAGGCGTTTGATAAAATAATTAAACATTCACTGTCCTGACGGAGGGGCTGGCATTGCTGCCAGCCCTGTTATTTTACTTCAGATCCGCATCGTCAAAATTAAACGAAGTATCCGGCATAATATAAAAACCGGTCAGATTTTTATTGTTGGCGGAGACCAGTTTTTCAACCACCAGTGGGATCCATGGCTGGTCTTTCCAGATAAGATTCTGTGCATCCTGATACAGGGCGGTTTTTTGTGCATCGTCGGTCGTTTTCAGGGCATCGGCCAGGTCTTTATCCACTTGCGGATTACTGTAAAAAGCCGTATTGAAAATCGCCGGTGGCCATGATGCGGTGGCAAACAGAGGTGTCAGTGCCCAGTCTGCTTCACCGGTGGAGGCGGACCAGCCCGTATAGAACATCCTGACTCCGCTCTCTTTCTGGCCTTTATCTTCGACCTGTGCAGCCCGTTGTCCGGCATCCATAGCCAGTACCTGTACTTTAACGCCAACCTGAGCCAGCTGCTGTTGCACAAACTGCAGTACTTTCTGTGCCGTCGTGTAGTTATGTGACGACCAGAGAGTGGTGGAAAAACCGTTCGGATAACCGGCTTCTTTCAGCAACTCGCGGGCTTTTGCCGGGTCATACACCGGTTCAGGGAAGGTCCGGGCGTAAGCGATGGCCGGAGGCACAATCCCGGTGGCGGGGGTGGCATAGCCGGAGAATGCCACTTTTACCAGGGCCTGGCGGTTGATTGCATAATTGAGTGCTTCACGGACTTTCGGGTTACTGAACGGTTTTTGCGTGACGTTCATACTGATATAACGCTGCATAATCGAAGGCCAGGTGACAACATCCAGTTTATTGTCTTTTTTCAGCAACGGTGCCTGTTCGTAAGGGATAGGAAAGGCCAGCGTTGCTTCGCCGGTTTGCAGCATTGCTGCCCTGGTATTGTTATCCACGACCGGACGCCAGGTGATTTCATCCAGTTTCGGGTAACCTTTTTTCCAGTAACCGTCCCATTTTTTAACTTTCATATCGTCAGTCTGGTTCCAGCTGACAAACTGATACGGGCCGGTACCGACCGGGTGGAAACCGATATCCTTGCCGTATTTTTTCAGTGCGGCCGGAGAGATCATCACTGCTGACGGGTGGGCCAGATTATTGATAAACGCTGAGAACGGCTGTTTCAGGGTCACTTTAACGGTTAAAGGATCAACGACATCGGTATGGGCGATATTTTTAAACAGATTGTAGCGTTTCAGGTGGCTGTCGGGGTTACTGGCGCGGTCAAGGTTCACTTTAACCGCCTCTGCCGTAAAGTCAGTACCGTCCTGGAATTTCACTGCCGGGCGCAGTTTAAACGTATAGGTCAGTCCGTCCTTACTGACGGTATAGCTTTCGGCCAGCACATTCTCCAGCTTCATATTTTTATCGAAGCCAAACAATCCCTGATAGAAAGATTTCGCCACACTCTGGGACAGGGTGTCGTTAGCATCGTACGGGTCCATAGTCGTAAAGCCGGACAAGACGGCAACGACAATATCTTTGGCGGCAAAAGCAGGCATGGCGACGGCACTGCTGCCGATAAGGCCGGCGGCAATCAGCCACTGAGCGGTTTTCTGGTTCATCGTCCTGTTCTCCTGTGATGATTATTATGCCTGGCGGGCTGTCGCGCGCAGAGGGCAGTATGTCGTGAAAGGTCAGCGGATCGGATCCGTACAACGTGCAACAAAATGCTGTGCAGCCACCTGCACCAGGGTCACCGGTGGCGGGGCCTCTCCGCGCCGGTAAATGGCATCCGGGATCTCTTCGACGCGGGTACTGCTGATATGGCGCGGCGCATCCGGATCGGCGACCGGCACCGCAGCCATCAGTTTACGGGTATAAGGATGCTGAGGATTTTCGAAAACCTGCTGACGGGTACCTATCTCAACGATCTGCCCGAGATACATGACAGCGACCCGATGACTGATTCGTTCAACCACCGCCATATCATGGGAAATAAACAGGAAAGCGATACCGTATTCCTGTTGTAAATCCATCATCAGGTTAATGATTTTTGCCTGTACAGAGACATCCAGTGCGGACACCGACTCATCAGCAATCACTACTTTCGGGTTTAAGGCCAGTGCGCGGGCAATACAGATCCGCTGTCGCTGTCCGCCGGAAAATTGATGGGGGTAGCGGCTGGCATGGGCTGCCTGCAAACCGACTTTGATCAGTAATTCTCTGGCCCGTTCGGCAGCAGCGGCGCGATCCATCACGTTATGTACCAGCAACGGTTCCATAATGGAAAAACCGACGGTCTGACGCGGATCCAGTGATGCGTAAGGATCCTGAAAAATAAACTGAATATCACGGCGCAGATGCGCCAGTGCCGATCCGCTGATTTGATCGATTCGCTGTCCGTTAAAGGTGATCGATCCGCCCTGGCTGTCGGCCAGTTTCAGCAGTGAACGACCGGTGGTGGATTTACCACAGCCGGATTCACCGACCAGTGCCAGAGTTTCTCCGGCATACAGATCGAAGCTGACGTGTTCTACGGCATGTACCTGACGTTCGACCCGGTTCAGCCAGCCACCACGGATATCAAAACGGGTCACTAAATCCCGGACCTGTAATACGGGCGGAGCATTACGCTGTACGGTATCCGGCTGAAGTACCAGTGCAGAGTTACCTTCGTCGGGCAGTGGAAATTTTGCCGGTAGCGGCTGACCACGCATCGTGCCGAGAGCAGGGACTGCCGCGAGTAATTCGCGGGTATATTGCTGGCGGGGAGCCACAAATAACTGACGCAGCGGGGCGGTTTCCACCTGCCGGCCATGGTGCATCACCGTCACCCGGTCGGCCATTTCGGCCACCACGCCCATATCGTGGGTGATAAAAATCACCCCCATATGCATCTCCTGTTGCAGTTCACGGATCAGATTAAGGATCTGCGCCTGGACGGTAACATCAAGTGCAGTGGTGGGTTCATCGGCAATCAGCAGTGCCGGGCGACAGCTCAGAGCCATGGCGATCATCACCCGCTGACGCATTCCGCCTGAAAGCTGGTGAGGAAAGCGTTGCATCGCATCTGCGGCGGCCGGAATTTTCACCCGTTCCAGTAATTCACAGGCTTGTTTACGGGCCTGTGCGGCGTTGTTTCCCTGATGCAGACGCAGAGATTCGGCGATCTGCTCTCCGACCGGAAATACCGGATTCAGGGAAGTCATGGGTTCCTGGAAGATCATTGCGATATCTGCTCCGCGGATCCTGCGCAGTTGCTGTTGATCGGCGCGGCCAAGATCAAACAGAGATCCGTTGCGCCGCCGCAGCCAGCGCTCACCGGAAACCTGAGCATCGTTCTGCCGGAGCAGACCCATCAGGGCGAGGGAAGTCACGGATTTACCGGAACCGGATTCGCCGACCAGGGCCAGTGTCTCACCACGGTTGACGGACAGTGATAAGCGATCAACGGCCTGAAAATACTGAGGGTTACGTCCGAAGGAAACACTGAGATTTTCTGCCAGCAGTACCCGTTCCGGATCCCGGATCATTGCCCGGGGGAGATCAGTCATGGCCGTTCCTCAGATGTCTGATAGCTGGCGGTAGATAGCAACCTGCGGCGGGTTTTCGCCCTGAGCAGAGGCGCGGTACATTCCTTCGCTGTTAAAAGGCAGTGCGATATGACCACTGGCATCGACAGCGATCAGACCGCCTTCGCCGTCAAGTTGGCCAATGGTCCGCATCAGATGCTCACAGGCACTGTCCAGAGAGCGTCCGGCATACCTGATCTGTGCCGAAATATCGTAACCGGCCTGGGCCAGTATAAAGACCTCGCCGGTGCCGGTGCAGGAGACGGCGACCTGCTGATCGGCATAGCAGCCCGCGCCCGGCAGCGGAGTATCACCGATACGGCCGGCCCGTTTATTGGTCAGCCCCCCGGTAGACGTGGCTGAGGCCAGGTTGCCAGCGGCATCCAGTGCCACAGCACCCACAGTGCCGAATTTACTTTTCGGATCGATAGGATCACCGCCCTGCAGGGCAGCCGCATCATGGTCCAGCAGAATACCGTCACTCTGCAGGGCCTGTTGCAGCTGTGCGAAACGTTCAGCGGTAGAATAAAAATCTTTGCTGACCATCTCCAGACCTTGTGCGGCGGCGAAATCATCCGCTCCCGGACCCGCCAGCAAGACGTGGGGACTGTGTTCCAGCACGGCTTTGGCCGCCAGCACCGGATTACGTACCCTGCTGACCGCCGCAACGGCACCGGCCTGACGGGTGCGGCCATCCATCAGGCAGGCATCCAGTTCATGGGTCCCCTGATGGGTAAAGACTGAACCTTTACCGGCATTAAATAACGGACATTCTTCCAGCAGACGTACCGCTTCAGTGACGGCGTCTGTGGCGCTACCACCGGCGGTTAAAATATCCTGACCTGCGGTAATAATTTCCTGTAGTGCCTGGCGGTATTGCTGTTCTTTTTCAGGGCTCAGGGCACTACGGGTAATAGTCCCGGCCCCGCCGTGGATTACAATTGCAGTTTTCACGCCTGTCTGTCCTGTATCCAAGGGAAATAATTTATAGTTATTTATGATTTTTATACATTTTGACTATAAAAATTGCAGAACAGCTTGTAAAGCCTGCTTTTGCTGTCGGTTAATACCCTTTTGTTATGGATAGTAAAAAAAAGACCTAACCGTCGGAGACTGGCACTCTGAAAGAAAATAAATCACCGTCAGTTGAACACAGTGGCTGTGATTTACCGTCGCAGAAGAAGGGCAGGTTAACGGTAAAGGATACCGCCATCGTTCAGAATGGGCTGGCCGGAAATGGCCAGCAAATGCGCCCGCACCGCGATATCCTGCGGCATTTATGTGCTGACGCAACGGTACCCCGGCATATTTTGTCGCGGGGAACAGTGACCGGCGGGCAGGGCTGTGTTATCAGCAGAGGTGATTTCGCAGGCGGTATGCCTGCAGAAAAGTGTCCGGTCTGCATTCTCTGCATATAAACCCGCGCGGTGGTGAACGGGTGAAGGCAGTGATAATCTTTCTGAGCGGCCTCAGTTGTCCCTGAGCTGTGGGGTGGCAAAACGGCGATTTTCCAGTACCGGGACGATTTGCCGTGCATAACGGATCCGCTGCGGATCAACGTCAGCAAACAGTAATCCCGCCGCTTCACCGGCACTGGCGATAATGACACCCAGCGGGTCAGCGACCAGACTGTTGCCGGTATTTTTCGGGCCACATTCCCCCACCGCAACCATATAGCAGGTATTTTCCAGCGCACGGGCACAGGTCAGTAACTCCCAGTGCCTTTCTTTTAGCGGGCCACGCAGCCAGGCTGAGGGCAGAACCAGTACATCGGCCCCTTCTGCAGCCAGCCGTCTGGCCAGTTCCGGAAAACGGATGTCATAACAGATCATCAGCCCGACCTGTAACCCTGCCACCGTAATCAGGGGAGGAACCTGATGACCCGCATCGACCCGGGCTGACTCCTGTACTGCAAAGGCATCATACAGATGCAGTTTCTGATAACGGGCGATAATCTCACCCTGACGGATGGCAAACAGCGTGTTCACTGCCCGCTGATCGGCGGCAGGAATATGCTGGGTAAAAATGGTGGTCACAGATAACCCGCGGCTGGCCGCCAGCAGCGTACTGAGAAAAGGCCCCTCTTCCGGCTGGGCGGCATCAATCACATAACCTGGCTGGATATTGTCTCTGGCCAGAATGGCTTCCGGAAGCACCAGCAGATCGGCTCCGCCATCAGCTGCCTGTTGCATCATTTGCTGACAAGTAGCGGCATTTTCCTGCCATTCGCGGCTGACGGCAAACTGCCCGAGTGCAACTTTCATCACAGTATCCTCTGATAAGGGTGTCCGGGCCATCATAGATAACTCGCGGCGGGGACGCTATTACTGCTGTATAATATTCATCCCTGCGGCAGGTTATCGGTTGTTATCCGTGTCTGAACAGGGTGTTATAACCCGTACCGTAGCGGCAGTCAGTTGCTGTGCCAGGCCCGATGGCAGTGGCTGATCGGTGATTAGGGTATCAAAGGCGGTAATATCGGCGATCCGTGCCGGTAATACTTTGCCGAATTTACTGCTGTCCAGCACCAGTACTTTATGTCCTGCCCGCTGCAGCGCGCGATGTTTCATCGGTAATTCATTAAGGTTGTAACAGGTGACCCCCTGCCGCTCATCCAGACCCGCCGCCGAAATAAAAGCCAGCGCCGGGCATACCTCTTCCAGCTGCGGGTGTGCACCGACTGGCGTAAAAATCGCATTATCAGGATGAAATTCACCTCCGCTGAGGATCACCCGGCAGGCCGTTTTTTCCTGTAATGCCAGGAAAGTATTCATCGATGCCGTCAGTGCGGTAAAGGGCAGGCTATTATCAATGGCGGCAATAATACGTGGCGTTGTGGTTCCGCAGTCAAAAAATACTGTGTCCTGCGGACTGATCAGAGCAGCCGCCAGCCGGGCGAGCTGTTTTTTTTGCGCAGTATGCTGGGTTTGCTGATCAGAAATAAAGTAGTGAGCCGTTTGCTGGCGGGTGGTACTGACAATATAGCCACCCAGCAATAACAATTGCTGCGGGTAATGGCTAAGGTCACGCCGGATGGTCATTCCCGACACTCCCAGTAATGCGGCGGCCCGGCTCAGGTGGATCCGTTGTTCCCGCTTAATTTCCTGCAACAGGAGCTGTATACGTTGTTCGCGTCTGGTTTCCGTCATTCTGTCATTCCCTCACCGGTAATCTGTTGTTCTGGCGGCTGTACTGACAACAGAAGATAACGCTGAAGATTATGCGCATGTCCGGGCAGGAAGCACAAACGATACGGGCAGAAGAAAACATTTCTGCGGGGAGGGCCGGTCAATAACCGCCTGCCGGAGACCTGGCAGGCGGCGGGAGATCAGGTTTCTTCGTCTTCGTGTTTACGGTAGGGGAATTTAATATGGCCGTAGCGGACAATTAACACCGCGACACCCAGCAATACGATAGCCAGTGCATACCAGACAATTTCCTGAGGTTTAATATCGCTGGGCTCGGTCATCAGATGACGGGCGATACCGACCATCGCGATATACAGCGGCATACGTACCGGTAACTGACCCATTTTCCAGTAGGTTTCGGTCATTGAGATAAATTCGAGATACATAAACAGCAACAGGATATCGCTGACTGTGATGTGCCGGTTGATCACCATGGTCACCACATGGCTGAGTCCGGCAAAAATGGTTGAAAGCAGAATGATCACCAATCCGCCTTTTTCGATGACGGAATGGATACTGCGCGGGAACTTCATCGTTGTCTCCGAAATAAGTAATCGCCTGCGGGCGTAATTATCACTACAGGTGACTGATTTTAAAAAATACCGTCCGCAGAGGGAAATTAATTACTGCTACCGGGTATTGCAGCCAGTCCGGACAGGGCCTGCTGCTGTCCTGCATACCCTCTGCCGGTAAATAATTGCTGTAAAAAACAGCAACTAAACCAGAGGTGCTGGATAAGCAGCCACAGATACCTTATAATCCACGCCACTTAAAGGCCCCTTAGCTCAGTGGTCAGAGCAGGCGACTCATAATCGCTTGGTCGCTGGTTCAAACCCAGCAGGGGCCACCAGATAAAACAAAGACTCAGATAATAAATTATCTGAGTCTTTTTTTTGCTCGCTAACCAGTGCAGTAATAGCCGGGCAATCCCCGTGTTTAACGGAGGCGGTAAGTGTCAAGGTAGTTGTCACCCCCGGTTAATTTAAGCCGCCTGTTTTCCCGTTCCGGGTTCAACGTTACCGGACCTTCCGGCTGCCAGTTTCTTGTTTTACCTGACCACCGTTCAGGATGAGCTTGTCTCGCGCTCCGGTACAGTTCATCACGCTGTTTAAGAAGCACATGATCTGCTCCGCGATGTCGCTCTGACGGCGTCACATAGCGTATTCCGCTGTGACGGTGTGTTTCGTTATACCACCGGGTAAATTTTTCCACCCACTGACGGGCATCCGACAGTGTTCTGAACCCCGATGACGGCCACTGCGGCACATACTTCAGCGTCCGGAACAGTGACTCTGCATACGCATTATCGTTACTGACCCGCGGACGGCTGTGAGACGGCGTGATATTCAGTTCGTGCAGTTTCATCTGCAGCGTCTGTGATTTCATCGCTGCGCCGTTATCTGCATGCAGTACCAGCGGATGCCGCCAGCAGCCTGTTCACCGGTTATCTTCTTCCTCAGAAGATAACCGGTTAAACGGTACCGGCCTGAGGGCTTCAGGTCTGCCGTCACGTGGTGTTTTCTGCCAGCGACGCCAGGTGCGCAGACTCAGCTGTACTTCCCGGCAGGCAATAACAAGCCGGGCACCTGAGCCGACAGCTTCATTTATCCACAGAATAAACTGCTGTCGTTCGCTCTCAGGGGTCAGTCGTCCGCGTCTGTTTCCCCGTAGTAATCCGTGAGCTTTTTTCGCAGTACCAGTATGGCTGCCGCCTCCGCCAGGGCTTTTTCTTTGCGGAGCAGTTCTTTCTTCAGCTGCTTATTTTCTTTCAGGCTCTGTTTCAGTGCCGCTTTATCACCGGGATTCTCCGTCTGTAAAAATCCCTGCCGCCACTGAACCAGCTGTTCCGGATACAGGCCTTTTTTACGGCAGTATTCTGCCACTTCAGCCTCAGAAAGTGTGGCGGTTTCGACTATCACGGCAAAGCGTGCTTCTGCTGACCATTGGTCTGTTGTTTTCTCTGCACCGGGCACCGGTTTCCCCTCTGATTTAGCCTGATTACGCCAGTTATACAGGGTAGCTTCGGATATTCCTTCCATCTGTGCAACGGCTGCCACAGTCATATTGTAAGGCGGTAACAGTTTTGCCAGTGTTGCAGCCTTACGCTCCGGTGAAATACGTTTCATGTGTCACTCCATGTCCTCAGATTGATTTTTCAGAGGGGGTGACAACTACCTTGACACTTACCGCAGTTACGTAAACTAATGTAAATAATCACGGCATATTAAGAATTATTCAATTTTCTGTTCATTTTTGACAGTTATTTACGGTATAAAAATTTATCCCTCTGCTGCCTGTGAGAAACGCTGCCGATGAGCCAGATTCCTGCCCGTAAGATTATCACCTGCCTGTTGTTTGCCACCCTTGCCGGTTGCTCGTCCGGACCGAAGCATGCCGCGACTGCTGATACCCGGGGGGCGGAACAGCCGGATTTAATTCCGGTACTGGCGGCGTTACATGACCAGATGGATGCCTGGCAGGGGACCAGATATCAGTGGGGCGGAACGAAATTAACCGGTGTTGATTGCTCTGGCTTTGTCTGGCGGACTCTGAAAGATCGTTTTAATATTCCGATGGAACGGGTAACCACCAGACAATTAATCAGTATGGGGCAGCCGGTTAAGCAGGCAGATTTGCTGCCCGGGGATTTAGTGTTTTTCCGGATAAAGAATGAATTACATGTCGGATTTTATGATACAGACCGGCAATTCCTCCATGCTTCCGTCAGCCGCGGGGTTGTCCGTTCGTCACTGAATAATCCTTACTGGAAATCGGTCTATTTAGAAGCCAGACGTTTGCCAAGAGAGTATAACTCTCAAATTACGTTTAACTATTCCCCCGTCACCGGCTGAACCGCGGAGCTGAATATTTCCCCGCTCATTTCTGCCAGCGACCGCACCTTCCCCCGGTAATGCCTGTGTTTTCCTGTTGCAGTGCACGGTTACAGGCCGTGTACTGACCTCGTTTTTCTCCGGCCTTGCCCGCGTAAAACGACAGCATAGTTCACGTTATGCGTAACATCGTTTTATTAACACTGGTTAAATCGATATTCATCACAGTATTCACCGGTAAATAGCGCTCTTATACGCGGCTGAACGGAGGAATTTTGCGAGGATTTCCATGAACATCACAACAGACAGCTGTGTTATTCGCGGCAGGCATCAGGTCGGTGTTATCAGCCAGCAGCTCAATTATCAGGGAACCGGCACCCTGGTACGTATTACCCGTGGCGGGATTTGTGGTTCCGATTTGCACTATTACCAGCATGGCCGGGTCGGTAATTTTATGGTGAAAATGCCGATGATCCCGGGCCATGAAGTTACAGGGTATGTGGTGAAAAGTGATAACCCCGGGTTAGCGGAACATCAGAAAGTGGCGATTAACCCGGCAAAGGCATGCGGCCATTGCAAATACTGTGCAGCGCAGCAGGAAAACCAGTGTACCGGTATGCGTTTCTTTGGTAGTGCGATGTATTTTCCTCATGTTGACGGTGGTTTCAGCCAGTACATTATTGTCGACAGGGCCCAATGTATTCCTTTTGATCATCAGGCAGATGAGAAAGTGATGGTGTTCGCCGAACCACTGGCGGTCTGTCTTCATGCGACTTATCAGGCCGGTGAGTTACAGGGGAAAAAGGTGTTTATCTCCGGGGTCGGACCGATAGGCTGTCTGATTGCGGCGGCAGCAAAAGCCCGCGGAGCCACTGAAGTGGTGTGTACGGACATCAGCCCGCGTTCTCTGGCGATGGCACAACAGATGGGCGCAACCCTGACGCTTAATGCGGCAGACGGCGATTTTTCGCCTTATCTGGC
The DNA here is from genome assembly GCF_018257575.1 of Tatumella sp. JGM91. Classification (GTDB taxonomy): domain Bacteria; phylum Pseudomonadota; class Gammaproteobacteria; order Enterobacterales; family Enterobacteriaceae; genus Tatumella; species Tatumella punctata. Next base: position 32,664 of record NZ_JAERJP010000014.1, on the reverse strand, counting down.
GGAGAAAGGTTATTTCGATGTGTCTTTTGAAGCTTCTGGCCACCCGGCGTCTTTAATCCGCTGTCTGGATGTCACCCGGGCGAGAGGTACGCTGGTTCAGGTGGGAATGGGAGACGATATCCCGGGCTTCCCGCTGATGACGCTGATAGCAAAAGAGATCAGACTGACGGGGTCGTTCCGTTTTACCAGCGAATTCGCTCTGGCGGTTAAGTGGCTGGAGAACGGCACTGTCGATCCGCGGCCACTATTCAGCGGAGAATATCACTATAGCGCGATTGAGGCTGCCCTGATTTTTGCGGGTGATAAGCAACAAGCCGCCAAAGTACAGCTGACGTTCTGATGCCGGAGACGGTTCGCGGGACGGGGAGTTGCCCGGCCGCGTCCCCTGCGGGGCCCGGAGAAATCTGCGGCCTTACCTATAGTTATTTTATCTGTACCTTTTATGGGAACTGAGATATGCCGATTACAATAATAGTCCTCGGGGTGATATTGCTGCTTGTGCTGATGATTGTCTTCAAAGCCAATGGCTTTCTGGCGCTGATTTTTGTTTCTGCGGTGGTGGGGATTGCCGAAGGCATGACGCCGCTGCAGGTGGTGACATCGATCCAGAAAGGCGTTGGCGGGACGCTGGGCAGCCTGGCAATGATCCTCGGTTTTGGTGCCATGCTAGGTAAGCTGGTATCCGATACGGGTGCCGCCCAGCGGGTGGCGACGACCCTGATTGCTGCGTTCGGTCAGCAGCGGGTCCAGTGGGCGTTAATGGTGACCGGACTGATTGTCGGTCTGGCGATGTTCTATGAAATAGGCTTTGTCCTGTTGTTGCCATTAGTGTTTACCGTGGTGGCTGCCACAGGTATGCCATTACTCTATGTCGGGGTGCCGATGGTGGCGGCCCTGTCTGTGACCCATTGCTTTCTGCCGCCGCACCCGGGCCCGACAGCGATAGCCACCATTTTCGGGGCGAACCTCGGTACGACCTTGTTGTACGGGATGATTATTACGATTCCGGCAGTGATTGTCGCCGGGCCAGTATTTTCCCGGTTCCTGCGTAACTTCGAGAAGTCGCCGCCGGAAGGGCTGTATAACCCGAAAATTTTTGCCGACCATGAAATGCCGGGTTTCCGGACCAGTATTTTTGCGGCGGTGATCCCAGTGATCCTGATGGCGATTGCTGCGCTATTTGAGCTGACTACCCCTGAAGGCAATCCTCTGCGGCAGTTTTTTGAGTTTATCGGTAACCCGGCGGTCGCCCTGTTTATTTCTGTGGTACTGGCGGTCTTTACCCTCGGGCTGCGTAATGGGCGTAAAATCGAAGAGGTGATGGAGATGTGCGGCTCGTCGATAGCCTCTATTGCGATGATTGTTTTTATTATTGCCGGCGGCGGGGCTTTCAAACAGGTGCTGGTGGATAGTGGTGTCGGTGAGTATATTGCCGGAATGATGAAAGGTTCAGCGTTGTCACCGTTGCTGATGTGCTGGACGGTAGCCGCCATGCTGCGGATTGCTCTGGGCTCGGCAACGGTAGCGGCAATTACCACCGCAGGGATTGTGGCGCCGATTATCGCTATCACCAATACGGATCCGGCACTGATGGTACTGGCGGTAGGGGCCGGCAGTGTGATTGCCTCCCATGTGAATGACCCCGGCTTCTGGCTATTCAAAGGCTACTTTAACCTCAGTGTTACCGAAACCCTGAAAACCTGGACGGTGATGGAAACACTGATTTCGCTGATGGGGCTGGCAGGCGTATTGCTGCTGAATGCCATTATTCACTGAGCTGCCGTGGGCTGAGAGGGCCAGCCCGCGAAAGCGTAAATATCAGGGGTTAAGGGGTTCAAATACCGGCGCGGTAGCGTGCTGGTATTGGGCCAGCGAGTAACGGTTATAGTTGAGGTCTGAATAACTGCGGATATATAGTTCCCCGCGGCTCAAATCTGACAGGCTGGTCCAGAGAGTATATTCCGACTGTGGCGTGCCAGTCGGGCCGGATTCTCCCATATCATCGGTGGTAATATTTTTCAGACGGTCAAACCGGTTCATAATATGTCCCAGAATATTGACCGCTTCTGCCGCTGAGTCTGCCTGCGGAGCATAGCTGGTATAGAAGACAGCACGGATAAAACGATCCACTGAGGTATCCGATGCCGGCAGGGCTGCGGTTGCAATACCACTGTCCGGCTGGACAACGCGGATATTCCCCAGGGTAGCGACGGAGCAATCTTTATTCGTCAGCTGGGTATAGTTGTTCAGGTTCATCAGATGCCATGAAAACTCCGGACTGTTGGTCATGGCGCGGGTCGGATTGTTATAGACCCGGAATTTGCCGTCTTTTGCCTCCACCACAATACTGCCGCCGTGTTTGTCATAGAACGCAAAATGGAACGGCGATACAGCCCCGCCGAGATCTTTGAGCACCGGCGACCAGAAACAGCCCTGATTAACCGCCTGTGTCACTTGTTCAACGTTACTGAATAAGCTCAGGGCCCATTCACCGAGGGCTGTCACCGGTATTGATTCCGGGTAATCGGCGGCTGCCAGCGGATCCAGTCGGGCCTCCCGGACCATATTGGCACTGAAGGATAAGCCTGCTCCGTTAAAGCCTTCGAGCATATTGTGCTGACCACCATCAAAATACATCGGGGTAGTGATAGCCAGCAGCGGGGAATGGTTACTGTAGCTGATTGCCTGGCTGCCATCGACAGCCAGTTTGCGGAAAGCGGTGCCTGTCGGGTAATAGGTCAGCTGGCAGGGTAATTCTTCTGTCAGTTCGAGGGTCCGGCCATGATAAAGATTACCGGCACTGTCACTGATCGCCAGGCTGGTACAGGCGAGAGCCGGGTGTGGCACCCGCGGAGATAATGCTGAGGGTAATGTCATAATGCACCTTATGATCTGCGCTAAACCGGATAACTGAATAAATATTATTAATGTTTATCTCAGAGTGTAGCCCGTTTCCATACATCCGGAGGGCCAGGGGGCAGATTAATCGTCAGGAAGATGCTATTCACCGGAGCGGAGCGGCAGATGGCGGGGGGGGCAGGGTAAAGGGGCAGAATAACCGGCTGGCTTCTGCCAGCCGGTGTATGATCAGGGCATAAATTTCACATCGGTGGGTGAGCCGATCTGTACGGTGACCCCGGTGGAGTGCAGCGAACCGTCCTGTGTATTCCGCGACAGTTCGACAATATTATTGGAATAGACATTCGCCACCAGCATATATTGTCCGCTGCGGTCAAAGGCGAACGCCCGCGGTTCAATCCCCCCGGCAGAAAATGCCTGTTTTTCCGTCAGCCTGCCATTGTGCGGATCGGCTTTAAACACCAGGATTTCATTCCGTTGCTGGCGGTTGCCGATATATAAAAACTTTCCGTCGGGGCTGAACAATATGCCGGCCCCGCCTTTGTCCTGCGCGGAGGTGCTGTCGGTCAGGCTGACGGTCTGGATACTCTGCAGACGATCATGTTCTGCGCTGTAGACGTGTACCTGCGCCGCCATTTCAGTGACGATATAGGCGAATTTTCCGTCAGGAGAGAAGGTCATATGTCGTGGCCCGGCGCCGGCAGGGAAGCTGAGATCGGCGGCAGTTTCCGGCACAAACGGGGTTTTGCTGCCGGGCTGGTAGCGGTAAGCCCGTACCTTATCGGCCCCCAGGTCGGCGACAAATAACATTTTTCCGTCCGGGCTGATGGTGACTGAATGAGCATGTCCGCTGTCCTGACGCCCGTTAACTATCCCGGATCCTTTTTCAAACGGAATATGCTGCACCGGCTCACCGATTTTTCCCTGTGCCAGAATCGGGAACAGAATGAATCCGGCATTTTTTTTGCTGGCCGCATAGTTAGCCACCAGCAGGAATTTGCCGTCCGGGGTCAGGGTTGCGTGTGTAGGGTGCTGGCCCCGGGTGGATACGGCATTGATAAATTCAAGTCTGCCGTCGGCCAGTACTTTCATCGCACTGACTTCACCGTTATCACTTTCATTGGTCGTATACACATATTGATGGTCATGACTGATAACAATCCATGAAGGATTCTGCATTTTCAGTACATCCAGTGGCAACAGGGTGCCGTCCTGGTTCAGGCGTAAACGGTAAATACCTTCACTGGGATAAAAGATTTTTTCGGCCAGCGGGTTGCCGGAGGTGCCTGTCCAGCTACCGACCAGCAGTGTCTGAGGTTGCACGTTATGATGTTCCTGAGTCAGAGGGATACTTTCCTGAGCATACGCGATATTCATCGCCAGCAACATTGAGACAGAAGAAAGTCTGAAGACAGAACGCAGCCATTTTTTTTGTGATGTTGTCATGAACGCAATAACTCCTGAGGTGAAATAGTCATTATTTTTTTTACTAAGCGATTAGCACTTCAGTGCGTCTGCCGGACGGCGGGCAGGCCTGAAGGGGTAACAAACTATCACCTTGTATTTCAGAATGAAACCAAATGTTAATGATGCGGAACATTCTGAAGTCATGACCGGGATCACCGGCAGCGGCAAAGTAACGACAGGCAGAAGGAAAAATAATCGCAAGGCCCGTCCCGGCAACGGATGACAAAGGTCAGACATCTGTCGGGACGGAAACAGAGGAGCACTAACCGATCAGCAGGATAATCACCAGTCCCCATAACGTCAGAAAAGTATTACTGACCGCATACGGGACTGTATAGCCGAGCATCGGCACATTACTTTTTGCCGCGTCAGCAACCATCGCTACCGAGGCTGTACTGGTTCTTGCGCCGCCACAGCAGCCAAGGTTAATTGCCGGATCAAAGCGGAAAATATATTTACCGATTAACGGGGCGAGCAGCATTGGCATTGCGGTGGCAAACAATCCCCAGAAGAAGATGGTAAAACCGACATATTTCAGACCAGCGATAAAGGTTGGCCCGGCGGTAATACCGACCACCGCAATAAATATATTTAATCCGGCAGAATTCATAAACCACAGGGTTGACGCCGGGACGTTGCCCAGTTTGGGGATAAAAGTGCGTAACCAGCCGGTCACCAATCCGGCAATCAGTGCACCGCCGGAGGTTGATAATGTCAGCGGGATCCCCGCCACAGGGACGACAATCGCCCCCACCAGACCGCCAATTAAAATACCGGCCCCGACCAGAACCATATCGGTGGCACTTTTTGGCCGGTCGGCGTACCCAAAACGCTGACTGGCGGCATCAACATGTTTCCTGGTACCGACCAGGGTCACAATGTCACCGCGGTTGAGGACTGTTTGTGCCTGTACCGGAATGTCCACCCCGACAGAACCACGGCGGATACGGGTGAGATAGACCCCGTGCACGTCATCGTGCCGGGCAATTTCCAGCAGGGTTTTACCGTTTATCCATTTGTTGGTAATAAACAGATCCACCGATTCAACCGGGATATTCAGCAGTTCGGCGTCATTGACCTCTTCGGCACGTTGCGACCATTCAATCAGGGATTCATGCTTGCCGGAAACAGCGATAATATCGCCAATCTGCAGACGGGTGTCGGGGGTAAAAGGGATAATTTTTCCGTCGCGGCGCAGATTTTCAAGGAACAGGCGTTCGCCGGCGCTTTTTTCTGCTTCAGCCACGGTTTTTCCTTCGATAAGCCCGGGCTGATTGATTTTAAATGCCCGTATCACATACTGATTCCAGGCTGACATCATGCCGTCTGCCGGTGCGCCTGCTGAAAGCTGCTGTTCATAACGTTTGCACTCTTTTTCGAGGTCAATACGCAGTATTTTTGGGCCAGCAAACGCAATGATCCAGCCGGTACCGATGGTGCCAAATAAATAACAAACCGCATAGGCGACCGGAATTAAATCCAGTTGTTGTTTGGTTTGTTGCGGGGGAAGGCCCAGCTGGTTTATGGCATCCGTTGCCAGCCCGATGGATGCTGAAATTGTCTGTGAGCCGGCCAGCAGTCCTGCGGCCAGGCCGGGACCGTAGCCGGAGACTCTGGCTGCAATATATACCCCCAACAGGCAGAGTAACGAAATCACTACCGCAAACACGGCCTGTGGCAGGCCATCGTTAGCCAGTCCCCTGACAAACTGTGGTCCGACACCGAAACCCACCGCAAACAAAAACAGGATAAAAAAGATCGATTTTATCTGTGGGGATATATCGATTCCCAGCTGGCCGATCAGTACTCCGGCCAGTAAGGTGCCGGTGACCGGACCGAGACTGAAGCCACCAAATTTCAGTGATCCGACCCGGTAGCCGATGGCAAGGGTCAGAAATATTGCCAGCTCCGGATTCGCCCGTAGTGTTGCCGTCAGCCATATCCAAATAACCATAGTGATCTCCGTACTCTGCCCTGGGGGTTATCCACGTTTAATCGGTTGTTTTCAGGATCTGTAAACCGAGTCTGGCCTCATAGCCATGCACTTCTTTGACATCCAGTTTCCGCATAAAGGTAATGACGTCCTGGTTGATCACCTGACCCGGCACCAGAATCGGGAATCCCGGCGGGTAAGGGATAACCATTTTGGCGGAGACCATCAGCGGCCCTTCTTTCAGTCGACGATCACACTCCTCACTGTGCAGAGGGATATATTCATAAGATCGCGGATCCCAGCTACGGAAGAAGGCTGTACGGATATCACCTTCCACGGCGATTTTGCCGTCAGTGTCGTCACGGAATTGCTGGTCGAAATAACTGAAATTTGGCAGGTCAGGTACATCCTGCATCAGGCTTTGTACCCGCTGCTGAAACTGTTGCTGCCCCGCCGGACCGGCATGGCCCAGTTTGTCGTCAATATCGCGGGATATCTCCAGCAGAACATGAATAAGCTGTGCCACATCACTGCGGGTGTTATTGATGTTAGTCTGCAATAGCACGGAATTACGGGATGTTTTATTCAGTTGAATATCGTATTGATTAGCAAGAATATTTTTAAACTGAGTACCGTCGAAACCGGCCTGGCCACACAGCAGGGTGATACGGGTCGGGTCAAGGAAGAACTCGTCATCTCTGAGGGCCGGCAGGGTGTCGCTCCAGTGGGTATCGGGCGTCAGAAAATCACGGAATCCGCTTTCACGGAATTCAGCGGGGATCATTTCATCGGCTCCCAGAACGTGGAAATAGCGTGAGATCAGCGGATGGGTATTGATCTGATGACGAATATCCAGTGCGGTCTGGATCGCATTACTGACCAGGCCATAACCTTCCAGTTCCATCTGCCGACGGGCCACGTCCATAGAAGCAATTAATTGCTGGTTAGGACTGGTGGTGGAGTGGGCAAAGACAGCTTCGTGTAACTGCGGTTCAATCAGATAAAAATCGACATCTTTTACCAGTACCATCGAGCCCTGCCGGATGGCTGACATGGATTTATGGGTGGAGTTGGTCTGATAGATACGCAGCCGTACCTGAGACGGATCGGGGATCAGCCGCGTCGCCAGCAACTGTTCATCTGTCGGGTGCTCACCCAGCGCCTGCTGTTGTTCGGCATAACGTTGTGCAGACTGAGGATCTTTCAGCCATTTTTCCAGTTCTGCAGCAGCGCCCATAGCGGTTCTTGGACGCAGGAACGGCGACCAGTGTGCAAAACCAAACCAGGCTTCGTCCCACAGAAAGACCAGGTCCGGTTTAATTGCCAGACATTCTTCCATTACGCGGCGGGTATTATAAATATGGCCGTCAAAAGTACAGTTGGTTAAATCAATCACCCTGACACGGTCCAGCTTATTTTCTGCTTTCAGGTTTAGCAGGGCTTGCTTAATGGTTTTCAGCGGCACTGCGCCGTACATGGAATAGGCTTTTAGCGGATAAGCTTCGACATAATAGGGTTTCAGCCCGCCAAGCACTGCACCGTAATGGTGTGATTTATGGCAATTCCGGTCGACGATAATAATATCTCCCGGCTGTGCCACTGCCATCAGTACCATTTTGTTGGAAGTACTGGTGCCGTTGGTGACAAAGAAACAGTGATCGGCACCAAAAGCGCGGGCCGCTTTTTGCTGGGCAATTTTAATATTACCGGTTGGTTCGAGCAGGCTGTCCAGTCCGCCGGTCGTGGCCGACGATTCGGCAAGGAACAGGTTACGGCCATAAAACTCGCCCATATCGCGGATCCAGTCCGATTTAAAAATCGATTTACCCCGGGCAATAGGTAAGGCATGGAAGGTACTGATCGGCCGGTAAGCGTACTTTTTCAGATTATTAAAAAATGGCGTGTCATATTTCTGGTTGATCCCTTCGAGGATCGATAAGTGCAATTCGGTAGGTTCTTCGACAGCATACAGGATCCGCCGGATATGGCTGGCCCGCGGATCACTGGCAATATCCTGCGGATGCTGATCGGTTAACAGATAAATATCCAGCTCCGGACGATGAAGGGCCAGCTGCTCTGTCAGTTGTAAAGCCAGATTATCTTCATCCACAGAAATATTCAGTGCTGCCATCATGTTATCTATCTGAGGTGTCGGGAAGCGGCTTTTAAAGCCGAATCCTTCAAAAATAGCCACAGCGCAGATATTGGTATTAGTGGCGATGGCGCAAAATGCATCCTGATAGCTGCTGACTAATACCGGTTCATAAATAAAAGCATCTTCTTTACGGCGCTGGCTGTGTAATAAGGTGACATTACGTTGTGTATGAGGTGTCTGAGGTGCCACGATCAGTAATTCAAAATAGGGTCTGCCCGGACGTTCGGCGTCATTATTCAGAATTTCATTTACCGGTGATTCACCGGGAGTGATCATCCATTCTGACGGATCATTTTTATAGTATTTTGCCAGAATGGAAAAAGAAATCCGGCCTGCTAATGTCAGAAATTCATCACTGCGCCCGGCAATTAATGCCTTTTCCATCGCATGAAGTAATAATGTCCCGGGGTACGCATGAAAAGATTCACTGGCAGAGAGGGCAGTGAATGCCTGTTCCAGTGGCTGTTTATCTGTTTCTCCGGCTATCCATTTACGGGTTAATGTGATAAGTGCACGCCACTGGTCAGGACGCTGGGCATTAAGAGTAAATATCTGGTCAATAGAAGGGGTATTCGCAGGGAGTGACGGTTTCATATCTCATCCTCAGGTTAATCCATAACATCGCAGTGGTTTATAACAGTCGTGCAATTTCATCCGCCGGATATATTCAGCAGAAGTCTTCAGGAGAGCAAAAGAGTAAATAAGAAAACAGATTAATGTTCTGCAACAGATGCAAAATTGTCAAGTTATGCCGGGAAGATATCAGGATGTTATAAAAATATCGCGTTTATTTAAAACTGCCTTTCTTAATAATTCAGTATTTAGCTCTGAAATCATAACTGTCAGTGATTTACAAATACTGCCGGAAATTATTTTCAGGATGACTGATTATTCGCAGACATTTATTCTGCGGAAAACAGCGTTAAATAATAATCCCGGCTCTTGTTTTTATTTAACCGGCTGTATCTGCATTTTCGGCACGGGTGCTGAACATACAAGCGGACCAACGGATATTCCGGAGAGCCGCTGGCGGTGATTTTTTACCGGCAGGCTGCCGCGAAAGGGATAAATACCGGCACCAGTCCCTGACTTTATCCGCAGTGGCTTCTAACCGGCCACTGACTGTGACTCCGGCGTGGTTACAGCGGGCCTTAACCCGCGACCTGCAGGCTGAAAGATATTATCGGTTGTCCGGTTTTTCCGGAGCGGACTTTGCGGCGGATAATCCATTGATCAGGTTAATGTTTGATGTCAGAGACCGGCCACGGATCTACGGTTTTTTTCCGGAGAAAGTTGTTTTGCATGGTCAGTTGTGGCCATTTATTTAGCATAAAAAACTATTTTCATCGCCTTCAGGGATATTTCTGTTAAACAGGATCCGCCTGTGGAATAGTGAACTATACTGTTTCCGATTCAGTAATACTTATGAATGTAGTGAATTCTGAGGCTTACCTGACGAGCCGGATGCTCAGGGCTATTGTGCGGGCTTTGTATAACAGAACACTGATTGACGGATGATGTTTGCTGCAGACAGGATGAATGATGATGTTCAGACAGCTGATAATGAGGCGTAACTACTGGATTTCCCGGGCGATGATGTCGGGAGTCTGTCTTCTGATATCCGGCTGTTCATTATCTCCGGCGATACCCGTATTAGGCGCGTCGTTTCCCTCCTGGCTTTTTTGCCTTATTGGCGCTTCAGTTTTATTAGCATTATTTCATGTACTGGTGGCCCGTAAACAGTGGCAGGAACATTTTTCTCCGCTGGTCGTCAGCTATTCGGGACTGCTGTTTTTATTCGCAGTAATACTGTGGTTTCTATTTTTTGTGAACTAAAACGATGATGACTGGCTCAGCGGCGGCAGCAATGCGAAAAAAATGGCCATTACTGGTGATAGTGGTGGCATGCATTATTGGTCTGATTGTGGTTATCTGGCAATTACAGACCTCTCCTGAAACCAATGATGCGACTGTGTATGCGGACACTATCAGTGTGGTTCCGCAGGTCAATGGCACCATTATTGATATGCCGGTAAGTGATAACCAGCGGGTCAGAAAAGGGGATTTATTATTCCGCATTGATCCGCGTATGTATCAGGATTTACTGGACGGTGCAGAAAGCCGGCTGGCAGCTCTGGATGCCCAAATAATGCTGACACGGCGGACTATACAGGCACAGCAGTATAACGCCGAATCTGTTTCCGCTGCGGTTGCCAGAGCGGAAGCGGTGGTCCGGCAAACCACTTCGACCCGCATACGGCTGGCCCCGCTGGTACCTAAAGGCTTTGCTTCTCAGCAGGATTTGGATCAGGCAATTACCGCCGAAAAAGCGGCGCGCGCGGACCTGGCCGCCACCCGGTTGCAGGCAATGCAGGCTTCTTCGGCCGTCAGTGGTGTACAGGCGCTGGAAGCACAGCGCGGTGATGTATTAGCGCAAATAGCCCTTGCCAGACTGCAACTGGAACATACTTATGTTACAGCCCCGTTTAACGGTATTGTGGTGGCGCTGAAAACCACCACCGGTCAGTATGCTTCGGCGCTGAAGCCTGTTTTTTCACTGATTGATGATCAGAACTGGTATGTGATTGCCAATTTCCGTGAAACAGATTTGGATCATATCCGCCCCGGCAGACCCGCCAGGATTCGTGTTATGACCGACCATCAGCGGATTTTTCACGGTGTGGTTGATTCTGTCGGTGCCGGGGTGATGTCTGGCGACGGCGTCAGTTTGCCCGGCGGTCTGCCATATATTCAGAAGAGTATTAACTGGGTGCATGTCTCTCAGCGTTTTCCGGTAAAAATCCGTGTTGATAATCCGGACCCGGCATTGTTCCGTGTTGGTGGCTCAGCAACGGCATTGTTATTACCGCCTGCCGGTGACCATTGAGGGGGCGTCAATGAGAGGTTCATGGGGGGAGTTTCTGCGCCGCGAACTCCGGCCGCTGCCCGGCAGAGGCAGTTACGCACTGCGGCTGACGGTGACTTGCGCGATCCTGATCCTGGTCTTTATGACCCTGCAAATCCCGCTGTTATCGGTGGCGATTATCGTTGCATTTTATGCCAGTCAGTCGAACGTGGTCATTATCAAACTGCTGAGTGTGGTGTTCTTTTTCCTGGTCACCCTGATCCTTGGCTGCGTTATTCTGATGCTGAAGTTCACCTATGACTATCCGCTGTTACGATTGATCTGCTCATCGTTGCTGTTTTTTGGCGCAATGTTTCTGATGCGGGCCTTCGATAAACTCGGGCTGGCCTTTTTTATCGTCGCGCTGGCGGTCATTTTTGCCCAGACATTCCCAGCGATGACCAGTGACAGTGATCTGGTCATCCGGCTGATTATGTGGCTGTGGGTATCGATTAATACGTCAGTACTGGTGACGTTTCTGGTGAATGCCAGCTTTCGTCAGGCGTTTCCCGGCTACCAGTTCAGGCAGCAACTGGCGAATGATTTTGACGATTGTGCCGCACAGCTCAGTCATTATCAGCGCACCGGGGAGCCGTCCGGGCAGGCGGATACCACGGATATGGCGAAACAATTTACCGGATTGCAGAGCCTGTTTAGCCTGGCGTGCGGCGCTTCTCCGGTCATCCGGCGCAATAAAAGCCACTGGCAGGCAGTGATGGCCGTTGCCATCCACAGCTACTACCTGGTGATGCTGATACGGCCACTGCCACTGACCGGTGTACAGCAGCAACTGGCCGGAGAACTCAGTGACTATCTGCGTCAGCTGGCTGACGAGTGTCGTCAGGCCGATAATCCGCTGGCACAGCTTCCGCCAGCCCCGCAGCCGGTCAGTGATAATGTGATCCTGCGGCGTCTGGCAACCGTCTGTACCCGGCTGGCGGCAGGGGAAGAGATTGAGCTCCCTGAAAAACCGTCGGGAAAAGCCCCGTTACTGGCAGCGGATGCCTTTACCAATCCGGCATACCCGCAGTTTGCGTTGAAAACCCTGCTGGCGACCTTAGTCTGTTACCTGTTTTATACTGCCGTCGACTGGGACGGTATCCACACCATTATGCTGAGCTGTGTGATAGTCGCGCAGCCGGGATTAGGCCCGACAATGCAGAAAACCTGGCTGCGTGTGGCCGGGGGATTACTGGCTACCGCTTTTGCCCTGCTACTGATTGTCTTTATTCAGCCGTTTACTACGTCAGTGGTCGGATTACTGATGATGTCAGTGCCGGTGATGTGGCTATCTGCATGGATTGCCGGGGGCTCAGAACGTACCGCCTATGCCGGTATCCAGATAGCATTTACCTTCGCGATGGGGTTCCTCGACTGGTTCGGCCCGCTGTATACCCTGACGGAATTACGCGACCGGGCGATAGGCATTTTACTGGGGGTACTGGTTTCTTCGCTGGTACATATGTATCTGTGGCCAGAAAGTGACGCTCTGAAACTCAGACAGCAACTGAGCCGGTTATTTAAACAGCTGAGCCAGTGGATGGCTGATGATAAACCGCCTCAGGAACGTCAGTGGGTCCCGGTGTACCAGGCGCTGCTGACAACCGAAACCCTGATGGATCGTGTTGCTGCTGAACCGGTCTATGCATGGTCTTATCCTCACCCTGAACTGAGAGACTGGCCGGTAAAACAAACGTTTGTACAGGCACGGGAAATTCTGCGCCTCAGCGAAGGATACCGGTTGTACGGGGCGGATGAACCTGATTTCCTGCAACATTGCGCGGCTGCGCTGCAGGCATATTCAGGGCAGATAGTCGATCAGGGGGCAGCGATACCTGCGGTCCGTTTGCCGGGGGGAGATAACCCCTATCACCGGCCGCTGGCACAGGCGATCGAGACACTGCCTTGCTGGCCGGAAGCAGATAATCAACATCCTTCAGTTCTGCGGACGATGAAACAATGACAGTAACTTCCCGGGCAGTACGCACTTTCAGATTATCACTGGGTTTCAGTGCCATCCTGCTGCTGGGCGGATGCTCAATGCTCCCCCACGACCCTGCTGAGGTGGCAATTATTAACCCGCAGCAGGCGCAGTTATCCGCGGTTATTCATCTGGCAGGCAGTGGCTGGCCAGCCAGTAACTGGTGGACAAAATATAATGATCCGCAACTGAATATGCTGATCAGCCAGGCATTACAGAACTCACCACGGGTACAGGCGGCTCAGTTACAAATTGCTCAGTCAGAAGCCAATGTGGATGTGGCACGTTCTTTGTCCGGAGTGCAGGCGACCGCGGTAGCTGCACAAAACCGTTTACGGACCAGCCATCGCTCTTTTACCTGGCCTTACTCTTTTTCCCTGCCTGAAAGCAGCAGCGGTCCCTGGTATACCCTGAATACTGTCGGTATTGGCGGTGCGTTGAATATCGACCTGTGGGGAACCGATCGGGCACGGGTCGCCGCGGCAATTGGCGAAAAAAATGCCCGGCTGGCGGAAACAGCTGCCACAGAACAAGCCGTGGCAGCGAATGTGGCACAGCTATATTTTTCGATACAGAGTAGCTGGCAGCGTATTGCCCTGTTGCAACAACAGGAGCAGATCAGCAGTTTTTCGGTGGCGGCTCATAAAGATCGTGTTGCCCGCGGGCTGGAAGACGATGTCGCCCTGGCCGGGGCACAAAGTGAATATTTGTCGGCACAGCAGCAGTTACTTGGCGAACAAACGGTACTGGCATCGACGAAAGAAGTATTACGGGCACTTATCGGCGCCGGTGCTGATTCTGCGGCAATAGCCTCATTACAGCCGCGGCCGCTGCCACAAACACAGCAAGGATTACCGCCGGTACTTTCTTATCAGTTACTGTCGCGGCGTCCGGATTTACAGGCACTGCGGGGCTATGTACTGTCTTCCTTAAGCCGTGTAGAAGTGGCCAAAACGGCCTTCTATCCGCATTTTGATATTAAGGCATTCTGGGGGTATAACGCGCTGAATGTCGGCGATTTATTTAAATATTCTTTCCAGCAGATCAACCTGCTGCCCGGTTTATATCTGCCATTATTTAACGGCGGACGGCTGAATGCCAACCTGCGGGCAGCACGTACAGCCAGTAATATATTAATTAAACAGTATAACCAGGCTGTGCTGGATGCGGTCCGGGATGTGGCCGTCAGTTCACAGCAACTGAATTCTGTTAACCAGCAACTGGTAATGCAGCAGCAGAAAGTGGCGGCGGCACAGGTCAGTGCTGACAGTGCTGATGCCCGTTACCGGCGGGGGTTAATGAGCCTGTATGCCAGCCGCGAAGTACAGCGGGTGACCCTGGCCCAGCAATTGTTACTGACGGATATGCAATACCGGCAAATTTCAACCGATATCAGCCTGACTCAGGCGTTAGGCGGCGGCTATAACAGTCCTTTACAACCACTGCATGCACACCAGTGAACAGCACGGCAGTGCGGCAGTCCGCCGCAGGCTGACGGGTTCACTGACAGGAGAAACAGATGATAAAATTTGCCGGCGCATTACTGGCTTCAGCTATCAGCCTGGGTATGACAGCCCATGCGGCTCCGCTAACCCCCAACGGGGTATTACTGGAAAAAGCGCCGTTACCGGCCGATCACGGTTTATCAGAGGCTTCGGCACAGTATCTGATCCATTACACATCGATTAGTGGCATCGATGGTAAAACACACCGTGAAGACAGTGGCGCGGTTTTTTTACCGAAAGGCCCGGCCCCTGAGGGCGGCTGGCCAGTGGTGGTATGGACCCACGGTACCGTCGGCGTTGCTTATCAGTGTGCCCCCTCCCTGAACCCGCGCACCCCGCGTGATCAGCAATATCTGAACAGCTGGCTGTCGCTGGGATTTGCGGTGGTGGCTCCGGATTATGCAGGGCTTGGCTCTCCGGGGTTACATCATTATCTGAATTCCCGTTCTGAAGCCTGGAGTGTGCTGGACAGTATTTCAGCGTCTCTGAAAAGCTTCCCGTTAAGTAATAAAATTATCATTATCGGTCAGTCTCAGGGAGCACATGCTGCCTTTGCTGCTTCCGGTTATCAGCCGTCTTATGCGCCGGCACTGCATGTCCTGGGCACGGTACTGACCGGTACACCTTATATTAATGCGCATACCACGGTCAGTGATATTTTTAAATCAACGCACAACCGGGTCGGTGGTGATCCGAAAATACCGTATGCCTACTATATCTTTTTGTCGGCAGCCGATGAGAATAAGCAACTGAAAGCCGCTGACTACTTTCAGAAACGGGCGGTATCGGATGTTAAACTGGCCGAAACCTTATGTATTGCTCCGCTGACCCGTCATGTGATGACACAGGGGCTGAATGATAAAAACAGTTTTCAGCCTGACTTCCAGGGACTGCTGGATTCACAGTTACCGTCTTTGCGTTATAACACACTGAAAATTAACCATCCGGTGTTTATCGGTATCGGCCTGAACGATATTAATGTCCCGACGGCCATGCAGCAGCAATTTGCCCGTGAGGTAAAAGCTGCGGGTACTCCGGTGGAAATAAAAGAATATGCCGGTATGGATCACAGTGAAACGGTTAACGTCTCCCTGCGTGACTCGGTTCCTTTTGTCTTTAAAGTCATGTCAGGCGCACAATAACTCTGGTGTAACAACGGCATATGCCGTTGTTACAGGTGTTCAGTTAGCGGATTCCGGAACCGGAGGCCGCCGCCGGCGTTGCTCTGACTTGCCGGACCTGCGCAGCCACGGATGAGCCGCGGGGTGATGACGGTCGGGTGATACGCCAGGAAAGTGGCCAACTGTGAAGCGTGACGGTCGACAAATCGACTCATGGCGAGTGTCTGCTGTTATAATTACCGATTAGCCGATACCGGTATATCACCGGTTGCAGAGAAGAGGTAATACGCAATGACACAGGGCCCCCTGACAGAGAAAGAGCTTGAATGGCTGGATGATATCTTCATGAAATATGGCGATGAAACTTCAGTGCTGGATGTTTCGGGGCTGGATGGGCTGCTGACGGCAATTCTGTCCGGACCGGTGATGGCTGAACCTGATCAGTGGCTGGTCGCCGTATGGGGCGGGGCAGATAAAGTGCCGCGCTGGCGTTCTGAGCGGGAAATGGAGCGCTTTATGACGCTGACTTTCCAGCATATGGACGATATTGACCAGCGTCTGACCGAATATCAGGATCAGTTTGAACCATTGTTTGGGGTCAGAGAGATGGAAGGTCAGGAGTTCACCATTGTTGAAGAATGGTGTTTTGGCTATATGCGTGGCGTTGCACTTGGCCGCTGGCCTGAACTGCCGGAAAGCCTGCAACCTGCCTTTGAAGCGATTGCTTTGCATGGTAAAGAAGAGAACTTCGACCGGCTGGAAACCCTGACCCCCGAAGAGTATGACGCCGCGATTGAGATTATCACACCGTCAGCACTGGCTCTGTATAACTACTGGCTGGCGTTACGTACAGACCACCCGCCACAAGTCGTCAGTCAGCCCTTTATTGCTGAAGTTACCGCCGGACGTAATGATCCTTGTCCGTGTGGCAGTGGTAAGAAATTTAAACAATGCTGCCTGCATTGATCCATACCACTGACTGATTGCTGCGGGTGTTTGTTTAATTACTGACTGCCCGGCGGATATCCCCCTGACAGCCACCGTTCCCTGAAATAACAGGGGCGGTGGCTGTTGTATTTTTGTCTTTGCCATCAGGCGATCAAATCCCGGCAAATGATCACTGGCTGGTCTGTTGATTACTCTGCACTTTCCCCGTCGATCTGTTATTCATTTATGCTGTTACTGCGTCTGTTGTCAGCTCATAAACACATCGTCCGCAGGGCGGTGACCGGTATATTGGTAATGTCACTATCCGATAAAACATTTTTCAGAGATCAGGAGAACACATGATGTCAGCGTATTTTTTTTCGGTGTCTGCACAGTCAGTTACTTTTTATCATCCGCAGGATACGGTGCTGTCAGTGCTAAAAGGCGGTTATCAGCAGGCGGGAGATGGCCTGTTTTCTGCCGGGCAGGCAGATGCGCTGGCTGTGGAGACGCTGATTTACAGGACAGAAGAAATCCTTGAATCACAGGGGAAAATACTGCCGGGCAACCTCCATGCCATTAGCAGCGATATGCTGCTGCACCGCGTTTGTCAGCGCTGGCTGGCGGGCAGCGATGATATTACGCCACAGGCAATAGAGTCGGCATTTAATCAGCTGACAGATCGGCTGTCTTACGGGCCATTCCCCCTGACTGAACCGGAGATTGCTGAGTTTTGCTATTTTGTGTTTCTGCGGGAAATGGCCCACCATCTGGGTATCGTCCGGATCCGTTATCAGCCCTGAAGATCTCCGCCGGAGAAATTTTTTACAGGGATACGGATGACGGTAGCCAGCAGGTAAGGGATTATGTAATATGACGTCCAGACATCCAGATGGATATCTGTTTAGAAGGATATATGCCCGCCGGGACAATGGCGGGGGTCAGGCAGGACAGACAAAGCAGCAGTTACAGAAATTAAAATAATCAGCCTGTTCACAGGCGGGCATTTCGGGGCACAACATGAAAAAGATAGCACTCTCTTTACTGGCACTGAGTTTACTGGGCAGTACACCGGTTTTCGCGGATGTCATGGCACCTTTACCGGCAGCACTGGCAAACCACCATGGTCCGGTGCGTATTGCTGTGATCCGTAACCTGGGATCTGACGATAACACGACCCAGTTTCTGGCCGGTGCAATTAAGCAGGCCAGAAAACTGGGCTTCAAAGTGAATACTTTCCTGAGTAATGGTGACGATGCCCGTTTCCAGGATTTTGTGAATCAGGCAATTATCCAGAAATATGACGGCATTATTCTCTCCCAGGGACGTGCACCCTATTCAGACGATCTGGTAAAACGTATTACCGATGCAGGGATTGCGGTGTCGGTGTTTGATACTGCCGTACCGGACAATATTCCGGCAGTGACCGTTACCCGCCAGGATGATGCTTCACTGACGGATATGTCTTTCGGGCAACTGGTAAAAGATTTTCACGGGAAAGCAAATATTGTGAAACTGTGGGTTGCCGGGTTCCCGCCGATGGACCGTCGTGAGAAAGAGTACCAGCAGCTACTGAAAAAGAACCCGGGGATCACACAGCTGGAATCTCTGGGGGCAGTGTCTACCGATGTGCAGGGTGATACCGCGAATAAAGTCGGTGCTATCCTGGCGAAATACCCGAAAGGTAAAATTGACGCTATCTGGGGGTCATGGGATGCCTTCAGTCAGGGAGCTTATAAAGCATTACAGGAAAATGGCCGGACAGAGATCAAACTGTATAGCATCGATATTTCTAACCAGGATTTACAGATGATGCACAGTAAAAACAGTCCGTGGCAGATGACGGCAGCGGTTGATCCGCAGCTGATTGGCGCGACTAACGTGCGGCTGGTTGCCCTGAAAATAGCCGGAGAACCCACCCCGGCCACTTATGAATTTAAGGCCGATGCCGTATCTCAGGCGTTGCTGAACCAGCAGAGCGGTGATGTGAATATGGCCAGCCTGCCAAAAATTATCCCCGGCTGGGGCACCACCAATGATTTCGTTGCACCATGGTTCGCTACCCTCGAAGCGAAAGCGAAATAAGGCAGAGATAATGAGCGCATTACCGCAACCGGAATACAGCCGCAATATGCGGCTGATCGGTCACAGTGATCAGGGAGGGCGTCCTGACGGGGTTCAGCTGATGGTGCATCGCGGTTTTGCGTATATCGGACATATGGTCTCGGGAGGATTTTCGGTGGTGGATGTCCGGGATCCCCGGCAGCCGAAAACCGTTAATTATGTAGCAGCACCGCCGGGTACCTGGAATATACATCTACAGACCCATGATGATCTGTTGCTGGTGATCAACGCCCGTGACCTGTTTGCGGATACCCGTTTCGCCGATGAGAAAGTGTATTACACTCGTCAGGTCGGAGATACGGTCAGCGATATTGAACAGCATGGCTGGAGTGCCGGATTACGTGTTTTCGATATTTCTGTGCCGCAACAGCCCCGTGAAATCAGCTTTTTGCCTCTGAACGGGATCGGTATTCACCGTATCTGGTATATCGGCGGACGCTGGGCCTATGTATCGGCACTGATTGACGGTTTTACCGATTATATTTTCCTGACCATTGACCTGGCGGATCCGCGCAAGCCGGTAGTCGCCGGAAAATGGTGGTTGCCGGGTATGAATCAGCAGGCCGGGGAAGTGCCTGACTGGCCGGAAGGTAAACGCTATGCCCTTCACCATGCGATTATCAGCGGGGATACGGCCTATGGTAGCTGGCGTGACGGAGGCCTGACCATCCTTGATATTAAGGATCGCAGTGCTCCGAAGCTGCTCAGCCACCGTAACTGGAGCCCGCCGTTTGGCGGCGGTACCCATACGGCGTTACCCCTGCCGGAGCGGAATTTGCTGGTGGTTCTGGATGAAGCCGTGCTGGATAAACAGCAGGATGGTGAAAAGTTTATCTGGTTGTTCGATATCCGTGACCCGTCCAATCCGGTGAGTATTTCTACCTTTCCGCAGCCCGGCGAAGCCGATTATATTGCTAAAGGGGCACATTTTGGCCCGCATAATTTGCATGAAAACCGGCCGGGCAGTTTTATCAGTTCAACGCTGATTTTTGCCACCTATCAGAATGCCGGCGTCCGGGCCTATGACATCAGTGATCCTTACCGTCCGGAAGAGACCGCAGCCCTGGTTCCGGCCGCACCGCAAAAAATGATGGATACCCGGCCGGGAAGGCCGAAAGTCATCCAGTCCTGTGATGTGTTTGTTGATGCTCAGGGGATCATTTACAGCACTGACTACAATGCCGGATTATCGATTATTGAATACTCTGGCTAAGGGGAGCGGCGGCAGGTACTGGCGGTATCCGCATCCGGCTAACGAATTGCACCACAGACCTTTATGCTAGTATAAGGTCTGTCGCTGCTGCATTCTGCGGCAGCCAGAGTGAGTGAATGGAAACAGTATGATTACCTTACACCATCTGAATGATTCCCGTTCTTTCCGCGTCCACTGGTTATTGCTGGAAGCAAAGATCCCCCATCAGGTTATTTATTATCAGCGTGATGCTGTGACGCAGCTGGCCCCGGAATCTCTTAAGAAAGTACACCCGCTGGGCAAATCCCCGGTGATTGAGCTTGACGGGCAGATTATCAGCGAGTCAGGCGCGATTATCGAGTTACTGATCGAACGTTTTGCCCCTGGCCTGCGTCCGCCGGCCGGCAGCCCGCAGTATGCCGAATACTATGAGTGGATCCATTTTGCGGAAAGCTCGGCCATGGTCCCGGTACTGTTACGTCTGTTTAATAGTTTCGAAACGGCTGCCGGAACCGAACTGCGCTGGACAGAGAATTACGCGAATAATGAATTTAATAAAGTGTTCAGTTATGTAAATCAGCAACTGAGTGGCCGCCGTTATATTACCGGTGAGCAGCTGACGGGCGCTGATTTTATGATTGGCTGGGTGCTGCTGTTACTGCACAAACGGGGAATGATCGACGGCCTGTATCCGGCGATTGATACTTATCTGCAGACATTATCGGCGTTACCTTCCCTGCAGCAGGCACAGGCGCTGGATGCCGGACCTGTTGGCGGATAACTGCTTACTTGCCGGTGTGCCGGTGGCGGCCGGCACGATATTTCAGCGCAGTTTTGCCACTTTTGTTATCAGCTTTTCCCTTGCCAGATCCAGAGCCTGCGGGTTGGTGTGCCGTGACAGTGTGTCACGTGTTTTTTTACCCGGAAAATAATGGATCCTTTCGCTGTTGGCCCCGGAAGGATGGGGTAAGCCGGTCAGGATTTTCGCCGGGTCAATCTGTTGCTGCTGAACCAGCCATTCAACCCCGGCGCTAGCCACCGGGCCTAAAGGGACAAAAACCGCATCAGGCAACTGGCGGGCTTCGGCTGCAAATCCGCGTTCGATACTGTGCTGCAGTAAAGGGGAGTGACGGAAAGAGGGCGTGTTATTGTAATTTTTACCATCGATAAATACCGGCTGATTAAACAGGGAAGTGAAGTGCACTAACGATAAGTGATCGCTGAATAATGAGCTGCAGGACGCGATACCCAGCCAGCCAGATAAGCCAATCGCGTCCAGTAACTGCGTCAGATTATTACGGATCGCACCACTGAATGCTCCTTGCTGTTTGGCAAGATATAATGCCTGCTGATCAGTCGCTCCGTTTTTCAGCGCCTGGTGTGCGGCTGTCACCGCATGCAGCCACTGCTGATAGCCGGGGGTAATGCCCACCAGCACGAGACGTGCAGCAGGGTTAAGGTAGTCGAACGGAATATAGTATTCGGCCAGCCTGCCTTCACGGCGGAGTAAAAAATTATCAGGTAACTGGCGTGCAGGCGGCGGGGTAAAGTCCATTATTGCCTGCCGGAAAGTGCTGAACATCATTGGTGATTATCCTGAAGCTGATATCCGGAAACAGCGGGCAGGATAACACAGTGGCAGGGAGGAGGGGCTGATGCGGCTCCGCACCGCGGGGATACGGAGCCGCTATTTGCGGTGGGTTTATGCTGTCAGTCTGGCCAGTGCACGGGAGAAAAAGGCCTCATCACCAAAATTACCTGATTTTAAGGCCAGTCCGAGGGTTATTTGTCCCTGTTTTGCCCGTAATGCCGGGACGCCGGTACTGAGTTCGGCACCGATAACCAGACTTTCAATGCCCAGGCCACTGACAATCGCCCCGGATGTTTCTCCGCCGCCGACCACCAGACGCCGTACACCGGCCCCGACCAGCTGTACCGCCAGAGCAGCGAAAAATTGTTCAATCGCCTGAGAAACTTTTTCGCGGCCATAAGGCTGCTGTAACGCCGTAACCTGCGCCGGATCTCCTGAAGTATAAATCAGAGGATATTTTTGCTGATTATCATCGACGAATTTCAGCAGTTCTGCGGTGTCGGTGTCGCCGCGGATGATTTGCTCAACATCCAGAGGCAGTACGGCATATTGCTGCCGGTGGTAGTCAATCTGGCGTAATGTGGTGCGTGAACAACTGCCTGCCAGAATCACACCTTTACCGCTCACACTGAACTGCGGAGCAATTTCGCCTGCCGTTTCACCACGACGAATAAAATTATGCGGCAGGCCGCGGGCAATAGCCGATGCTCCGGTCAGCAGCGGTGCATCGGCACAGGCCCCGGCAATCTGCAGTAAGTCCTGATCAGTGATCGCATCCACCACCACCAGACCGATCTGCTGCTCAGCCAGTCGCTTTAATTGGCGGCTGATTTCATCGCTGCCTTGTTGTACCTGTTGCCAGCTGATATATCCCTGCGGATGCTGTGACTGGCTCGCCAGTACACGACGAATATCCGCATCGGTCATCGGGGTCAGGGGGTGGTTTTCCATCCCTGATTCATTCAGCAACTGATCATTGACAAACAAGTGTCCCTGATAGAGCGTACGTTTCATTGCCGGAAATGCAGGACATACCACCACGCCGCCGGTACCGAGCTTACGGGCCAGGGCCTCGGCCACCGGGCCAATATTGCCCTGAGAGGTGGAGTCAAAGGTGGAACAATATTTAAATACAATTTGCCGGCATCCGCTGGCCAGCAGCCAGTCGCAGGCCTGTAATGACAGGGCGATAGCTTCGCTGGCAGGCAGTGAACGGCTTTTCAGCGCAATAACCCCGGCACCGATCTGTGGATCTGCCGCCTGCTCAGGCACCCCGATATATAATGCTGTGCGCAGGCCACCTTCTTCCGGCAGTCCTGTTGTCAGGGTGACGCCAATGTCGCTGGCGCCGGTGAAATCATCTGCTATTACTCCAATCAACATAAGGCGCTCCGTTTGTCCCGCGTAAGCCGGACTCTGTGGTTAACGTGGCGGCTGTTGCCACCGAAACTGGCGCAGGAGGCTATCTGCTGGCGAAAACCCGGCGGGCCGGTTACCGTTGTCACGCAAGTGGCCCGCGGACAGGCTGGCAGCCGGTGGTCGTTTCAGTCTGCAGATCTGTCTGCGATATAGTGATTAATTCTGGCTTTGCAGACCGAACTTTGCATATCTGGCGGCGGCGTCTGGTGAGGTGACAATCTCTGTCAGTGCTGCGGCCTGTTGCTGATGTTCAGAGTGAAAGCTCCGGGCAATAGAAAACGAGGTACTTTTTTGCAGATCAGCGGGCAGGTCGCCGGTGATCTCTACGCCCGGCACCGCCAGCAGTTCGCTGACTTGCTGGATAGCAAGATCCGCATCACCGCTGAGAAGTTTTTCTGCGGTAAAACCCTCCGCGATCGGGCAGGCTTTAGCGTCAATTTCCTGTTCGATCCCCAGCATCTGTAGTACGGTTTTAAAATGTATACCGCTGGCTCCGCCGGTGGAATAGCAGAGTGAGCGCGCGGCACGAAGTGTTTTTATCAGTTGTTCACGGTCAGAGACATCAACGTGAGGCGCGCCTTTTCTGACGGCAAACCCGATGCGGGAAACCACTAATGGTCTGCGGGTTGCCGGATCAGCAATTCCCTGAGCAATCAGCTGCTCCATGGCCGGATCGGTCACGATCACCAGGTCACAGAGCTGGCCGTTTGCGATATTTTCCATTAATACGCTGGTCGGGTTCCAGTGGATGCAGAGGTCGCCAAACCGGCGGCGATAACCTTCCAGTAATCCGTCGTCAAACGGAGAGCGAACAACCAGTGCACTGTACAGTGTCAAAGGAGATAACCTTGTCATTTTATTTACCTGCGCCTGTCTATTCCGGCAATAAGCGGTGAATTACCAGTGACATGCAAATTTTTCGGTCAGTTCCTGAATTGCCTGCGGTGGCAGAGGATCGGCCTGGCGTCGGGTGGCGACCCATAGCCGGGCGGTTTCCTCTAATTCTTCCAGGATATCGCAGGCCTGAGAAACACTGTTCCCCCAGATCACCGGGCCGAGTCTTGCCAGCATAACCCCTTTCACTGTTGCAGCCAGCCCGGCCACGATTGTCGCCACTTCCGGTGAGCCGGGATACCGGTAGTCAATCAACGGTATTTTTCCGACTTTCATCACCTGATAGGGGGTGATGGGCGGCAGGATCGCTTCCGCAGACCAGACGCCCTGCAGTGTCAGTAATACCAGTGCGTTTGAGTGGGTATGCAGTACGCTGCGGCTAGCAGGATTATGCTGATATACACCTTTATGTAATAACAGGGTCTTGGAAGGTTTGTTACCCGTCAGCCATTCTCCGTCGGAGCTGACTTTGGCAATATCGGCCGGGTCCAGAGTGCCCAGACAGGCATCGGTCGGTGTAATTAACCAGCCATCATCAAGGCATGCACTGATATTACCGGAAGAGCCGACCGTATAACCCCGGCTAAATAATCGTTCACCGGTGAGACATATTTCTTCGCGTAGTTTATTTTCGTCTTTCATAACTTCTTTTATCCCGGAATATATCGATAAAGGTGATTTTCGGTGAGCGGATATCCAGCAGACTTTGTTTACATTCACCGGAAACCGAATCCGTAATAATTTCATCCAGAGCCGTTAGGGGACAGACAGTGTAAAAACCGTACTTTCCATATTTACTGCTGTCAGAGACGAGGATATTTTTATTTGAGACAGAAATAACGGTCTGTTTTACTACGGCTTTCTCTTCATAGGGCGTCGATATACCGTGGGTCAGATCCCATGAACTGGCGCTGAGAAAGGCCAGGTCAATATTCAGTGTTTTAATAAAGCTGGCAGCGCTGAAACCGACACAGGAAAGGTTACGTTTATCGACTCTGCCGCCGACATGGTAGAGGTCTGTGGCCGGATTCGACATCAGCAGCTGGCTGATCGAAAAGTCATTAGTGACGACAGTCAGACGAAAATCAGGCGGAATACAGCAGGCAATTTCGAAAGTGGTCGTCCCTGCATCGAGGTAAATAATACTGCCCTCAGAAATCCGAGTGACTGAACATTTACCCAGCTCTTTTTTGAGCCGGTGATTCAGACAGGACTTGTCCTGATAAGGCAGTTCCTGATGCAGTAAGACACTGAGGCGAATTCCCCCGTTAACCCGCCGGACTTTCCCTTCCTGTTCCATCAGTTGTACATCACGGCGGATAGTCATATGGGAGACATTCAGCAGTGATGCCAGCTCCTCATAGAGTGCGATCTGATTTTCATGGGCATAACGATAGATAAAATCCCGGCGTTCATTCGCAGTTAATCCCATCGCCATGATTCGCTACTCTCTGGTTATTTTTTATGTCATGGAAATAGTTTACGGATAACAATTTCACAATAAAAGTTGCTGAATCACAAAAATGAAAAACAGGTTATGACGACAATTTAAATATAATATTATGAATATAAATGTATTTTTTATTTTTATGATGGATTTTATTTTTCACATAATATTGTGAAATTTTTACTGGCGGGCAGGTGAAGCAGAATGGGTTATATAGCCGTCAGGGCGGAAGAGGCCGGGGCCCTGTCCCGGACGCCGGACAGGGCCCCGCAGGTCAGAAACTCACCCCTGTCCGTAGTAAGCATGTTTACCATGTTTACGCTTGAAGTGTTTATCCTGCAGATAGGGGGGGATAACTTCAGGTTGTGGCTTCAGCTGACAACTGAGCCATGCCAGTCTGGCAACTTCTTCAAGAACGACTGCATTATGTACCGCTTCTGCAGCATCCGATCCCCAGCAAAAAGGACCATGCTGGGCAACGATAACTGCCGGTACCTGCATCGGCGGACGATCCTGCAGGGTATGGATGATCACTTCACCCGTATTACGTTCATAGTCATGGCTGACTTCTTCTGCTTTCAACTGACGGGTACAGGGAATCTCACCATAAAAATAATCTGCGTGGGTGGTACCTAATACCGGCACCGGACGCATCGCCTGTGCCCATGCAGTGGCGTAGGTTGAATGGGTATGGACAATCCCCCCCAGTTCCGGGTATTGCCGGTAGAGCGCCAGATGAGTTGCTGTGTCTGAAGACGGGCGCAAAGGACCATGATAATAGCCGTCGGGCTCAACCACCACCATATCTTCCGGACGCAGTTTTTCATAGGCAACTCCGCTGGGTTTTATCACCATCAGACCACTTTGCCGGTCGATGGCACTGACATTGCCCCAACTGAAGGTCACCAGTTGATGGGCCGGCAGTTGCAGATTGGCTTCACAGACTTGTTGCTTTAATTGTGTCAGCATCGGTTTATCCTCCGGTCGGCAAGCCCGCCAGGCGCATTTTTTCCAGTACCTGGCAGCGGGCGGCAGACACCTGCTGGCGCGGGTTTTCTCTGCTGCCGCTCCACATTTCGATCAGATAGGGGCCGCGATAACCATTAGTGTGCAGGGTGCGAAAGCATTGTTCGAAATCCACGATACCCTGGCCGAACGGAACGTTTTTAAATTCCCCGCGGCGGGTGTCTTTCACATGTACACCCACAATGTGGCCAGTCGCAGCCGTCAGCTCCAGCTCGACATCATTATCCCAGGCCGATAAATTGCCGATATCAGGGTATAGCTGGAACCAGGGGTTATTCAAATAATGGCTATAACCGAGGGCTTTGCTGACCGAATTCATCAGACCGGTATCCATAATTTCCATCGCCAGGGTAACCTGTGCTCTGCTGGCCATTTCCATCGCCAGTGACAGACCGTCACGGAATCGCTGACGGGTACAGGCATTACTTTGCTGGTAGTACTCATCGTAGCCGGCCAGCTGGATAACCCGTATTCCGGTATCCTGTGCCAGCCGGATGGTTTGCTGCATAATCTGTAGTGCCTGACGCCGGATGCTGTCGTCTTCGCTGCCCAGAGGAAAACGCCGGTGGGCACTGAGACAGAGGGAAGAGACACGGATACCGCTGGTCAGTACCGCCTCTGTCAGTGCCAGGCGCTGCTTATCACTCCAGTGGAGGCGGGCCAGTCGCTGGTCAGTTTCATCTATCGACATTTCGACAAAATCAAATCCCAGTTCTGCGGCAAGTCCGAGGCGTTGTGGCCAGTTTTCATCGGGCGGCAGGGCTTTTTCGTAAATACCGAGCAGCACTTTTTCTGACGGTGACATACTGGCTCCTTAGCCCCAGAGCTGATGAATTTGCTGCCGGAACCGCCGGGCAGCGGCGACAGGATCACTGGCATCACGGATACTGCGTCCGGCAATAAATGCATGGATCGGCAGATGCCTGAACAGGGGCAGGTCGTCAGCCTCCAGTCCGCCTGTGATGGTGAGTTTAAAGCCCATATCACAGAGTTGTTGCAGGATAGCCAGGTCCTGATCGCTCCAATTTACGCCTGCTGCCTGAGCATCACGACTGCGGTGGTATACCAGCTGGCGGATACCGGCATCGTACCAGCCAGAGGCCTGAGATATTTGCCAGCTGCCGGTGAGTTCTATCTGGACATCACCGTTATACTGTTGTGCCACCTGCAGAGCACCTTTCACCGTATTGATATCAGCGCAGCAAATGACAGTGATCCAGTCTGCACTGGCCTGAAAACACATTTCTGCGAGTATTTTTCCGGCATCGGCAATTTTGGCATCGGCCAGCACGATATGGCCGGGATAGAGTGCTTTTATTTCCCGTACTGCACGTATACCTTCACTGACACACAAAATGGTACCAATTTCGATAATATCGACTTCACTGGCAATCAGCCGGGTGGTGGCAAATGCCTGATCGAGGGTTAAATTATCCAGTGCGATTTGCAGCAGAGGTCGTTGACATTCCATGGCCGGTACTCCTTATGGCTCGCGGGTAACTGAGGTTTGATGAATCAGGTCAAGTACCTGCTGCGGATGGCGGCAGTCACGTAAACGCTGAAAATTATCAGGATCGTCGAATAGCTGTACGACCTGAAGTATTCCGACCTGCTGATGAGTGTGGGCATCAACGGCCGCCAGGGTGATCAGGATATCGATCGGATCGTTATCCTCGTCGCCAAAGCAGACCGGGTTTTTCAGGGTGACTAAGGCAAACCCGGTCCGCAATACGCCCTCCTCGGGACGGGCATGGGGCATTGCCAGGCCGGGAGCAAGCAGGAAATAGGGGCCGTACTTGCTGACTGCCGCGAGGATCGCCGGGAAATATTCTGATCCGACCACCCCTGCATCCACCAGCAGATCGGTGCCAATCCTGATGGCCTGTTGCCAGTCTTCGGCCTCGGCCTGCAGGCGGATACTGTTATTATCCCGCAGGGAATCACTTAGCTTCATCAGCAGTTGCTCCTGAGAGGTCGTCAGGAAAGTACTGACGAATAACAGCCATCAGTTTGGGGCCGAAATCTTCGGCAGACAGCATATTGCGTACCCCGATAACATGTTTATTACCGCTGACACTGATTTCACCGGCAATATGCGTAGAGGCAAGAATAATATCTGCCTGACTGAGCTCTGATTTATATTCACCGACAGCACAGCTGTTTACGCTATGGTCTACCTGCTGAAGCGTGAGAAACTGATCAACTTTCATCTTCATGATCATTGAGCTTCCCTGTCCGCAACCGCACACTGCCAGAATTCTTACTGTCATATAAGTGTTCTCCTGTGGTGAGGGTTTTGATGGCTATCGGCCTGCGGCACGTTCTTCAGCACGCAGGCTTCGGCCGGAAAAGTACATATATAAGGCAGCGATAATCAGTACTACGCCCATAAACCAGAGCCCGGAACTCAATCCCTGCATTAACGGTGGCGCCAGAATTGACCAGTCAGCCATACCCATCCAGGCATCCAGCCCGGTCAGTTTTATCGCCCAGACACAACCAAAGATTTCTATCATTCCCATCACCAGGCAAATTTTAAGTGCCGCCCGCCAGCCCCCATAGTGGTTAGCAAATACGCCAATAGTGGCATTTGAAAAGAACATCGGAATAAACCCGGGGATAATCATGATAGGAGACTGCAGCAGCACCAGAATACCGACGGCAATCAGCTGGCCGATGGTGCCCCACATAAAACCCCACACCACTGCGTTAGGCGCAAAGCTGTAGATAGCAGCACAATCGATGGCTAACACCGCCCCCGGAATCAGGCGCTGTGAGATACCGTTAAAGGCTTCGGTGAGCTCGGCGACAAACATGCGCACGCCCTGCACAATGATAAAGATCGCGACGGCAAACATGAGTCCGGTCTGCAGGATATAAAGGGTCCAGTGGGTGCTGCCCGCCATAGCCTGCAGGGTGGTTAAGCCGAAAGAGAGCAGGATCGCGCCAAAAAACAGTGTCATCACAATGGCGGTTGACACGATGTTGTCATGGAAAATATTCAGCCAGCCGGGCAGAGAAAGCTTCTCGACACTGTCCTGTTTTTTACCCAAATAGGGGGCCAGTTTGCAGGCAATCCATGAGGCAAACTGCTGCTGGTGGCCAATGGAAAATCCGCTATTGTCGGTCACGGACTGGGTCGGGAGGTACATCATATTGGCGGTGATCCCCCAGTAGAGGGAAGTCAGTACCGCACTACAGATAACGGTGGTCCACATGCTGTAACCGGACAGATAAAAGAATACGGCAATCAATCCGACCTGCTGGAACATAATATGTCCTGACAGCATGATAGTTCTGATACCCGTCAGCCGTTTCAGTAGTACATATAAAATATTGAGCGCCAGCGCCAGTAAAACCGCATAACCGACCCAGCTGTAGGCGGTATCCATTCGGTCTATTACTGTCATCATTGATGCATAGGTGTCTGATATTGCACCGTTAATCTGATAGACCTCTGACAGTTTACTGACAACCGGCTTAAAGGTACTGGTCAGAATGCCTGAGCCCGCCTGCAATAACATAAAACCGATAATTGTTTTCAGTGTACCTTTAATGATTACCGTGGCGCTTTTACGCAGCAGTAAATAGCCCAGTAAGGTGACCAGGCCCAGCAGTAGTGGCGGATTGGTCATCACCTGGTTAAAAAAAACAGTGAACAGGGTATAAAGCGTTTCCATACGGATCTCCAAAGCATTGCTTACAGAGCGCGAATACTGACGGGCAAACCGTGCCGATACGGTTGCCTGAGTTTTATTATCCCGAACGGCTTACTCAGGGAGCCTTCACCATAACAATCATAAAACGTCACAAAAAGATTGATTTTGATTATTTGTGATCCTCTTCACTGGATATTATTTAATTATATGAATGCACTGTATATTGTTGTTTTTTCGTCTGCATTTATTTAAAAGTTATTGTTATATATGCAGTTAATTTCAGCGTGACGGAGAGTATAAAAAGCGATTTTTTCATATTGAGAAGACAGATGAACGGTGGTAATTTTAACTCTCTGTGATTGTTTATGATTATTTTGATTGTTGTCGTCAAAGGATGGAGAGAATACGATGAGTAAAATAACATCAATCAGCCGTGAATCCTGGCTACTTAGCACCTTCCCGGAGTGGGGATGCTGGCTGAATGAGGAAATAGAACAGACAGAGGTTGTCAGCGGCACTTTTGCCATCTGGTGGCTGGGGTGTACCGGGATATGGCTGAAATCAGACGCAGGTACTAATCTGTGTGTTGATTTCTGGTGCGGGACCGGTAAACAGACACACAGTAATCCTCTGATGAAAGCCGGTCATCAGATGCAGCGGATGGCCGGCGGGTTAGCCCTGCAACCTAACCTGCGGACGGCGCCTTTTGTTATGGATCCCTTTGCTATCCGGCAGCTGGATGCCGTATTAGCCACCCATGACCATAACGATCATATTGACGTTAATGTTGCGGCAGCGGTAATGCAGAATTGTGCAGAGGATGTGCCCTTTATCGGACCGCAGTCCTGCGTTGATATCTGGACTGGCTGGGGGGTGCCGCGTGAACGATGCCATGCAGTGGTGCCGGGCGATATTATTACCCTCAGAGATACACGGATTATTGTGCTGGATGCGTTCGATCGTACCGCACTGATTACCCTACCGGAAGGACAGGCAGCTGCCGGGGTATTACCGGCAGGGATGGATCAGCGGGCGGTTAATTATCTGTTTGAAACGCCGGCCGGGACGCTGTACCACAGTGGCGATTCTCACTATTCAAATTATTATGCCAGTCACGGTAACCGCTTCCCGATTGATGTTGCGCTGGGCTCCTTCGGTGAAAATCCGCGTGGTGTGACGGATAAAATGACCAGTGTCGATATATTACGTATGGCGGAGTCCCTTAAGGCACAGGTTGTGATTCCGGTACACCATGATATCTGGTCAAATTTCCAGGCGGACCCTAAGGAAATACTCAGCCTGTGGGAAATGAGACGACACCGGCTTCAGTACCATTTTAAACCTTTTATCTGGCAGGTCGGTGGTAAGTTTACCTGGCCGACAGATAAGGATAACCTTGAGTATCACTATCCCCGTGGTTTCGATGACTGTTTTACCCTTGAGCCTGACCTGCCTTTTAAAGCCTTCCTGTAAAACCACAGGGCGATTTATGGTGCGCACTTCTGCAGCAAAATGATATTAATAATCAGACTGTGCGCCTATAATCCACTGCTGATGTTTTATCTTGTAACGGAATGTCCATGACTGAGTCCCAGCGGCACCATGCCATCCTTGAGTTGTTACATACTCAGCGGCAAATTTCTGTCGCCGATTTGATCGCTGCCTTTGATATTTCGCCGGCAACTGCGCGGCGTGATATCAATAAACTGAATGATAACGGGCAATTACGTAAAGTGCGTAACGGTGCCGAGGTGCTGAATGTATCTCGTCAGTTATGGAGCCCGCTGAATATTCAACAGGTCAGTCATCTGGACGAAAAAATACGGATTACTGCCGCGGCGGCGGCCCTGTGTCAGCCCGGAGAGAGCGTGGTGATTAACTGCGGCTCGACCGCCTTTTTGCTGGGCCGTGAACTGTGCGGTAAAGATATTCAGGTGATCACCAACTATCTGCCACTGGCCAATTACCTGATAGAACATGAACATGAACGGGTGGTAATTATTGGCGGCCAGTATAATAAGCAGCAGTCGATAACTCTGGCTCCGCAGAGCAGCGAAGCTGACCTGTATGCCGGTCACTGGATGTTTACCAGTGGTGTCGGCCTGACCAGCGACGGATTATATAAAACGGATATGCTCAGTGCGATGAGTGAGCAGAAAGTACGACACTATGTTGGCAAGCTGGTCGTGCTGGTGGACAGCAGTAAAATCGGCCAGCGGGCAGGGATGCTGTTCAGCCGCGCAGCAGATATTGATATTGTTATTACCGGGAAGCAGGCTGACCCGGCAGTGATCGGGCAGCTCCGCTCGGCCGGCGTTGAGGTAAAGCTGGTCTGATGATTTAGCCACGGGCATGGCAGCGAAGGGCTCCGGGACACAGCCAAAAAAAAGGTTCATCGCACCTTAGCGTGAATTAATAGAAAACGGCGGTAAAAGTGGTTAGTTTTGTATTCGCCAAAA
>NZ_JAERJP010000013.1 GCF_018257575.1 Tatumella sp. JGM91 | reverse complement strand
GAGCGGTAGTTCAGTTGGTTAGAATACCTGCCTGTCACGCAGGGGGTCGCGGGTTCGAGTCCCGTCCGTTCCGCCACCCTATTTAGGGGCGTAGTTCAATTGGTAGAGCACCGGTCTCCAAAACCGGGTGTTGGGGGTTCGAGTCCCTCCGCCCCTGCCAGAAAAAATAATCCTTTGCCTGGCAAAGGATTTTTTTTGTCTGAAAAAACCTGTCTTTTACCGACATTCGCCGTCTGGCGATGCCGGTTCCTGTTCTTTCTGTATTTTCCTGAATAAATGTTTATCTGATAATTATTTAACGTAACACTACCGGTACTTTCAGTAATTGTTTCAGGGCTGATTGCTGATCACTATTTTGCAGCCAGACAGCATATAAAGGTCTGACAACTGTTGCTGTATCGGTCACCGGAACCAAATCTTTATACAGTGTTTGCCAGTATTCCGGCAGAAATGCACAGGAATCGGTAGTGTGCAGTAAATCCCGGGCAATATGAGCGGATGTCGTCGTCAGTATCGGGGTATCCTCATTTCCTGACAGATAAAACTCGTGCTGATGAAAGTCTGCCCCCCATTCCAGTTTGATATACCGGTACTTCTCTTTTTTCTCTGAGTGACGGGAACGGAATAATGCCAGCGAAATATGGCCAATTTGCTGGCTGGATAATTCATCCATTTTTGGTGCTTCGGTGGTGATCAGAACATCCAGTTGCCGTTCGTGGATCTGTTTGACCAGCAGGTGCCTCTGGGCGACCCTGGCTTCAATATGCAGGTTTTCCCTGGTCTGATACAGGCTTTTCAGCCAGGGGGTCATATAAGCCTCCCAGAGCGCAGTACTGGCACCGATCGTCAGTTCATGGTGCTGTAGTGACAGGGATACCTCTTTCTTTGCCAGCTGCCAGGTATTCATCAGGTTCTCTGCATACGGCAGCAGGCGTTCGCCAGCTGATGTCAGACGAATATTATTCCGGTGTCGGGTAAACAGGCTGACACCGAGCTGATTTTCGAGCTGGCGAATGCGGAAACTTACCGCGGACTGGGTCAGATACAATGCTTCTGCAGCCCTTCCAAAATGGCGTGTTCTGCTGACTTCGAGGAAAGTTTTCAGCAATTCAGTATCCACAATTTCATCTCCAAAATCATTAATCGTTATGATTTAAATCTTTTGTTTTACACTTTGTCAAGCGTATCTAATACTCCGCGCCATAAATCACACGACCATAAAAGAGTTAGGAGCGTGTAAAATGTCGGACAGCTTTACCACAACCAATCGCTTTTTTGATAATAAACACTACCCGCGAGGGTTCTCACGCCACGGTGATTTTACCATCAGGGAAGCCCAGCTACTTGAGCGTCATGGCTTTGCTTTTAATGAGCTGGATTTGGCAAAGCGTGAACCTGTAACGGAAGAAGAACACAGATTTGTAGAAGTCTGTCGCGGTATTCGTGAGCCGGCAACCGAAGCAGAACGCGTCTGGTCAAAATACATGTCCAGAATTAAACGTCCAAAACGTTTCCACACGTTATCCGGCGGTAAACCGCAGATGGATACCGTCGAAGAGTTTAATGACAGCGACGATTAATAGTATCAGTGAAAGGGCCAGCGGCCCTTTTTTTCGTCTGTTATTTATCAGGTCCGTTCCTGTTGTAAACGATGTAATAATCTGTCCATCGCACGGTAGCTTAATGCCTCCAGCAGTTGCTCTTTGGTAATTTCCGGTTGCAGCCTGAGATCAGCCAGCGTCCTGGCAACTTTCAGAATGCGCTGCCATGCCCGGACGGACAGACCGAGAGCAGATAAGGTCTCTTCAAGCCATTGTGCATCTTGCTGAGTGATCTGACACCAGCGCCTTACCTCTGCATTATTCAGCAAAGCATTTATCTTACCGGCCCGTTTCTGTTGGTATTCCCTGGCCCTGATAACCCGTTCACGGACCTGTCCACTACTTTCGCCAGGCTGGAATGTTTTGCTCAGTGTACCCGGCGGTAACAGGGGGACTTCAAGAGAGAGATCAAAGCGGTCGAGGAATGGTCCTGATAACCGGTTCAGATAACGAAGTAACTGGCTGGCTGACTGCCGGCGATGCACTCCTTCGTAATGTCCGGTCGGGCCGGGATTCATAGCAGCAATTAACTGAAAACGTGCCGGAAAAGTGATCCTTGCTTTTGCTCTGGCAATTGATATGTCTCCGGACTCCAGAGGCTGGCGGAGGGCATCCAGTGTTTTTCGCTCAAATTCGGGTAGTTCATCGAGGAACAGTACCCCGTTATGGGCCAGAGATATCTCTCCGGGCAGTGGCAGAGAGCCTCCCCCGACCAGAGCAAACATGGAAGCACTGTGGTGGGGAGCGCGAAACGGGCGATCGGTACAGAGTGTTGCAGCAGGGGCATTATGGCTCAGACTCAGCAGGGCGGTACATTCCAGGGCTTCGTGCGCTGTCAGCGGGGGTAAAAGGCCGGGAAGTCTGGCTGCCAGCATCGTTTTCCCGGTTCCCGGCGGACCAACCAGCAACATATTGTGTCCGCCGGCGGCTGTAATCTCTAATGCCCGGCGGGCATGCTGCTGGCCGATAATATCCTGCAGGTCGGGATACTGCCTGCTGATAACGGGCAGGTGATTTTCTGCCTGACGCAACTCGCCTTTGCCGTGCAGAAAATGACAGATTTCAAGCAGAGTTTTGCCAATACAGGCGGTATCGCCCTGGATGAGCCCGGCTTCGGCTTCGTTATCGGCAGAAAGGATCATGGTTCGCTGTGCATTCCGGGCAGCGATAACGGCAGGGATTGCACCTCTGACTGCTCTCAGGCTGCCATTCAGTGCCAGTTCACTGAGGAATTCTAGCCGGGGCAACTGTGCCGCAGGTATTTGATGAGACGCAGCCAGGATAGCGATGGCGATAGGCAGGTCATAGCGTCCGCCCTCTTTAGGCATATCTGCCGGTGCCAGGTTAACGGTAATACGGCGTGCGGGAAAAGTGAATCCGCTATTGAGTATGGCGCTGCGCACCCGCTCGCGGGCTTCTTTTACCGTTGCTTCGGGTAATCCGACCAGTGTCAGCCCGGGGAGCCCGCTGCTCAGATGTACTTCAATCATGACTAAGGGTGCATCAATACCGATACTTGCCCGGGTCATTACTCTGGCTAATGACATATTCTCTCCTTATGATCATCGCCAGTGTAAAATGCTGGTCATGGATACGGTGAGAAAATAAGCAAAATTCAGAAGTTACCACGCAAAGAAACAGGCCGGGGAAAAAATTTTTGCGGTGTCATTATGAGCGGTTTTACAGTACTGCTGTTTTTTCGACATAAAAAGATGGCAATTATCTTTTTAAATATAACTAATACTTATCAATATCTTAAAAAAATACCATACCGGTTCCCAAAAAAATAAACACAGAAAAATGTTGTCACATCACATTAATCTGTGATAACTCTTTAGGCATTACTTCGAATTAAGCGAATTATTGTACTTATTATGAAAGCCCTTCTACGAGTGATTAGCCTGGTCGTGATTAGTGTGGTGGTGATTATTCTACCATCGTGCGGGGCTGCACTCGGAGAAAGAAAGGCTTAAAAATCAAGCCTTAATCGAAAGAGAACCCCCGCACCGAAAGGTCCGGGGGTTTTTTTTTGGTTATCAGGCATTACAGTATTTTAATGTGGAGCAGATGATGAAAAGTAGTATGAAATTCTGTTGTTCCCGACAAAAGGCAGGAGAATAGCCATGACCGGAGCACAGTGGGTAGTTCAGGCATTACGGACACAGGGGATTCAGACCGTTTTTGGTTATCCGGGCGGGGCAATTATGCCAGTGTATGATGCTCTTTATGATGGTGGTGTTGAACACCTGCTGTGCCGGCATGAGCAAGGCGCTGTAATGGCGGCAATTGGTTATGCCAGAGCGACCGGTAATACGGGCGTGTGTATTGCAACTTCTGGTCCGGGAGCGACTAACCTGATCACAGGGCTGGCGGATGCGATGATGGATTCAGTTCCTGTGGTTGCCATCACCGGACAGGTTTCTTCTGCTGTGATTGGTACTGATGCTTTCCAGGAGATTGATGTTCTTGGATTATCCCTGGCCTGTACTAAACACAGTTTTATGGTGCAGTCACTGGAAGAACTGCCTGCGATACTGGAAAGCGCGTTTGATATTGCTAATTCCGGTCGTCCGGGGCCGGTTCTGGTCGATATCCCTAAAGATATCCAGCTGGGTTCTGCTGATTTCACGCCACATCAGTTACCGGTTAATCCGCCGCTGCAGCTGCCTGACGCGGATATCGCAGCCGCCCGGCAGTTAATGTCCCGGTCAGTAAAACCGGTAGTGTACATCGGTGGTGGTGTGGGGATCGCCGGTGCGGTTCCGGCGTTACGTGATTTTCTGCGGGTGACCGGCATCCCGTCAGTTTGTACCCTGAAAGGGTTAGGGGCAGTTGCGGATACGGAAGAGGCTTATCTGGGCATGCTGGGCATGCATGGTAGTAAAGTGGCCAACCTGGCAGTCCAGCAGTGTGATTTGCTGATTGCTGTCGGGGCCCGTTTTGATGACCGCGTGACCGGGAAACTGGACGCTTTTGCGCCTGATGCCTCGGTTATCCATCTGGATATTGACCCTGCAGAGTTGAATAAACTGCGCCGTGCCCATGTCAGCC
Organism: Tatumella sp. JGM91; assembly: GCF_018257575.1. Classification (GTDB taxonomy): domain Bacteria; phylum Pseudomonadota; class Gammaproteobacteria; order Enterobacterales; family Enterobacteriaceae; genus Tatumella; species Tatumella punctata. The sequence goes on along the minus strand of NZ_JAERJP010000013.1, from coordinate 109,182 downwards.
TGCAGGGATGCCTGAATCAGCTGTTACCCGCCATCAGCCAGCCAATGGATATCGCTGAATGGTGCAGCGCCACAGCGTCGATGAAGCGGGATTTCGCCCCCGCGTATAATCATCCCGGTGACGCCATCTATGCCCCTGCATTATTAAATACCCTCTCAGAAAAAAAACCGCCCGCAACCATTATCACAACCGACGTCGGCCAGCACCAAATGTGGGCGGCTCAGCATATGACGTTTGATACACCGGATCGTTTTATTACCTCCAGTGGTCTGGGGACCATGGGCTTTGGTTTACCCGCCGCCATTGGTGCTCAGGTGGCCTGTCCGCAGGATACCGTCATTTGTGTATCCGGCGATGGCTCTATCATGATGAATATTCAGGAACTTGGCACCATTAAACGCCGGAAATTACCGGTGAAAATCCTGCTGCTGGATAACCAGCGACTGGGTATGGTTCGCCAGTGGCAGCAATTGTTTTTTGAACAACGCTACAGTGAAACCATTCTGACCGATAATCCTGACTTCCTGACGCTGGCAAGCGCTTTCGGTATTCCGGGGCAGCAAATCAGCCGTAAAGAGCAGATTGATGGTGCATTAGCCGAAATGCTGAACAGCGACGGGCCTTACTTTCTGCATGTCTCCATCGATGAAGCTGAAAATGTCTGGCCACTGGTTCCTCCCGGTGCCAGCAATGCCAATATGATGGAGGACAGTTTATGAAACAGCATCAGTTATCTATCGAAGCACAGTTCCGCCCTGAAATTTTAGAACGTATTTTACGGGTTATCCGCCATCGTGGTTTTCGGGTATGCACTATGAATGTTGTCGCCCGGGCAGCGGACAATGAGCAGGTCAGTATTGACCTGACCGTGGCCAGCCAGCGGCCGATTGATTTATTGTCGGTACAACTTACAAAACTGATGGACGTTACCCGCGTTCAGGTTCAATAACAGACAAACACAACACATCCACGCTAAAGCGTAAAAGGACAGAATAATGACGACTAAAAAAGCAGAGCTTATCTGGTTCAACGGGGAAATGGTTAAATGGGAAGAGGCTAAAGTCAGTGTGATGTCACACGCACTGCACTATGGTACTTCAGTATTTGAAGGTATCCGTTGCTATGACTCGCATAAAGGCCCGGTTGTTTTTCGCCATCGTGAACATATGCAGCGCCTGCGCGACTCAGCCAAAATCTATCGTTTCCCTGTGTCACAAAGCGTTGATCAACTGATGGAAGCATGCCGTGAAGTTCTGCGGGTGAATAACCTGAAAAGTGCTTATATCCGTCCGTTAGTCTTTGTCGGAGATGTCGGCCTGGGAGTTAACCCGCCGGAAGGATTCAGTACCGATGTCATTATTGCCGCCTTCCCGTGGGGAGCCTATCTGGGCGCAGAAGCCCTGGACCAGGGTATTGATGCTATGGTCTCCTCCTGGAACCGTGTTGCGGCAAATACCATCCCGACAGCGGCGAAAGCCGGAGGGAACTACCTGTCCTCATTGCTGGTGGGCAGCGAAGCGCGTCGTCATGGCTATCAGGAAGGGATCGCGCTGGATGTGAACGGCTACGTTTCAGAAGGCGCAGGTGAAAACCTGTTCGAAGTGAAAGATGGCATTCTGTTTACCCCGCCATTCACCTCTTCGGCGCTGCCGGGGATCACCCGTGATGCCATCATTAAACTGGCCGCAGACTTAGGTATCGAAGTCCGTGAACAGGTGCTGTCCCGTGAATCCCTGTACCTGGCGGACGAAGTCTTTATGTCCGGGACTGCAGCAGAAATCACACCGGTGCGCAGTGTTGACGGCATTCAGGTCGGCGAAGGTCGCTGTGGCCCGGTGACAAAACGTATTCAGCAGGCATTCTTTGGTCTGTTTACCGGTGAAACGGAAGATAAATGGGGCTGGTTGGATCAGGTCAACCCATAATAATTGAGATATCACGCGGGTAGTCACTGCCCGCGAATTTTTTCCAGACTGGAGTAAACAGAGCATGCCTAAGTACCGTTCCGCCACCACCACCCATGGACGTAATATGGCCGGAGCCCGCGCCCTGTGGCGCGCAACCGGAATGACTGATGATGATTTCGGTAAGCCGATCATTGCGGTTGTAAACTCATTCACTCAGTTTGTGCCGGGCCATGTGCACTTACGTGATCTGGGTAAGCTGGTTGCCGAACAAATTGAAGCATCAGGGGGCGTTGCCAAAGAATTTAATACCATTGCGGTTGACGATGGTATCGCAATGGGCCATGGCGGTATGCTGTATTCACTGCCATCACGTGAGCTGATTGCTGACTCCGTAGAATATATGGTAAATGCGCACTGTGCTGATGCCATGGTCTGTATCTCAAACTGCGATAAGATCACCCCGGGAATGCTGATGGCGTCATTGCGTCTGAATATTCCGGTCATTTTTGTGTCCGGCGGCCCGATGGAAGCCGGTAAAACTAAACTGTCAGACCAAATCATTAAGCTGGATTTGGTGGATGCGATGATTCAGGGTGCGAATCCGAATGTCAGCGATGCCGATAGTGAACAGATTGAACGTTCAGCCTGTCCGACCTGTGGTTCCTGCTCCGGTATGTTTACGGCAAACTCCATGAACTGTCTGACCGAAGCTCTGGGTCTTTCTCAGCCGGGAAATGGTTCTCTGCTGGCGACCCATGCCGATCGCGAACAACTGTTTATCAACGCCGGTAAGCGAATTGTCAGCCTGACAAAGCGTTATTATGAACAGGATGATACTTCTGTGCTGCCACGTAATATCGCCAGCAAGGAAGCATTTGAAAATGCGATGACGCTGGATATCGCCATGGGCGGGTCGACAAATACCGTACTGCACTTACTGGCAGCGGCGCGGGAAGGGGAAATTGACTTCGATATTTCAGATATCGATCGCCTGTCCCGTCAGGTACCTCATCTGTGTAAAGTGGCACCCAGTACCCCGAAATACCATATGGAGGATGTGCACCGTGCCGGTGGAGTGATTGGTATTCTCGGTGAGCTGGACCGTGCAGGCCTGCTGAACACCTCAGTACCGAATATCCTGGGTACCACCCTGCGGGAAGCCCTGGATAATTACGATATCATGCTGACGAAAGATGAAGCAGTGAAAGAAATGTACCGTGCCGGCCCTGCCGGGATACGTACCACGAAAGCTTTCTCGCAGAACTGTCGCTGGGATACGCTGGATGATGACCGTGAACAGGGCTGTATCCGGACCCGTGAACATGCATATTCACAGGATGGCGGGCTGGCAGTACTGTACGGCAATATGGCGCTGGATGGCTGTATTGTGAAAACAGCCGGGGTGGATAAAGACATTCTGACCTTCCGTGGTCCGGCAAAAGTGTATGAAAGTCAGGATGATGCCGTAGAGGCGATCCTTGGCGGTAAGGTTGTTGCCGGCGATGTTGTGGTGATCCGCTACGAAGGCCCGAAAGGAGGGCCGGGTATGCAGGAAATGCTGTACCCCACCACCTATCTGAAATCGATGGGCCTGGGTAAAAGCTGCGCATTAATTACTGATGGTCGTTTCTCCGGAGGGACATCCGGATTATCTATCGGCCACGCGTCTCCGGAAGCAGCGAATGGCGGCACTATTGCCCTGGTAAAAGACGGTGACATGATTGATATCAATATCCCTGGCCGCAGTATCAGCCTGGATATCAGCGATGCAGAACTGCAGACACGTCGTACCGCGGAAGAAGCCCGTGGCAATGCCGCTTATACCCCACAGGATCGTCAGCGTGAAGTGTCGTTTGCACTGCGGGCTTACGCTTCACTGGCGACCAGTGCCGATAAAGGTGCCGTTCGCGACAAGAGTAAACTGGGAGGTTAATCGATCATGGCAGCTTCCAAACCTCTTTCTTCCGCACCTTCGGGTGCGGAGTACCTGCATGCAGCGTTGCGATCCCCGGTCTATGAGATTACCCGGGTCACTCCGTTACAGACGATGGAAAAACTGTCGCGGCGTCTTGGCAATACCATCATGGTAAAACGTGAAGATCGTCAGCCGGTGCATAGCTTTAAATTGCGCGGAGCTTACGCAATGATTGCCGGGTTGAATCAACAGCAACGCACCCGGGGAGTGGTGACTGCGTCGGCCGGTAACCATGCTCAGGGGGTTGCACTGTCTGCCAGCCAGCTAGGGATCAAGTCTCTGATTGTGATGCCGGTAGCCACCGCAGAAATTAAGGTAGATGCGGTGCGTGCTTTTGGCGGAGAGGCCTGTCTGCATGGCGCAAACTTTGATGAAGCAAAAGCGAAAGCTATCTCGCTGGCAGAAGAACATGGTTATACCTTTGTGCCGCCGTTCGATCATCCGGCAGTGATCGCGGGGCAGGGTACCCTGGCACTGGAACTGCTGCAGCAGGATGCACATATCGATCGTATCTTCGTCCCGGTGGGTGGTGGCGGTCTGGCTGCCGGGGTGGCGGTGGTTATTAAACAACTGATGCCGGAAATTAAAGTGATCGCTGTTGAAGCTGAAGATTCCGCCTGCCTTAATGCCGCACTCAAGGCGGGTGGGCCGGTGGATTTATCGCGGGTCGGTTTGTTTGCCGAAGGGGTGGCTGTTAAGCGTATTGGTAACGAAACCTATCGTCTTTGCAGGGAGTACCTGGATGATATCGTGACTGTCGACAGTGATGCTATTTGCTCAGCAATGAAAGATATTTTCGAAGATGTGCGTGCAATCGCCGAGCCTTCCGGGGCTCTGGCGCTGGCAGGGATGAAAAAATATATTCAGCAGCATGATATTAAAGATGAGCGGCTGGCACATGTTTTATCCGGTGCTAACGTCAATTTTCACGGACTGCGTTATGTCTCAGAACGCTGTGAGCTGGGCGAACAGCGCGAAGCTTTGCTGGCAGTGACGATCCCGGAACAGCCGGGGAGCTTCCTGAAGTTTTGTCAGATCCTCGGTGGCCGTGCGGTGACCGAATTTAATTATCGTTATGCGGATGACCAGAATGCCTGCATTTTTGTCGGCGTGCGTTTAACCCGCGGGCTGGACGAACGCACTGAAATTGTCCGGCAACTGAGTGACGAAGGTTACCTGGTGGTGGACCTGTCAGACGACGAAATGGCTAAACTGCATCTGCGTTATATGGTCGGGGGCAGGCCGGGTAAACCATTGCAGGAAAGGTTATACAGTTTTGAGTTTCCTGAATCGCCGGGAGCTCTGCTGAAATTTCTGCAGACCCTGGGCACGCACTGGAATATCTCCCTGTTTCACTACCGTAGTCATGGCACAGACTATGGCCGGGTACTGGCTGCATTTGAACTCGGTAATAATGATCCCCGGTTTGCGGAGCATCTGTCCGCACTGGGTTATGATTTTCATGATGAAAGTAATAATCCGGCCTTCCGGTTTTTCCTTGCTGGCCGGTGATCAGAGTAAATCCCAGAAAGCATTGATCAGCGGCTCTCCGAGCCGCTTCTTCCGGACACACACCCCTAGTTCCAGCGGAGTACCCGTATCGCTGAGTGGCAGGGACATAATACGGTTACGTACCGGCTCGGGGCTGTTTTCCAGCACCACGACCGGCAATAAAGCCACACCACAGCCGAGGGCAACCATCGACACTATCGCTTCGTGTCCTGCGACCGTGGCATAAATCAGCGGATTGGTGATTTTTCTGCGGCGCAGCCACAGATCGACGCTGCGCCGTACCGGCCCTTGCTCAGGAAAAATAAAGGGTACCCGGCTCCAGTCAGGATCGACCGAGGTGACCTCGCTCCTGACCGGGCAAGGTAATGCCGGCGCAATCAGTGCCAGGGGCAGCACATCCAGAGGATTAAATGCTATTCCTGCAGGCAGAGACTCAGGTTTACCGGCTATTGCCAGGTCGGCTTCACCGGAACTGATTTTCTCTACGGCATCAGAAGGGTCGCCGGTAGATAATTTAATTTCCACCTGCGGATGTTCGGCCCGAAAACGGTCAAGGACAGGAGGCAGATGGCTATAGGCAGCAGTCACGGAGCAGAACAGATGTAACTCACCACTCAGGGAAGGACTATTAAGGTCCATCAGGTGACGCAGTTGCTGATAATGCAGCAGGGTTTGTCTGGCAAACAGGCTGAAATTTTCTCCGGCGGTGGTCAGGGCAACTGAACGATTATCGCGCATAAATAACGGGTGACCCACGTCCTCTTCCAGCCGCTGGATTTGACGTGAAAGGGTGGAGGGACTGACGTGCATAGCGCGGGCCGTCTGGCCAAAATGACGGCTGTCGGCCAGATGCAGAAATAATTTCAGATCCCGTAAATCCATGCTGAGTGACTCCGTAGTGTATTGCAGTTATTGCAATATAACGTTGTTAATATATCAATTTAAGCAATAGAAATCCTGACATATGATGGAGGTATTCTCAGTCACGCAACCTTCGCGGCTGAATACCTTATAAATACAAACACAACTCAACCGGAGTACCCATGGCTAACTATTTCAACACTCTGAATCTGCGTAACCAGTTAGCGCAGTTAGGCAAATGTCGTTTTATGTCCCGTGACGAATTTGCGGACGAAGCCAGCTTTCTGAAAGGCAAAAAAATCGTGATTGTTGGTTGTGGTGCGCAGGGCCTTAACCAGGGGCTGAATATGCGTGATTCCGGTCTGGATATTGCTTACGCCCTGCGTGCTGAAGCGATTGCTGAGAAACGTGCCTCATGGCGCAAAGCGACAGATAACGGCTTTAAAGTCGGTACCTATGAACAGCTGATCCCGCAGGCCGACCTGGTGGTCAACCTGACGCCGGACAAGCAGCACTCTGCTGTAGTTCAGGCAGTGCAGCCTCTGATGAAAGAAGGCTCTGCACTGGGTTACTCTCATGGTTTTAACATTGTTGAAGTCGGCGAAACTATCCGTAAAGATATTACGGTCGTGATGGTCGCGCCAAAATGTCCGGGCACTGAAGTCCGTGAAGAATATAAGCGTGGTTTCGGGGTTCCTACCCTGATCGCCGTACATCCGGAAAATGATCCTAAGGGTGAAGGTCTGGCGATTGCCAAAGCATGGGCAGCAGCTACCGGAGGCCACCGTGCCGGGGTGCTGGAATCTTCTTTTGTTGCCGAAGTAAAATCAGACCTGATGGGTGAACAGACTATCCTGTGCGGTATGTTACAGGCGGGTTCTTTACTGTGTTTTGATAAGCTGGTGGCTGAAGGTACCGATGCCGCTTATGCTGAAAAACTGATCCAGTTTGGCTGGGAAACGATCACCGAATCACTGAAGTTTGGTGGTATTACCCTGATGATGGATCGTCTGTCGAATCCTGCAAAAATTCGTGCGTATGAACTGTCAGAACAGCTGAAAGAGATCATGGCTCCTCTGTTTCAGAAACATATGGATGACATTATCTCTGGTGCATTCTCTTCCGGTATGATGGCTGACTGGGCTAATAATGATAAAGATTTGCTGACCTGGCGTGAAGAGACCGGTAAAACAGCCTTCGAAAATGCTGCGCAGTTCGAAGGAAAAATTGCTGAGCAGGACTACTACGACCAGGGCGTGGTGATGATTGCGATGGTTAAAGCCGGCGTTGAACTGGCGTTTGAAACCATGGTTGACTCCGGAATTATCGAAGAGTCTGCATATTATGAATCACTGCATGAACTGCCTCTGATCGCGAATACCATTGCACGTAAGCGTCTGTATGAAATGAATGTCGTTATTTCCGATACTGCCGAGTACGGTAACTATCTGTTCTCTTTTGCGGCGGTTCCGCTGCTGAAAGACTTTATGGCTCAGCTGCAGACCGGTGATTTAGGTCAGGAAACCCTGAAGGGTAATGGCGTTGATAATGCGCAGCTGCGTGAAGTTAATGAAGCTATCCGCCAGCACCCGATTGAAAAGGTCGGTGGTAAACTGCGCGGTTATATGACCGATATGAAACGCATTGCCGTTGCCGGTTAATGCTAACCAAGGTTTAACAAACAGCCCGGCAATGCCGGGTTTTTTGTTGCCAGGTAACAGCCCGTACCTCAGGGACGAAATACAGCCCTTCATCTGTCACCTTTTCTGTCCGCTATTGCTTTTGCCACTGGTGCTGGCGATCAGGCAATAGGGTGTATTGATTATCCTAAGTCTGATCAATATTGCCGGGCAGGGAGCGGTTATACGCCGCTTCACTGTTATTCAGCCTGAGTGAACAACCTGAATTTTGTGGCACTGAACACGGAAAGGGAAACAGAAAAGTGACCTCTTCCCCCTGTGGCGAGGAAGAGGTTTCAGGACTCAGGAGACTTCAAACAGGGTCTGATGGCGTGTTTCTTTGCTGAGCACCAGTGCCAGCAGTGTCAGTACCGCCATCGACGCCAGATATAATCCGACAGCGAACAGTCCGTACTTAGCATTCAGCCAGGTGGCAATATAAGGGGCGACAGAAGCACCTAAAATTGACGACAGGTTATAGGAGAAAGATGCTCCGGTATAACGGACTTCGGTCGGGAACAACTCCGGTAATAACGCACCCATCGGCCCGAAAGTCAGGCCCATAATACTCAGTCCGGTCAGTAAGAACAGCATCACCAGCCATGATGATCCGGATCCCAGCAGGGCAGGGAACAGCAAGGCGAAGGCAATAATCAGCAACGTGATCGCGATCATGGTGCGGCGGCGACCAAACCGGTCCGCCATAATACCGGCCAGCGGGATGGTAATGCCGAATCCGATAACCGCAATCATCAGCATCCACAGGAAACTGTTACGCGAGAAGCCTAAACCGGCGGGTGCGGGTGCAGTGCCGAAGCTCATTGAATAGACAGTCATAATATAAAACAGGGTATAGGTGGCCAGCATAATAAACGTCCCGATAATTGTGGCCCCGAAATGTTCAGAAAGCAGGGTGGCAATCGGCACTTTAACCTGTTTATTCTCTTGTTTAACTTTGTCGAATACCGGGCTTTCATGCAGCGACACACGCACATACAGGCCAATAATCACCAGTACGGCTGACAGAATAAAAGGCACTCGCCAGCCCCAGTCCATAAACTGCTGGTCAGTCAGCAGCCAGGAAAGCAGTAAAAAAGTGCCGTTTGCGAAAAAGAAACCGATAGGCGCACCCAGCTGCGGGAACGAACCATAAAACGCCCGTTTTCTGGCCGGCGCATTTTCGGTCGCCAGCAGAGCTGCACCTCCCCATTCTCCGCCCAGTCCCAGCCCCTGGCCAAAGCGGGCCAGGGCCAGCAATAAAGGCGCTGCCACGCCGATGGTGCTATAGCCAGGCAGTAATCCGATCACGACCGTCGAAATACCCATCGTTAATAAAGAGGCTACCAGTGTCGCTTTACGGCCGATCCGGTCGCCGAAGTGACCAAATACTGCTGAGCCGATGGGCCGGGCAACGAAAGCAATGGCGAAAGTTGCCAGCGACTGAAGTGTCGCGACAGTGGCATCACCCTGCGGGAAAAAAATATGTGGAAATACAATAACGGCCGCAGTGGCATAAATATAGAAATCAAAAAATTCAATGGCGGTACCCACCAGGGAGGCGATAACGACTTTTCCTCTTGAGTTCACCGGGGGAGAGTCTGCGGCTGATAAGTAAGGCTCAGTATGGCTGGTTTGCATAATAATAGATTCTTATTTTTGTAACGATGGACGAACCATATTACGCAGCTGTTTTATAGCCTTCAATCACCAAAAAGCCTGAGCTGGTGCGGATATCCGGCGATAAAGTGAATAATCTTTGATGTGTTCTCTTTGCCAACAGATGGCAATGGTTAGTCGGGGTTTTTTCAGAGTATTTCGCTAATTTAAGGCCGAAAAAAAGTGGCTCTGTCACTCTGATCGGCCTTTTTGGCTTAAAAATATCCGTGAGATAAAATTTTTCGCTGATTTAATCTCTGGTTACATTTTGTGATATCTCGGCGGACGAATCACTTTCCGCGGCGGCACTCTGAGTCTGTGCAGTATTATACTGAGCGGTGGCTATCCATGCTGCACAGAACAATGTCAGCCGGGCAAAAAAGTAAAAGAATGCCATCAGGCCCAGCACTGAACCGAATGCGGCACCGGATGGCGAAGACGCTACTTTTGGCAGCATAATCGTCATAATAAATTTAATCACTTCAAAGCCAATAGCGGCCAGTAATGTGCCCCGCAGTAAGGCTTTTCTGGGTGGCTGGTGGGCGGGTAATACCCAGAAAATCCATAAAAAAATCAGGAAGTTTGCTGATACAGAGATGGTCAGGGCAATAATCGTCATTACCGGCCGCAGCCAGTCGATATGATCTAACCCCAGCGCATGAACAATGGTTGCCTGCGCAGAACCTGCCACCGATGTCAGAGAAAGAGCAATCACCAGCGCCAGCATCAGACCGGTCAGAGAAATAAAATCACGGATATATTTCCGCCAGATTTTTTCATGATCCCGTTCGGTCCGTTCCCAGATATCCCGGGACTGTGCGCGGATAGCTTCGCGTAAATTCCCCACCCAGCTGATACCGGAATAGAGCGCCAGTAATAACCCCGTAATGCCCACGGTGGTGCGTTGCTGGATAGCCGTGTTTACTGTACTTTTCAGGGTTCCGGCCAGCGAAGGGTCACTGATACTGTTCACTATCTTATCAATGAGTTCAGCCAGCAGGTTTTGATTCGACGCCAGAACAAAACCTATGGCAGCGAATGACACCATTAATATCGGGATAATCGAAAGAAAGGAAAAATAGGTAATCGCCGCGCCAAACTGGCTACCCATCCGGTCATTAAACCGTTCAATTGCGCGTAAAAAATGGGCGACAGCAGGTATATTTCTGAACCAGTGAATACCTTCGGTTGCTTTAGTGATCGAGCGATCGACGGAAGGATTGCCGGTCTTAATCACGGGTTCCGGCTGTTTTTTTTCTCCGTCAGTGACGGGTGTTTTTTCCACCATGGAGGTCAGGGATCCTTTTGTAATGTAATAAACAACAGGATAATTATAGCGGGCAATTCCCTGACAGACGAACCGGTATCAGGGCAGCAGGAAATTTCCACGGATGCGGGTAGTGACCTGGCCACCTATCCACACCTCTTCCCCGGCGTAATCAATGACAATGCGGCCATGGTGACCGATTGATAACCCCTGGCGGGCTCGATAACTGTCAGTACGTCCCTGCGAGGCCAGGTACTGTGCCAGACCGGCATTAGCACTGCCGGTGACCGGATCTTCGGTAACAGCACCGTGTTTGGTAAATATCACACGCAATTCATAATCATCGCCACTATTATCACTGACGGGCGCAAAGAGAACGATCCCTTTACTGCCGGTGTGTTGTGCCAATAGCGCCAGGGATTTTGCAGACACTGTCAGGGTTCTGAGATGCTCTGTGTGTGCTAACGGTAGCAGTAACCAGCGACTCCCGGCTCCTGCAACTGCCGGTGGCATGTTATCGTCCGTGGATATCCCTGTAATTTCTTCAATCAGTTGTGATGACACCTGAGTTATCGGTGCCGGCGGAGCAAGGAAGGACAAATGGTTTTTCTGGTCAAGACGAACCGGGATGAGTCCGGCGGCACATTCCTGTATTACTCTCCCTTGTTTCGCGCAAATGGATCCGTTTTCCAGTAAGACATGAGCGGTACCCAGTGTCGGGTGCCCGGCAAAATCGAGTTCTCCGTCAGGGGTGAAGATACGGACACGATAGTCAGCATCTTTGTGTTGCGCGGGGAGAACGAAAGTGGTTTCAGAAATATTCATCCATCGGGCAATTTGTAGCAGATGCTGCTCTTCCAGATCCACAGCATTGCAGATCACTGCCAGCGGGTTACCCTGAAAAGGTAATACAGAGAAAACATCTGCCTGGCTGAAACTGACTTCACGGCTCATAACGGTTACCTGAATAGCGGGTGGACGACAGCTCAGTATGCCATCGGATGGCCGGGATAAGGCGCTTTTTTAACCGGGATAACAGCAGGTTATATTACATTGATTTGTCAGCGGATCCGGCGGTGACGGGGCCTGAACCCTGACAGAGAAGCCGGTGATATTGTGGTGTGAATATCCGTGCGGAGATGAAGAAGCCCGGCGGGGAATAAATCCCCCGCGGGCTGAAAGATAAGTTGGTGCTTACTTTTATACCGGAGTATCACCGCAGGGCGGTACTGATTGCGATGCTCTCATCCCGGGTCGCCGGAATAAGGGAAAACGGGAGCCCCGCTAACCGGCAGTGACGCGACAGAAAGCGGGACCAGCGGCTCAGCGCTCTCTTTACGCGAACGGTGAGCGGGTATTCACTCCGGAGTTACTTTCCCACGACGTTTGCCGTGTGATGACCCTCATCATTAGCCGCGGCCGGCGCTGTATTCTCAGGCGCGGAGCTGAGTTGCTCCGGGGCTGCATAATGTAAATTCAGACGATGACTGGTTGCTGAAAGCACCTGCTCGGTTGCTGCCACGTTACCGTCAAGGGATGTTCCGTAAGACGGGATCATCCGGCGAATTTTCTGTTGCCATGATGCTGAACTGAGTTCTGCCGGAAAGACTTTCGCGATCAGATCGAGCATGATTTTTGCGACAGTTGATGCACCCGGTGAGGCTCCCAGCAGGGCAGAAATGGTACCGTCTTGTGACGTGACAATTTCGGTGCCTAAACGCAGCACGCCTCCCTGCTTTTCATCATTTTCGATGATCTGCACCCGTTGTCCCGCCGTCACCAGACGCCAGTCTTCCGGGCGGGCACCCGGCACATAATTCTGCAGCGCTTCCATCCGGTCATTATCATTCTGCAGCACCTGACCAATCAGATATTTAATCAGGTTGAGGTTCTTACTGCCGACCTGCAACATTGGCAGCATATTTGCCGGTGTCATGGAACTGAACATATCCAGCAATGAGCCCTGCTTCAGGAATTTGGTCGAGAAGGTAGCAAAAGGACCGAACAACAGTACCTGCTTACCGTCCAGCATTCTGGTATCGACATGCGGTACCGACATTGGCGGCGCACCGACACTGGCCTTACCATACACTTTCGCCAGGTGTTGCTTCACCAGCTGCGGATTGTCGGTGACCAGAAACGATCCGCCCACCGGGAAACCGGCATAACGACGGGCTTCCGGAATACCGGTTTTTTGTAGCAGTGGTAATGCTGCACCGCCGGCACCGATAAACACATGGCGGGCGGTCAGTTTTTTTGAGGTATTTAAGTTCAGGTCCTGTACTGTGACCTGCCAGCGCCCGTCGGGTAATCGGTTGATCTCCCGGACTTCATGGCGGGTACGCAGGGTGAAATTATCATTTTTTTGCAGTGCATTAATCAGCTGCCGGGTAATTTCACCAAAGTTAACATCGGTTCCGGTCTCGGTACGGGTTGCGGCAATCGGGGCACCGCCAGTACGGCCCTGCATCAGCAGAGGCACCCACTCAGCGATCTGCTGCGGGTCTTCTGAATATTCCATGCCGCGAAACAGGGTACTGGATTTCAGTGCCTCAAAACGCTTACGCAGAAACTGAACATTCTCGTTTCCCCAGACAAAGCTCATATGCGGGGTGGTATTAATAAAGCGCTCCGGCTCACTCAGGCGTCCCATTTCGACCTGGGAGGCCCAGAACTGTCGTGAAATCTGAAACGCTTCATTAATTGCCACGGCTTTACTGATATCAATGCTTCCGTCGGCTTTTTGCGGAGTGTAGTTAAGTTCGGCCAGAGCCGAGTGTCCGGTCCCGGCATTATTCCAGCCATTAGAGGATTCTTCAGCAACACCGGACAGGCGTTCTGTCATCTCCAGAGTCCATTCAGGTTCCAGCTCCTGCAGAAAAGTCCCCAGTGTGGCACTCATCACACCAGCACCGATCAGTAATACATCGATGTCTTTTCCTTGCTGAACCTTTTGTCCTGCGCTGACCGCAGTGCTCATGGCGAGAGAAAGGTTCATTGTTGATTTACACATGAGGCAATATCTCCTCTTCTGTCGGGTGTCTTTCCCTGACAGGCTTGCGGGCAAAATAGAGGCCTTTCGTTAAGCATCCGGAGCTTGTCTGACAGGCCAAAAGTTATCCGGTAATATCCTGCCCGGGGGGGAAGGCGTTAATACCAGGTTATATGTTTTACCTATGAATATAACATTTCTGCCTCAGAATTAAACAAGTCTTTGTCGCGGATCTTTTATTAAAAAAACAGGCGGAATTTCTGCCTTTTACCGACAGCATTAATATTTAAAATTATTGAATTTCAACTGTTTATATATTTTTCTTCGCGGAAGGGAAAATAAAAATTCTGAAAGAAAGTGTGAAGAAGTTCAAAAAAACAAAATTTTCAACTAATTGATAATAAAATATATTTATTCTGTTATTGTTTAGAGGAGGAAGAGATATAAAGAGCAATATTTGTATGTTATTTGTTATTTAATTGTGTATCACCTCTGCGGGTTATCCTCCCCGGCATCGCGGGGAATGCAGGCTTATTTCAGTGGCGGGTGAAACGACGCCACAGAAAGCGAATCACAAAAAATTCCACGCTGCCAAGTAACAAAAACCACAGGCTGAAGACGATGGTATACAGCTGGTTTAAATCCATAATATGCAGTGCAGACATCAGCGCTCTGGCGACAGGCAACCCGAATGCCGGTGCCGGCAACAGTAAGGCTGATAAGAACCCCGCTAATAATATGCCACAGGGAATAAGCAAGCTTTCGAGAGGGTTTTTCATAATGATCCGCAACAGGAAAAGAAGAGTGCCTGACATTCTCCGGGAATTGCTGGCCGGTTTCAATCATCATCAGGGGATATTCATAAGGCGGAACTTATGCCTGCAGACAGCAGGATCTTTCTGAAGTTGCTTATTTTCCATTGAGTTAGCATAAACTTAGCGAATGTTATAAGTTATAGCCTTTGCTATAACTAACCCCATGATTTTATTGTCTTTTTTAATCCATCCCTTCGTGGTAGACTGCGCATCACCCGGTTGCCGGAAGTCAGAGCAACTTTAATTGTCCTGAGAGACAAGTCTGAGCGATAAACCTGATGGATGTAATTACTACAATTATTCTTGCCTTTGGCATGTCGATGGATGCCTTTGCCGCGGCGCTGGGAAAAGGCGCAGCACTTAAACGGCCGGGAATGAAAGAGGCATTACGTACCGGTGCTATCTTTGGTGGTATCGAAATGCTGACGCCATTGATTGGCTGGGGTATTGGCCTGGCGGCCAGCCAGTATGTGATGGCGTGGGACCACTGGATTGCTTTTCTCCTGCTGACGATACTGGGCGGCAGAATGGTGATGGGTGGCTTCCGGCATGGCGCCGCTGAGGTGTGTGTTGCCCCTGAGCGTCATGGTTTTATGGTGCTGGCGATGACAGCAGTCGCCACCAGCCTGGATGCACTGGCCGTAGGCGTGGGGCTGGCTTTTCTGCAGGTGAATATAGTTATTACCGCAGTGGCTATCGGAGCGGCGACGACGATTATGGCAACCACCGGAGTCTTAGTTGGCCGGTTTATCGGTCCTATCCTTGGGAAATGGGCTGAAGTCCTGGGCGGCGTTGTGCTGATAGGCATTGGCTGCACCATCCTTACTGAACATCTGGGTATATTCAGCTGATACCGGGTTCCCCGGGTCTGCCTTTCCGGCAGTATTCAGCAAAGGCATGTTGTCTGATCCGCCTTCACAGGCTATTATTTTCCGGCAGTATATACAGTGACGGCAGATCATCATGATCTGCCGTTTTACTGCCACTGCGGGGTGATGGTGTTCCGCCTCAACCAACCGCTGTTCTGATACCGGAACAGCTGATGACGCCTGACATAAAACTTAACCCGCCTGGCGGGGAGTTTGCTGTGTCAGGTGCTTTCCCCTGTCACCGGTCATGTCTCCCCGCGGCATAATAATATTCAGGAAACTGGTATGCTGAAGTCTTTTATGGCTGTGTTACTCGGGGGTGGTGCCGGGTGTTTGTTACGCTGGTGGTGCTCGGTCAGATTTAATCCGGTATTTCCGGGCTTACCGCTCGGCACGTTACTGGTCAACCTGGCCGGTGGATTTATTATCGGCGGGGCTCTGGCCTGGTTTGTCCGCCATCCTCAGCTGGATCCTGCCTGGAAACTATTAATCACTACCGGACTCTGTGGTGGTCTGACAACCTTTTCGACCTTTTCGGCGGAACTGATGGTCATGCTGCAATCCGGTAAGTATTTCTGGGCAATGAGCAGTGCCTGCCTTCATCTGTTCGGTACTTTACTGATGACATTTGCCGGCTTTACACTGATTACCCTCATCGGGTAGCAGAGTATCACGGCCGGTCCGGTGAGATGAATTGCCGGTACGGCCACAGGATCCGCGTGATCGGATCCTGTGGCCGCCGCCGATCTGCGGCATCAGCCCGTTTTCCGCTGACATGCTGAAGGATGGTGCGTTTTGCACTAAGCTATCGGTTAATTCTTCAGCTCCGGGTCATACGCTATGCTATCTGAACGTTTTGAACGATTTATCGATATTTTCCGTGAAGCACCTTCCGATTCTCCTCCTGAAACCATTGGCCGCTTCTACGCTTATTATCTGCGCCAGGTCTGGCCATCTTTTGCCGGGTTACTGGTGGTTGGCTTAGTCGGCGCGCTGATTGAAGTGTCGCTGTTTGGCTATCTGAGTAAGATTATCGATTTAGTGAATGCCTCAAAACCGGCGACCTTATTCACTGACCACTGGATATTACTTAGCTGGATGGGGGCTGTTGCATTGATCATCCGGCCGCTGTTTATCGGCTTGCATGATCTGTTAATCCACCAGACGATTAATCCGCGGATGACCAGTATGATACGCTGGCAGCATCATAAATATGTGCTGCGGCAGAGCCTGACCTTTTTCCAGAATGATTTTGCCGGGCGTATTGCCCAGCGAATTATGCAGACCGGTAATTCATTATGTGATTCTGCAGTACAGCTGGTGGATGCTATCTGGCACGTCTTAATCTATGCCATCACCGCCCTGGTACTGTTTGCGGCCGCAGACTGGAAATTAATGATTCCGTTAATTATCTGGATGGTAATATACGTTTCCTCATTATTATTTTTTGTCCCGAGGGTAAAACAACGTTCAGTGGTATCTTCTGAGGCCCGGTCGAAACTGATGGGTTTTATTGTTGATGGTTATACTAATATTGCGACCCTGAAGTTATTCGCCCACAGTTCACTGGAAGAAAATAAGGCCCGCGAGGCGATTCATGACCAGACCGTGAAAACGCAGCATGCCGGGCGAATGATAACCGCCATGGATGTTACGCTCTCGATACTGAATGGCGCACTGATCGTCAGTACCACCGGTATGGCGTTAATTTTATGGACTCAGTCGTTAATTTCGGTCGGCGCTATTGCACTCGCGACCGGGTTAGTGATCCGACTGGTGAATATGTCCGGCTGGATTATGTGGGTGGTGAACGGTATTTTTGCCAATATTGGTATGGTCCAGGATGGTATGGCGACTATCTCACAACCACTGAGTGTTCAGGATAAGCCCGCAGCCCCGGAACTGAAGGTCACTGCCGGAGAAATTCACTTCGACCACCTCTCTTTCCGCTATGGTCATGGCCGGCCAATTCTGTCGGATATCGATATCACAATTAAACCCGGAGAAAAAATCGGTCTGATTGGTGCTTCCGGAGCGGGTAAATCTACCCTGGTGAACCTGTTACTGCGGATGTATGACCTGAATGAAGGCCGTATCTGTATCGACGGACAGGATATTGCCGGGGTAACCCAGCAAAGTCTGCGCAGTCAGATTGGGATGATCACCCAGGACACCTCGTTACTGCACCGTTCTATCCGTGACAACCTGCTGTATGGCCGTCCTGATGCCAGTGATGCTGAAATCGCCGCGGCTATCCGCGGGGCGCGGGCGGAAGAATTTATACCTCAGTTGTCTGACTCCCTGGGACGGTACGGGCTGGATGCACATGTCGGTGAGCGGGGGGTAAAACTTTCCGGCGGTCAGCGGCAGCGTATTGCGATTGCCAGGGTACTGCTGAAAAATGCCCCGATTCTGATTATGGACGAAGCGACTTCGGCACTGGATTCAGAAGTCGAAGCGGCAATTCAGGAAAGCCTGGAATCACTGATGACCGGGAAAACGGTGATAGCCATCGCCCACCGTCTATCGACCATCGCACGGATGGATCGGCTGATTGTGCTGGAACAGGGAAAAATTGCAGAAACGGGGAATCATCAGCAGTTGCTGGAAAAACAGGGCGTCTATGCGCGCTTATGGCAGCGACAAACCGGCGGTTTTGTCGGCACAGATTAACCGCCGGCGGTGACAGGCGGGGTTGCCCGCCGGTGCAGAGAAAAACAACCACGGGGTTACAGGCTGAATCTCCAGTCGGGTATACTGCCGGGATATATTTAATATTTTGCGGGTTGTTATGGAACGTTTTATCGAAAATATGATGTATGCCACTCGCTGGCTGTTAGCGCCGGTTTACTTAGGACTGTCGCTCGGGCTGCTGGCATTAACGATCAAATTCTTTCAGGAAATTGTGCATGTTCTGCCGCATATTCTCTCGGTGACCGAAAATGAACTTATCCTGTTGTTATTATCGCTGATAGATATGGCGCTGGTGGGGGGATTGCTGATTATGGTGATGCTGTCCGGCTATGAAAACTTTATCTCAGCGCTGGATATTGATGAGCATAAAGAAAAGCTGAACTGGCTGGGAAAAATGGACTCCGGCTCGCTGAAGAATAAGGTCGCGGCCTCGATTGTCGCCATCTCTTCGATTCATCTGCTCAGAGTATTTATGGAAATGAAAAGTATCGATAACAGCAAAATACTCTGGTATATCCTGTTGCACCTGACCTTTGTACTGTCAGCCTTTGTGATGGGATACCTGGATAAAATGTCACGTTATGGCAAATCAGCCCATTAGTCCTTACCGTTAACCTGATGCTGCAACGGCTCCGCTTTCTGACGGGGCCGTTTTCTTCTCTGCCAGCCTGCGGTTTGGATCCGCGGATCACCGGAACAGACTATTTTGTCGCCGGGCGGGTACCTGTCAGGGTGGGCATCACCTGCTTTATCATGCTGAAAAAATGGCGTAGCCTGGCCGGGTAATAGCTGGCCCACGGATAAGTCAGCCAGACCGGTAGTGGCGGAGCCTGCCATTCCGGCAAAGGTTCCAGTAAACGGCCTGTCGCCAGATCATCAGCCACCAGCCAGGACGATACCAGCGCGACCCCCATTCCCGCCACCGCCGCTTTTCTTACAGCATAAATGCTGTCACTGAGCAGGCGGGGACTGATGGTGATGGTCTGACTGAGTGCATGATGAGTGTGTTTCAGGGTAATTTCAGTACGATAAAAAGTGCTCAGGGAAAGCCACGGAAGGGCCGCCAGATGGTCGAGTGTTTCCAGCGGCGGTACACTGGCCAGCAATTGTGGTGTGGCAACCAGACTGCGGGGGACTTCGGCGATTTGAATCGCGACTAAATCCGGGTCACTGAGCGCACCGACCTGGATAGCACAGTCAATATTTTCGGCCACAAAATCAGGGGTACGATCATTCAGCATCCACTCGATATTCAGGGCCGGGGACTGTTGTAACCAGTCAACCAGTGGCGCAATCATCTGGTCCTGACCAAAGGCATGGGGAGCCCGCACCCGCAGTGTACCCACCGGTTCATCGTGGCTGTTAGTCAGTTCATCTTCCAGCGCATACCAGTTACCCACCAGCTGCCGGGCCCTGCGGTAACAGCGTTCCCCGTCATCGGTAAGTTTCAGTGCGTGGGTTGAGCGCATAATCAGTTTCTGGCCGAGCATATTTTCTAATGCCTGTAACCGGCGGCTGACCGTTGGCTGACTGACCGAAAGCTGCCGTGCACAGGCCGATAAACTGCCACTTTCCACAATCCTGATAAAGGTTTGCATCAATTCAATGCGGTCAATACTGCCGGACGAGACGACTTTCATACGTACCACGCATAACAGATTTGTGTAATCCGAGTCTACCATGCATTAAAGAGTTCAGGTTTACTTAACTCAACCCTGATACGGAGAAAGAATAATGTCAGCAATTGAGCAGACCACAAACGATGAACACCTTTCAGCCCCGCTACTGTTTACCCTGGCCGCCGGTGCCGGGCTAAGTGTTGCTGCTATTTATTACAGCCAGCCAATGCTGGGACTGATGGGAAAACAGTTTAATGCGACTACCGCCCAGTCGGGACTGATCCCGATGCTGACTCAGGCAGGTTACGCACTGGGGATCCTGTTGCTGACGCCACTGGGGGATCGCTTTGATCGTCGTAAGCTGATCGCCGTGAAAGGATTATTACTGGTTGCGGCACTGATACTCTGTGCGGTTGCACCGGGACTGAATTTATTACTGGTCGCGAGCTTGCTGACCGGGCTGGCGGCGACCATGGCACAGGATATTGTCCCGGCATCGGCGGCTCTGGCACCGGAACGCAGCCGCGGGAAAACCGTCGGCACGGTAATGACCGGGCTACTCACCGGGATCCTGTTATCACGGGTAGTCAGCGGGATTATCGGTGAATATCTGGGCTGGCGGAGTCTGTATTTTATTGCTGCGGCATCGGTATTATTGATTACTCTGGCACTATGGCGGGTATTACCGGTTTTTCGTCCATCGGCAGCGGTTCCCTGGACTTCACTGATGCGCTCCCTCTGGAAGCTGTGGCATCAACACGCGACACTGCGGCGTGCTGCGATTGCGCAAGGTCTGTTATCTGTCGCTTTCAGTGCTTTCTGGTCAACGCTGGCGCTGATGCTGTATCAGGATTTTGGTCTGGACAGTGCGGTGGCGGGGGCATTCGGTCTGGCAGGGGCCGCGGGCGCCCTGGCAGCACCTTTAGCCGGGGGAATGGCGGACCGTATTGGTCCTGCCCGCGTCACTCAGTTAGGTGCCGGACTGGTTATTTTTGCGTTCGGGCTGATGCTGCTGATGCCGTTATTCCCGGCAGAAGGGAAGCTGGGGATAATTGTTGTCAGTGCCATTATTTTTGACCTCGGGATCCAGGCATCACTGGTCGCCCATCAGACCCTGGTCTTCCGGCTGGCGCCGGAAGCACGCAGCCGCCTGAATGCACTGCTATTTACGGTCGTATTTATCGGTATGGCGGCCGGTTCCGCCCTCGGAAGCCTGGCACTGACCCACGGGGGCTGGAATGGTGTCGTGATCCTGTCAGTGATTGCGGCGGTGCTGGCTCTGGTGGTGCGTTTATGCAGCCGCCACCTGCATAACTAATATTAGTACCGGGAGGCGCTGCTCCCGGTATTGCCTTTCTTACTGATTTACTGACTGACCGCGGGGTGCTGTTACCGGCCATTAAATGAAAATGAGTATCATTTAATTTACTCGCTGTGATTCTCAATGCTAATATGCCGGGCAATAATTCATCAGCGGGGCCTCTTCCGTCTTTACCGGCAACTTTCCCTATGAACAGTCTTTCGTCTGAAATCAATCAGCGCTCATTTTTAGTCGCGGATTTTCGTGAATTCGGCAGCCGCTATGGGATTGATTATCGTTTTCCCGGCGGTGACGATACTACCGAACTGGTCAGAGGGCGGGTGGAAGAGTGGCGACTGTCATCCGGGATGAGTGTGACCCATTCTGACTTACAAATCCTGCATCCCTATGAGTCAACATCGGCGGGCAGTTCTCCCCTGTATATGCTGGTGGTACTGGAAGGCCATGTGGATTTACAACTGAATGGTCAGCCCGTCAGCCTGTCAGCAGGTAGGGTGCTGAGTACCCCGCTGGGAAAAACGTCGGTTCTCTCTGCCCGTCATCATAAAGATCAGCGGCTAATCACTCTTTCCCTCGGATTTAGCCCGGTTTCCTCCCCGCCACAGTCTCCGCTGGCAAGGGTATTGAAAAGCGGGCCACGCACCGGTACCCCGTTTACGGTCTGGCATTTGCCCGACTCTCTGCTGGCCAGTATGCGCTTTGCTATCGGTTATCAGTCGACGGCCGCTGCCCGTGAACTGATGCTGGAAGGACTGATGCTGCAGTTACTGGGGACGATGATAACGCCCCCCGACTGGCAGCAGAATACACGAACCTTGCCCGGTGAACGTCACCGGCTGGAAGTTGTTCGTCAGTTACTGGCCTCCAGTCCGGAAAAAAACCATTCTCTCGAATCCCTGGCAAAAACAGCAGCCATGAGCAGCAGCAGTCTGCGGACTAAATTCCGTCAGGCTTATGGTGATTCTGTTTTTAACTATTTACGTGATTGTCGCCTGGCACTGGCCAGACGTTATCTGCAGCAGGGCTACAGTGTACAGCAGGCAGCATGGATGTCTGGCTACCAGCATGCTACTAATTTTTCCACTGCCTTTCGGCGTCGCTATGGTATCAGCCCCAGTCATCTGTGCAGCAGCCCCGCGTCACGTATATGACCGGTGCGCCTGCCGTCTGTCTTTTGTCGTTTTTCATACACAACATGTCACCTGGCATAGGCGTCATCCTGTTGAAAAACGTAATAATAGCAGCCTGAAAATCAATAAATTACGGTAATACTTTTTATGGCAAGGCAGATGAAAAAAACCGCTCCGGGGCTCTGTGGTTACCGGCTGGCAGTGAGTACAGCATTGATGCTGTCATCGCCGTTATGGGCAGCGACAGAGACGCTGGTGGTGACTGCCAGCGGGGAAGCGGGCGGGCAACAAAATACCGTCGCGCCGTATATCAACAGTGCGACGAAATCGGCAGTGCCGGAAACCCGGACCCCTCAGACGGTTGACTCAATCAGCCAGCAACAAATCGGCATGCGCCATGGGAATTCCCTGAACGAAATTTTACGCTATGACGCGGGGGTGGCTTCCGAACTGCGCGGCTCCACTACCTATATGAGTGAATATAAAATCCGCGGTTTTGCGGCAGACCATGAATATTATGATGGTCTGGCACTCCCCTATAATGTGGTCGGCAATACCAAAGCGTTTATCGACCCGTTACTGATTGACCGCGTGGATATTCTGAAAGGTCCGTCATCCGTATTATATGGCAATGCCTCACCCGGCGGACTGGTCAATATCGTAGGGAAAAAACCCCTGTCACACAGCAGTACCCGTCTTGGTGTGACTACCGGTAACCGGGGGCTGAAAGAAGGCTATCTGGACTCGACCGGGCCTATTGCTGACAGCAACTGGAATTACCGTCTGGCAGGGAAAGGCAGTGAAGGCAGTGATCAGCCGGTCACTACCAAACATGAAAGCTATCTGATAGCACCTTCCGTGAGCTGGCAGCCTGATTCAGATACCCGCCTTACGCTGGATGCGTTGTATGAGAATCAACCCGGGCTGACACCGTCAAATCCTTTACCACTGGCTTACCTGCGCAGCGGTTATGCGTCACGCCGCTCATATGCCGGTGACCGCTGGAATGGGTTTAAACAACGGCAGGGGATGATCGGCTACAGTTTTGAACATCAGTTTAATAGTGGCTGGGGTGTGGTACAGCGGGCCCGTTATTTTACCCTGAACAGTCACCAGCGCAGCATTTACGCCACCGGCACCGACACCAGTGACACACAACTGTCACGCTTTGGCTATACCACAGATGAAAGCGTTGACAGTATTAACCTTGATAATCAGCTGACCAAAACCCTGGAATGGGCAGGCTGGCAGCATCATCTGCTGGCCGGTTTTGATTATCAGCACCTTAACTCTGATATGACCTGGCGTTATGCCACCCGTAACCCCGGCATTAATATGCTCAACCCCGATTATGATCAGGTAACAACAGATAATGCGGGGCTGTATACCTCGACGAATAACCGGCTCAGTTTTCACCAGAGCGGTTATTATCTCCAGGACCAAATGACGCGGGGTGGCCTGAATGTGCTGGCCAGTCTGCGTTATGACGATTATCAGTCATCGACGACCGATTACCTGAGCGGGGGCAGTAAATCATCGATTGACCAGCATAAACTGACTAAACGGCTCGGTGTTCTGTATCAGTTCAGTAACGGCCTGGCACCTTATCTCAGTTATTCAGAAGGTTTCCTGCCGGTAGCGCCGCAGGGCACCCTGACGGCCAGCCAGGCAAAAGCGACTACCAGTAAACAACTGGAAGGCGGGGTAAAATATTTACTGTCTGAGTATGCGACTACACTGACCGCATCGGTCTTTGAGATCAGACAAAAAAATGTGCTGACGACTGACTATACCTACACTGCCGGCGGGTTACTGAATTATCGTCAAACCGGTGAAGTCAGGTCCGACGGGGCAGAACTCAGTATTGTCAGCCGCCCGCAGGACAATATGACGCTGATTGCCAGCTATGCCTATACCGATGCGGTAAATAAGAAAGATGACCTCTACCAGGGCAAACGGGTGACGCAGGTTCCGCAAAACAGCCTCAATCTGTGGGGAGACTACACCTTTGAGCAGGGCATTTTTAACGGACTGATGCTGGGGGCTGGTATGCGTTATTACGGTAAAAGTGAAATCACTCCGGACAATGCATTACCTGCGATTGGCGGTAATACGCAGTATGACCTGGCGGCCAGCTACGATATGGGGGTATTAAGTCAGTCACTGCAAGGGCTGACACTGAAAGCCGGTGCCCAGAACCTGACCAATAAAATGACCTATACCTGTTACAGTAGCAGCTATTGCTGGATAGGACGGGATCGCAGCTGGCAGATAGGCGCTGACTATCGTTTCTGAATCTACCGTACTGCGGTAATGGCGGCCCGGCCGGTGAGCCCGACAGTGGCCGTCAGGTTATTGCAGTGCGTACTTTTTTACTTTATCGAACAGTGTACTTTTTGCGATCCCCAGAGCTTCTGCCGCCTGGGAAACATTACCGTGATGTTTGCTGAGTTCGGAAATAATTAAATCTTTTTCGAAATGCTCAACCAGCTGCGGTAATGTCAGCACTGTCTCGGAGCTGTGACGCCCGGCTTCCCCGGTCATACCGAGGACACAACGTTCGGCTTCATTCCTCAGTTCACGCACATTTCCGGGCCAGGACCAGGTCAGGTAGTTCTGCATTTTTATTACATCAATTACCGGTACCTCACGGCCAAAGGTTGTGGCTGCGGTTTCGGAAAAATATTTAAATAACAGAGGAATATCTTCACGGCGCTCACGCAGTGGCGGGATAGGCAGTTCAATGACATTCAGGCGGAAATTAAGGTCAGCACGGAATTGTCCCTGTTCTGCCAGCAATCCCAAATCGGCTTTGGTAGCACTGATCACCCGGATATCCACAGGAATCGCCTGATTGGAACCGAGTCGCTCAATCATTCGCTCCTGCAGTACACGCAACAGCTTGATTTGCATAGCCATTGGCATACTTTCAATTTCGTCGAGAAACAGCGTCCCGCCCTGAGCATATTCAATTTTACCAATCCGTTTCTGGGTTGCTCCGGAAAATGCGCCGCGTTCGTGGCCAAAAATCTCGCTGTCGAACAGCGTCTCCGGCAGACCACCACAGTTGAGGGCGACGAAATTACCGGGCCTGCCACTGAGGTCATGAATACAGCGGGCAAGCAGCTCTTTACCGGTACCGGTTTCACCATGGATCAAGACATTCGCGGGCGTTGCTGCGATATTTCTCACAGTTTCACGCAACTCACACATCGGTTGTGCATGGCCGATAAAACGACTATCCAGGTCACTGACATGGGCCAGTTTCTGGCGCAGTTTCTCAACTTCCAGTGTCAGTTTTCTCTTTTCCAGCGCACGGCGTACTTGCTGGATTAATACCTGGGGTGAAAAGGGCTTAGGCAGAAAGTCATAGGCACCGCTGCGCATAGCTTCGACCGCCGTCATAATATCGCCGTGACCGGTGATCATAATCACCGGAACCTGAGGAGCGACGGACTGCATTTGCTGCAGAAAATCCATACCACTGAGGCCCGGCAGGCGTAAATCAGTCACCACCACGCCGCTAAAACCGGGGGGCAACATTTTCTGTGCCTCCTCAACTGAGCCGGCTCCGGCGGCGGGGATATCTTCAATCTCCAGCGACTGAATACAGCTGGTGCGCACGGACTCATCGTCCTCGATAATTAATACATGGTAATCAGCCAATGAGATTCTCCTGCTGTGCCGGACTGAGCTGCAATCGGATGGTAAATCTGGCCCCGCCGCTGGCCAGGTTATCGGCGCTCAGGCTGCCATGAAAGCTTCTGATAATATCTGCCGAAATGGCCAGCCCCAGTCCGAGTCCGGTGGTTTTTTTGGTCGTAAAAAAGGGTTCAAAAATATGTTCGATAATCCCGGCGGCCAGCCCCGGACCGTTATCGGAAACCTCAATAATCGCTTCTGAAAAGAAACGGAATAAGCGCACCGAAATTTCCGGGGATGGCCGGTTATCCAGGACATCAATCGCATTCGCCAGCAGGTTTACCAACACCTGTTCGAGACGTAAGCCGTTGCATTGCGCATAAATTTCGTCACACGGAAACACTTTGTGCAGCGTAATATGTTTCTTTTCCAGCCGGTGTTTCAGCAGCATCATCACATTATCGATACAGTGGCTGAGGCGTACCTGGCTGATGCTCTCATCGGAGGGCCTGGCGAAAGAACGCAGCTGGCCGGTCAGCACGCCAATACGGTCAACCAGTGCTGAGATCCGGGTCAGATTTTCACCGGTGGCTTTCAGGTTGCCGCGTTGCAGAAAAATAAGCGTATTCTCAGAATAGGCGCGGATAGCAGCCAGTGGCTGATTAATCTCATGGGCCAGTCCGGCAGAGAGCTGGCCGATAACTGCCAGTTTTTCTGTACGAATCAGCTCCTTTTGCAGATTCCGCTCCCGTTCTTCAAAGCCGAGCCGTTCGGTAATTTCTTTTTCCAGCTCCAGATTTTTGGTCCGGAGTTCACGGCTTCTCTCTGCGACCAGCACTTCCAGCTGACTATAAGCATCCCTGATCGCGTTGTTATTCTCGGCAATCTTACGGACCAGTTTCATACGCTGGCTAACAAAATAACCGAAGAAAATAATTGAACTGAGTATGCTGTCGATTAACGCAATACGCAGCCAGATATCGCGGTAAACCGGCGTTGCCGGCAACATACCGGTTAAATACATACTGGTACCGGGGATCGGCGCCCGGGCGGCCAGATAATGCTGACCGGCAATCGTCATAAGCGTGAAACCTGCCGGATGCCGGTCAGCACGGACTTCCGGCAGCGGAGTGATCTTATAACCGCCAAATTGCCGTGTATTCACTGCGGTTTGTAAGTCTTCGGCTTCCGCAATCCCCAGAGTATGGTATTTCCAGCCCGGGATATTCGAAGCAATGATTATCCCGCTGGCATCTGACAGGGCCAGTGGTTCACTGAGCGGCGCATCGGCGACGAATAAATGGTCCATATTAATTTTCAGTGCCAGCACCCCGATATCTTTTCCTCCGGCCGTCATCCGGGTCGAGAGGTAGTAGCCGGGCATATTTTCTGTGGTGCCGACCGCATAGAACGCCATCACATGATCACTCACTGCCTGGCGAAAATAGGGCCGGAAAGAAATATCGTGCCCGCGCAGTGCATTCGGCCCGCAAGACTGCTCTGAGGCGATGATAATGCCCGCTTGTGAGGCCAGGAAAACCTGACCGGCACCAATCACCTGACTGATATTTCTGAGTTTCTGACTGATGACGGTATAGGGTACGCGTTGCGGAGTGAGGAGATAATTTTGCAGGTCACTGTCCATTGCCAGGGTCAGTGGCAGATAGCGGTATTTATCCAGATTACGTTCGAACGTATTTATTTTACTTTTCAGGCTTCGCTGAATCTGTGCCTCGGTTTTAGCCAGCGCTCGCGGCAGAAGACAGAGGTAACTCAGCCAGTCAGTCAGCAATACCGCAAGGATAATACTCGCGGCCAGTAACAGACTATGACGCGAAAAGTTAAAAAAACCACTGGCGGGGGGGATTTTGTTTTCTTTCTGAAACATTGCTCATTTTCCTGCTTTACTGATTGTATCGCGGGGATCCGGGCGGCAGCACTTCTTCTGACGACCGGATCCGGATCAGTGTTTCAGAGTAAGGCCGCGCCTTAATAAATATTAAGAAGCACGATAGTCAGTACTGCCATCACTAAGCGCGACACCGCATAACCTACCGTATAGCCGATGGCCGGAACGCTGCTTTGGGCCGCATCCTGAATTGCGCCGAGGGCTGCCGTGGTGGAACGGGCGCCGGCACAGACACCAAATAAAATTCCCGGATGAAAGCGGAAAACGTAACGTCCTAATATCAATCCAAGGATCAGGGGAACCAGTGTAACAATGATCCCGCAGATAAATAAGGGCAACCCGTAATGTTTAAGTCCGCCAATAAATCCTGATGCGGCATTAATCCCGACAATGGCAATAAAACCATTCAGACCCAGATTATTTAATAACCAGATAGCCGGATTGGCTATTTTACCAAAAGTCCGTTTGACCGAACGGATATAACCGCAAATAACCCCTGCAACAATGGCACCAACATTGGTACCGAGGCTAAGCGGAATGCCGCCCACATGGATAGTAATGGCACCAATCAGGCAGCCAATGGCAATACCGGCACACATAAACATTAAATCAGAAGTATTGCTGTTACGGTCAGCATAACCGGTTTTTGCGGCCAGGGCGGCGACATCTTTGCCTTCACCTTTGACGGTCAGTACATCGCCGGGTTTCAGGGCTAAATCCATATCCAGCGGCAGTGTTTCATCGGCACGGGTGACGGAAAGCAGAAAAATACCATGGCCGGGACGGCTGAACTCGGTATAGACCAGCTCGCCGAGGGTTTTACCGCGTGCCGCCTGTTTACTGAGGACAATATCCAGTTTCTCAGTGGCAAAATTAAGCAGGTTAATATCGGCACTTTCCGGACCAATCAGCGACTGACTGGCGACAATATCCTGCAGGCTGCCGGAGGCAATAATTTCCGCGCCCTGAGTCAGCAGGGTATCGGCTTCGCACTGTGTCACCGGACCTTGTGGCTGATAACGAATACGGCGGATAAATACTTTATGTCCCAGCATATCTTCTGCCTGCGCGACCGTTTTTTGGTCAAAATCGGGGTTTTGCACAGTCAGTGCTCTGGCGACATGGGCAATGTACGCAGAATCTTTAATTTCCTGGTGGCGGCTATGCGTTTTTTCGTAGTCACGGCAGGCTTCGGGCAGGTTAATTCCCATCAGTCTGGGGCCCAGGGTTGCCAGGAACCAGGCAGAACCGGCGGTACCAAACGGATAGGTAACCGCATAGGCGACCGGCAGTAATGCAGCCGCAGCCGCGGCATTCTGGGACATCACACTGGACGCTACACCCAGCACCGTCGAGTTAGTATATCCCCCGGACAGTAACCCTGCGGTCAGCGCGCTGTCATAGTGGAAGATTTTGCCTAACAGAATGGCGGTTCCCAGTCCTGACAGACAGATAATTACCGTAAACACTACCTGAGGCAGACCGTCACTTTTCAGGGCACGAATAAATTCCGGGCCCACCGCATAACCGACGGCGAACAGGAACATATCAAAAAACGTCGATTGCATGACCGGGGAAATATGTAAGTCGAGCTGACCTATCAGTAGTCCGGCAATTAATGTACTGGTGACCACCCCAAGACTGAATTTTCCGAAGGTAAAGGTACCAAACCATGCGCCTAATGCGAGGGTCAGGTAAATCGCAATATCGGGATTCTCATGCAGAGTGGAAATAAAGAAGTTCATGATTTTCTCCTGATGGAAAAAAGGGGCGGGTAAACGCCCCTGAAATACTGTCCCTGAAATAAACCTCAGTCGGGGAATTAATAGTGAGGTTTATAAAGCATCTCTTCGATCCAGCTGCGGATATTCGCCGGACGTTCAGCCTGTGCCAGTCCGCTGTCAAACATGTATTCGACAATACGGGTTGCGGTGGTGATTTCGGTCTCCAGAATATTGTCCTGGCTCGGATACAGCATGCCTTTTTTCTGCATGTCGGCGGTCACCTGCTCAGCGGTTGCATGAGCGGCCACAATAAAGCATTCATCGTTTAGTAGCAGCGGTCTGGCGGCGTAGGTTGCCAGGCCAATGGCCGGGTAAATGTAGAAATTATTTGCCTGGCCGGGCAGGAAGGTTTTGCCGTCCATATCAAATTCCGGGAACTGGACACCGGCCGCAAACAGGGCTTTACCTCCGGACCAGGTATATGCCTGCTCAGCTGTACATTCCACTTTGCTGGTGGGATTAGACAGAGCAAAAATAATTGGCCGCGGATTAATTTCACTCATTTTTTCTACCACCTCACGGGTAAAGGCACCGGCGCTGGTACTGACACCAAACAGAATGGTCGGTTTGAAATCTTCAATCACCTGCACTAAATCACGGGAAGGTTTCGCATCCAGAGCAAACTTCTGTTGTTCCGGACTCAGATCCTGACGGGAGGTTTCGATAAGACCGTTGATATCCATGTAGGCAATGCGTGAACGGGCTTGTTCTTCTGACAGGCCCAGATCACGCAGCTCTGCACAAATCAGTTTACCGATACCGATACCGGCAGAACCTGCGCCGTAGAACAGCACCCGTTGTTCTGTCAGGCTGGAACCGGTGATGTTCATCGCGCTGGCGATACCGGCCAGTGCAACGCTGGCGGTGCCCTGAATATCATCGTTGTAGCACAGCACTTTATCTTTATAGCGGTCCAGATAACGGATCGCATCAGTGCCTTTCCAGTCTTCAAAATGAATACAACAGCCAGGGAACACCGTCTGAACTGCCTGCACAAACTCTTCGGTCAGTTCGTTCAGTTCCTGCTCGCTGACAGGTGCTTCGCGGGTACCCAGATACAGCGGATCAGCACGCAGTTTTTCGTTAGTGGTACCGATATCGAACAGTACCGGCAGTAAACATTCCGGAGGAACAGCAGCACAGGCGGTATACAGTTGCAGTTTACCGATAGGGATCCCCATGCCGTTCGCCCCGATATCGCCCAGGCCAAGAATACGTCCACCGGTAGAGACACAGATAAATCGAACATCTTTGACTGGCCAGTTTTTCAGTACTTCGGCCATACGGCCTTTCATATGGCGGGTAATGTACATACCGCGCGGACGACGATAGATATGGCCAAACTCCAGGCAGGCGTCGGCAACGATTGGATCGTACAGGATCGGAATGAAGCGTTTCGGATCGGACATAACGGTTTTATAGAAGACGACCTCATTACGTTCTTCAAGGCCAATCAGATAGATATAACGTTCCAGGTCGTCTTTTTTGCTGTCCAGATGATTCAGTACGCGCTGAACCTGCAGGTCAAGTGATTCTATGGACGGTGGCAGTAACCCTTCCAGATGTTTACTTTTACGTTCCTGCTCGCTGAATGCAGTGCCTTTATTCCCTGCTGCGTTATGCAGTAAATCCATGCCTGAAAGGGAAATTGTTTCCATAGTCATGATATAGCTCCTGTAAACAATAGAATAAAACCAGTGAAATAACGCGTTTGCTAATCCTGGTTATCTATTGCAACGGGCGTGCCAATGGCTGATAAATTTTATCTTGATGAAATTAATGGTTTTTTTATTTTGCGTCTTGCAGCAAAGGACGGATTTCCGGAAATTAAGGCTTTCTGACGGCGGGATAATCGGCGGTGTTTATTTTTTATACCTGGCAGCAGGTTAAATTAATGTATAAGTAAGGTAATATAAGTTAATTTCAGGCGTATTTTTTTAGCATACTTATAAGTTTTCACCTGAACCGGAAATAGAAAACTTATTTTATGTTTCATTTCTGAGATTATTTTTTCTGTTTTTCAGCCCCGGCAGAATAAAACAGTCTGCTATTAAGACTCTCTGGCCGCCTGTCGGTGGGTACAGCGCTCTCCGGCTATTTTTATCCATGTAATTTGTCCGGTTTTCCGTCCCTGTGCTGTATTGCTGAAAAAACGTGCGGGCTTGTCAGGCACCGCACAGCAGATAAACAGCGTAAAACACCCTCTGGAACAAAATTTCATTAATCGAAATATAAAATTCTGTTGTAATTGTTTACCAGAAGATGGCATTTGCTGTTAATTTCGGTGATTTTCTGACTATTCAGGATCTCAGCCGTGTCTTAAAGAATGGTGTACCGGTTTTATTTTTGGCTATAACGATTGAGTTACAGTGAGTGAAGAATTAAAGGAGTTATAAACAATGAAAATGAGTACCTCGAAAACACGTGCTAAACATATTCGTTTTCCACACCATATCCTGAGTGATATTCAGGAATCATTAAAGAAAGAAAGCAGCGAAAACTTTTCTGCCTGGGTGATTGAAGCCTGCCGTATCAGGCTGAGAAAGAGCAACTGATCACGGTATGTAGCAGCGTATTACCACGGCAGCATCATTATAAAGCAGATGACAGTAATACCGGACGGAGGGACTTGTCCGGGCGCTATTGTTTCTTCCCGTTCCCCGCTTTGATACCTTCAGGCTCTCTTTTCTGTCCGGCCGGTTCTCTGAATGCCGTCTCTCCGGTGTTTATCCGATTCTGATCACAAAATTATTCGCCGAAAAAAGCAAAACATGATGTATATCGATTTTCTGATTTAAATGTTTATTAAATGTTAATTAATAAGCTGGTTTTGTGTTTAGCTGTGTTCAGATAAAACAAGAAACTTTCTTCTTTGCCGGTGGAAAAAAGGGTCTGGTCAGCCCCGGAAAAGGCTGACAGATAACCGCCGCAGATTTTTTTATTCTGAACAATGCCGGAGGGTAGCAGCGTGTTGACGATTCTGGGTTTTGCGATGGTCGTTTGCTTTATGTACCTGATTATGACCAAACGGATGTCTGCGCTGATCGCTCTGATCATTGTGCCGACATTGTTTGCTCTGGCAGGCGGGTTTTATTATGGACTGGGAGATATGATGCTGGACGGGGTGAAAAAACTGGCACCCACCGGTGTGATGCTGACATTTTCGATTCTGTATTTCGGCCTGATGATTGATGCCGGCCTGTTTGACCCGCTGGTACGTTTTATTCTGAAAATTGTGCGCGGTGACCCATTAAAAGTCCTGATGGGAACCGCAATACTGACCTTACTGGTTTCGCTGGATGGCGACAGTTCAACCACTTATATGATTGCTATTGCCGCATTTCTGCCATTATATCGTAAGCTCGGCATGAACATACTGGCGATGACCTGCCTGGTGAACCTTGCCAGCGGTATTATGAATCTTTCGCCATGGGGCGGACCCACAGCAAGAGCCGCGGCAGCTTTACGTATTGATGCGCTGGATATTTTTATTCCGATGATCCCCGCGATGCTGGTGGCCTGTTGTTCGCTGGTCGGGCTTGCCGTCTGGTTTGGTCTGGCAGAACGGCGGCGGCTGGGCATGATCACCGTTGCCGTTCCGGATAACCGGAATATCAGTCCCGACACCGGTGATGAAACTGCCGGCGCGGCTAACCGGCGGCCTGAAATGTTCTGGCCTAATTTTATTCTGACCACAGTATTACTGGTGATGCTGGTGATGGGCACGTTACCGATCCAGATATTATTTATGCTGGCATTTGCTATTGCGGCAATGCTGAATTATCCGTCACTGGAGCAGCAGAAAGAGCGTATCAGCGCCCATGCGGGCAATGTGCTGGCAGTCACGTCACTGATTTTCGCCGCCGGAATATTTACCGGTATTTTATCCGGTACCGGCATGGTGGATGCGATGGCAAAAAGTCTGCTGTCGGTGATACCCCACAGCTTTGGCCCTTACCTGGCAGTATTTACGGCGGTTATCAGTCTGCCATTCACTTTCTTTATGTCTAATGATGCCTTCTACTTTGGCATTCTGCCGGTGATAGCCCAGACCGCTGCCGGATATGGTATTTCAGCGGAAGAAATTGCCCGGGCCTCGATTGTCGGACAGCCGTTCCATTTACTGAGTCCGCTGGTACCCTCTGTCTATCTGCTGGTCGGTCTGGCGAAAGTGGATATTGGTGATCATCAGCGATTTTCTATCAAATGGGGAATATTTATCAGTTTGATGCTGCTGGCTGGCGGAATTCTCTTTGGTGCTATCCCCGTCTATCATCAGGGATAATCGGTTCCCGGCACCGCCGGGTCTGTGCCGGGCAACAGGGGGATTATCTGATGATAATCTCCCTGCAGGGGCAAAGAGATAAGTTTTTAATATAGATGAGTATTTTGATAACTAAAGGTTCGCTAATATGCATTTAACCTGACGCCGGGTTGGCTGCACACTGTTCTTCATCCCTGTTATGAGGAACCACTATGTCTGAATCGATAGCAACTTCCGGTCTTAATTTGCAGTCCCACTGGATGCCCTTCAGTGCTAACCGTCATTTTCAGCGTGATCCGCGTTTTATTGTCTCAGCGAACGGACGCTGGCTGACTGACGATAAAGGGCGTCAGTTATTTGACAGCCTGTCCGGATTATGGACCTGTGGTGCGGGCCATTGCCGCAGTGAAATCCAGCAGGCAGTGGCAAAACAACTCGCTTCTCTCGACTATGCACCGGCATTTCAATATGGCCATCCCTTATCATTCCGGCTGGCAGAGAAAATAGCAGAGCATATGCCCGGTACACTGGACCATGTCTTTTTTACCGGGTCGGGATCGGAGTCGGCCGATACGGCGATCAAAATGGCCCGCGGATACTGGCGTGCTAAAGGTCAGCCGTCAAAAACTAAATTTATCGGCCGGGCCAGGGGCTACCATGGGGTGAATGTCGGCGGTAGCAGTCTCGGGGGGATCGGCGGTAATCGTAAGATGTTCGGTCAGCTGATGGATGCTGATCATTTACCTCATACCTTACAGGCGGGTCATGCGTTTACCCCGGGGATGGCGGCGACCGGAGGTGTCGCACTGGCTGACGAAATGCTGAAGCTGATTGAACTGCATGATGCGTCGAATATTGCGGCAGTGATTGTTGAGCCGCTGTCCGGCTCTGCCGGGGCGATTATTCCGCCACAGGGTTATCTGCAGCGGCTGCGTGATATCTGTGACCAGCATAATATCCTGCTGATTTTTGATGAGGTAATCACTGGCTTTGGACGTATGGGACGCTGGACCGGTGCTGAGTTCTTTGGTGTGACGCCGGATATCCTGAATTTTGCCAAACAGATCACTAATGGCGCAATTCCGCTGGGCGGTGTGGTTGCCAGCCATGAAATCTATCAGACCTATATGTCGCAGGCATTACCGGAACACGCGGCAGAGTTTGCTCATGGTTATACTTATTCAGGGCATCCGGTCGCCTGTGCGGCCGGACTTGCCACCCTGCAATTACTGGAAAGAGAGCAGCTGGTGGGGCAGTCGGCTGAGCTGGCTCCGGTATTTGAAACCAAACTCCATGCGTTGCGCGGCTGTCCGAATGTGACTGATATCCGTAACTGCGGGCTGGTCGGTGCAATCCAGCTGGCACCCCGTGACGGCGATACGGTAATCCGGCCATTTGACGCGGGAATAGCCCTATGGAAAGCCGGATTCTATGTACGTTTTGGCGGGGATACCCTGCAATTCGGGCCGATGTTTAATACCCGGCCAGCGGAGCTGGATCGTCTGTTTGACGCAGTGGGTCAGGCACTGCACCAGATTGACTAGTGAACTTACCCGCAGCGACGCTGCACAATTCGACCTGTAACGACGTGTGGCGGTTCGCCGGCCAGCGCGGTAAAAAGGATTTCGGGATATTGTTCCGGTCCGGCGTCCCGAAAAAGCGTCAGACGAAGGTTGTTATCAGGCAGGCAGGTAAACAGGATGTTTTATTGCTTTGTGGCGTGCGGATATCCGGGTGATATAACCGGCTAACGGCAGGTGGCGTCAATACTGAAAGCCGGTAACAGGCTTTCAGTATTGAGTAGCGGCCGGACAGCCATCGTCCGGCCAGGCCACTTTAGCGCATGGTAACAAACTCTTCTGCACCGGTCGGGTGGATAGCGACAGTGTTGTCGAAATCTTTTTTGGTGGCACCCATTTTCAGTGCCACGGCAAAGCCCTGCAGCATTTCATCGACACCAAAACCAATACCGTGGATACCGACAATTTTTTCATCGGCACCGACACACACCAGTTTCATCCGGCAAGGCTGGCGATGGCGGGTGACGGCGGTATACATGGCAGTAAATGATGATGTATAGACTTTCACCGCGTCATCGCCGTACTGCTGGCGTGCCTCCGGTTCGGATAATCCGACCGTCCCGATAGGCGGATGGCTGAAAACCACTGTCGGGATATTACTGTAATCCAGGTGTTCTGCCGGTTTGTTATTAAACAAACGTTCGGATAACCGGCGACCGGCAGCAACCGCGACCGGTGTCAGTTCCACGGCCCCTGTATTATCACCGACAGCATAGATCCCACTGACACTGGTGTTCTGGAATTTATCCACCACAATGCAGCCTTTCTCATTCAGTGCCACGCCGCTGGCCTGCAGGTTCAGGTTATCGGTGGCAGGCTGACGGCCAATCGCCCATATCAGACAGTCAACCGTATATTGTTCGCCGTTTTCCAGGGTCAGGGTCAGGCTGCCATCGCTGTTTTTGTCGACTTGTTTCGGCACTGCCTGAGTATGCAGTGACGGCCCCTCGGCGTTCATCACTTCTACCAGGGTGTCAGACAGCAGCGGATCAAACTGGCGCAAAGGTGACTGCTTACGGACAAACAGATGCGTTTCGGCCCCCAGTCCGTTGACCACCCCCGCAATTTCCACCGCGATATAACCGGCACCGACCACAGCAACACGCTTCGGTAATGCATCCAGCTCAAAGAAGCCGTCGGAATCAATACCCCACTCAGCGCCGGGAATATCCGGATGCGCCGGGCGTCCGCCGGTGGCAATCAGAATATGGTCAGCCGTAATCTGTTCGCCGTTCACCTCGACCGTATGCGCATCAACAAAACGGGCAAAGCTTTTAATCACATCGACGTTGTTTTTTCCCAGCACGTTATCGTAAGAGGTATGGATGCGGTCGATATAGGCGGTACGGCTTTTTACCAGTGTTGCCCAGTCAAAATGATTAATGGTGGTATCAAACCCATAATCAGGGCCGTATAAACGAATGGCTTCAGAAATCTGTGCAGCGTGCCACATGACTTTTTTCGGTACACAACCGACGTTAACACAGGTACCGCCCAGTGCTTTCGCTTCAATCAGGGCACATTTCTTACCGTACATTGCCGCGCGGTTAATTGAGGCGATACCGCCGCTGCCGCCGCCAATGGCAAGATAGTCATAATGTTTAGTCATTGAAAATGTCCGTCCGTTTTCGGGTTACGCAGAGGGTGATTCGGTTATGCAGACCACTGCGGGGCGCCTGCGGCTGTTTCTGCTGTGCTGTATTCATTGCTACCAGTGTAACGCGACTCTGGTAAATGCCGCAAAGTTTGCACCTATAGTTGTGATAGGATGCGGGCTGGTTCTGACTGAATATCCGGAAGCATAGCATGTACCTCACCTTTCTTGGCACCTGTGCCGGCACACCCAGCCTGCAGCGTAATGTCACCGCGATTGCGCTGACGCTGCCAGCGGCAGGCGACTGGTTATTTGACTGTGGTGAAGCCACGCAGCACCAATATATGCGCAGTGCGTTAAAACCCGGCAAGCTGGAAAAGATTTTTATTACACATTTGCACGGCGACCATATTTTTGGTTTGCCCGGCCTGCTGACCAGCCGCTCCATGAGCAGTATCAGCCAGCCGCTGACTGTCTATGGTCCGGCCGGTATCAGGGCATTTATCGATAATGCCCTGTCACTCAGTGGCTCATGGGTCAGTTTCCCGCTGGAGATTATCGAAATTGATGAAGGTGTTATTTTCGATGACGGCGGGTACCGGGTGACCGCCTTTCCCCTCAGCCATGTGGTGCCTTGCTTTGGCTATCGTATTGAACAATATGATAAACCCGGTTACCTGGATGCCGCGCGGCTGAAAGCCGAAGGCATCCCTTCCGGTCCCTGGTTTCAGCAACTGAAGCAGGGCGCGACTATTATTCTGCCGGACGGACGGCATGTGGCGGGGCGTGACTATCTGGGGCCGGCGATTAAAGGCAAATCAGTGGCTATTTTTGGTGACACTGCCCCGTCAGCCGCCGGCCGGTTACTGGCAGAAAACGTGGATGTGATGGTCCATGAAACCACACTGGAGGCGGCGATGGCAGAAAAAGCCAATAGCCGTGGCCACTCGACGACGGTTCAGGCAGCCTGTACCGCAAGGGATGCCGGCGCTAAACGGCTGATCGCAACCCATTTCAGCTCACGTTACGGCACCGGGGATATGCCACGTTTACTGGCAGAATGCCAGTCGGTCTTTCCGGCGACCGAACTGGCATATGATTTTGCGGTTTTTGAGATTTAAAACGAGGGTTATTCAGGAACGACCCAGTTAACCAGGGTGTGTCCGGTGCCTGAGGGCACCAGCTGCTTGTGCAGCCAGGGTAAAACCGCTTCCATATCGGATGCCAGTTTCCAGGGCGGGTTAATCACAATCATGCCTGATGCGGTCATGCCGCGCTGGTCACTGTCCGGACGCACGGCCAGTTCAATTTGTAAAATCCGTTTAATGCCGGTCGCCTGTAAGTCGTTCAGCATCCGTTTGATTTGCTGACGTAATACCACCGGATACCATAAAGCGTAAACCCCGGTCGCAAAACGCTTATAGCCTTCCTGAATACCGGCCACCACGGCCTGATAATCGGTTTTGAGCTCGTAAGGCGGGTCAATCAGCACCAGCCCGCGACGGGAAGGAGGGGGCAGTTTTGATTTCAGCTGTTGATAGCCGTCGGCACGGGACACCCGCGCACGTTCATCTTTAAGAAACTCATTACGCAACAGCGGAAAGTCTGACGGGTGCAGCTCGGTCAGTTGCAGCGTATCCTGCCCGCGCAGCATATGACGGGCAATCAGTGGCGAGCCGGGATAATATTTCAGGCGACCTGACGGATTCAGTGCACTGACCGCGGCCAGATAAGGGGCCAGTTGCTGCGGGGCTTCCGGATGCTGCCAGATACGGGCAATCCCTTCCAGATATTCGCCCGTGCGTTCAGCATGTTCGCTGTTCAGCAGATAACGTCCGGCACCGGCATGGGTGTCCAGGTAGAGGAAAGGTTTCTCTTTTTCCTGCAGTGACTGAATGATCAGGCTCTGTACGGTATGTTTTAAGACATCCGCATGATTACCTGCATGGAAACTATGACGATAGCTCAGCATGTTATTAACCTTAGTGGGATTTTTTGTTCTGTGAGATGTAAACCCGGCTATCGTCACACCCTCACGGTAGAGACAAATTTCAGCCTGTCCGGCAGCGTTATGCGGCCGGGCGGCGAGTATAGCAGTATTGGCTGACGCACAGTAGTCAGGGCGGTTATTTATCCGGCGGTCACCGCTGGCCGGCCGGGCGCTCAGGGCGTCTGCAGATAAAATTCCGTGATCTGCCTGGCGGCAGGACATTGATTTTCTGTCGGTCCGCCCCCATCCTGATCCTATCGCGCATGCTGAGCGCCCCCTAACATCAACAGGATTGTGTTATGACTAACCCGTTACTGACTCCGTTCACACTGCCCCCGTTTTCGTTGATTAAGCCTGAACATGTGGTGCCGGCCCTTACTGAAGCTTTACAGCAATGCCGTGCCACGGTCGAAAAAGTCGTGGCACAGGGCGGCCCTTATCGCTGGGAAACATTATGTCAGCCGCTGGCAGAGAGCGATGATCGGCTGAGCCGCCTGTTCTCGCCGGTCAGTCACCTGAACTCAGTGAAAAACAGCCCTGAACTCCGTCAGGCCTATGAGCAGGTTCTGCCCTTATTATCGGAATATGGCACCTGGGCAGGGCAGCATAAAGGGCTGTATCAGGCGTATGTCAGCCTGAAGGAAGGCGACAGTTATGAAACCCTGAGTACTGCGCAGAAAAAAACTGTCGATAATGCACTGCGTGATTTCGAATTATCCGGTATCGGTCTGCCGGAAGAGAAGCAGCAACGCTATGGCGAAATCGCTTCCCGCTTGTCAGAAATTGGTGCGGCTTACAGTAACAATGTGCTGGATGCGACCATGGGCTGGAGTAAGCTGATCACCGATGAAGCCGAACTGGCCGGGATGCCGGAAAGTGCACTGGCGGCGGCAAAAGCGCAGGCCGAAGCCAGAGAGCAGCAGGGCTGGTTACTGACTCTGGACATTCCGAGTTATCTGCCGGTAATGACCTACTGCGAAAACCGGGCCCTGCGCGAAGAAATGTATCGTGCCTACAGCACCCGCGCTTCTGACCAGGGACCGAATGCCGGTCAATGGGATAATGGCCCGCTGATCGAAGAAGAACTGGCCCTGCGCCATGAGCTGGCTCAGTTACTCGGCTTTGGCTCTTTTGCCGAAAAATCACTGGCAACGAAAATGGCAACCTCTCCCCGTCATGTGCTGGATTTCCTGTCAGACCTGGCGACACGTGCCCGTCCGCAGGGTGAAAAAGAGCTGGCCCGGTTACGTGAATTTGCCCGACAGCACTATAACGTGGATAACCCGGAAGCCTGGGATATCACCTTCTATGCTGAGAAACAGAAACAGTACCTGTACACCATCAGCGACGAACAACTGCGCCCTTATTTCCCTGAAGACCGGGCCGTCAGTGGTCTGTTTGAAGTGGTAAAACGTATTTACGGTATTACCGCCAGAGAACGTAAGGATGTGGATGTCTGGCATCCGGATGTCCGCTTCTTTGAACTGTACGATGAACGCGGTGAACTGCGGGGCAGCTTCTATCTGGATCTGTATGCCCGGGAGCATAAACGGGGCGGGGCGTGGATGGATGACTGTGCTGGCCGGATGCGTAAAGCCGATGGCTCCTTACAGAAACCGGTCGCTTACCTGACCTGCAACTTTAACCGTCCGCTGAAGGGTAAACCGGCACTGTTTACCCATGATGAAGTGATCACTTTATTCCATGAATTTGGTCACGGCCTGCATCATATGCTGACCGAAATCGACACCGCCGGGGTTTCCGGTATTAACGGGGTTCCCTGGGATGCCGTAGAGCTGCCAAGCCAGTTTATGGAAAACTGGTGCTGGGAACCGGAAGCGCTGGCATTTATTTCCGGCCATTATGAAACCGGTGAACCGCTGCCGGAAGCGCTGCTGGAGAAAATGCTGGCGGCGAAAAACTATAATGCAGCCATGTTTATCCTGCGTCAGCTGGAGTTCGGGCTGTTTGATTTCCGGTTACATGCGGAATATGACCCGGCCAAAGGGGCCCGTCTGCTGGAAACCTTGCAGGAAGTGAAAAAACAGGTTGCGGTAGTACCGTCACCCTCATGGGGGCGTTTCCCGCATGCCTTCAGCCATATCTTTGCCGGGGGCTACGCCGCGGGTTACTACAGCTATCTGTGGGCGGATGTGCTGGCTGCTGATGCCTACTCGCGGTTTGAAGAGGAAGGTATTTTTAACCGTGAGACCGGACAGTCTTTCCTCGACAACATTCTGAGCCGTGGCGGTTCCGAAGAACCGATGGTGCTGTTCAGTCGTTTCCGTGGCCGTGAACCACAGCTGGATGCGATGCTGGAACACTACGGGATTAAGGGATAACCCGCGGGTGAATATTTGTCTGATTGATGAAACGGGCGCCGGAGACGGCGCCTTATCTGTTTTAGCTGAACGCTGGCAACTGACCCATGATCAGCAGGCGCCGATGGCGCTGGTGATGACGGCGTCACACCTGGAATTACGTAAACGTGATGAGCCAAAGCTGGGCGGCATTTATGTCGACTTTGTATCCGGCGCCATGGCCCACCGGCGTAAATTTGGCGGCGGACGTGGTGAGGCGGTAGCCAAAGCCGTCGGGATTAAAGGCAACTATCTGCCGGAGGTGGTGGACGCGACTGCAGGACTGGGACGTGATGCTTTTGTACTGGCGTCTGCCGGCTGCCGTGTCAGAATGCTGGAACGTCATCCGGTTGTGGCGGCGTTGCTGGACGATGGTTTACAACGCGGTTACCGTGATGCGGAAATCGGTCCCTGGCTGCGGCAGCGGCTGACCCTGATCCATGCCACCAGTCATCAGGCCCTGGCCGACATCACCCCGCGTCCGGATGTGGTCTATCTGGACCCGATGTATCCGCACCGGCAGAAAAGTGCCATGGTAAAGAAAGAAATGCGGGTGTTTCAGTCTCTGGTCGGGGCAGATGAAGACGCTGACGGGTTACTGTCTCCGGCCCGGTTACTGGCCAAAAAACGTATTGTAGTGAAGCGCCCTGACTATGCTGAACCTCTCGACGGGGTTGCAACCTCTTCGGCGGTAGTTACCAAAAGTCATCGGTTTGATATCTATCCGTCACTGGCCCCGGCAGAGTAACGGTTTCCGGCCAGCCGGCAATTTGCTGACCGGAGAGTGAGTAATTACTTACTCTCCGGTCACTGTCGTCTGACAGAGAACACCCTTATCAGGGCCTGTGACTGTTACCGGTTATTCTTCGTCTTTCATCGGCACAATCAGCATATCGATATGTACGGTATTGATTAACTGGCGGGCCGAGGACATCAGTTTGCTCCAGAAATCCTGATGGTGACCACAGATCACCAGGTCAGCATGATATTTATGGATCGCATCAATCAGTACCTGTGCCAAATCGCCGCTGCCACTCAGGGTCTGACTGATGGGATAACCGGCGCTGGTTGACAGGTGAGTCAGTGCTGACTGAGTCTCTTCGGAAATACGTTTCTGCATATCTCCCAGATTAACGTCAATCAGACCGGTATAAAGATCAGAGTAATTAACGTCGACATGAATTAATGACACTTTAGCATTGTAAGGGCTGGCGAGTGAGACCGCTTTTTCAACCAGCAGCTGACTTTCCGGGGAAAGATCAACGGCGACCAGAATATGTTTATAAGACATGACAGACTCCTTAATACGAAAAAGGTAGGGATCAGCAAAGGCATATCAACGACAGGTTGCTGACCACTATGGCGATTTTCTACTGTGTGCTGTGAATTTATCCTACCATAGGGCGGCAGAAGTGAGTATAGAATGATTATCGCCTGTCTGGCAGTACGCCAGCGATGAAACGGGTCAAAGCAGCGTGCTTTTTTCCTCCCGGGTTATAATGAATATTCACTTACCGGACGGAAAAATATTATCTGTACTAATCAATAGTCATCACGGCTGTGGCCAGCTGTATGATATAGCGGTGTGACAAGGGGACAGGCAGAGGGGAATGATGATAAACACAACGGCACTTTTTATCGGGCTCTGTATTGTCTGTGTCATTAATATGCTGAGGTATGTTTCTTCATTACGTACCTTGCTGGTGGTGATGCGTGGCTGTGATCCGTTACTGTATCAGTTTGTGGACGGTGGCGGTTTTTTTACCGCACATGGCCAGCCCTCGAAGCAGATGCGACTGGTACGCTATATCTATGAAAAACGTTACCTGGATCACCATGATGAGGAATTTATCCGGCGTTGTGAACGGCTGCGCCGGCAGTTTATTCTGACCAGTAGCCTGTGTGCCCTTATAGTGATCAGCCTGGCAGGGCTGATTATCTGGCATTAGCGGCGGCCAGGGGAAAAAAAAGCTGCCCCGGCAGAGGCAGCTTTTAGTCGCGATAACTTTACGTGGCTGATTAAATAATATGCAGCGCAATCCAGTAAAGGCCCGCCGATAACAGAATAGAGACCGGCAGAGTCAGGACCCATGCCATCACAATATTCTTGATGGTTTTGCTTTGCAGGCCGCCACCATCGACCAGCATCGTCCCGGCAACGGATGATGACAGTATATGGGTGGTCGATACAGGCATACCCGTATAACTGGCAATACCGATAGAGGTAGCCGCCGTCACCTGCGCCGCCATCCCCTGTGCGTATGTCATGCCTTTCTTGCCGATTTTTTCACCAATAGTGGTAGCGACGCGACGCC
The DNA here is from genome assembly GCF_018257575.1 of Tatumella sp. JGM91. Lineage (GTDB taxonomy): Bacteria > Pseudomonadota > Gammaproteobacteria > Enterobacterales > Enterobacteriaceae > Tatumella > Tatumella punctata. The sequence goes on along the minus strand of NZ_JAERJP010000013.1, from coordinate 65,447 downwards.
AGCCAACCATGGTGCCCAGTGACAAGGCCAGCGCAACCGCAACGATAATCCAGACCGGTGCATACTCGATGGTTCCGAGCAGGTCATGGCGTAAATCATCAAGGAAACGGCGATCCTGACTGCTGGTTTGCGGCAGTTTGGCCACTTTATCCGCGGTATCCGAAATACACAGCAGCAAACGTCGCATCTGGGCACGGTTTTCGACCGTCAGCTGGTCATAACTGCTGAGGTTTGTCAGCATTGCACGGGCATGGGCAACAGCTTCCAGTGCCCGTTCATTACTGCAATGGAACTCTTCCACCGGCGTGCTGATCACAACCGGCGTTACCGACGGCGCAATAATCGACTGCAGTGACTGACTGTTCTGCTGGTAATACTGTTGCAGATGATCAACCGCGTCACGGGTACGGGTAATATCGTATCCGGATGCATTCATGTTGACGACAAATCCGGCCGGTGCCACGCCAATCAGGACCAGCATAATCAGACCAATGCCTTTCTGTCCGTCATTCGCACCGTGTGAGTAACTGACACCCACTGCTGAGACAATTAATGCAATCCGTGTCCAGAAAGGCGGCTTTTTCTTGCCATCAATCTTTTCACGTTCGGCTGGCGTCATATGGATCCGTGAGCGCTTACGCGTCCCGCTCCAGTATTTCCGCAGCAGAAAAATCAATACCCCTGCCAGTACCATCCCGACGATCGGTGACAGTATCAGCGACATAAAGATATTAATGACTTTCGGGATATTCAGTGCATCAATCAGTGAACTGTCGGTGACCAGTGCATTTGTCAGCGCAATGCCGATAATTGCGCCGATCAATGTATGGGAACTGGAGGCCGGCAGACCAAAATACCAGGTGCCGAGGTTCCAGATAATTGCTGCCAGCAACATGGAAAAGACCATAGCTAAGCCATGGGCTGAACCGACATTCAGCAGCAGATCCGTCGGCAGCATATGAACGATAGCATAGGCTACGCTCAGTCCTCCCAACAGAACTCCCAGAAAGTTAAAGATCCCCGCCATTGCAACAGCCAGCTGCGCACGCATGGCACGGGTATAAATTACCGTCGCCACTGCATTAGCGGTATCATGGAATCCGTTGATTGCTTCGTAAAACAAAACAAACAGCAGAGCAACTATCAGTAGTAGGCCAGTACTTAAATCGATACCAGCAAAAAGATGAAGCATAAACGTTACGCCATTTTTTGAGGACATGAACCCCGCGCATTATCAGCGACAGAGGTCCATTCAGGAAAGAGAAATCTCCTTTTTTTTACATGGCAGTGGCCGGTGGCGGAATATTTTGTTTTAAAATCACTTAAAAATTATCAAGTTATGTTGTATCCCGCCGGCTGAGAAATTTTCATTCTGGAGTCGGGTCACGCATATCTCTACAATCAGCCGTTTTTCGGCGGGGGAAGTATGGAAAAGTTTGACGTAATCGTTGTGGGCGCAGGGGCTGCCGGGCTGTTTTGCGCGGCTCAGGCCGGACAGCGCGGCCTGAAAGTGCTGGTGCTGGATAACGGCAAAAAAGCGGGCCGTAAAATCCTGATGTCCGGCGGCGGGCGCTGTAACTTTACCAATCTGTACACTGAACCTGCCGCCTACCTTTCACATAATCCGCACTTTTGTAAGTCAGCACTTGCTCGCTACACACAGTGGGATTTTATTGAGCTGGTGGGGCGTCATGGTATTGCCTGGCATGAAAAAACCCTCGGCCAGCTGTTTTGTGATGACTCAGCACAGCAGATTGTCGACTTACTGCTGACGGAATGTCAGGCAGGTAATGTCACTCTGCGGCTGCGCAGCGACATTCTGAGTACTGCACGTACGGAAACGGGTGACTACCTGCTGCAGGTGAACGGATCTGAAGTAAGTGCTCGCAAACTTGTTATCGCTTCTGGCGGACTGTCTATGCCCGGGCTGGGCGCGACCCCGTATGGTTATAAAGTGGCCGCGCAGTTCGGGCTGCGGGTATTTCCGACCCGTGCTGCACTGGTCCCTTTTACGTTGCATAAACCTTTACTGGAGCAACTCCGGACGTTGTCCGGGGTCGCTCTGCCGGTCACGGTGAGTGCAGCACAGGGACAATTATTTAAAGAGGCGATGCTGTTTACTCATCGCGGACTGTCCGGCCCCTCTATGTTGCAGATTTCCAGTTACTGGCAACCCGGTGAATCCCTGACCATCAATTTATTGCCGGATATCAGTCTGCCGGAATTTCTGGACACGCAGCGGACAGCGCACCCCAATCTCAGCCTGAAAAACTGCCTGGCAAAAATTTTACCAAAACGTCTGACGGAGATACTGCAACAGCTGCAGACAGTACCGGATATTACCCTGAAGCAACTGAATCAGAAGCAGCAACAGCTGCTGGTACAACAGCTGACCTGCTGGACAATACAACCAAACGGCACTGAAGGTTACCGTACCGCTGAAGTCACACTGGGTGGGGTTGATACTGACCAGCTTTCTTCACGCACCATGGAAGCCCGTGATGTGCCGGGGTTGTATTTTATTGGTGAAGTTGTGGATGTTACCGGCTGGCTGGGCGGCTATAATTTTCAATGGGCCTGGAGTTCGGCTGCTGCCTGTGCAGACGCGTTGTAATTTTCTCTGTCCTCTGCCTGTGGCCGTAGATTATCCCCGCAGGGAAGCCGGCTGTACTCTGCGGACTGGCTGCCGGACACCACAAGGCAGATAAACCCCAAATCCGCAGCGCGGAAGTTTCAGCGTTGCAGAGGTGACTACCTGTCCTGATAAATTTCTGACTGGCTGACGATATTACCGGTGATTATTCCGGTTTCACTGCCGGTCAGTACAGGAAAACACTGGTTCTGAAACGGATACGCTGCAGACTCTGTTATTACCGGGAAGATAATATATAATATATTGATATTAAGCTGTTTTTTATAATCAGCGTCTCTTATCCCCCCGGGGCTGCTGACCCGACACAGACAGAAAATATCTGCCGGATTGTTTCGACAGATACGCAAGGCGCTGAGTCACCGTGCTGCGGATGACCAGCAGCTAAAGCCGGTTGTTAAAGGTATTATACGGAATCGCACAGCCTGTAAATCTCTGCATCTGCTTTTATTCGCTGGATTATAAACAATAAGAAACCCTTATCATTTTTCTGAACAGTGACTGTCAGAAACCTGCGTTATTTATCGGCTGACGGATGTAAGCGGTTTTTCAGTCATAACATCATCTGTCAGCCTTTCTGAGACTGTCTGAGTGTCAAGTGTCTGTTATTGCCTTATTATCTGTTAAATAATTTACTATTTTTGCTGTTTAGTTGTGATTTTTTTAGGAAAAAATTTAAAAATTAACCATTTAAAACATAGTGTTATATTTACTTTCATAATCTGAAAGTGTTTTAATGCGGCTTTAATAATAAATTAATCAATAACAGACTTATTTATTTTAAATTAAAATATCAGTTTCGACTGAAAAATATAAACATTTGTTAAACCGCGAGTGATTCAGGCTATACTTTTTAATGAACTTATGAATCTCTGTTTTTACAGAAATATAAACAAATAATAAATGCATTGATTTTTTTTCGGGTTCTTAGTTAAATGAAAAGTTAAAATAGCGATTATCACTGACTGAATAATAATGCTGAGGAAAAGTATTATTGAACGGAAAGGGGCTGCGGAAAAAGCACCATTAAACGTCATTGTGTTATCTGAAAATCCGCGCAGGAGAGTGTTATCGGTCATTCCTTTACCAGAAGCAATCTGAAATTATTATTCTTTGTTATTTAAAGAATATTTAATATAAGGGGCACCAGAATACCCCGGCTTTTCAATTTTCCGACGATATCGTTGCCACTATTCCTGCCTGAGGGTGCTGTCTGTCAGGTGATCTTAAAATGTTACAGAGTGTATAAATAATTAAATATTATGAATCATATTTTAGTTACCGGTGCGACCGGCTTCCTGGGGGGCGCTGTTGTCGCTGACCTTTTAAAACAGAAAGAGAAAAGCCAGCTACTGTTACTGGTCAGAGCAGCATCCGCGGAACAGGGACTGGTCAGAATTAAAGAAAACTTAGCCAGGTTTTCTCTGGGAGAGTCAGTACTGAATACCCTGACCACGGCCAATATTTTACCGGGTGACTTAGCCTCTCCGCAGGAGTTTGCCGATGATCCGCGGCTGGACACGGTGACCCATGTGATGAACTGTGCCGCGGTGGCATCATTTGGTAAAAACCCTTATATCTGGAAGGTCAATGTCGAAGGGACGTTACAGTTTGCCAAACGCATGAGTGAGGTCGCAGGGCTGAAACGATTCTTACACGTTGGTACGGCCATGTCCTGTGCCCCTGAACCCAATATGGTGGTAACGGAAAATAAACTCGATACTGAACGTGACCAGCATATTGTCGAATATACGTGGAGCAAAGCCACCATTGAAAAAATGATGGCTGAGACACTGCCTGATTTACCGCTGATCATTGCCCGGCCATCCATCGTGGTTGGCCACTCTGAATATGGGTGTACACCTTCTTCCAGTATTTTCTGGGTATTCCGTATGGCTCTGATGCTGGGACGTTTCCCGTGTAACCTCAGCGATCGTATTGATGTTATTTCTGTCGATTACTGTGCCGAAGCGCTGGTGATGTTACTGCTGGCAGACAACCTGAATGACTCTATTTTCCATATTTCGGCCGGGTCTTCGAACAGTGTCAGTTTTGCCGAAATCGATCAGGCGATGGCAAGGGCATCAGGCGAAGAGGCTGTCGCTGAGCGTTACCGTAAAGCCACCTATAAGGAACTTTCAGCCAGCCGAAAAACATTCGCTTCGCTATTTGGTCCCTGCAATGAACGAATTGTATTGCGGGCGATGAATCTGTACGGGCATTTTTCTGAGCTGAATGTGGTATTTGATAATTCAAAAATTATTGATCTTGGTATGTCTCCGCCGAAAAAATTCACTGACTATCTGGACCGGTGCTATTTATCCACCCGCGGGTCAACGATTGCTGAATTAATGGAAGTTGATTTTAAATAATTGCTGAATATGGTGACCTGGCAGGCCGGGCATTGCGCCGGTCCCTGCCAATCTTCGTGAATCTCAGCACAGTATCAGTTCATTTGATAGCATTTTGATGTCGCCACGTTCTGATCAGCACCTGTCCCCGCCCCTTTCAGTACACAGATAATATAATGTTTACCTTTCTTTATCGTTACCATCGGGCCGTCAGTACCCGGTGAGGTAGTAATGACCGCAGCCCCCTGGTTCAGCATATGTTCCAGTGAATCATTTACTGCGGATAAACGGGTCGGATACTCAAGGGCATTGCCCGGCACTTTGGCGCCGGTTTCCGGCGGCCATTGGGCCGCGGCCGAAAATGCTGCACCGAGGGTCAGGCAGCCGAAAATCATGGTCGATAGCTTTTTCACCGCATTCTCCGGATGATCTGTTTTTTCTGTGGTCAGAAACAACTCAGGGCCGGCATCTTAGCCCGGCAGACAGCGACAGCGCTACCCTGAATTACCGGTAATTTTCCCCTGCCGGAGGAATGACAGCAGAAACCGGGATGTAATAGCAGCCGGAAAAAGTGTCCGGTAACGGCTGATCTGGCGGGCAGCTTTGCTGGCTGATAAAGACATCCTGCCCGGCACGGCGTGCTTCCGGGCGGAAGGGCATCACATTCTGATAGATACTGGCCTGCATATCGACAAACTGCTGCTGTGTGCCGGAAAAACGGAAACGCAGAAAGCTGCCAGCCCGGTCCTGCCTGAGCTCATGGTCCTGCAGGCTCTGCTTAAAGGTCAGGGTGAACCGGATTTTCCCGCTGCGCGGGTCGGGTTCGAAATCTTCGGCCACACAACTGTGCAGCAACCCTTTTTGCATACTCAGCACCTGCTGAATAATTTGCAACCGCTGTCGGCAGTGGTAATCAATATCTTCAAGTTCATTATGATCACAGTAATAGCTCAGGCCGGTTCCGTGGATAAATTCAGGCCCCTGTGTCACTATTTCCGGCTCAGGTACTGGCAGCAGGTCGTGGGTTGCTTTCCCAACCATCCCGCGGAAATGCCAGTCATGGGTGGCGCGGTATTTGCCCGGAGCAATACCGAAATGGCGGGTAAAAGCCCGGGTAAAGGTTTGCTGTGAACTGAACCCCAGTAAATCACTGATTTCTACCGCCGGCATGGCGGTCATTTTCAGGATCAACGCCGCTTTATGCAGTTTCCGGTAACGGATATAAGAAGCCAGCTGAAATCCGGTATCTTCTCTGAACATACGTTGCAGATGCCACTTACTGTAACCGGCTTTTGCCGCAACATCGTCAATGGTCAGTTTGCCTTCCAGATGCTTCTCAATCCAGTCGACAAGATCCTGTGTAAAGCTATTCATCGGTGGCTCCTTTAATTACCAGAATAATATTAGCGGTAATCTGTACTAATAGCCATAATATAAAAATATTGAAATTTATATAAATTTGTGTGCAGATAGATAAATATCTGCGGATTATTGGTCAGTCATAAAGTTATTTTAAGAATAAAACCGATAAAGACGGAATAACACCAGGCGGCTATAACGATACTCTGTCAGATAACTTACAAAACTCAGTCGTTCCTGACAAGAAAATAATCTCCATACGGGAAGCGTTAACGAATAATATTCTTCCTGCGGACCGTGTTAGCAGAGATAAAAATAAATAGTTTTCGCATCATTAATCACTTTTTTGCTGCCATTATACCGTCCTGCCACATTACGGCCGCTGTTTCCCTCTGGTACTGTTATCGGCCAGGGCCGGAGGCCTCTGCCCCGCGACCACTCAGCCGGCCATACTTCACAACATATTTTGTACCAGCGACTGTAGTACTGCGTACAGCACCCCCGAAAAAAGAGACAGACTGATTGCCCGCGGTACTCTGACACCGGCCTTTTTCCATTGGCGGAACCACATAATCAGACCCCAGCAAACTGCAAAGAAAATTGTACTGAAAATAAAGCTAAAGACAGTGCCGTTCATTTTTTTCCCGTAATTTTTCTGACAACAGCCATCTATATTACATGATTTCGGGTGACTGTTATCGGGCGATTTTATAAATAAAAACCTGCAAGCCCGGCTATTATTAGTTGCAGCCTTTTGCCGGTTGTTTCAGTGACAGCGCTGGTTTAAGGTAATAAAGCGCTGATCATAGATAAGATAACTGCTGGCAGCCCCGGCCAGCTGCTTGTTTTGCAGTTGTTCTCCGGGCAGCAGATACCAGGCAAGTTCCTGTTGCTCTTTGCTCTGACAGCGGGGTCTGATAATAAGCTTAAAATAAGTATTTCCATTATTGATGAGCCTGCCATTATCCGGCTGCCACTGATAGCTGAAATGTATTTTTCGCGGACGGACAATAAGCAATGTGTCAAGAACCACTGCCGGTTGCATACTGATCTGGCCGCCACCGCGGTAGGGAACCGACAGGTCACGGGTTGCTATCTCTTCAATGGAAATACGATAGTAACGTTCTTTCGTATCTGCAGGGCCGCGATAATAGAACTTAAAATTATCACTCTCTGCTGGCTGCAGGATCATGGTTTTTGGTGAAAACAGCAATTGCCCGTCAGTCGCAGGCAAACGCTGCTCATGCTCGGCCGGCCGGCGGACAGGATACAGCGTTACCTGATAGATACGGGCACTGCGGTTATTATTCCGCACCTGTCGGGCAATAAAATTACGTTCAGCCGGGAGAGCCAGGGTCAGATTTCCTGATTCTATGCCGGCGACGCGGACCGGCAGTAACAGGATGAAGCCTGTTATCAGGATCAGCAGCCGTTTAAGGTAAGTTTTTCCATGTCGCTTTAACATGAATTTCTCCGGAGGCACTGACATCGCCATACCAGTGTTGCTGGTTAAGGGTGCGCAGCGAACGGGGATCGTCCATCTGCAGAGAAAAAATCAGCCGGGTCACATTGATCATGCCCTGATTACCGTAGCCGTCATTCCACGGTCGTTGCTGCCACAGAGCATCGGTAATGTCATACCACTTACCATCACAGCCTGCGGCTAAACGCAGTGGTGAGCCATTACGCGAAGTCATACTCAGCCAGCCAGGGAAAGGCACTTGCAGGGTGCCGTCGGCAGAACTGAACAGGCAATAGCTGTTACCTGCCAGGGTCACCTGCGGGCCGGTCACCTTGACAGTGACTTTATCGGCGGCTGTTTTGCCGCTGGCAGTGATAATATAACCAAACTCCAGCGCTGGCTGGCCCGCCCCTGCCTGTCCTGTTTTTTCCGGCCTGGCTGAATAATCATCGGCGGTAATACTGACACTGAGATCAGCCGGCTTGATCTGCAAAGTCGTTAACGCCGGAAACTCATACCAGCCGGACTCCGGGGTCCGTGTATTCAGCAGATAGAAACTGATTAATTTACGTGAATCGTTGTCACTCAGTCCCAGGCTGACCAGTTTTTTAAAAAAACGATTACTGAAGAAGATATATATCGCATCAGCGCTCTTCATTTGATCAAAGGTATAGTAATTTGCCGTCCCTCTGATGGCCTGCCAGCTACGGCCATTAAGGCTGAAACGCAGATCATTTGCTTTCAGGGCCGCGGCCAGTGCCGGCTGAGTAACTGCAGGGAAAATATGGATTGACGAATTTGACAGCCCGGAGGTCTGCAGGCGATAGGTTGCCATCTTACAACTGAGACCGTCATCGCCGCCGACCGACTGTAATTTACAGTCACTCTGGCCGGTGCCCGGCACCGGGACGCCCTCGCTGGTGATGAAAACTTCAGATAACGCACTTGAGTGAATAAAACGGATATGGGCGGCCTTTATCTGAGTAACTCTGGTCTGATACCAGCTACCGGAGGCCTGGCCAGTGCAGCGTTCTCCTGCCGCAGCATTGTAAGGGATGGTCGTTTCGCAGGTATTTACCTGCAGGGTTAACTGACCGCCGATAGGCATTTGCTGTAAATACTGATACACACTGTCTGACAGCAGACCGTGCATCCACTTACTGCCGCCGGGCGGAACCACGACACCATAAAATCCGGCAGCATCAGTGGCCTGTGGCGGGATCATCCCTGAGGTGATGTCACAGCCTTTATACCAGTTAATGCAGCGTAAGCCGGTCAGCGGGTGAAAAAAAGGGATATTTTCCAGCCACATATCAAAATAGCGGCCGCCGCGCAGCAGGGTATTACGGCCATTATCCATATAACCGAGGCTTTGCTGTTTAATGACCCCTGACCCCGTATATTTATTACTGGTCCAGTGATTACTGCCGGTCAGCCGGGGATCAATCGCCCCGCCGGGGGTCACAAAATAGGTATTGTTGATACTGTTCTCGACAAACACGAACTTCATCGGCGGCTGATCCGGCCAGGTATTTTTTTGTAATACCGGATAACTGTTTATGCTGTACAGCAGCAGAACTGTTGCCAGCATCCGGTTTATCACAACCCGTCTCAGATAATCATCAGGGTGATTCATTGGCAGACTCCTTACTGCGGCAGGTAATATCACCAATCCATACGGCACCACGGGCACCCTGCAGGTCAGGGACGAACTGGCAGGGAGGGCTGGCGGTATCAAGGCGAATCAGGGGATTTTTTTTATCGATATCCATAGAAAATTCGCCGCGGGAATCGGTAAAGCTGCGCTGTGTTCCGCTGCGTAACAGGCTGTTGGCCAGTGGTTGCCCATCCTGTCGGTACAGGCGGCCAAACACGGTGATCCGTAATTCTGTTTGTGGCTCAATAACGGCGACATTGCCAGGATATAACGTCAGGCTCTGTTTGCGGTTGCGGGTAATTTTGTAGCTATCGGCCGACTGACTATTATTACGGATTTCGATATCGTAACGACCATAGGCGGGCAGGGGTAAATAATTTGCCCCGTCCTGCAGGTCATAGGCTCTGCCGTTAATGCTGGCACTGAGTTGTGAATTGTCCTGCAGTTCGGTATGGACAATGATACCGGCAGTATCCTCGTTATTACTGCTGGCTGCCAGATGGCGTCCCTGCCAGCCAAGGCTGCCATAGGCTGTCAGGCTGGAATTAATATTACCTTCTGCACTACTGTTAACCGCCAGAGTACCGCCGGAATAGCGGCTGTCAAAACGGGTATAAGCCCCGCCGCTCAGCCGGTTATCGCCACGCGGATCACCGGAAATCACGGTGGCCATATTGGCGCCAACGGAACGGAAAAAACCGCTGTCAAATTGCTGGCGGGCTTCCAGATTTGCCAGGGTATATCCCCGCTGGTGTGTCAGGCCGAGGCTGAACAGCTGGCCAAACTGCAGTGAAAAATCGATGGCAATATATTTATTACTGGCACCGGGGCTGTCACCGTTATTGTAACGCTGCAGACCCAGCCGGACACCCAGGGTTCCCTGAGTGCCGCTGAAAATGGTCTGGTAATAATCTGCGGTGTAATAACGGCTGTTATTCAGCCGGTCACTGTTGTAACTGGCACTGAGCGTACCGGCAGGAAGGGGTAACATACTCATATTCAGGCTACTGCCAATGGCGCTGTTATGGGCATCGCTCCGCTGCAGGCGAGAGCCAATACGGGTAATTTCATGGTTTAGCCATACTGAGCTGAAGCCTCCCGGCAGGGAGGCACTCATGCTGCTCAGGGAACTTCGGGACTGATCATTGGCCAGCATCAGCTGATGATTAATTGCCAGGCTGCCGGTGACCGGCAGCGAAACGCGGCTTTCGCCGATCAGGTTATTATCGTAGCTGTAACCGGTGGCCGCCCAGCTTAAAAGATTCAGCGATCCTGATCCTGATGATCCGATCAGCCAGCGCTGTTTTTCGGCGGAGGATCGCCGGGTATTCACCGGCCGGCGATCAGCCCGCAGCGCTCCGCCCCACAGTTGCCAGGCCAGTGGCTGGCCCGGAACAGTATCACGGCTGAATAACTTATTTACCCGTTCGGTATGTTTGCTGACCTGCTTTCCGTTGACCTGCACGATAATTTCAACATCGTACAACTCGTAGGGGAACTGGCGGGTATCAATCTCATGATTGCCCATGGAAAAGTTTTGTACGCTAATCAACCGGCCCTGGCGGGAAATATAGACCTCCCCGGCCGCAGGCAGAAAAACGATTACCGGGGTTACCGACTGGGTATTATCAAAGACGGTGGAGCGGGCCTGGTTACCCCATGACAGGCCATAGATTTTACCGGCAGACAGGGCGGTCACCGGGCCGATAGACTGCAGGTTCCAGCTGTCGAGCATTCCCGCGGCAAAACGGTAGCCGGAGAAATCCCGTTCATACAGGGCTTTATACAGGGAAGTATTACGGCTGCCGTTTGCCATGCCATACACTGACCCCTCGAGCAGCATATGATGTTCACCGAGGGCGGTAGCATTATTAAATGACAGATATCCGGAACCGCTGTTTTGTCCGCGTCTGACCTGATTATGGTACATCCCCAGGTTGTACTTCAGGCTGCTGCTGAGTCGGTTGACGCCGGAAGCTCCGATATCCTCGCTTCTCTGGCGCAGTAATGTGCCCAGCGCGGTACGGCTGACCACCAGTTGCAGAATCAACTGCTGCAGATCGAGATTCAGGCTGGCATCTGCTGAGAGCCTGAGCTGTAACTGCGGGTTAAAGGGGGTATCTTTCAGGGTGGTCAGTTGCTGGCGCACGGACTGGCTGGCGCCGGCATTGCCTTGCGGTTCTTCAAGCTGTACAAAACGTACAATTATCTGCTGTCCCTGTAAACGGACAGCAGCAAATCCTATCTTCTGGTCATCCCCGCGGCCGGAGGCTCCCTGCAGATGAAGAGATAACGGAATATTCATACCTTCCTGTAATGCCCGCGCAAAGGCTCGCGGAATAAGAATACCTGCGACCTGTGGAAGGGCCTGATCTGCCATACAGAGTGCGGGCAGTAGCACCAGTATCAGCCCGGCCGGGTACAGTAACCGTAACCATACCGGAAACCGCAGTGCTGCCAGCAGTCGGGGCATCTCTGTTTTACCGGCAGTTTATTTGACAGCCACAAAAGTAGCGGCCTGCCACAGACCAATATGGCCTTGTCTGATGGCCACATTGACACGACTGAATGCACGGTTTTTGCCCGGCAGCAGATAGTAATTTTCCCGGCATTCCTTGCCGTCGGTGGCACTGCGACAGGGACCATAGGCAACGACCCGCAGTGTTGCGTTGCCGGTATTGAACAGAGTGCTGTTACGGTACTGCCAGGCGTAGCGGACCTGACGTGGTGCGACCACCAGCAGGGTACCTATTTGTGCCGAAGAGGTGGCGACCGCTTCGCGGGCGGTATTTTCGGCCGGTATACGGCTCAGGGACTGGTCCCGCCAGTCTATCCGGTAATAACGTTCCTGATTATCTGCCGGTCCCTGGTAATAGAAGCGGACGATTTCTTTACTGTGAGCCGGCAGTAAAAGGCTGGCGGGGGTCATTAATACTTCCCGGCGGCTATTTCCGGTCGTAATGATTTTTCCGTCCGCCAGCGGTGATGATAGTTTTTCTATTCTCAGAGTGATTAAACGGCCATTATCGGTAGGGTTAGCAATTTCTTTACCCATGGTATTTTGATCACTGTAAATAAAGGACGTAATATCGCCGACATCTAATGCGTAGCTGCGTGAAAACATCACAGAAAATAATCCGCAGAATAAAATAAGGTATTTCATCACCGCTCCTTATATACCGGGTCAGGATAAATCAGCTGGTCCAGACAGCATTAAATTGCACACTGATATCTCCGCTCCAAATCCCTTCCGGCAATGCACTGTAATCGGTCACGGCAGTACTGCCATCGGTGGTTGCACCGATAATAGAAAAAGTGAACTGGTCCTGGGACATAGTACGGTTATTCAGATTAAAGCTGCCGGATAAAGCACTCAGGTTGCCCCCTGAAATACCCCTGGCCGTATCGGTCATCACGGTATCGCTGGTTTTTGTTACCGGCTGGCCGTGGTAAGTAACCCCGACCTGTAATGTGGACCCTGAATTATCTGCACGGATAAGAGTATCGCTTAATACCCGTGAGGTCAGCCGGAACGCTGTTGAGGTGCTGTCACCGTAAATGGTGATATCAAATAATCCCTTCTGGGTATTAAAGCCTTTCAGGCCTTCTGCATACTGAAAAGTCAGTGATCCCAGAGGAGTCACCACCAGTTTACTGGTGGTGTCTTTTCTGGCCGTCGCAGACCAGGTGGCAACCGCGTTGGCGGTGGACTCTGCAGCCAGAGAAATGACGGGAATAACTACCGCCGTCACTAATATCCCGCTAAGTATTATACGTTTCATATCACATCCCTGATAGTCGATGTTCTTTGGGTGATAAACGATCTATTGCTGTGCAATCCGGCTGTATATCTTTCTTCCATAAAAGAAATAATTATTTATCTTAATAAGAGAAATAATCAGCCTGTCACTGGTATGGCTAATGATCGGACTATAGCATCCGGTTATCACTATAAATAGTGAATTAAATTTAATTGGCATGGTTTTTATTTATTTTATATTTTATTTATTATTATTTATGAGGGCAGTTTTTGTCTGGACGGAAGCGTAGCAATTATATTTTTGCTATTTCATCCGGATATGGTTATTTATAACAAATTAGCGTGGTTATTTTATTCATTAAGCTTTTCGGCGACAGGCAACCTACACCCGGTGACGGCTTAATAAGCAGAGGATAAAAAAAACGCCGGGCTTAGCCCGGCGTGAATAAGACAGACGGCTTACTGTGCCGGAGTCTGTGTTTCGGATTTTTTCTTATTCCGGCGCTGCAGTTTTTTTATCAGCAGCATGGCTTCCGCTTTACTGGCGACTGCCGGGGTTGAACCACGCAGTGGTTTACGGGCAGTTTCACGTAACGTGAACACCGTAATCAGGCCAATAACGCCGGCAGCCATCAGGTAATAGGCCGGAACCATCAGGTTATGGGTCTTATCTACCAGCCATGCGGTCAGTAGCGGGGTAGTTCCGCCGAACAGAGATACGGAAACATTAAAACCGATGGCCAGTGCGCTGTAACGAATATCGGTGGTAAACAGTGCCGGCAGGGTCGCGGGCATGGTCCCGCTGAAGCAGGTATGTACCACACCCAGAATAATCAGTCCGGCAAAGACTCCCCACATATTTCCTGAACCAATCAGCATCAGGCAGGGAACCGACAGCACGATCAGGCCAATCGCTCCTCCGGCAATCACCGGACGACGTCCGACACTGTCCGTACGGTGGCCCCAGAACAGTGTCAGCGGCATCATGACAAACATGACCACCATCACCAGTAACAGGCTGCTCAGTTCACTCAGGCCGAGGATACCGGTCAGGTAACTTGGCATATAGGATGTCAGCATATAGTTGGAGACATTAAACAGTAATACCAGGCCGATACATTTCAGCATCTGGGCACGGTATTTGGTCAGCATCTGCCATAAATTCAGGCGGGGTTTACTGTGTTCCAGGGCCTCCTGTTTTTCCATATGCTGCTGGAATGCCGGGGTTTCTTCCAGTTTCAGACGTACATATAAGCCGAACAGTCCCAGCGGGGCGGCAATAAAGAACGGAATTCTCCAGCCCCAGTCGAGCATTGCCCGGGCAGGCATCACAGAAGTGAGGGCGGTGACCAGTCCGGCGCCCAGCAAATAGCCACCGAGGGTCCCGAACTCCAGAAAACTGCCCATAAACCCGCGGCGATTATCGGTCGAATATTCCGCGATAAAGGTTGCGGCACCGCCGTATTCCCCCCCGGTAGAGAACCCCTGCAGCAGACGTGCGGCCAGCAGCAGGATCGGTGCCATAATACCGATACTGCTATAGGAAGGGATCAGACCGATACAGAAAGTACCCACCGCCATCATTATCATCGTAATGGCGAGGATCTTTTGTCGTCCATAGCGGTCACCCAGTGGTCCGAAAAACAGACCACCCAGCGGCCGGACCAGGAAAGCGGCGGCGAAAGTCCCGAACGTGGCAATTAACTGTGCCGTTGCACTGGCATCGGCAAAGAACACTTTACCGATGGTCACGGCCAGATAACTGAAGACACCAAAATCGAACCATTCCATGGCATTCCCTAAAGCGGCCGCGCCCACCGCCCGTTTCAGCATATCGTTATCGACGATAGTAATATCATCAACGGTCAGCTCTTTTTGTTTTTTGTTCCAGAAATGTTTTTTCTGTTTTTCGCTAGCGTGACTGGTGCTTGTCATAAGTCCTCATAACATAATCAATGAGAGCGCCTTATAGCTTTCGTTGCCATAAACAGAACAGAAAATACAGAAGGGGGAAAGAAAGCTATAAGAAGCCGGAAGAATAAGGCCAAATATTATCAATACAAATTGATATATAGCTACCTTAGTATAAAACTGTGATCAGTTTCAAGTTTCAGGGGGAAATAGCGACATTAAGTCTATATAACAGTTATATATTCCGAATTACATAAAATAAAAGGATGATATAACTATAGAAATGCCATTGAGATAGCAGGGGAAATATCCTGAAGAATATGCTGTTATATTACCGGATTCTGTGCCGGTAGCGGGGTAAATCTGTTTGTTTTGTCCTGCCGGGGCGCTTATTCCACAGGCCGGATAATCGTTGCCGGCCTGCAGAGGAATCAGGAGGTGCTGCGTATAAACATAAATAATTATAATGTTTTTTGCTGGTAGTGTTTCCAGGCATCACGAAACAGGCTGTCCAGATCCTGTGCCCAGCGGGCTTGTCCGGCGCTGTCGACAATCAAATCCTGACGTAACTCAATTTCGACCGCAGGCAGTGCATTTTTTTCTGCATGCTGTGGCAGTGCATAGTCAGTGGCATCGGACACGGCATAGGGCTGATTATCACCGACGACCCACTGATCTCTGGCTGCTAACTGCGCCAGTAATGCGTGCGGATACGCTTTCAGGCGGTTATAGAGCACACCAATATGCCAGGGGCGGGGGACACCAAGATAAACCGGAGTAAAACTGTGCATTGCCAGAATACAGGTCATCTGCCCGCGCAACCGGCGCTGTTCAAGGATCTGGCGGATCTGATCGTGGTAGGGGGTGAAGATCTCCCGGCGGCGGGACTCTTTCTGTTGAGGGGAGATCCCCTGATTGCCGGGGATTACCGTGTCTTCCGACAGTTGCGGGATGGAGCTTTCCACGCCAGGGGTACGATTGCAGTCAATCACCAGTCGTGAATAGGTCTGGGATACCAGGGTTGCATCCAGTGATTGACTGAGCAACTGCGATACTGCCAGCGCACCAATATCCCAGCCAATATGACGACTGATATCTGCGTCGGTTAACCCCAGATCACCCAGTCGCCGTGGGATCCTTTTTCCTGCATGGTCGCACAAAATCAAAAAAGGGGATTTTCCGTCGGGATTACTGACGGTAAACGCAGCAGGTTCATCTGCGTAAAGCAGGGGTTCAGACAAGGTCATGCTCCTTTATAAGCCTGTGGGGTGATGGTGACTGTGCAGGTCTCAGCGATAACTGTTGATCCAGCCCAGTCCAGCGATAGTACCGGCAGATGGCCGGTATTCACAGCCAATCCGGCCGTGGTAATTCAGTGAACGTAATTGTGAAAATAGCGCCGGCCAGTCGATATCTCCGCTGCCCGGTTCACCGCGTAATGGTGTGTCAGCCACCTGAATATGACGGATCCACGGCCAGAACTCTGCCAGCCGCCCGCTGACATCACCTTCTGTGCGCTGGCAGTGATAGATATCAAATAACAGCCGCAGGTTTCCGGTATTTACCTGCTGAATGACCGCCAGGCTTTCGGCCTGGGTCTGTAAAAAATAGGCTGGAATATCATAGTGATTAATCGCTTCCAGCAGCAGGGTAATATCATGGCTGGCGGCCAGCCCCGCTGCCATCTGTAAATTTTCACACAGGGTATCGAAAGCCTGCTGATGCGTCACCCCGGCCGGTAACACTCCGGCCTGAACGTGGATCATCGGGCAGGATAAAGCACTGGCATAGTTGATTGCCCGGATAATGTCGCGGCGAAAAGCGTTGGTGCGCTGTGGATGGCAGGCCTGCCCGGCCGAAGACAAACTGCCTGCCGGGCCGACCGGAGTATTGATCAGTTGCAGTTGCAAACCCTGCTGGCTCAGCCAGCGGCGCTGATCGGCGGCCGGGAAATCATAGGGAGCAGCATATTCGACGGCCGTGAACCCGGCCTGTGCGGCGGCGGCAAAACGCTGTCCGAAGGGAAGTTCAGTAAATAACCACTTCAGATTGGCACAAAAACGCAGCGCTGCCTGCATAACCCGTTCCTTGTCTGATGGCCGGATGGCGGTGATGTTATTGAGTTTTTATCAGTGTGCCGCCGGAAGAAAATTTATGCCAGCCCTGTGAAGGTCAGGAGGATAATATTAACCGGCTTAACTGCGCGATAACCTCTGTCACCGGCAGACGCTGTCCGTGAACAGATTCGCGGGTAAAAACCGTCACCAGGCTGTCATCATCTTCTGCCTGTAAAATGACCTGTGCGCCCTGGCGTAACGCATTCTTACGGCAGACCGGCAAACGGAAAGGGGAGCAGTCATTAATAATACTCAGCTGTGGAAAATGCTGGCGCAGTGTACGGCCAAGGATCAGCGCCGGGCCGCGGGTCTGTGCCTGTGCAGCGAGGATCACTACATCCGCCTGCGGACTCAGCATATCGTATCCCTGTAACCCGGCCAGCAACTGCATCAGATTATCGAACATCAGTGTAAAGCCGCAGGCCGCAAGCGGGTGACCGGTGATCCGGGTTGCATTCTCGTCGTAGCAACCGCCCCGGCTGAGTAACGAATGTTCCTCTGCGAGGTTACTGTGCCATTCAAAGACCAGTGTATTGTAATGGTTGGCTGAGAACAGCCCGTGGTCATGGAGATACGGAATTCCCAGCTGCTGCAATGCCTGGCACAGCTGCCTGAATTGCTGGCGGCTATGTTCAGAAATAAATCCGCTGGCGCAGGGTGCCTGCTGATTAAGACGACTCAGCAGTGGATCGTTATCGTGGTTTTGCAGTAAACGTATCGGGTTTTCTTCTGACCAGCGTTGTTGCTGTGGGGTCAGTAAATAGCGTAACGGCTGATACCACTGGCGGAGCCTGGCGCAGTAATCACTGAATTCGCTGCCGGTGCCCGGGGTATTTATCCGCAGCTCTGTGTGGTTATCCAGCCCTAAGCTCCTGAACAGTGTCTGTTGCAGCTGTAGCTGTTCGAGCACCATAGTGATCCCCTGGTAACCGAAAGCTTCGACACCCAACTGGTGATACTGGCGCAGGGTATGTGGCTGTTCCTCACCGTGGCGGAAGGCCGCCCCCAGATACCAGAGTCTGCTGGCATGCTGAAGCTGCCGGTGGCGTGATACCAGTTGCAGACAGCTGTCAGTACCATCACGGTGTAACCGGCTGCGGTGAGTCACCGGACAGTCATTATGCTGCAGGGAAAAAGGAACTGAAGTGCCCTGTTCCAGCAATGACAGACGAATTTCCTGATAGCAGTAGCGTTCAAGCAGTGTCTTCACCTGGTTTTCCAGCCTGCTCCACATCACCACCGGATTGGTAAAACGTTTTCTGGGTCTGCCTGACTGACGGGGACGTAAACGACGCTGCAGGGTGTGCTCCAAAGGCCGGCTGTAACCGGCAGTAGCCAGCAGGCAATTCTGCTCCAGCGCATAGCGAATATTCTGCACGATTGCCGGACTGTCCGGGGTTTCACAAAACAGCAGGTAATGGCGGCGGCGTTGCTCTGCGTCAGGCCCCAGATTCAGGTATTCGTTGTGCGGGATAATCCTCTGCGGCGGGTCCTCAGCCAGACTACGACAGGGAGCGGCCAGCCGCGGCTGTTCGATATATTTCTTCACCAGCAGAAAATAGCTGCTGCTCTCCAGCGGACAGCTGTCATAACGGCTTTCCCACAGTGCGCCACGTCGCTGATATTTGTGATTATAAAAAGGCACATAACTGCGGCCCAGTTGTTGCATAAAGCGTCCCAGTTGTTGTTTGTCAGCGGCACTCAGCAGCAGCAATACCTGATCGGCGTTCAGAGAATAGCCATGTAAGTTAACATCATATTCCTGTAGCGCTTTATCGAGACAGGTCAGACAGTACTGATAGTCGGCCGGTTCGAGAAACAGTGGCTGTGAGTTATGCCCCCGCAGGCGCACCAAATGGGGAAGGCCCTGAATAAACAGGCGATTCTTTCTTGGCATGACATCCTTTCCACGAAAAAAGCTTGCCGTGATCGCTGGCGGCCACGGCAGGCAGCAGCTGACCGGTTAAGGTCTGTCGCTATTGGGGGTTGATTTTTGCCAGTGCTGCTGGCGGGCGGCAATCATTGTCATCAGCCCGGCATTATCCGTCTCTGATTGCTGCTGACTCTGTAAGTCCCACAGCCGGATGTGTCCGTCATGATTCAGCGTAATTATTATCCGGCACTGGCTGTTCAGGGCATTCTGATGCTGGCGTTTCAGCCGGGCCCCGCTGCTGTCGGTCAGTACCCTGAGGGTCGTGAAACGGCGTCTGAGCTGTTCTGCCAGTAATAATGCACTGATACCGCCATCGGATAACTCAGAAGTCACGACAATATCGGGAACATGGCGGTGATCTGTGACGGTACGGTTGGTGGCTGCCAGTAGCAGCAACAGCCGTTCAATCCCGATAGCGAAACCGCAGCACGGCAGAGGTTTCCCGCTGAACAGTTCGGCTAATCCGTCGTAGCGTCCGCCGCCACACACAGTGCCCTGGGCCCCGAGATCATCGGTGATCCATTCGAAGACGGTGTGGGAATAATAGTCCAGCCCGCGCACCAGCCGCGGATTTATCCGGTAAGCGATCTCTGCCTTATCCAGTAATTCACACAGGGTGGCGAAATGCTGCTGTGAGTCCTGTTGCAGAAAATCCGTAAGCCGCGGGGCCTGCTCAATGAGAGTCTGCAACCGGGGATTTTTACTGTCGAGTATCCGCAGCGGATTGATGGCAAGACGCATTTTACTGTCTTCATCCAGCAGTTGCTGGTGGTGGCTGAACCAGTTAACCAGTGCCTGACGATGGAGTTGTCTTTCGCTGCTGTTACCTAATGAATTTATTTCGAGACGAACATGATTTTCCAGACCCAGACCGGTAAACAGATCCCTGACCATAAAAATCAGTTCAGCATCAATATCGGCACCCGGCATACCGAAGGCTTCGGCCCCGAACTGGGTAAACTGGCGCAGACGGCCTTTTTGCGGGCGTTCATAGCGGAACATCGGGCCCTGATACCACAGGCGCTGGGTTTTGTGATAACACATATTATTTTCCAGCACTGCCCGCAGACAGCCACTGGTGCCTTCCGGCCGCAGGGTAATATTTTCCCCGCTTTTGTCGCGAAAGTTATACATCTCTTTCGACACAATATCCGTGGACACGCCGACCGCCCGTTCAAACAGGGATACGGGTTCCAGTAACGGCAGGCGCATTTCCTGGTAGCCATAGCGGTGGGCCATCTGGCGGAATCTGGCTTCCAGCCATTGCCACTGAGGGGTTACATCCGGCAGAACATCACGCATGCCGCGAACAGATTTTATATCATTCATAAGCGTTCCTTGTGATCAGGAAAAAGACCGGCGGGCATAAACAGGTGCCGGGGCTGTTTTTTCCGACGTGAAGTGTAAAGCAGGTAAAGAGGCAGAGTGGCCATCTGAATCAATATTCCGCATACCAGCGTGTCAGACTGACCGGAAATAATTGCCAGGCTGATAAACAGCAATGCTGTCAGGGACAGCAGCAAATAAGCTGATCGCTGTCTGCAGGGAGAGCCTGATGTCATCATCATCACCGGCAAAGAGAGTGCCGCGAAGGCATACGGGAACAGTGACGCTGACACCGCCAGGCCGATCACGGTGCGGAACTGTGCCTGCAGATTCGCCGATAATGTCATCAGCAACACCCCGGACATCAGCAGAGAGGTGACTAACAGTGCGACCCAGGGCACACCATAGCGGTTGGTTTTAGCAAAAACGGCCGGGAACAATCCTGCTCCGGCGGCAGCTCTGGGGACTTCTGTTTGCAGTATTTGCCAGCCCGGAATAGCACCGATACAGGCAATAACCACCAGTAACGCAATAATATGGGCCGCGGCCGGTCCCCACAGCAGCTGTGCGCTGTCAGTAAACGGCGAAGAGGACAGCACTAACTGGTTATGGGGTAACAGCCCCATAATGGCATTGGTGGAAAAGAGATAGCACACCAGAGCTATGCTGATCCCGCCGAGGGTCGCAAGGGGAATGGTGCGGCGCGGGTGACGTACCTGGCCTGCCGAAACTGACGCTGATTCCATTCCCAGAAAACCCCACATAGAGAGGGTGGCTGCGTGAAAAATAGCCTGTGGCATCGGCTTACCACTGACATTACCGGCGGCAAGGTAGTTCTGCGGACTAAAGTGCAGCCAGCCGGCGATACTGACTGACAGGATCACCAGCAGCATACAACCGCCGGTGATAATCTGGGCTCTGCCGACCTGGCGTACGCCAAACAGCCCGAAAATTACCGACAGCCAGAGCAGAACCATACAGCCGGTAAACACGCCGCCGGGGGTCGTCAGCCCCGGCAGCAGTCCGGAGAGGTAACTGATACTGGCCAGCAATAGTGCGCAGTTCCCTATCCAGGTGGATAACCAGTAAAACAGGGTCATTTGCAGGCCGGTAAACGGGCCGAAGTACTGGCTGATATTGGCAATAATGCCGCCATTTTGCGGGCAGAGATCGTTAATTTTATTAAAAATAAGGGCCAGAGCCAGTACGCCGGGAAAAAGCAGCAGCCAGCCCCAGACTGACACGGATCCGATACCGGCCAGGGTTGCCGGTAGCATAAACACACCACTGCCCATCATATTTGAGGCCGCCATAATGGTCAGTGTCAGCAGCCCCATTTTAGGGGCAGTATTATCTCTGGAGGTCATCATGATGTTGCCCCGTAAAAGAGAGATATTGCCGGAGAGTTGATCTGACCCGTATAGAGCAGGGCGGGCCACGTGATACTCTGCACCAGCTGTTATACGTCGCCGGGCGTGATTGGCGTCAGTACCGGCGACGTATCGGACAGGACAGTGGTGATTACCACTGTCCTTTTTTATGCCGCTTTATGGGCATAGTCGGCGATAACATCGTCGATCAGGGCATCAATTTTACTGCTGTCCAGATGATGTGCGGTGGTGATCAGATGGGCGATATCGCCGGACGTTGCCAGGCAATGTTTCTGCCAGACGGCTTCGGACGGACAGGGGAACACTACCGTGATCGAGTTACGGTTACGCCACGCAGGAATACCTGCCTGCTGAAAACGATCCACCGCATATTGTGCCAGTGTCAGGCTGCGTTCGATGCGGCGCTGCCAGTCAGCTTCTGAATGGCTGCGGATAGCTTCCCACATCATCAGCGGAGTATGTCCGTTACGTGAGCCGGTAATGGTTTTATCGTGGGCCGAAATATAGTCAATTTCTACGGAAATACGGTCGGTATTTTTCTTTTTCGCGACGACAATCCCACAGGGCATCGGGGAACCGATCATTTTATGGCCGGAAACCCCGATAGAATCGATGCCGTCAGCAAAACTGAAAGGTTGTGCATCACTGACAAAGGGCAGGATCATTCCGCTCAGGGCTGCATCTGCATGCAGGTAATATTCGTCACGGGGGATCCCCAGCGCTTTGACCCGCTGTTGTATCAGTGCAATATCATCAATTGCACCGCGCACGGTGGTCCCGATATTGGCAAAAATAATCGGATGGCGCTCATTATCACGGCTGATTTTGTGTATTAAATCATCATAGTCTATTTCACCATTCGCCTGAGACTCGACGACGCAGGATTTAATCCTCAGCAGTTTGACAATTTTAGCCACAGAATAATGGGTATCTTTGGAATAATAGAGCGTCCCTTCAGGGAACAGCTCACGCCCTAAATAACAGCCAAACATATTGCCCTCAGTACCGCCGTTAGTCACATATCCCCAGCTTTCTTCAAACGGAATCCGGAACAGATGAGCAAAGTATTCCATAACCTCTTTTTCGAAAGAAAAGGAGTTCAGTAAATAGTTACAGTATTCCGCCCAGTCACCGCAGTTATTAATAGAAAAGCGCATAAAACGTTCCAGGATCGTATAATCAAAATCAGCAGATTCCGGATAACCAATATTGAAGTACTGATTCTTAACACAATAAGACCAGAACTCATCAAGTTTATTTTGATCGGTAATTGATAATGTCATGATAGGACTCCTCTGGTGAAAAAATAGAAAGTATGTTTATTTTTCGAGATAAAGAATTTTCTGGCCTTGTTTATTTCGTCCGGCAGCGACAAATGAATATAACGGGATAGTGATTATCATCATTACCACACCCCAGAACATTGAGTCAGTACCGGCGCCCAGCAGGGCAAAAATACTGTAAATAATGCCAATCAGTGTCAGTACGCTGTAGAACATAAAGGTTCTTCCGCGGTTGATCTTTTTGGATATCATGATGATTGGCAGAGAAATCAGTGCATACATATAAGGCAGTAATGAAGCAAAGACCGCCATCAGGATCACTACCTGGAACTGGCGGGCCAGATCAGGTGAAGCCGTCAGCATCAGGACCAGACTCATCAGCACCCCGGTAAAGATCAGGCTTTTCATCGGGACATCCTGTTTATTGGTATCCGAGAAGAATTTCGGAAACAGTCCCTGCTGTGCACCGGCCCGCGGACCTTCTGACTGCAGTATTAACCAGCCTGAAATAGAGCCGAAGCAGGCAATAATGCTCATTGCAGAAGCGATATTCCCTGCCATATCGCCAAACATATAACGTGCGGCATCAGCAAACGGGGCGGCGGACTTAATTAAGACCTCATGGGGGACCAGGCCCATAATCACGCTGCAACTACCGACATAACATACAGAAGCTATCAGCAGGCCGTAGACGGTAGCCCTGGGCACGGTTTTTTCCGGATTATCGACTTGTCCGCTGGACACCACCGCCGACTCGACTCCCAGAAAACCCCATAAGGCAATCGAGGCGGCAGAAATAATCGCCGAACTGTCACTTTTTCCGGTGCCGTTATACACCTGGCTGAACATATGTGGATCAAACCAGAACCAGCCGACGACACCGACCCCCAGTACCACGACCAGCATACAGCTGGCGGTGAATGACTGGGCGCGGCCTGCGACCCTGGCCCCGAAACTTGCCAGAACCACAAAGGCCCACAGGATAACGATGGCGGTAATACAGCCATAGACCGGGTTCCGCAGTTGCGGGAAAAAATAACTCAGGTAGCCTACTCCGGCGACCAGTAAGGCGACATTCCCGACCCATGCACTTATCCAGTAGCACAGGGTGGTCTGAAAGCCGATAAATGGGCCGAATGCATCACTGGCATAGGCGACGATACCGCCATTCCGCGGAGTCAGCAGACTGGTCTTGGCAAATACCAATGCCAGGGCAATTACCCCGATAATCGTTAATGCCCAGCCCCACAGAGAAATATAACCGACCCCTGCCAGATTGGTGGGCAACATAAATACCCCGGACCCCATCATATTTGATGCGGTCACTAAGGTCAGAGCGACAACACCCATTTTATGAGCGGAGCCTTTACTTACCTTCCCCATAATAATATTTCCTATATTTAAAAGTGGAATTACGTGTATCCGTTACTTTTCAGGTTATTTTAGGCAGGGGGTAAGGGTATTTTTTGATAAAAATCATATTGTGATAAACAGAAACTGGCAGAAGGTCATTATCTGATGAGTAACGAGGGAAAAAATCGGAAACTGACTCTGTCCCTGTTTATTTTTGTGTCTGTTTTATTTTTTATATGTACTTATTATTATTTCTTATTTCTTTATTTTAGTTAATTTATTTATCTGAGGAATTAAATGTCTGCGGAAAGTCTGTTTTCCGGCTGAATATGTATTCATGAGGATAGTAAAAGAGTCCGCCGGAGCGGACCCTGTTTAGCGGGACGGGGAGTTAGCGGAGAGGTCTGCGATAATTATTCACTCAGGGTGACAAATTCCGGCGGAGAGAAAGCGGTAATCTCCGGCAGAGGCTGCTGCCAGCGTTCAATTTCTACTTTACAGCTCTGGGCGCTGCAGCCCTGGCCAAGACGTGAACTGCCCCGGTCCTCGGTCAGCACATTCGGGTTACCGTGTTTATCCAGTGATCCCGGGGTGGCGGGATCCTGCGGATCATACCAGGCACCGGTAGCGATTTGGATCACCCCGGGGCGGATCTGATCACTGATGCGGGCTCCGGCGAGGATTGCTCCGCGCTGATTAAACACTTTCACCACACTGCCTTCGGTAATATCACGTGCTGCTGCATCGTCAGGGTGCATCCATAAGGGTTCGCGGCCGTGGATTTTTGTGCGGCGGCTGATACTGCCATGATCATACTGGCTGTGCAGCCGTGTTGCTGGCTGGCTGGAGAGCATATGCAGCGGCCACTGTTCTGACTGTTGTTGCTGAAATTCATATTCACGGGGATCCCAGTACGGATAACCCGGGCATTCGCTGTAACCAAATGCAGCAATGGTTTCAGAGAACAGTTCGATCCTGCCGGAAGGGGTACTTAACGGGTACTGTTGCGGGTCGGCACGGAAATCCGCTAAAAATACCTGCGGGGTAACCGGCCGGTCAAATTCAAGTTTGCCCTGTTGCCAGAACTCATCAAACGGCGGCAGATCGATACCGTCTTTTTCCGCGCGCGGTCTGGATTCATCATAAATATGTTTCAGCCACTGTTCCGGATTACGCCCTTCGGTGAATTTATCTGCAAAACCAAGCCGTGCGGCCAGGTCAGAAAAAATAGCGTAATCATCGCGGGCCCCGGCAAACGGCGCAATATGCTGGCGCATGGCCACCATAAACCCGTCATGACTGCCACTGCCGATATCATTACGTTCCAGTACTGTGGTGGCAGGCAGAACAATATCCGAGAATTTGGCCTGCGCAGTCCAGTATTGTTCGTGGACCACTACGGTTTCCGGACGTCGCCACGCCTCCGCCAGCCGGTTCAGGTCCTGGTGGTGATGAAATGCATTGCCCCCCGCCCAGTAAACTAAACGAATGTCGGCATACCGGCACTGCCGGCCATCGAACTGATACTCTCCGCCGGGATTTAACAGCATATCTGACAACCTGGCGACCGGAATAATACTCTTAACGTTATTTTCACCGGCGGGCAGGCGTGGCCCGGAGAACGACCGCCGATCAGCCCCTGCCAGGTTGGTACAGGCATAGCCGAAAGCGAGGCCGCCACCCGGTGTGCCGATCTGACCGAGCAGGGCAGTCAGTGCAACCGTTGCCCAATAGGCCTGTTCCCCCTGCCGTGAGCGCTGGAGGGACCAGGAGATATTGACCATGGTGCGCTGCGCAGCCATGGTGCGGGCCAGTTCAGTGATCTGCCGGGCACTTAACCCGGTCAGGGGGGCTGCCCAGGCGGCATTTTTTTCCACACCATCGGTCTCGCCGTTCAGGTACTGACGCAGGGGTTCAAAGCCGACCGTATGACTGGCAATAAAGGCCGTGTCATGCAGATCTTCACTGATTAATGTCTGACACAAGGCCAGTAGCAGTGCAGTATCTGTGCCGGGTTTGACCGGCAGCCACTGTGCATTACTGACTGCGCTGAGATCGTTTTTGACCGGGCTGACATTGATAAATTTCACCCCGCGGGCCTGCATCTTTTCCAGCCAGTACTTCAGCATATGATCGCTGGCACCGCCGACATTGACCTGTGAATTCCTCAGCGGCAGGCCCCCGATGGCAACGAAAACCTCACAATGCTCAGCCAGTACCGAAAAATGGGTGTGCTGCTTATGCAGCGGGCTCAGGGGACCGATAATATGGGGTAAAATACGCTCCCCGGCAGCGCTGCTATAGGTATTGGTACTGGCCGTATAACCGCCGAAACCTTTGAGAAAACGGTGCAGCTGGCTCTGAACGTGGTGAAAACGTCCGGCACTGCCCCAGCCATAAGAGCCGCCAAAAATGGCCTGATTGCCGTGACGCTGTTTAACAGAGTGCAGTTCACCAGCCAGTAAATCCAGCGCCTTTTCCCAGCTGACCTCAACGAACGGTTCTTTACCGCGGCCTTCACGGGAATCAGGGCCGTGCTGCAGGTAGCCGAGGCGGACCGCCGGACGGCGGATACGGGTATTGCCGGTGACGGCCTCCGGCATTGACTGGCCTATCGGTGACGGGTTCTTATCCCATGCCACCGGCGTCATGGCGGTAATTTTATCGTCCGCGGTGTCGACATGGTAAGTCCCCCAGTGTGTGGAGGTAAGTTTATTTTCAGCTTGCATCAATAACGGCCTGTCTGGTGTTGGGTTATACGTATTGGCGGGCTGGCACGGGTTATTGAGTACCGAAGCTGCGCAGTTTTAGTTCACATTCAAACAAAAATTCCAGACCTTCCAGATGGCGGCGGGCCTCGCTGACATCTTTACCCCAGCAGGTCAGGCCATGTCCGCGCAGCAGAAAACCATACCTGAGCGGGTGTGTTTCTGACCAGTGTTCAATACGCTGCGCAAGGGCAGCAATATCCTGATCATTATCGAAAATGGCCACCGGGACCGTGTCCAGATGACTGGTCTGCCCGCTCAGGCTTTTCTGCATTTCGTAACCGGACAGGTTCAGCTGCGGGCCGGTCTCGAGGCGTGACAGTACGGTGGCATTCGGGGTATGAACATGTAATACCGCGTTAGCCTCCGGAAACAGGCGGTACACCAGGGTATGTAAACCGGTTTCGGCCGAGGGAATGCGCCCGGAAGGGGCCTGCAGGGTTGCAATATCGACCTGCAAAAAATCGTCCGTCGTCAGCGAGCCTTTATCGCGGCCGGATTCACTGAGCCAGCACCATTGCGGGTCCTGACGTACTGACATATTACCGCCGGTCGCAGGTGCCCAGCCTTTACTGCCGATCCAATGGCAGGCGGTGACTAAGTCCGCCAGTCGTTGTTGCCACATACGGATTCCTTTAATACCTGATGTTGTGTTTATCTGAATTATTCTTCCGGTTTTAGCCGTCTAAATGGCTGTAAGGATGTTATCACTGTGCCATCAGGGGAGCAATAATTCTCTGCCCGGGCGGCAGTGACGGGCAATCCCGGAGAATATGCGCTGGCGGGTCACTCCGCTGACGGAATACGGACGGCCCCATGATTGCCTTTCCGGAACTGGCCGGTCAGTCCATCGGCCAGCGGATGCTCACCGGTACGTTGCCGCAGAGTAACGTGACTGAGGCGGCTCGCGGAACGGATAGTCCGCGACAAGACAGTCTGAATATTTGATCATCAGTACCTGCGGGTAAGGGAAAACAGATTTATCACGGCCGGCAATGTATCCGGCCGCCGTGCTATAACTTACCCTGCTGTAAACTGCCCGGTCCAGTGGTTTTCCGGTCCCTGTTGCCATGGGAGTCCGTGAGGCGGTGTCGTAATATGCACGTTATTGCGGCTGCCGGACACGTAACGGCTCTGCAGGCCATGGCCGGCGGAGATCCATACATTCTGTAAGCGGATATTCCTGAGTGTCGCTTCTGGCAGACCGCTGATAATACCCGCCATTTTCGCACCGCTGGCGGTCAGATGATTAATGGTGACATCGTGAATAAACGGGGTATAGCGGCCAACGGCAGCCGGAGAAAGGACGCCGAGACTGTTCGCTGAATATCCTCCGTTTCCTCCGTAGCTGTCGGTGATCACCAGCGGAACACTGACGCCGGTCATGCGGATATTATCCGCAGTAAAAGGACCGATCCCTTCACCACGGTCACGGCCGGATTTGATCCGCAGCCCGTTTTCGGTACCGTTAAACCGGATATCTTTCAGGGTCACACGGCCAATACCATTGGCGGTTTCACTGCCGACGGATACGCCGTGGCCGCGCAGGACATCAATATCTTCAATAGTGATATCACGGCTGGCCGGGGCATTACCGGCAGAAGCCAGCCCGGATTTAATCGAAATATCATCATCACCGGTCGACAATTTCAGGTGATCCAGGCTGATATGCTGCGATGACACAATATCCACCCCATCCGTATTTGGTGAGTCTGGCGGGTTGGTCACAGAGCTGTGACTGACCTGAATATCCTGACTGTCACGCAGTACTACATTCCACATCGGGGAATTGATCACCTGCAGCTTACTGATGGTGCCGTGCTGTACATGGTCAAATTCAATCAGCCACGGACGTGGCATACCGTTAGCAGCAGGGACACCTTGCCAGCGGCGGGTAAACCACTGGCTGTCCCCTTGTTTCAGGTGATTACGTGCCTCGGTGGCGACCGGCCACCAGTGATGCTGTCCCTGGCCGTCCACAGTCCCGGGGCCGGTCAGTCCGACATCGGTAACATGGCTGGCAATAATCAGCGCTTCCTGTGGCCGTAGCGGCTGACTGATAAAGGCGGGCCTGAAATCAGCAGGATCACCGGTAGATTTCAGGGTACTGCCGGCGGCAAGGTGTAAAGTGACGTGGCTTTTCAGCATCAGCGGACCGCTGATCCATTCACCGGCAGGCAGGGTGACAACACCCCCTCCCTGCTGATGACACTGGTCAATAGCCTGTTGCAGGGGCACGGTAACCCTGTTTGTCCCGGCAGAAGGGGTAAACAGACAGTGGTGACTGGCCACAGCGGCGCTGGCGGAACCCAGCGGTGCCAGTACGGATACACTGATAACGCCGGACAGTGCCAGCAAACGGCGGTTTATTTTGGTCAATGACATAGATTTTCCTGAAAAAATTGGCCCGGAAAGTATCAGGATCTATCATTTATCGCTGCGCGGCAGGCTGCCAGAAAATAAGCGTTTCGGAATGTGCACAGTGTTTACTGGCTGACACAATTGACCGCCGGGGGCGGGGGAAAGAATACTGAAGTCCGGCCTCCGCACAAGAGGCCGAAAACATTACTCGCCCAGTACCTGACGTACACAGGATTTGAAGATTCGGACGCCGATAGCCAGCGCATCGTGGTCAAAGTGCATATCCGGGTGGTGCAGACCGGGGGTCAGATTAGCTCCCAGTCCCCAGAAGCCACCTTTGACCTGCGGGCAGAGACGAAGGTAATGGAAGAAGTCTTCGCTGCCGGGGGTTGTTCTGGCGGGCTGCAAAGCTGCTTCGCCCAGTTGCTGGCAGATAGCCTGGCTGATAATTCCGGTGGCATCTTCGTCCAGAATAGCCGCCGGCATCTGTTTCAGGATACTGATCTCCACACTGGCCCCGAGTGCGGCGGCACTGCCTTGCAGCGCAGCGGTGACTTTTTGTTTCAGTTCGTCCATCGGTGCATTTTCTGCTGAACGCAGATCCCAGCATACCCGCGCCTCAGAAGGGATGGAGTTTGTGACCCCCGCATCGCACAGGAAACGGGTAGCTTTGGCACTGAAGGTCAGGGACGGTGACAGATGAATACTGTTTACCGCCTGCACTGCCTGTACCGCTGCATCCAGGGCGTTCACCCCGAGATGCGGGCGCGCAGCATGGGCTGCTTTTCCGGTAAATACGGCTTCTACGGTCGCAGAAGCTGAATAGTACATGGCAGCAACCGCCTGGCCCATCGGACATTCTTCCACCGGACGCAGATGGAAACCCAGCAGCATATCCACATTCTCCAGTGCACCGCCTTCTACCATCGCAATCGCCCCGGTCCCGAGTTCTTCGGCGGGCTGAAACAGGATCCTCAGCTTACCTTTTCTGACCAGGCCTTCGCGCAGGATCTCTTCTGCGGCAGTCAGCACAACTGAAGAGTGACCGTCATGGCCGCAGGTATGGCGAGCGACGTGCTGCCCGTCAATAATATGCCTCAGGGCATCCATATCGGCCCGCAGTGCTAATACCGGCCCGGGGTTGCCACTGTCCAGTTCAGCGATAATACCGGTGGTGCCGTTAATGTTACGAGTAACGTTAAATCCTGCGGTTTCGAGGGCCGACGCAATGTAGGCGGAGGTTTTAAATTCTTCGAAGCCCAGCTCCGGAATTTCATGCAGCACACTAAAGTGCTGTAAGGTACGTGACATATTTCACTCCTTGATCTTTTCGGTCAGGCCGGCGCACTCAGGCCGGCCGGGACGATGTAGTTATAGTTTCAGGCAATAAAACGCATAATCAGCATCGAGATCACCGCGTTGATAACACTGGCCAGCATCAGTAACGGCCAGTATTTCTTCGGGACGTCCGCCACCCCCAGCAGACGGCCCATATATTGTAACTGGGAACCCATCAGAAAAATGGCGGGGATCAGTATGGTGATCTGTGCGGGATCTAAGGTGCCTTTAGTCAGCAGGCTGACGGCGACGCCGGTACCTGCTGACGAAGAGAGCCAGGCGGTAAGCAATACGGTCACTGCTTCACCGGGCAGACCAAAAACCCCCATTACCGGCGCAAAAAGATGGCCGATAAACTGCATAATCCCGAGCAGATTGAGCATTTCGGCAATAACATAGGCCATCACCACATTTGGCATCAGATTGTTGATGGCGATATTGAAGCCTTTACGGGCCCCGATAACAAAAATATCAAACGGGTTGCTACGGGCAGACAATGGATTACTCATGGATAAAATCCTTTTTACAGACCGTGTTTAACGTCATTCTGACCAGACCTGCGCCGACAAATTTCAGTACAAACATCAGTAATAACGGAACAATTAGCGGGGTTGTCAGTGAGGCAAACAGTGCAGAACCAATCGCGAAATAATTATTAATCAGACCGGCCCCTGAATACTGCCAGGCCCCCATGATCACGACGTGTTTACGGGTAATTTTTTGACTGTCATACAGCTCTTTACTTAATGCTGCTCCGGCATCGGTACTCTGTAAATCTGTGATCAGTGCCAGCCCGGTGTAGCCGGGCAAGCCAAGTAATGGTTTTAGTAATGGAGTCAGTAATTTATGGGCTGCACGGATCGCGCCGTAATAGGTAAATATTTCAAGTAAGCCAAGTGCCAGCATTACCGTAGGCACCAGCGACAAGGCAAACAGAAAACCGGCTTTCGCACCTAATCCGCCACTGCCGACAAAGGTCCCTGAACCACCGGCTTTCAGGGTACCGAAGGCTCCGCCGAGGGTGGTAAAATCGAATGCGCCCAGCCATTCCATCCCTCTGACATTAAAAAACAGTCCGGAAAATACCAGTAATACAGCGGCCAGTGCGATCCATGCGCCGGGGGTTACCCGCAGGGCTGTGTCATCTTTATCCGGCTTTTGCCGGGGAGTAGTGTTGTGGTTCATCATTATTCTCTTTGTTATTTAATTAAGTAAATTCCCTGATGCCGGAAGCTAAATACTCTGTATTGCCTGTCCGCAATCCGGAGTATTAGCAGGTTTTATGCCAGCAATAAAATTACCGGTAACGCAGGGGCCGAAAAATATCCACAGAGGGTTATCTGCAGGGATATAACACTGCACCCGGAGCGGAGCTGATAATATATTATTTTATTCTATATCCGGTAAATAACCGGCACTGTATTGGTGCGCTGGTGCTATTTTGGTGCAATAGATAAGATTATTTCGGATTAGTGATGCCGGTTATTTCATTAAATTACCGGAAAGGTTTATAAAAACAGAAACAGTATTTTATGAGTTATAGCATTACTTTTAGTCAGGCGTGACTGCCGGACCGTTGTTTTATGAAAAACCGATAAATTATTGAGATGGCACGGCGATTGGGGGGGAATCTGTCGTGCGGCCGGGATGAGCCGCGGGTCAGCAAATTCCGTATCATGGTATCTGAAGCGGCACCTACGCCGCTCACGGATAAAAGCCGTGCGGTCAGTCCGGTGACGGGGCCTGGTGGTCGGATTCCAGTGCCCGTGCACCCTCTGACAGACAGCGTGTCAGCATCATATGCAGTGAGGAACGCCGGTTAGCGTGTCGCATGACAATAATCAGTTCACGGTAAAAGGTGGCTGCCTGTAACGGGATCACCCGTACTTTTGCGTGTCGCTTCAGCCACTGGCCGGAAAGAGGCACCAGTGCAATCCCGAGCCGGTTTTCGACCATCCGGACAATGGCTTCTATTTCGTCAAGTTCGAGGATTTGCCGTGGTTCGATGCGCTGTTCGCGTAAAAACTGACTCACCAGCCGGCCACCGAATGAGGTCCGGTCGTAACGGACAAATGGCTGCTCACGCAGCAGGGCTCTGGCGTCATCGCCGGTGACATCTTGCGGGACGATTAACACATAAGGCTCACGTAACAGCGTCTCGCTCCATAATTCTTTGGCCAGACTGAAGGACGGTTTGATGGTAATCGCCAGGTCGACATCGCCGGTTTCGACCATTGATAACAGATTAAAAGAGACCCCGGGCACCAGCCGGGTTTCAAGGTGCGGGGCCAGTTGCTGAATACCGACCAGCACTTCGGGCAATAACCCGGACTGGATGGTCGAAATCGCCCCTATTTTCACCACTCCACGGTATTCACTGACGTTATTCGGCTGTGACATGCGGGCAAAAATACTGAGTATTTCTTCTGCCATTGGCAGTACACGGTTACCGGCGGCGCTCAGCATGACACTGCGCCCGGAGCGGTCAAATAAACGGATGCCGAGTGCATTTTCCAGGATACGCATCTGGGCGCTGACCGCGGATTGTGTCAGGCCGATACGCTGTCCTGCGGCGGCGAACGTTCCGTACTGAGTGACGGCAACAAAGGTTTTGAGTTCTCTTAACATCAGTGGTGCCACTCATTAAAATTATTGTTGATTGAAACGCATAATATTCGCTTTTCATCAAAAAATATATCAATAAGAATGCAATCTCACCCTCAGAAAAACAGAGCAGTCGGAGAGTATCGTTATGGCATTAAGTCCGTTTCACCTGGCAATTCCGGTTTATGATTTACCTGCCGCCCGTCGTTTTTATGGCGAGATTTTTGGTCTGGCTGAAGGCCGTTCCAGTGAGCAGTGGGTTGATTTCGATTTTTATGGTCATCAGCTGGTGATCCATGAACATCCGCGGACAGCGACACAGCAATCAGCCCATACCAATCCGGTCGATGGCCATGATGTCCCGGTACCACATTTCGGGATTGTCCTGAGCTGGGAGGAATGGGAAAGTCTGGCGGCACGGCTGCGTGATTTCAACACCCAATTTGTGATTGAACCTTATGTCCGTTTTAAAGGCCAGGTGGGTGAGCAGGCGACCATGTTCCTGCTGGATCCTTGTGGTAATGCCCTGGAATTCAAAGCATTTAAAGATATGTCCCGGCTGTTTGCCAAATAATAATCACCGGTCAGTGGGTGCCTGCCGGGGCGCGGTCCCCGGTATTTTTGTGGAGTTTATATGTCGTATTCTGCGCTGCGCTGGCGCTGTGACCCGTCAGGAGAAGACTGCCTGATCGTTACCCTGGATGTAGCGGACGCCCCCTGGCGGCTGACCAGCCAGCTGGCCGACTGGTTAACGTCTCAGTCACTGACCGGGGTCATTGATATTGTACCTGGGGTAACAACCCTCGGGATCTACTACCAGCCGGGGGTGTTATGGTCGCTGGATAGCCAGCTTTCTCCGTACAGCCAGATGTATAACCGGCTGGAAAACTTACTGAACAGCTGGCAGCCAGCCAGCCAGCATCATCCCCGTGAAGTCGTGATCCCTGTCTGTTATCACCCTGAGTTTGCACCTGATTTACAGGAGATCGCCGAACACTGCCGGTTAACGCCTCAGCAGGTGATCGCGCGCCATCAGGCGGTTACTGTCGATGTGATGATGCTGGGATTCTTACCGGGCCATCCTTACCTGGGGCTCCTCGATCCCTGTTTTTCGATGCCGCGTAAGTCTGCTCCGCGCCTGAGTGTGCCGCAGGGGGCGATTGGCATCGCTAACCGGCAAAGTGTTATTTATCCGCAACAGAGTCCCGGCGGCTGGAATCTGATTGGCCGTACGCCCCTGTCCATGTTCAGCACCCATCGTCCGGAGCCCTGCCTGTTACAGGCGGGTGACAGAGTGCGTTTTTCTGCTATCAGCCGTCAACAGTTTACGAAACTGCAACAGGAGTCTCAGCGTGGCGATTGAAATTTTACACCCTGGCCTGGCGACGGCATTGCATGACAGTGGCCGGTATGGCTGGCAGCATTTCGGTGTACCGATCTCCGGAGCGATGGATCTTTTTTCTCACCAGCTGGCGAACCGGCTGGCGGGGAACAGTGATGATCCTGCGACTCTGGAAATGACGTTACAGGGTGCCAGACTGCATTTTTTACGTCGGGCGGTGATTGTCCTGACCGGCGCTGATCTGTCACCTATGCTGGACGGTGAACCGGTGGAAATGTTGCGCCCCTTAACGGTTCCTGCCGGTGCGGTACTGAGTTTTGGTGCCCGCCGGCGGGGTGCCCGTTGTTATCTGGCGATAAAAGGCGGCTTCGCCGCGCCGGAAATCATGGGCAGTCAGAGTACCTGTTCCGGTAGTGCCTTTGGTGGTTATGGCGGACGTTACCTGAAAAAAGGTGATCGGCTGG
The DNA here is from genome assembly GCF_018257575.1 of Tatumella sp. JGM91. Classification (GTDB taxonomy): domain Bacteria; phylum Pseudomonadota; class Gammaproteobacteria; order Enterobacterales; family Enterobacteriaceae; genus Tatumella; species Tatumella punctata. The sequence goes on along the minus strand of NZ_JAERJP010000013.1, from coordinate 30,017 downwards.
CGTTCCGCTGGCCGTTACATAATATCAGCCGGTCACTGGCCCCTTTTGGTCTGCCGGATATTTTTCCTCAGCCATTACAGGTCCTGCGCTTTATCCCGGGGAAACACTGGGATCGGTTAACCGGGGAAGCAAAACAGCGTTTCACCGATAGCGTATTTACGGTCAGCCCGTATTCTGACCGGATGGGCTATCGTTTACAGGGGGAAGCGCTGACCCTGAGCCAGCCGGCGGATATTTACTCCGAAGCCGTCAGCCGCGGTACGGTACAGTTACCTGCCGACGGGTTGCCGATTATTCTGCTGGCCGATAGTCAGACCACCGGCGGATATCCGAAGATTGCGCATATTGCGACGATGGATCTGCCTTACTTAGCACAGGCATTGCCCGGCGCCCAGTTTTGCTTCCGGCAGATTTCTCTGCATACGGCACAGCAACTGGCTTATCAGCGTCAGCAGTGGCTGGAAAAAATTCCCTGCGGCTGAAAATAACCATTGCACCAGCTGAGTGAGCCCGGATCATTTTGGTGAAAACATCCGGGCGATTAATTTCTCCCTGCGGTTTACTGCCGCGTCTTTTATTTTTACCCCGTCGCTGAATCACTCTTTTTCGCTCTGTCATTGAGAATAAATATTATTCACCGGTCTGACTCTGTATTTATTTTTATACGGGCGGATGACTGACGAATAATTTCTATCAATGGCAGAACTGGTCCCGGAGTTGCTTGTTACCTGCTCACTATAAAAAAGAATGCCGCTGTATTCGGCAGGCCTGTTAATACATTCACCTGTGAGGCAACACCACCATGTCCTATGAAACTGAACCGGAATTTACGCTGGCGTCAGTACGCCAGAATAATCAGGATCGTCATTTGTTAGCCCGGCGAGCCGCGGTGGCTGCAATGACCGGTACCGCGATTGAATATTACGAATTTGGTATTTATGGTTTTATGGCATCAGTAATCGGACCGTTATTTTTTCCGGGGGCCAGTCCTGCGGCTGCATTATTATCAGTACTGGCCGTTTTTGGCAGTGCTTTTCTTATCCGGCCACTGGGGGGGATTCTGCTTGGCCGGATAGGCGATAAACTGGGACGCAGGAAAATATTATTACTGACGGTTCTTGGCATGGGGGGATCGACCGCTGCCATCGGTTTGCTGCCGGATGCGGCCAGTGCCGGAATTCTGGCACCGGTGCTACTGGTTATATTACGCCTGGCCCAGGGCTTCTTCGCCGGGGCTGAGATTGTCGGTGCCGCAGCCTTTGTCGCTGAGTCAGCGCCCACCGGTAAACGCGGATTTTACGGTGCTTTTACCCCGGTCGGGGTGGCTCTCGGGGGCGCACTGGCAGCTTTTATCTGTGGTTGTATGCTGCAGTTTGTCGACGCCGGGCAGTTACATCGCTGGGGCTGGCGGATCCCTTTTCTGCTGACTATTCCGCTGGTGATCCTGTCGGCAGTGATGCGCCACCAGGTGGAAGAAACACCGGCATTTAAAGCGTTCAGTCGGGGTAAAAAGCCGATACCTGTCCCGTTTTTCACCATGCTCCGCGAACACCGTTCAGCATTGCTGCGGGTGATTGTGCTGACATTCGGTCAGAATGCCGGTTACTGGATAGGTGTTGTCTTTATGAATATTTATCTGACCACCTGGCTTGGCTATAACAAACAGCAGGTCTTCTGGATGATGGCCGTGATCAGCCTGGCAATGGCGGCGATGATGCCATTCTGGGGCGGGTTGTCGGACAAACTGGGGCGCAGCAAAGTGCTGAAAACCGGATTTATCGGCTATGTGGTGCTGGTGCTGCCGATGATGTCACTGATGGATCACCATAATTACTGGCTGGCCTGTGTGGCGATGTTTATCGCCAGCCTGCCGATGCCGATTGTGCAGTCGGTCGGGTATCCGACCTATGCTGAACAGTTCCCGACGGCGGTGCGCTACAGTGGTATGGCGCTGAGTATTAACCTGGGTGCCATTCTTGGCGGCGGTCTTACCCCTTATCTGGTGACTGCGTTAATCGAAAAAACCGGCTGGCTATATATGCCGGGGATTGTTATGGCCTGTGCGGCGTTACCCGGCCTGTGGGTGCTGTTACGGATGCGTGATACTCACCGGCAGGAACTGCCGAAATGATCCCCGCATCTGGCAATATCGCCGTAAACCAGCGGCGGCCGGTGACGGGTCACCGCCACGTTACACCTCCGGCCGTACTTATCCTGTAAAACGCCGTCTTTTGCAGTGTCCCTCAGGCCCGGCCAGAGTGTAGCAGGGAAGTCAGCAGACTTCCCTGTCACGGTTTATTTCTCCGGACGGTAGCTCAGATTCACCGGGTCATCGGGCAGTTTAGTAAAATGCGTCGCAATATAGTGATAATCTGCGGTCGGGTTCAGGCTGGCAAATTGCTGCGGATAGAACCAGTGGGCGAGGGTTTCGACACCGATAATATTCCACGGGTGATTATAAAAATGGTGATAAATACCGCCGACGTGGCCTTCGCTGACTGCCGGAATATTGGCGACGGCAGTACGATGCAACAGGGCATCAAAACTGGCTTGAATGGCCGGTACACTGGTGTTGTAGCCAAACGGCAATACCGGATTACCCGGTGCACCCCGCCTGGAACCGGTCATCAGATACCAGTCCGGGCGCATGGTGATAATCTGTTCCGGGTTGATAAATCCGGAAGCGCCGGTCAGTAATTCTGAACCGATATTAATTCCGCCGGCTGCAGCCACCAGCTCACCCCAGCCAGCCTTACCATGGGTAAAGCAGCAGTTATCAGAGTTACCGGCAATCGGCTCAATAAATACCGATGGCTTTTTCTGTTGTTTGCTGACGACCTGGTTAATCTGATCCAGCCGGCGGGTATAGAAGTCAGTGTATGCTTTAGCATTCTGCTCTTTGTTCAGTACTTTCCCCAGCAGTGTGATACTTGGCACCGTGTCCTGCATCGGGTGCAGTTCATAGTCGAGGAATATCACCGGAATATGTAATTCGCGGAAACGTTTCAGAACGCCGGTTTGCTCCAGCGCCGGTTTCGCCCGTAACTGAGCGACCAGCAGATCGGGGTGGGTGGAAAGGACAGTTTCCGGGTTCACATTCCCCTGATCTGATAATCCCATATCAGGAATTCTGGCAGCGTCCGGCCAGGTCTTACTCAGCACTGCCCATTCCTGACTGTCCTGCTTTTTGATCAGGTTGTTCCAGGTCACCACCCGGGCAAACGGATTATCGCGGTCCAGCAGTGCCAGCGCCATAATATCGCGGCCGTCCTGCAGAATAATGCGTTCGGGTTCATGGTTAATCACCACCGTCCGGTTATCCATATCTTTGACAGTCAGAGGATAATCCGTCGCCAGGGCTGCCAGCGGAGATAAGCATAAAGCGGCAGCCAGGCAATGACGTGCATAACGGGATAAACCCTGAAAACGTTGCTTCGCGTACTTCATCGGGGGATTCCTGAGTATTTTATGACCAATAACCGGTGGGTTGCGCGGGGCATTACTACCGGACCTGAATATGAATACGAATTGATATCATAATTACTATTAACCTTAAAGCGCAGCAGTTATAGAGTAAAACTGTTACCGGGCGTGACTGTGATGGTCAGAGCATCTGACAATCCGCGACAGAGAAGGGGGACGCGGCGGGCAGACTTATCTCATCAATGTTTACGTTGTGTAAATTGTTTAGCGTTGAATTCGCTTGTTTTCAGGGTATCATTCGGAATGATTATTATTATATTTTGTCACCGGGGAAGAATGGCTTACTGAAAGCCATTTTTATTATGTGCACTGCCGGGAAAGTTATCGTCCGGGGCCGGCGGCTGGCAAACACTGCAATCAGTTTTCAGAACGCGGAAGTATTATTTATGAGTACTGTAACAGAACCTGTGACCCGCCAGACCGGCGGTATCGGGGCAGAGTATCGAAAAATTATCCGTAAACGGGTGTTATTACTGCTGGTGTTGTTTATCGCTATCTGCGCGAGTGTCATTCTTGATTTTACTATCGGTCCTGCCCGTCTGGATCTCAGCACCTTACTGACAGCATTGATTGATCCCTCGTCGGTCGATGATGCTACCCGGGTGATTGTCTGGGACATCCGTTTACCTTTTACCCTGATGGCAGTTGTGGTCGGTTTTGCCCTCGGTATGGCCGGCAGCGAAATGCAGACTATCCTGAATAACCCGTTAGCCAGCCCGTTTACCTTAGGCGTGTCTTCGGCAGCCTCTTTCGGTGCGGCCCTGGCCCTGGTACTGGGGGTTGGTATCCCGTGGATCCCCGGCCAGTGGCTGGTGACGGGTAATGCCTTTATTTTTGCCATTCTTACCGCGTTTATCCTCAATCTGGTGAGTCGCCGCACGGTAAATACCCGCACCACGGTGGTGTTGTTCGGTATTGCACTGGTGTTTACCTTTAATGCGCTGGTCGCCATGATGCAGTTTATTGCCAGTGAAGATACCCTGCAGTCGCTGGTTTTCTGGACCATGGGCAGCCTGGGTCGTGCTTCATGGCCAAAACTGGGTATTCTGGCGGCCGCAATTGTGATTTTACTTCCCTGGGCCATGAGAAGTGCCTGGCAGCTGACGGCATTGCGGCTGGGTGAAGACCGGGCGGCAAGTTTCGGGATTGATGTGGCCCGGTTACGGATGACGTCGCTGCTGCGTATTAGTCTGGCATCTGCACTGGCGGTGGCGTTTGTCGGACCGATTGGTTTTATCGGTCTGGTGGCACCGCATATTGCACGGCAACTGGTCGGGGAAGATCACCGCTTCTATCTGCCCGCCAGCGGTCTGATTGGCGCGCTGGTATTATCGCTGGCCTCCGTGGTTTCAAAAAATATTGAACAGGGAGTCATAATCCCGATTGGTATTATTACTTCACTGGTCGGAGTTCCTTTCTTTATTGTGATCATTCTGCGTCACCGGGGGAATTTGTAATGGATTCCCTGAATATTAAACAGCTGACCACCGGTTATCGTCGTCATCCGGTGATTGAGCAAATGACCCTCGAACAGATTCCGCGCGGTAAAGTGACGGTGTTACTGGGGCCTAACGGTTGCGGCAAATCGACACTGTTGCGTGCGCTGGCCGGGCTGAACCGGGCACAGGGTGAAATCTGGCTGGATAATAAGAATCTTAACCAGATGTCACTGGCGGAAAGGGGGGATAAAGTGGTCTACCTGCCACAGAGTCTGCCTTCCGGGGTGCATTTGCAGGTGCTGGAATCGATACTGGTGGCCGCCAGGGCGACAGGTCAGCAGGGGGCTGATTTTACGCCCGAACGTATTATGCAACTGCTCGATGAAGTCGGGATCGGTGCTCTGGCTCTGCGGTTTATGGATGAGTTATCCGGCGGGCAGAAGCAGATGGTCGGGCTGGCCCAGTCGCTGGTACGTAATCCCTCGTTACTGTTACTTGATGAGCCACTCAGTGCGCTGGATCTGAACTATCAGTACCATGTGATGAGCCTGGTATCACGTGAAACCCGGTTACGGAATATGGTGACCGTGGTGGTGTTGCATGACATTAATATCGCATTACGTCACAGTGATCATGTTGTCATGATGAAAGAGGGACGGATTGTGGCAAGCGGTGCACCGTCAGAGGTTATTACCCCGCAAAGCCTGGCCGAAGTCTATGGTGTTCGTGGTCGTATCGAACTCTGTTCACAGGGTGTACCTCAGGTACATATCGATGGTCTGGTCAGCGGCGAACTCTGACCTGCCTGACAGCGGATAACCGCAGGTTATCCGCTGTATCTGTTCCGTGACGTTCTCCGCAATCCCGCTTTTGTATCACTCCACGCTGTTCTGGCATATAAGTTGCTTTCTGTTCCCGATAAAAATAATCGCGGAGACTGCTATAAGTGTATATACCCGCGGAATGACGGGCGTAGCGGACGGCCAGTGAAAAATGGAAACCGCCTGAGGCTTAGCGGTTGCCGGTCTGTAACTGGCGTAAGGCGGTAATATCTGCCGGGGTGGTGCGGCAGCAACCGCCGATCAGTTTTGCGCCTGCTTCCAGCCATGCCGGTAAATATTCAGCCAGAGTGGCGTCGCTTTCACCGTGGCCGTGCCAGCATTTACTGACAGCATCGTAATCCTCTCCGGAGTTGGGATAGACCACCAGCGGCAGAGGCGTCAGTGAATGTAAATAACGTAACGCATCAGTGGTCTGCGCCAGCGCAATACAGTTAATCCCTGTCGCGAAAATCTGCGGATAACACTCAATAAACGCGATCACTTCACTCAGAGGGGTACCATCGCTCAGATGCTGAGCATCGCGCAGGGTGAATGAAAACCAGGCTTTCGCCCGCGGGAATTCGGTTAACAGCTCTGCCAGAGCCCGAATCTCTTCAAAGGATGGCAGGGTTTCACAGGCCAGCAGATCGGCGCCGGCCTCGAGAAGGGCTGCCATACGCGGGCGGTGAAACGTCTGATATTGCTCAGGGGTCAGGTGGTAATCGCCACGGTATTCTGACCCGTCAGCCAGCCAGGCACCGTAAGGGCCGACAGATCCGGCAATCAGCAACGGACCAGTATCCGGATGTTGTGACAGGAAACGATGGCGGGCGTTGGCCGCCAGGGTAACACTCAGACGCATCAGAGCCTGTGCATCTGCGGCAGAAATTCCGCGTGCCGCAAAGCCGGGAAGGCTGGCCTGATAGCTGGCGGTAATCGCACACTGTGCTCCGGCCTGATAGTAATCGTAATGGACCTGTTCAATCAGCTGAGGGCTTTCGGTCAGTAACTTTGCTGACCACAGGCTGTCGGCCAGCTGGCAGCCCCGGTTTTCCAGTTCAGTTGCCATCGCCCCGTCAATCAGTAAAAAAGGCAGCCCGTTGCTGAGCAGTGATAGCGGATTATTTTGCGGCATAGTGCTTCTCCCCTGATGGCTGGATGGTGCGCATCTTCATTTTGCGGGTAATAAAATAGGCCAGGTAGCATAACGCGACAAACGGGATACCGCACCATAAGGCGATGCGCTGATCAGGGTCGAATGCCAGCCCGGCACAGGCCACCAGGCAGAGTACAAACCCCAGTACCGGCACCAGCGGGTAGCAGGGGGCCCGGTACAGCAGCTCTTCCGGGGATTTACCCTGCTGTAAATGGCGACGGCGGAACATGAAATGGGAGGCACAGATACTCAGCCACACCGCGACTACTGCAAAACCAGAGATTGCCGACAGAGCGACAAACACGGTGTCAGGCGCGATCACACTGGAGGCCAGCGCCAGTATTCCGCCCAGCATACTGACGGACAGGGCGGTCAGGGGGACGCCGCGTTTGGTCAGCCGGGTAAAACAGCGCGGCAGGGTATTCTGGTTCGCCAGTGACCACAGCATTCTGCCAGATGCATAAAGTCCTGAGTTTGCGGCAGACAGAATAGCCGTCAGGATCACCAGATTAAAGAAACCGGCGGCATAAGGGATACCGACTTTTTCAAACACCAGGACGAACGGGCTCTTCTCGACCCCGGCTTGTTGCATCGGGATTAACGCGGCCAGCACAAAGACGGTACCGACAAAGAAAATAATCAGTCGTGCGACTGTGGTACGAATAGCGATAGGGATCACTTTATGGGGATTTTCGGTTTCTCCGGCAGCAATGCCAATCAGCTCGGTACCGGAAAAGGCGAAGTTAACCGCGACCATCGTCATCAGAATCGGCACGCCGCCATGAGGGAACCAGCCCTGTGAAGTGATATTGTGCAGACCGGGAGCCGGAGTACCATCGTGCATTGGCAGCACCCCCGTCATGGCCGCAGCGCCAAGTATCAGGAACAGGATAATGGTAAACACTTTGATCAGTGAGAACCAGAATTCACCTTCGGCAAAAAAGCGGGTTGAAACAACGTTCAGCCCGAAGATAAGGACGCAGAAGATCAGACACCACAACCAGACCGGAGTTTGCGGAAACCAGAATTGCATACAGAATCCGGCCGCAGTAAAGCTGGAGCCGAGGGCCACCGTCCAGGTCAGCCAGTAAAGCCAGGCCACCGTATATCCGGTGGCGGGGCCGAGATAGCGGCTGGCATAGACATGGAATGCGCCGGTTTCCGGCATAGCCACGGATAATTCACCAAGACACTGCATTACCAGCCAGACAACCAGTGCGCCAATCAGATAGGCTAACAGGGTACCCGCGGCTCCGGTGGAAGCGATAATGTAACCGGTATTAAAGAATAACCCGGTACCGATAACCCCGCCCAGTGACAGCATCACCAGGTGACGGGACTTCATGGTGCGCTTCAGTGGCGCATTCTCAGAGTGATCCTGCATATAACCTTCTAAACGTATAGACATCCAAAAAAGCTGAGTCAGTGTTTATACCGGGAATAACCGGGAAATGCAAAAGTTGTGAGCCACTGAGCCTGGCTAATCTGTTTTTGTGGTCAGTCAGTACTGTTTTTTCCCGGTTACTTGTTTCATAAACAGGATGAAATTTTTTAAGGCGTGGTGATAGCGACGGCGTTGCCAGGCCAGTGTCAGGGTGGTAGTAGCTTGTTGATCTTTCAGCCGGCAGTAGCCGATGCCCGGGGTGAGTATCGATCGCTGGGTTTCCGGTACTACCGTAATCCCCATACCCATGGCAACCAGGCCACAGGCGACAGAGACGTCACGGGCAGGGATCACGGAATGCGGGGTAAATCCTGCCCGGCGGCAGGCTTCTATCACCGACCAGCCAAGGCCCACCCCCGGCGGGTCCTGTTGCAGCAGAAAGGTTTCATCGGCCAGGGATTCCAGCGACAAAGCGGGATGTTTTAACAGCCGGTGTCCGGCCGGCAGTACGGCAATCAGGGGCCGGGTGACGATATCCAGATAATTCAGCCCCGGAACCTGCGGGAAAGGAGAGCGGATAAAAGCGGCATCCAGCTGGTCATTCAGTAAGCGTACTATTTGCTGGTCGACACAATGTTCTTCAATGTGAATACCGATGGCTGGCTGCTGTTGCCGGTAATGATTAATCAGGGTGGATAACGCCGGGTCGAGAATCGAGCTGCCGACATAGCCGAGAGTTAACTGTCCCCGTACCCCCTGTTTCAGTACCCGTACAGTATCACGGAACCGGGCGAAATGGCTGAGGGCCAGCCGGGCCTGTGGCAGGAGTTGCCGGCCTTCAGGGGTCAGCGCGACGTGTCGCCGGTCACGTGTAAATAGCGCTAATCCGGTTTCCTGTTCGAGGGCCTTAATATGCTGGCTGAGAGCTGGTTGGGCGATATTAAGCCGGCTGGCAGCTTTAGCAAAATGCAGCTCTTCAGACAACAGCACAAAGGCGTGCAGATGGCGGTATTCCATAGGGCTCTCCGCGAAATCCTGATAACGATAGCTTATTAAACACAGGGTGATTGTGATTAGACAATAATCAGCAGAATTCAGACACTGGTCGGGTATAAAGTCGGCGCAGACCTGCTGGTAATGCACATGCCGGGTCACAGCAATAAAGACCTGAGACGTTTGCCGTCGATTTCCCCCGATGCCAACCGTCTGAGAGGCTTACCATGACAGATACCCCGAAAAAAGTAACGGATTTACGCAGTGCCATTGAATTGCTCAGCCGCTTTGATGATGAACTGATTTACACGGACGAACCGGTTGACCAGGTGGCTGAGCTATCCGGAGTGTACCGCTATGTTGGTGCTCACGGTACTGTACAACGGCCAACCCGCATTGGCCCCGCGATGATGTTCAATAAGGTTAAAGGTTATCAGGATATGCGGGTACTGATTGGCCTGCTGTCTTCACGCCAGCGGGTCGCACGGTTATTCGGAACTGTGCCGGAAAAACTGGCGTTTATGCTGAAAGATGCGGTGTCGACACCGATTCCGCCCAGAGTGATTGCCGGGCAGCCAGCGGAATGTCAGCAGGTCGTCCATCTGGCGACGGATCCCGGTTTTGATATCCTGAAGATTCTGCCGGCACCGACCAATACCCCGCAGGATGCCGGTCCGTATTTTACGCTGGGTATGTGTTATGCGGCTGATCCGGAAACGGGGGCCCATGATGTCACTATTCACCGTTTATGTGTGCAGAGCAAAGACGAAATTTCAATGTATTTTGTGCCGGGTCGCCATCTGGATGTCTTTCGCCAGAAAGCGGAAGCGGCGGGGAAACCGTTACCGATTTCCGTCAGCATCGGGGTCGACCCGGCCATTGAAATCGGCGCCTGTTTTGAACCGCCAGCCACCCCGCTGGGGTTTGATGAACTCTCGATTGCCGGCAGCCTGCGCCAACAACCTGTCGAACTGACGCGTTGTCTCTCGGTTGATGCCCTGGCCATCGCTAATGCCGAAGTGGTTATTGAAGGAGAGTTACTCCCCGGGGTCCGGGTGCAGGAAGATCAGAATACCCGCACAGGTAAAGCGATGCCGGAATTTCCGGGCTATACCGGTGCTGCTCAGACTGCGGTGCCGGTGATAAAAGTCAAAGCAATTACCCACCGAAAACATCCGATTCTGCAAACCTGTATTGGCCCGAGTGATGAACATACCAATATGGCGGGGATCCCCACCGAAGCCAGTATTTTACAGCTGGTGGAACGTGCTTTACCCGGTTTTGTGTTGAATGTGCACTGTCCGTCGCCGGGCACCGGTAAATACCTGGCGGTGTTGCAGGTAAAAAAACGGACATCAGCAGATGAAGGACGGCAGCGGCAGGCAGCTCTGCTGGCGTTTGCGGCCTTCTCAGAACTGAAACATGTCATGCTGGTGGATGAGGATGTCGATATTTTCGACCTGAGTGATGTGATGTGGGCAATGACCACCCGTTACCAGGGAGATATCAGTACGGTTTTTATCCCGGGTGTGCGTTGTCATCCGTTAGACCCTTCTTCTGATCCGGCATTCAGTCCGTCCATCCGTAGTCAGGGGATTGCCTGTAAAACGATTTTTGACTGTACGGTGCCTTACGATCTGAAAGCCGGTTTCCAGCGCAGTGTGTTTATGGAAGTGGATGTGAGTCGTTTTATCCCGGGGTTTACCCCGCAATAATCCGCCGGACAGAATGAAGGGCGGAATATTGGCGCTTACCGGCCCCGTGAACAGGTCTGCCGGTGACCGCCTGTTATGCTTTCCCTTACCGCGCCGCAGGCATGACCGCACAGCGGAATAACGTGTCGTTATCAGAGATGGTGGTTAATTATCATCAGTCCGGTCAGTGGAATGACCACGCCGCACCCGGGAAAGTCTGTGGCAGTATCTGCAGGGAGTATAAAAATGATTATCGGACCCTATATCAATGGTTCGGCAGTACTGATTGGCGGTATTGCTGGGGCAATATTAAGCCATCGTTTGCCGGAGCGGGTACGCACCAGTATGCCCCTGATTTTCGGGGTGGCTTCCATGTGTATGGGAGTGGTGCTGGTGGTGAAGGTGGTGAATATGCCGGTGATGGTACTGTCGGTGGTCCTCGGTGCGTTACTCGGTGAACTGGTTTTTCTGGAACAGGGGATAGGTAAACTGGGGGCGCAGGCGAGGGGACTGACAGAGCGGCTGGTTCGGCTAAAAAATCATGATTTGCAATCTCAGGATGCCTTCCTGCAACGTTATGTTGCCATTATCGTTTTATTCTGTGCCAGTGGTACCGGCATTTTTGGTGCCATGCATGAGGGAATGACCGGCGATACCAGCATACTGATCGCGAAGTCGTTTCTCGATCTGTTTACTGCCGCGATTTTTGCAACCTCGCTGGGGGTTGCGGTGGCGATGGTGGCGATCCCCCAGCTGGCGATTCAGTTGCTGCTGGCTTACGGGGCAATTTATATTCTGCCGCTGACCACACCGGTAATGCAGGCCGATTTTTCGGCGGTGGGAGGCGTGCTAATGCTGGCGACCGGCTTCCGGATTTGTGGTATTAAGTCATTTCCGGTAGCCAATATGCTGCCGGCATTACTGCTGGCAATGCCGTTTTCATCGGTGTGGGTTGAGGTATTTTAGCCTGTCGGAACATTTTTATTTCGCTATTCTGTCAACTAACAGGCGATCCGGGCGAACAGGCTTGTATAATGCCCGGCTAAATGCACCTAAACAGCCCGCGACCCTAAGCCGGTCAGACAGTGGCAGGAAATAAATACCATGATGCACAATGATGTTTTGCGCAGTGTTCGCTATATGCTCGATCTGCGGGATGAAAAAATGCTGGAAATTCTGATCTCCGGCGGCGCAGAAGTCAGCCTGCAGGAGATGCACAGCTACCTGCAAAAAGAAGACGAACCCGGGTATAAAGCCTGCACCGATAAAATCATGGCCCACTTTCTGAATGGCCTGATCTTTTATCGCCGCGGGCGTGATCCGCGTTTCCCGGCACCGGAAGTAGAAAAACGGGTCACGAATAATGTGATGCTGAAAAAACTGCGGGTAGCTTTTGAACTGAAGACCGAAGACTTACAGCAAATTCTGAAATCCGTTGATTTTGCGATGTCAGAAAATGAGCTGAGTGCATTTTTCCGTAAAGAGGGCCATAAAAACTACCGTGAGTGTGGTGATCAGGTACTGCGTTATATCCTGAAAGGCCTGGCTGAGCGGGTGCGTAAGTCTAAAAAATAATGCGACTACATCCTCGCCTGCAGGACTGCCGGGCGAGGACTGACGTAGCAATCCCGGATTATGGCCGGTCTAAACCCGCTTTTACCGCAGTGCCGAGGGTCGGAGCCAGTGGCAGTCTGCTGTTAAGTGTCAGCTGCCAGGCGTGATATAAATCCGGTTTACCCGACCAGACCACCGACGATGGTTTATTGTCTGAATCCAGTTCGTGCCACCAGCTGCCATTCTGTGTATCAATCAGAAAGTTTGCGATGTAATCCCACAGGGTTCTGTACCAATGCTCATAGGTGGCATCGCCGGTACGTTTTAGCAGGCTGGCTGCGGTGGAACAACTTTCAGCCACCGTCCAGTGCAGCCGGTTAGCCGTGACCGGTTTTTTCTGCCAGTCATGGGTGTAAATGATGCCCGGCTCCCCGTCAGCACACCAGCCGTAGCGGATCCCTGCGTCAAACAGCCCTCTGGCATCGGTCAGCAGCCAGTCGGGGGTGGTTTCATGGTGGCGCAGTAGTGCCGCCTCAAGGTGCAGCAACAGGCGAGCCCATTCACAGGCATGGCCGGGAGTGACCCCGTAAGGGCGGAAATCGTCGGCAGGTTTATCCTGGTTGTAGTCATGCCACTCCTGCCATTGCGCGGTAAAATGTTCTGCCAGCAGATAATCATTGGACCGTGCATGCTGGTGGATAATTTTTGTGACAATCGACAGGGCCCGCTGACGCCATTTGCTGTCGCCGGTAACATCGGCCAGCTGCACAAACATCTCGGTAGCATGCATATTACTGTTACCGCCCCGGTAGGCTTCAGGATCCTGCCACTGCCGGTTAAAACTCTCTTTCAGGCAGCCTTCCTCATCAGACCAGAAACGGTTTTCTATAATATCCGTGGCTTCAGCCAGTAATTTATCGGCGCCTTCAATGTCAGCCAGCGTCGCGCTCAACGCGGCGAGAGTCACAAACACATGCAGATACGCCTGTTTGCGGCCATCGGGTGTCTGCTGCGGAATTCCTGCCAGCCAGCCACCGTATTCGGCATCGCGCAGTTTGCCGAGCAGTGCGCGGATACCCCAGCGGGCCAGTGCGCCTGCCCCGGGCTCCCCCTGTATGCTGGCAATGGCAAAGCAGTGGGTCATCCGTGCCGTCAGCATCGTGTCCGGCTGGCTGTCGTCAGCCAGCTTTCCCTGGTTATCCAGTGCGGCAAAACCGGCATCCGGATGGCGTGCCTGCCGGTAAAAAGACATTAAGCGGCGGCTTTCTTTTTCCAGCCAGTCATGGTGATAAGGTTTATTCAGCCAGCTGTCGGTCAGATGTTTAAATAACATGGTTTACTCCGTTATCAGGGCACCCTGCATCCGCAGGGTCTGCGGCCGCAAGTGATAAAAAGAATCAGGGGCTGCCGGACAGTGTCCGGCAGAAGAAGGCAGAGTTTAGCCGCCGACCATGGTGCCACCGTTAGGGTGCAGTACCTGGCCGCTGATAAATGAAGAGTCCTGGCTTGCCAGGAAGACGTAAACCGGCCCGAGTTCAGAAGGCTGACCGGCACGGCCCATTGGTGTTTCGTGGCCAAAATCTTCCAGCCACTGGGGATTGTAGTGGCCTAAAGTGGCAGGCTGAAGTGGTGTCCATACCGGACCGGGGGCCACGGCATTCACACGGATACCTTTGCTGACAATCTGGTTTGACAGCGCGCGGGTGAAACTGACGATTGCGCCCTTGGTGGCCGTATAATCCAGCAGAATTTCCGGGCCGATATAGGCATTCACCGAGGTGGTATTGATGATAGCGTCGTTTGCTTTCATATGAGGCAGTGCTGCTTTTGTCAGGAAGAATACAGAGTGAATATTCACATCGAAGGTATTCAGCCATTGTTCATCACTGAGCGTCGTCAGGTCTTCGTTCGGATACTGGGTGCCGGCATTATTGACCAGGATATTCAACTGACCAAACTCACTCACGACCCGGGAAATCAGCTGACGGCAATGATCGGCACTACGCAGATCGACCGGATAAATAACACATTTACGGCCTTCCTGCTCTGCCAGTTGCTGTGCCACTTTTGCATCCTGCGCTTCCTCTTCACTGTCGGGCAGATAAGTCAGGGCAATATCTGCGCCTTCACGGGCAAAATGCTGGACCACGGAGCGGCCGATTCCACTGTCACCTCCGGTAACCAGTGCAACTTTTCCTGCCAGTTTATGACTCCCCTGATAATCCTCACGGATAAATGTCGCCGCAGGTTTGAGTTTTTCATCGCTGCCGGGCAGGGTTTGTGACTGTGCATGAATTGTTGTTTTCTGAACCATATTTCCTCCGTTTGAGTTCATCAAACGGGTAAACAACACACTGACTTCGTCCACTCCAGCGAATTTGTTTACCCGTCGCAGGTAACTATCAGAATAATTTAAGTATAGAAATCGACAGCCGGTTGTCGAATCAGCGGCGGTAAGTTACCCGTTGTCTGATGCGGAATGGCTGAGCTGGCCGGTTGTTGGAGGGAGTTTGAAATTATGTTTCAGGATGTTAATTTCGGTGCTGTCCGGGCACAGCGTATGGTCAAACTAACCTGACATTAGCGGTCTGCTGTCGCGGAGACAGGGGAAGATTCTTCACCTGACGGACCTTCCGGATGATCATTTTCTTTCAGGGTAAATAGAATCAACGTTATTCGCAGCAAAGATTTTCACGGCAATAAGGCATGGGAGGCGTTACCGGTCACGATATTCGGGGAAACCGGCGTCAACCCCCACTCGACTGATGAAGCCTGTCAATGGCATATCAATGACGGACAGGAGGTGTTTGCGGTGATGGACGGTATCGTCGATATACACTACAAACGGGACAGACAAAAGAAGGTCATCACCCTGTATGCCGGAGATATCTTTTACGCCAGTGAAGGCACTGAACATGTCGCTTACCCGCAGGGGATAAGTCGTATCTTAGTGACTGAGAAACAGCACTCTATTTAACATAAGCCTTTCTTTGTGCGGATTTCCGGCTGCACATCTGCCGGTCAAAGGGTATACTACGACCCACTTTTTTTATCCGGCCAAATAGCGTGCGAACTCAACATGCAAAAGTTTGATACCAAGACCTTTCAGGGCCTGATCCTGACCTTGCAGGATTACTGGGCGCAACAGGGCTGTACGATTGTTCAGCCACTGGACATGGAAGTAGGTGCAGGCACCTCCCATCCGATGACCTGTCTGCGTGCGCTGGGGCCAGAGCCCGTAGCCAGCGCGTATGTGCAGCCTTCGCGCCGTCCTACCGATGGACGTTATGGCGAAAACCCTAACCGTTTGCAGCATTACTATCAGTTCCAGGTAATGATTAAACCATCGCCGGAGAATATGCAGGAACTGTATCTTGGCTCATTAGAAGCCTTAGGTATTGATCCGCACATCCACGATATCCGTTTTGTTGAAGATAACTGGGAAAACCCGACGCTGGGGGCCTGGGGTCTTGGCTGGGAAGTCTGGCTGAACGGAATGGAAGTCACACAGTTTACCTACTTCCAGCAGGTGGGCGGCATAGAATGTAAGCCAGTGACCGGTGAGATTACCTATGGCCTTGAGCGCCTGGCGATGTATATCCAGGGCGTCGACAGTATTTATGATCTGGTCTGGAGTGATGGCCAGTTCGGTACCACCACATATGGAGATGTGTTCCACCAGAACGAAGTGGAACAATCGACGTATAACTTCGAATACGCGGATGTGCCGTTTTTGTTCAGTTGTTTTGAACAGTACGAGAAAGAAGCGCAGACCTTGCTGGCACTGGAGAAACCACTGCCGCTGCCGGCCTACGAGCGTATTCTGAAAGCTGCCCACAGCTTTAACCTGCTGGATGCGCGTAAAGCTATCTCTGTCACCGAACGTCAGCGCTATATTCTGCGGATCCGTACCCTGACCAAAGCGGTGGCTGAAGCCTATTATGCTTCCCGTGAAGCCCTTGGCTTCCCGATGTGCAATAACAATAAGTAAGAGGCAGCGATGACAGAAAAAACCTTACTGGTGGAAATCGGCACCGAAGAGCTGCCACCGAAAGCATTACGTCAGCTGGCCGAATCTTTTGCCAGCCAGCTGACCAGTGAACTGGACAGCGCAGGGTTATCCCACGGCGCGGTAGAGTGGTTTGCGTCTCCCCGTCGTCTGGCAGTAAAAGTTGCCGCACTCAGTGCCGCCCAGGCCGATCGTGAAGTGGAGAAACGTGGCCCGGCGATCAGTGCGGCATTTGATGCGGAAGGCAAACCGACCAAAGCGGCTGAAGGCTGGGCGCGTGGTAATGGTATTACCGTCGATCAGGCCGGACGTCTGGCAACAGATAAAGGCGAATGGCTGGTTTACCGTGCTGCGGTGAAAGGCGAAACCGCCGCTGCCCTGTTACCGGGGATGGTGGCAGGGGTGCTGAGTAAGCTGCCGGTACCTAAACTGATGCGCTGGGCTGACAGTGATGTACAGTTTGTTCGTCCGGTACATACGGTTACCCTGTTACTGGGTGATGAAGTCATTCCGGCGACGATTCTCGGGATCAGCACTGATCGTATTATCCGTGGTCACCGCTTTATGGGTGAAGCTGAGTTCAGTATTGATCATGCGGATCAGTATCCGCAGATCCTGCTGGAACGGGGTAAAGTGATCGCCGACTATGATGCCCGTAAAGCCGCGATCAAAGCGGCCGCGGAAGCCGCAGCCGAAAAACTGGGCGGACAGGCTGACCTGAATGACAGCCTGCTGGAAGAGGTGACGTCTCTGGTGGAATGGCCAGTCGTGCTGACGGCGACCTTTGAAGAAAAATTCCTTGAAGTCCCGTCAGAAGCGCTGGTTTACACCATGAAAGGTGACCAGAAATACTTCCCGGTGTATAGCCCGCAGGGTAAATTACTGCCGAATTTTATTTTCGTGGCGAATATTGAGTCTGCTGATCCGCAGCAGATTATTTCCGGTAACGAAAAAGTGGTACGCCCGCGTCTGGCCGATGCAGAGTTTTTCTTTAACAGCGACCGTAAACAGCGGCTGGAAGATCAGCTGCCGCGTCTGGAGACGGTACTGTTCCAGAAGCAGCTTGGAACATTACGCGATAAGACCGATCGTATTCAGGTGCTGTCAGGCTGGATTGCCGAAAAAATGGGTGCCGATGTCAGCCATGCGACCCGCGCCGGACTGTTGTCAAAATGCGATTTGATGACCAACATGGTGTTTGAATTTACCGATACGCAGGGCGTGATGGGAATGCATTATGCCCGTCATGATGGCGAAGCCGAAGACGTTGCTGTGGCCCTGAATGAGCAGTATCAGCCACGTTTTTCCGGTGATCAGTTGCCGCAAAGTCCGGTGTCCTGTGCGCTGGCGATTGCAGATAAAATGGATACGCTGGCGGGTATTTTCGGTATCGGGCAGCATCCGAAAGGGGATAAAGACCCGTTTGCGCTGCGTCGTGCGGCACTGGGTGTACTGCGGATTATCGTCGGCAAAAACCTGCCACTGGATCTGCAAACCCTGACAGAAGAAGCGGTACGTCTGTACGGCGATAAACTGACAAATACCGCAGTGGTGGATGAGGTTATCGACTTTATGCTGGGT
This sequence comes from Tatumella sp. JGM91, assembly GCF_018257575.1. Taxonomy (GTDB): domain Bacteria; phylum Pseudomonadota; class Gammaproteobacteria; order Enterobacterales; family Enterobacteriaceae; genus Tatumella; species Tatumella punctata. Next base: position 11,903 of record NZ_JAERJP010000013.1, on the reverse strand, counting down.
CGCTTCCGTAGCTGGTATCAGGAAGAAGGTCACAGTATTGATACTCTGCAGGCTGTACTGGCCCGTCGTCCGACGCGTCCCGCAGACTTCGATGCGCGCATGAAAGCAGTATCTCACTTCCGGACACTGGAGCAGTCGGCGGCACTGGCAGCGGCGAATAAACGTGTATCCAATATTCTGGCAAAATCGGATGTTCCGCTGAACGACAGTGTGCAGGCGTCGTTACTGAAAGAGAATGCTGAAATCACCCTCGCGACCTATGTCAGTGCGCTGAGCAGCAAACTGCAACCTTACTTCGCGGAAGGCCGTTATCAGGAAGCACTGATTGAACTGGCTGAACTGCGGGAAGCGGTTGATAATTTCTTCTCAGAAGTAATGGTGAATGCAGAAGAGACAGATATTCGAGTCAACCGTCTGACCTTGCTGGCGAAATTACGTGATCTGTTCCTGCAGGTTGCTGATATTTCTTTACTGCAATAACCGCGAAGATATGATCTGTTAAGCGAGCCAGTGGCTCGCTTTTTTGTTTTCAGGGCCCGGGTTTTCCCTGCCAGCTGCCGCAATGTGTTTAACACCGCTGTCTGTTTCTGTGCTAAAAACCATTAACAATATTTATATCATCAAAAAAATACACGGACCCGTGAGATGAAGACAGGCTCTGCAATTCCCGGCGAGGAGATGACGGTGGCTGCGGGGGTGACTTCCCGCCGCATCTGGACACGGCAGGCAGTACAGGCCGGTACAGTCACCGAAAGCAGCGAAGATTTTCTGGCCGAAGAAGTGCCGGTGGCGCTGGTGTATAACGGAATTTCTCATGTAGTGATGATGGCGACACCACAACATCTGGAAGCTTTTGCCCTGGGTTTCTCTTTGTCAGAAGGGATCATCAGCCAGGCTTCAGAAATCTATGGTATTGAAGTACAGCCTCTGTGTGCAGGTGTTGAGGTGCATATTGAACTTTCAGCGCGGCGTTTTATGGCCCTGAAGGCGCAACGCCGGGCAATGGCAGGCCGGACAGGGTGTGGTGTATGCGGAGTTGAGCAGTTACAGCAAATAGGCAAACCGGTCCCGCCACTGCCTTTTAGCTGGCGGTTTAATTTATCGGCGCTGGATAAAGGATTGTCACAGCTGGCAGATTTTCAGCCAGCTGGTCGTCAGACCGGTTGTACCCATGTGGCGGCCTGGATGGACGATACCGGCCAGCTGTTGCAGGGATATGAAGATGTCGGACGGCATGTGGCGCTGGATAAATTGCTGGGTGATCGTGCGCGTCAGCCCCGCCAGCAGGGCGCGGTGGTGGTTTCCAGCCGTGCCAGCTATGAAATGGTACAAAAAGCAGCGATCTGTGGTGTGGAAATTTTGTTTGCCGTATCGGCTGCGACCGCGCTGGCGGTCGATGTTGCAGAACGCTGTGGTGTGACCCTGGCAGGCTTCAGTAAACCCGGCCGTACCATTGTTTACAGCCATCCCCGGCGTCTGTATTAAGCGCTCAGCACCCTGCTAAACGCCTGAGTTAATGCCGGCCATGAACGGTCGCGGACGGCGGTACTGTCGGAAATCAGTAAACTGACGTCTGCCGGAGGTGCGTAGCAGTAGCGGCTGGTCAGCCCCAGTTTACTGTGGTCTGCCAGCAGAATAAGCTGTTTTGCCTGGCGTGCCATTGCTCCGGCAATGGCGGCTTCCGCCAGTGAAAAACTGCTGGCGCCGTTCACCGCATCCACACCGACCGGAGAAAGCAGGGCAACATCGGCCTGGTAGCGATGAATTTCACTGACGGTGGTACCACCGTGCGTTTGTTGTGTTCCTGCTGACATACTGCCACCCAGTAAAATCACTTCATGTTGCAGCTGACTGTCATTTTCGGTCGCAGTCAGTGCCAGTGCTGCCTGCAGGCTGTTAGTAATGATGGTAAGCCCTGACATCGTTCTCAGTTCCTGTGCCAGCAGGGTGGTGGTACTGCCGGAATCGAGAAACAGGGTTTGCCCGGCATTCAGCTGACTGACGGCACAACGCGCGATACTGCGTTTTTCTTTTTCCCGGGCAGCATAACGTACTGGCAACGGGGGTTCTGCCGGTGCATCAATAGCGACAATGCCGCCATGTACCCGCCGCGCAACGCCTTGTTCTTCCAGCGCAATAATATCCCGCCGTGCGGTTTCCCTGGAAACGCCGAGTTCATTAATAATGCGTTCAGTGCTGACCTGATGATGAGTACTGATTAATGAACGTATACGGTGTAATCGCGTTTCCTGCAGCATAGAGAAATCCTCAGTGAGATGTGCGGCGGATGATAACAGTTGTCTGAGTGTAGCGCAGCCGAGATACCCTGAATATGTATTTAGTTGCGTTTGTGTATTTTGTTGCATTTTTCTGAAAATAAGCGATGATGAAGTTACAGCGAATTTATTCACCGTCTTCCCCACTGATTATTGCGACAGGAGTAGTTATGGCCACGCGTTCTACCATCATGGATACCAACAGTTTTCGCGCAGAACATGCCGCAGAACTTGATGCAGATACCCGCACACTGACGGATAAACGCAGCAGAGTACTCGGAGATTCTTACCGTCTGTTTTATCGCAAGCCTGTGCATCTGGTGCGTGGTGAAGGCCAGTATCTGTGGGATGCGAACGGGGATAAATACCTGGATGTGTACAACAATGTGGCAAGTATTGGTCATTGCCACCCGGCAGTGATTGATGCGGTGACCCGGCAAATGAAACAGCTGAACACCCATACCCGCTATCTGCACGAAGGTATCCTGAATTACAGTGAGGCTTTGCTGGCGACGGCACCGGCAGAGATTAATAAGGCCATGTACATGTGTACCGGCTCGGAAGCCAATGATTTGGCGATCCGTGTTGCCCGCTCTTTTAGCGGCGGTACAGGGATTATCGTTACTAAAGAAGCCTATCACGGTACCAGTGAATTAACCTCCGGAGCATCGCCTGCGCTGGGCAGCGGTCAGCCGCTGGCAGCAACGACCCGACTGGTCTCACCGCCTGACGATTATCGGGTGAACGCTGCGGATTTAGGGGCATGGTTTGCGGCAGAAATTCAGGCGCAGATTGATGATATGGCAGCCCACGGCATTAAGTTTGCCGGCTTGCTGGCGGATTCAATTTTCTCTTCTGACGGTGTATTGCCTAATCCCCGTGGTTTTCTGCAACAGGCCGTCGATGTAGTTCATAAAAATGGCGGTATTTTTATTGCCGATGAAGTACAGCCGGGGTTTGCCCGTACCGGCGATGCGTTCTGGGGATTTGGCCGTCATGGTGTGGTACCGGATATCATTACCACCGGCAAACCGATGGGTAACGGCATCCCGGTGTCCGGACTGCTGGCAAAAAGTGATGTGCTGGCAGCCTTCAGTGATGAGATCCCTTATTTTAATACCTTCGGCGGTAACCCGGTGGCGATGGCGGCAGCGCAGGCAGTATTGCAGGTAATTGAGCAGGAAGGACTACAGGAACATAGCCGTATCGTCGGTGGCCAGCTGCTGGCTGAGTTGCGTAAACTGATGGATCGTCATGAATGTATCGGTGATGTACGCGGTGCCGGACTATTTATTGGTTTTGAACTGGTAGAAGACCGTCAGACGAAGACGCCGGATAAAACACTGGCGCTGAATCTTATCGAAAAATTACGTGAGAATCGTGTACTGACCTCGGTCGCCGGACCTTACGGTAATGTGCTGAAACTGCGCCCGCCACTGGCATTCCAGAGCGCTGATATTGACTGGCTGACAGGGGCCCTTGACCAGTCGCTGACTGAACTGGGGCGCTGACCAACGGGAGTGTTTTCTGAAACTGCTGAAATTGTGCTATTTCGGCAGTTTTTTTTTGTCTGAAAACAAATCGTTATCGCACACAATGTATTGATTCTCCTTTTCCCGATCAATTATTTAACTATAATGGAGATCGGTGCTTATGCAGTGCATCCCCCTGGTGCGCTGTCCTTACATTAGAATGGAGAGGTTGAACATGAGTTATTCACTGCCATCCCTGCCTTATGCTTATGATGCGCTTGAGCCGCACTTTGATAAGGAAACGATGGAAATCCATCACACTAAACATCACCAGGCTTATGTTAATAATGCCAACGCGGCGCTGGAAGGTACTGAGTTCGCTGCTCTGCCTGTTGAAGAACTGATCACCAAACTGGATCAGGTACCGGCTGAGAAAAAAACAGCTCTGCGTAACAATGCAGGTGGTCACGCCAACCACAGTCTGTTCTGGAAAGGCCTGAAAACCGGTACTACCCTGCAGGGCGATCTGAAAGCGGCTATCGAAAAAGATTTCGGCAGCGTTGAAAAATTCAAAGAAGAATTCGAAAAAGCGGCCGCGACCCGTTTCGGTTCCGGCTGGGCATGGCTGGTGAAAAAGGGCGATAAGCTGGCGGTAGTTTCTACGGCTAACCAGGACAGCCCACTGATGGGTGAAGCGATTTCAGGTGCTTCCGGTTTCCCGATCATTGGTCTGGATGTCTGGGAACATGCGTATTACCTGAAATTCCAGAACAAACGTCCGGACTATATCAAAGCATTCTGGAACGTCGTTAACTGGGATGAAGCTGCAGCGCGTTTTGCTTCTGCAAAATAATGCTGTACTGGCTGACAACGTATTGATCAGCTACTGATACCGGCGGCCCTGGCTGCCGGTATTTTTTTGTATGCTGTTGTTATTTCTCCCTTCTTCGTGTGCTGTGGTGCGGTACTCCTCCCGGAGACTGTTTTTCACCGTGCTGCTAGTGGTTACCGAAAGTAAATCAGTCATCAACAAATAACATATTTTTCAATAGCGGGAGGCAACCTGCAGCTGATTGCTCTGTTGTTGAAACATCAGGATCTATGCTTTGCCAGAGAGATGATGAAAAACCGGGCTTTGTTATGTCGACCCTTGTGACTGATTCACTGAGAAAATCCAACACTTCACTGCTCTGGTCAGTAATCAGCAGCAGATACCACCCGGACAGGGCATGGCGCAGCAGGCCTTTTTGCCTGAAATTTATCTTACGTTGCTGCTGCTATCCGCGGATCAGTTACCGTTACCTGCGGGCACTGACCGGTCTGGATATGTTCCCTGGATTACTGGCACGTCAGGGATTGCTGCCGGCGAAAATCCATCGCCCGTATCTGAGCGCCGGGCTGGGCGTTCAGCAGCGGGCAGAGGCAATTGTCAGCCATTATCAGTTGCTGGCCGGCCTTGTTAACCCGCAGTTACAACAGATCCTCGGGCAGCCGACGGGCAGACCGTTACTGCAGTGGCACAGTTCTGAGGGACAGGCATTCACACTGAGCTGTGGCCCGGCCAGATTTGATCGTGAAGGCGAGGTGATGTTATGCCTGTCTTATCAGCAGCAGGTAGTTGCTACCATCACTTTTGCGCTGATCCGCCAGGCAGAAAAATCAGTGCTATTTATCGGCGGGTTGCAGGGGCCCGGGCCGGAAGTCCCGGCAGAAATCATTCGTCAGGCAACCCGTGCGGCTTACGGTATTTTTCCGAAAAGACTGCTGATGGATGTTATTTTCTGGCTGGCTGCCGCCGGAAATATTGATGCGATTCAGGCGGTCAGTGAAAACAGTCATGTCTTCCGCAGTCTGCGTTACCGTTATAGTAAACAGGATAAATTTTTTGCCAGTTACAGTGAGTTCTGGGAAAGCCTGGGAGGCAGGCCAAATCTCCGGGGTAACTATGATTTACCCTTACAGGTGATACGTAAACCGCTGGAAGAGGTTGTCAGTAAAAAACGGGCAGAATACCGGCGTCGTTATCAGTTACTGGCGCAGCTACAGCAGCAGTTTAACGACGCGCTGGGGATCACCGGCAAATAGTATTGCCTTGCGGTGAGGGGTCAGAAGGCTTTTTTGGCAAATCCGGTCACTTCTTTGAGGCCCATTTCCCGACCGAGGGCAGTCATCGGGTGAACAATAACTACTCCGCGGGCTGCTTTTTTCAGAGCCCCCAGATTGGCCTGCTCTTTTTTCGTAATCGCACGGCTGAAAGACAGTTTCTGCAGCTTCTGTGCTTCCTGGCTGAGTTTTTGTTCTCGCACGTTACGCAGACGGGCGATTTCTTCTTCCAGAGTGTGCTTTTCTTTCTGGAGCTCACCCAGTTTTTCCATATCACCGGCTTCGAGCAGTGGCTGGGATTTATGATTGATGGCATCCAGCTGATCGCTCAGACGCTTGATCTCGGCTTTTTCTTGTTCTTTCATTGTTGACTCCTGTTAAACAGCGGCAAGGATACACCAAAATATCGGCGGACTTAACTCTGTCCGTCGTTTGCTGTGGATCCCGGCGATAGCTTACCATGGCAGACCGTCAGGAAACCCCCTTTATGTAATCGCCGGTCGGGGGGAAGCGGTTTAATCTCAGAAGAAACTGAAAGGATAGTCTGCAAAGAAGCGGATTTCACTGCCACCGCTGTTGTAATCTGCCGCATTTGCTGACACCCGCAGGATAGAGTAACGCAGGTCCAGTGTCAGATCTTTTGCCACACCACTCTGAACCTTGTACTGGATCTGGTTATACAGTTCATGCTCATGACCGTTGCTGGTCTGGCTGGTTTTAATATTGTCGCCGCGAACATAAGCGATGTTATAACTCAGGCCGGGGATCCCCAGCTCGGAAAAATCGATCCCATAGGCGGCCTGCCAGGAACGTTCACCTTTTGCATCAAAGTCTGACCAGTAGGAGTTATCCAGCCAGATACTGTTCCCGCCGTCACCGACGCCGCCCTGGTCACGGTAACCAGCGTACTGATAGCCGGTACTGCCATTACTCTGCTGATATGCCAGCTTAAAAGTATGTATCCACCAGCTATAGTTAGCAGCCATGCTCCAGATGGTATTACTGCGGCCGGTATCCAGCTGACTGGCATATTTTTTTGTCAGACGTGAGTTATAGCCATTAAAGTTTAGTGCCAGCGACTGTTCGGCCGCCAGTGGTTGCTGATAACTGAGTCCCAGATACTGTTTGTTCAGGGTTTTTTCGACATTTGATGCATAGAATGATCCGCTAAACCGATCATTAAACTGGTAACTGGCACCGCCAAATGACAGGCTTTTCAGGCCGCTATTATGGCGATCGTCACTTTTACGTTGTTCATCGGTCAGGTAACCGGCATTAATATCCAGCCCGTGTATTTCTTTAGACGTGACCACCACCCCGGTAAAGGTTTCGTCCAGTAACCGTGAGTTATCGGCCGAAACGACCGGTAACTGCGGACGCTGTGTACCGTAGCTGATCACCGTATCGGAAATACGCATTTTGGCAGTTGCACCGAATTTTGCCAGTTCTGACTTTGCTTTCCCGTTATGTGCCTGTTTAAAGAAATCTATTCCGCCGTCGCCGCTTTTGCCGCGCCCGCCGTCCAGGCGTACCGCATACTGACCCATAGCATCGAATCCGAATCCAATCAGCCCGCGGGTGTAGCCTGACTGCCAGTCAGCGATCAGCCCCTGGCCCCATTCTGCACGGTTCTGAATACCCGGTACTTTATAATCCCGCTTCATATATGCATTACGCAGCAGAAGATTGAAATGGCTGTCGGCAATAAAACCCTTACTCTGTGACTGTTCACTTGCCAATGCCGGGATAGCGCTTAATATTCCGCAAAGAATAATTGGTAATTCTTTTTTCACTTTTATTATACCTTTGTATTTTATATATCTGTTTTACGCCCGGAGCTGTTTTATTATTCCGATAAGAAGAATAATTATTAATAAAGGATGGTAAATACCGGAGGGGGATTCTATTACTCTTACAACGTAAATAATAGCCATTTGTATACGGGGGAATAGAAATAACGGACAGTTTTAAATAAAATAAATCGCTTTTTCTGTTAAGTAAAAAATTAAATAAACAGTTAATGCTAATCTATGAATTATAAATAAAAATAATAAGTAATGAAAAACTTAATTATCTAGCCGGATCTGTATCCTTTTTCAGCGGCCGTTGAAAAATCCGCCCCGTAATGCGGTAAAAAATTACGGGGACGGAAAACATTACTGTACGTTGCTGATAGCAGCTTTCAGCTGGCCGAGCACCGGTGCTTCGCTGGCAATTTCACCGACCAGCGTATTGTACTGGTTTACCTGATCTTTGGATGCGAACTGGACATTATTATTGGCAAAGCTGACACTGTTGCTCTGGGCCTGCAGGAAATCACCGGTGGCAATAACAGAATGGCTCAGTGCCTGCAGTTGTGGCAGTAAAGGCAGTATGCTGTCTGCCGGCCGAGTCACCACTTTGCTATATGCCGCCTCATAAGTTTTTTGCAATTCTGGCGGTAATTTCAGCGAGGATTTACTGCTGTCGGCCAGATTACGGGCTGTCTGCACCTGTTGGGTGACAACATTAAGCGCACCTGCGGCCTGGCGCAGTGCATCCCGTTGTGACTGGTAATCGGCAGGAATTTTGATTGCTGACAATTCGTCGGTGACCGGACGGATACCGTCATTAACGACTTTATTCAGTTGTTGTGAGAAACCATACAGAATTGCATAGTCACCGGCAAAATTGCCGAAGTTTTTTTTCTGACTCTCGCTCAGGGTGGGTAACTGTGAACCGCTACGCATAACGGTATTCTGCAGGAAATCACTGAATGCCTGACTTTGCTCAGCTTGTTTATCACCACATCCTGTCAGCTGGGAAATCATAAGGAATGTTGCCAGCAGCAATCCAGACTGCTTTGTTAAACGGAAAATGCCTGATGCCATAAGGGGCTAGCTCCTGATATTTGACAACGTGTTTGACCACCAGAAAGATCACAGGATAGAGCAAAGCGGGGTTTCCGCCAATCATCTTTCTGCAGCCTGTGGTTATCCGGAAAAAGGGCGATATTTTTTTGCCTGCTGCCGAAACCAGCTGGCGGATATATTGTAAGGGTGTCTGGATAACCTATTGATATTAAACTTTATTTGCAACTCTGCTTGTGCGCGGAGTTGCGGGTTACCTTCACACAACAAACCGATTTGTATCTGTTTTTCGACCAGGTAGATGGCAGCAAAAACCGGATCGTTATCTACAATATCTTTTGTATTATCAATGATATCGGCAAGTTTAATGGTTTGTGCTTCTGCTGAGGCCCTGACAGTGTGTTGCAGACAACAGGTAATGCGTTGCTGACGGGTACCAGACTCAGCCATATCAGGATTAGTCAGCATATGCACTATGACTGCAATTCGGTGACCAAACAGGCGCTGTAATTGTGCAAAAGTGGCCGGGGTATCTTCTAAAGTATCATGCAGCCAGGCGGCGGCGAGCAGAGTTTCATCGGCGCCTGTTGTACGGACCAGCTCAGCTACTGCCTGAGGATGCACAATATAGGGAGCATTACTGTATTTACGCCGTTGTCCTGACTGATAATGCATATGCCGGGCAAAGCGTTTTGCTTTTTCTTCCAGTGAATAATACATATGCCCTCCGTATGCAGGATATTTATTTTCTGATAATAGAATGCTGGCCTGGATACAGGCAAGGCAATATATTTTGTTTTTAAACAATAATTACTTTTTATAAATAATTCGGATTTTTAATTATTTTCCGGAAAATTCCGTATATTTCATTTTATTTTAAATTGTGTCGAACTTATAGAGTGGTTCAGACTCTGAGAATAGATAATCTTGTATCATCCGGAGTTCCAGGGTTTATTAATGAATAAAATCAAGCTGTTAACACAAAGTCAGTTATCATGGATTCTGGCCTTGTATATTGGTGTTTTTTTAAACTGGTCTGTGTTTGAACGCAGATTTCAGGGATTGTGGGCAGGCGGAGATGTACTGAAGTGGTCATCGGCGGTGGCTGAAGTTGTGGCAGCTATACTGGCCTGTTTTATCGTATTTCGTTTTGTTTCGCTGGGCGGGAAAATATTTTTCCGGCTGATGGCATCAGTGATAGTCGTGATTTCTGTTTCGGCCGGCTACTACATGGTGGTTTTTAATGTTGTTATTGGTTACGGGATTGTAGCCTCAGTACTGACGACGGATACCGATCTCTCTAAAGAAGTGGTCGGTCATTATTTTTATCTGTGGATGGTGCTGGTCAGTGTGTTACCCCTGTTCCTGATTTGGCGCAGCCAGCTGACGGAGTCGCTGTTATCACAACTGACGACCCGCGGACAGCGTGTAAGGGCACTGACCGGTTTAGTGGTATGTATTGCTCTGGTCTGGTTGCCCCTGCGTGTTCTGGATAAACAGTATAAACACCGTGAGCTGGAAACGAATATTGATTTACCCAGTTATGGCGGCATGGTGGCGCACTCTTATCTGCCGGTCAACTGGCTCACGGCAACAGGGTTATTTGGCTGGGCACAGCTGGATACAAAGCTGACAGGGGATAAATTATTCTCTCCGGCCAGCCATTTTACCTATGTTGCACCACAAGGTATTGATGATACTTATGTGGTGTTTGTGATTGGTGAAACGACCCGCTGGGATCATATGGGGATTCTGGGATATCCGCGGGACACAACACCGTTACTGGCAAAAGAAAAAAATCTGGTGGCTTTTAAAGGGCATTCCTGTGATACGGCAACTAAGCTTTCTTTGCGCTGTATGTTTGTCCGCGAGGGGGGAGCCGGTGAGGATCCGGGACGGACATTAAAAGAGCAAAACGTATTTGCAGTACTGAAAGCGCTGGGATTCAGTTCCGGACTGTATGCAATGCAGAGTGAAATCTGGTTTTATCGTCTGACTGATGTCAGCAATATGGCATTTCGTGAACAGATTGGTTCAGAGCCGCAGAATAATGGTAAACCGGTCGATGATTCACTGTTGATTCCGAAACTACAGCAATCTTTGCAGCGGCATCCGCAGGGTAAGCATTTAGTGATATTGCATACTAAAGGTTCCCATTATTTATATTCCCAGCGTTATCCGCGCAGCTTCGCATTTTTTACCCCGGAATGTATTGGTGTGGATGATTTTTGTTCGAAAGACCAGCTGATTAATTCATTTGATAATTCAGTCCGTTATGTCGACTATATGCTGGATACTGTCTTTGACCAGTTGAGAGATAAAAAAGCGATTGTGTTTTATGTCGCGGATCATGGTGAATCGATCAGCAGTAACACCCATTTTCACGGTACGCCGCGAGAGATGGCACCGGCGGAACAATTCCGCGTCCCGATGCTGGTGTGGGCTTCAGATAAATACCTGGCAGATGATGCTAACCGGCAGCGTTTCAGTATTCTGCAACAGCAGGCTAAAGCCGGTGTGACCCATTATCATCGTGAGCTGTATGATTCACTATTAGGCTGCCTGGGATATACTTCGCCGGATGGTGGTATCAGGCCTGAAAATAACTGGTGTCAGAATCCTGTTGATGAAAAAGCAGTCAGGTAATGCGGCCCCGAAGCGAAAAATAATCTGTCGCTGGCTGCTCCGGATGCTTTTTGGTCAGTCAGCGGCTGATTTTCGAAAAAGCGGTTGACGCCTTCGGGGGGGCGCAGTAATATTCGCCCCCATCGGCGAGTAGCGCAGCTTGGTAGCGCAACTGGTTTGGGACCAGTGGGTCGGAGGTTCGAATCCTCTCTCGCCGACCATTTTCAAAGAAACCCGCTTTTAGCGGGTTTTTTTACGTCTGTAGTAAAAGAGGATGAGAACCTTCGGGTGAGGAAAGACCAGAGGGCGCTGGTCTTTGGATCTGCGCCTGGTGTGTAGCCTTTTACCTCCGGATTACGGTTCCCGGCATAAGCGTCCGGCTCTGAGCATCTTCCTTTATCAGACACCTTTATCGCTGAAACAGTTTTGCTGCAGTCAGCGTTATCGATAGCCAGTGCTAATCCACCCGCCTTCGGGCATAAACGTCCGGCCCTGTGCATTTTCCTTCCGCCATCAGTGGCGGAGTTTCAGCAGCCGCACTGCGGCGGACGGGTTAAGGCCCGGGGGCGCGGGCCTTA
>NZ_JAERJP010000012.1:3491-119599 GCF_018257575.1 Tatumella sp. JGM91 | reverse complement strand
GCAGCGGCGGAACGATCTGCCGCACAGGCCCGGAGTGCAGAGGGCGCGGCCATTGCGCCCTTTGCCTGGTCGCCCGCAGCGGGGCAGTAAAAAATGACTTTACGTAATGGCGAACAGAACCCTGGCGGATTGATATATTGCATGTCAGCGCAAACGTTACGTCACAGCCCCCGGCCATTGCGCCCTCCCGGACTTATATATTCAAACCAACTCAAAAACTGATTCTCCGATAAAACGGTTGCTCCGGTGTGCTATCTGCGCTTAGATCATATCTTCAATTAAGATATTGCCCGCCGGGTTTAACCATTCACAGCGGGATAATCTGTGTGGCGGGGTGAAAGTGAAACTGGATGAAATTGCACGTCTGGCAGGGGTTTCCAGGACGACAGCGAGTTATGTGATCAATGGCAAGGCCAGGCAATACCGGGTCAGTGAAAAAACGGTAGAGAAAGTGATGGCCATCGTCCGTGAATATAATTATCAGCCGAATGCGGTTGCCGCCGGATTACGTGCCGGGCGGACACGCTCTATCGGGCTGGTTATTCCGGATCTGGAGAATACCAGCTACACCCGCATTGCTAAGTATCTGGAGTTACAGGCAAGACAACGGGGCTATCAGTTACTGATTGCCTGCTCCGAAGATCAGCCTGATAACGAAATCCGCTGCATTGAACATCTGCTGCAGCGTAAAGTGGATGCACTGATTGTTTCGACCTCTCTCCCCCCGGAGCACCCTTTCTATCAGCGCTGGGTTGACGGGCCTTTGCCAATAATTGCCCTCGACCGTGCGCTGGATCGTGAGCATTTCACCAGTGTGGTCGGTGCCGATCAGGAAGATGCCTTCGCGCTTTCCAGTGAGTTACGTAAGCAGCCGGTAGATAATGTCCTGTTTCTTGGCGCACTGCCTGAACTGTCCGTGAGTTTTCTGCGTGAACAGGGCTTCCGGGATGCCTGGCAGGGCGATGAACGTAGCGTAAGATTTATTTATAGCAACAGTTTTGAACGCAGTGCAGCCGCTGAAACCTTTGTCCGCTACCTGGAAAATAATCCGATGCCGTCAGCCTTGTTTACTACCTCTTTCGGGCTACTGCAGGGAATGATGGATGCCTGTTTACGGGTGAATGGTCATTTACCCGGCCATGTCTCAATTGCTACCTTCGGGGATAATGAATTGCTGGATTTCCTGGAATGTCCGGTATTGTCTGCCGGGCAGCGGCATCGGGATGTTGCTGAGAGAGTGCTGGAACTGGTGCTGGCCAGCCTGGATGAGCCCAAACGGCCTAAACCCGGATTGACCCGTATCCGTCGTAATCTTTATCAGCGGGGTAAACTGGGGCGTCGTCCCCGCTGACGCCGTCGTATTGCAGGTGTACCCTCCGGTCTGCAGTAGGTTCTGGCCGGGGTTGTTTACTTTTCTCCGGCGAAAGGTGCTTTGATCCCGTTAAGAAATTCCTTAAAATGCCGCGGGTGAATACATTGCCCGAAGTTAACAATTCCGTCGTTCTCGCCGATATTTTTTAACCTTTCCCCGCCGTGTTTTCAATTTATTGTAGTTATTCATTGGGTTAATTCTTCTGTCTCTGCATTTTGTCAGTAATGCCTCTGGAATTACGTGAATTTACCGCAGGAAATAATGTTATTAAGCGACCGTTGTCGCTTGACAAGGATTTCATCCGCTCCGTACACTCAATTAGTGGTAAAATGTGGGGTAAAGTGGTGAAACAGGTTTACTGAGGGGTACAACAGTCATGTTTCGCGGGGCAACGCTGGTTAATCTCGATAGTAAAGGCCGGATAGCAGTGCCTACACGCTACCGGGAAATACTGATCGGAGAGTCTCAGGGGCAAATGGTCTGTACTATTGACCTCCATCAGCCCTGCCTGCTGCTTTATACCCTGCCTGAGTGGGAAGTGATTGAACGAAAGTTGTCACGTCTGTCGACCATGAACCCGGCAGAACGTCGCGTACAACGCTTGTTGCTGGGGCATGCCAGCGAATGTCAGATGGACAGTGCCGGACGGTTATTACTGGCCGGGACACTCAGGCAACATGCCGGTTTACAAAAAGAAATCATGCTGGTCGGCCAGTTTAATAAATTTGAACTGTGGGATGAACAGACTTGGTATCAACAAATCAAGGAAGATATCGAAGCAGAAACTGCTCAGGACGTGTTATCTGAGCGTTTGCAGGATTTATCGCTATAGCTTATGTCGGAAAATTTTAAACATACCACAGTGCTGTTAGACGAAGCGGTCAACGGACTTAACCTTCAGAATGATGGCATCTATATCGATGGCACCTTTGGCCGTGGTGGCCATTCACGTCTGATCCTTTCACAGCTCGGGGAACAGGGGCGTTTAATCGCGATCGACCGGGATCCGCAGGCGATTGCCGCTGCTGCTGAGATAGACGATCCGCGATTTTCTATTATTCACGGGCCTTTTTCAGGGCTGGCGGAGTATGCAGAGTCGCTGGGACTGAACGGAAAGATTAACGGCATATTACTGGACTTAGGGGTTTCATCGCCGCAACTGGATGATGCAGAACGCGGATTCTCTTTTATGCGTGACGGGCCGTTAGATATGCGAATGGATCCTACCCGTGGCCAGTCCGCCGCGGAGTGGCTGTTACAGGCAGAAGAACAGGATATCGCTTTTGTGCTGAAAGCTTATGGTGAAGAACGTTTTGCTAAACGTATCGCCAGAGCAATTGTTGAGCGTAATCGTGAACAGCCGATGACCCGCACCAAAGAGCTGGCGGAGGTTATTTATAACGCGACTCCGGTTAAAGACAAATTTAAGCATCCGGCGACCCGCAGTTTTCAGGCTATCCGTATCTGGGTAAACAGCGAACTGGACGAAATCTCGCAGGCATTGAAAGGTGCACTGACGGTGCTTGCCCCGGGCGGACGTCTTTCGGTGATCAGTTTCCATTCACTGGAAGACCGGCTGGTAAAACGCTTTATGCGCGATCAAAGTCGGGGAGCGCGGGTGCCTGCCGGGTTACCGCTGACCGAAGATCAATTGAAAGCGCTGGGCGGCCGTGAATTAAAAACCCTCGGTAAACTGGTGCCCGGCGAGCAGGAAGTTTCAGATAACCCGCGTGCCCGCAGTTCGGTGTTACGTATCGCCCAGAGGACTGCCGAATGACAGGCAATGAACGTCACAGTCTTCCTGCGATTATCGGTGGTGATCTGTTACGTCATGGCAAATTACCGTTGCTGTTACTTATTGCGGTGCTGGCCTCGGCAATTATGGTGGTGATTACTACCCATAAAACCCGGTTACTTACTGCTCAGCGCGAGCAGTTGGTGCTGGAAAAAGATTCGCTGGATATTGAATGGCGAAATTTGATCCTCGAAGAGAATGCTCTGGGGGATCATAGCCGGGTCGAACGGCTGGCTATCGAAAAGCTTCATATGCAGCATGTTGATCCTTCTCAGGAAAATATTGTGGTTCAACCATAGGAAATCGGTAACGGCATGAGCAGCGCGAAAAAAACGCTGAATTCCAGAAAGTCAGAAAATAAGGCCAGCTTTATAAGCTGGCGTTTTGCGTTACTTTGTGTCGGTATTCTGGTTGCCTTGCTGGGGCTGGTATCACGGGTCGGATATTTACAGGTCGTCAACCCGGATCGTTTAGTTAAAGAGGGGGATCTGCGGTCATTACGGGTGCAGGCTGTCCCGGCTTCCCGTGGCATGATAAGTGATCGCGGTGGCCGGCCTTTAGCGGTAAGTGTGCCGGTGAATGCCGTATGGATAGACCCGAAAGAGCTGAATGAAAAAGGGGGGATCACGCTCGACAGTCGCTGGAAAGCACTGGCTGATGCACTTTCAATGACTCAGGACCAGCTCTACGCGAGGGTCAAAACCAATCCTAACGGCCGTTTTATCTATCTTGCAAGACAGATTAACCCGTCGATTGGCGAATATATTCAGAAACTCAAACTGCCGGGGGTTTACCTGCGGCAGGAATCCCGTCGTTATTATCCGGCAGGCCAGGTAACGGCCCATTTAATAGGTTTTACCAATATCGATGGTATCGGTATTGAAGGTGTCGAAAAAAGTTTTGACCAGTGGCTGACCGGAACGCCGGGTGCACGCACGGTGCGTAAGGATCGCCAGGGGCGGGTAATTGAAGATATTTCTTCCGTCGACAGCCAGGCCGCCCATAACCTTACCCTGAGTATTGATGAACGTCTGCAGGCGCTGGTGTACCGGGAGCTTAACAATGCTGTTGCATTTAACAAGGCCGAGTCAGGCTCTGCCGTACTGGTGGATGTTAATACCGGTGAAGTGCTGGCAATGGCTAACAGCCCCGCATACAACCCGAATAATCTCGGAACAACCACCAAAGATGCGATGCGTAACCGGGCGATCACCGATATTTTTGAGCCGGGATCGACCGTGAAACCAATGGTGGTTATGACCGCGCTGGATCGGGGAGTTGTCCGTGAAGGCAGTGTAATCAATACGGTGCCGTACCGGATTAATGGTCATGAAATTAAAGATGTCGCCCGCTATAACGAGCTGACCCTGACCGGAGTATTACAGAAGTCGAGCAATGTCGGGGTTTCCAGGCTGGCATTAGCCATGCCTTCTTCTGCTCTGGCTGAGACTTATGCTCGTTTTGGTCTCGGCAAGCCGACCAACCTCGGTCTGGTGGGTGAAAGTACGGGGATTTACCCTAAAAAACAACGCTGGTCTGATATCGAAAGGGCTACTTTCTCGTTTGGTTATGGCCTGATGGTGACACCATTACAGTTAGCCCGTGTCTACGCGACTATCGGCAGCTACGGCATTGCCAGACCGTTATCGATTACCAAAGTCGATCCTCCGGTCGCCGGTGAACGGGTATTCCCTGAAGCGACCGTGAAAACCGTACTACATATGATGGAAAGTGTCGCACTACCAGGCGGCGGTGGCGTGAAGGCGGCAATTAAAGGGTACCGGATAGCGATCAAAACGGGGACGGCCAAAAAAGTCGGCCCTGATGGTCGTTATATTAATAAATATATCGCCTATACGGCAGGGGTAGCTCCCGCCAGTCATCCGCGTTTTGCTCTGGTGGTCGTGATTAACGATCCACAGGCCGGTAAGTATTACGGCGGGGCAGTTTCAGCTCCGGTATTCGGCGCGATTATGGGAGGGGTGTTACGCACCATGAACATCGAGCCTGATGCCTTACCGGCCAATGAAAATAATGATTTAGTGATTAACCGAAATGAGGTTTCAAGTGACAGATCGTAACTTGCGTGACCTGCTGGCGCCCTGGGTGCCTGGTGCGCCGGAACGTCAGCTGAAAGAAATGACACTGGACAGCCGTACGGCGGCTTCCGGCGATCTGTTTGTGGCAGTGACGGGGCATAGTGTCGACGGGCGCCATTATATTCCCCAGGCCATTGCCCAGGGGGTAGCGGCAGTGATTGCCGAGGCTGACGGTGAGGCCACCGACGGTGATATCCGTGAACTGCATGGCGTGCCGGTGATTTACCTGAAACAGTTGTCTCAGCGTTTATCGGCACTGGCCGGGCGATTTTATGGACAGCCAGCAGAAAAACAGACGCTGATCGGTATTACCGGTACTAACGGAAAAACAACGACCAGCCAGTTACTTGCCCAGTGGGCTCAGCTGTTGGGAGAAACATCCGCAGTTATGGGTACGGTGGGTAATGGTCTATATGGTCATCTTATCCCGAGCGACAATACCACTGGTTCAGCGGTAGATATTCAGCAGCAACTGGCTGGATTAGCCGCACAGGGTGCAACCCTGACGGCCATGGAAGTGTCTTCTCACGGGCTGGTGCAGCACAGGGTTGCAGCATTGCCATTTGCTGCGGCGGTATTTACTAATCTCAGCCGTGATCACCTGGATTACCATGGTGATATGCAAAGCTATGAAGCTGCCAAGTGGTCACTGTTCTCTGAGCATCAGGCCGGGCAGGCCATTATTAATGCCGATGACGACACCGGCCGGCGCTGGCTGAGGAAACTGACAGATGCCGTGGCTGTGACTATGCAGGGGCAGATTCCGACAGATCACCATGGCCGCCGTCTGGAAGCGACTCGTATTGAGTATCTGGATAAAGGGGCGAAGGTCTCTTTCCGCTCTGACTGGGGAAGTGGCGAACTTACAAGCCCGCTGATGGGAGCTTTCAATGTCAGCAATATGCTGATGGCGATGTCAACATTACTGGCTCTGGGCTACCCGTTAGCTGCCCTGTGTGAAACGGCGGGGCAGTTACAGCCGGTCTGTGGCCGTATGGAGGTGTTCCATGCACAAGGACGTCCGACGGCGGTGGTTGATTATGCTCATACGCCGGATGCTCTGGAGAAAGCGCTGACGGCGGCCCGTTTACACTGTCGGGGCAAACTGTGGTGTGTGTTTGGCTGTGGCGGTGATCGGGATAAAGGCAAACGCCCGCTGATGGGGGCCATTGCCGAGCAGCTGGCTGATCATGTCGTGATTACGGATGATAATCCTCGCAGTGAGGAACCGCAGGCTATTGTCAGGGATATCCTCAATGGCCTGTTGGATGCAGGCAAGGCTCAGGTCGTACCGGGCCGGGCACGCGCGGTAACCCATACCCTGATGCAGGCTGGTCCGCAGGATATTGTACTGGTGGCGGGAAAAGGCCATGAAGACTATCAGATCATTGGTCAGCGGCGGATGGATTACTCTGACAGAACGACCGTTGCCGCATTGCTGGGGGTATTGGCATGATCAGTGTAACACTGCAACAACTGGCAACATTAGCCCGCGGACAACTGTCCGGAGACCCGCAACTGAGTTTTTCTGCGGTAACGACCGATACCCGTAAAGTCACAGCAGGCTGCCTGTTTGTTGCTTTAATCGGGGAACGCTTCGACGCACATGATTTTATTGCTGACGCCATTAAGGCCGGAGCCTCAGCTCTGCTGGTCAGTAAACCTCTGCCTGTGGATATTCCGCAGGTAGTGGTCAGAGATACACGTATTGCGTTTGGCGAACTGGCGGCTTTTGTTCGCCAGCAGGTACCGGCCCGGGTTGTAGCCCTGACCGGTTCTTCGGGAAAAACCTCCGTTAAGGAGATGACGGCTTCGATCCTCAGACAATGCGGTAATACCCTGTATACCGCCGGTAACCTGAATAATGATATCGGGGTGCCGATGACCCTGTTACGGCTGACCGGAGAACATCAGTTTGCCGTTATTGAACTGGGGGCTAACCACCAGGGAGAAATCGCCTATACCACGGCAATGGTTCGTCCGGAGGCAGCGCTGGTGAATAACCTGGCTGCGGCACATCTGGAAGGGTTTGGTTCTCTGGCCGGGGTGGCAAAAGCCAAAGGTGAAATTTTTGGCGGATTAACAGAACACGGGATCGCGATACTGAATGATGACAGCAACGACTGGCCGCACTGGCAGGCTCAGCTGTCTGATAAAACGGTCTGGCGTTTTTCTCCGCTGGCAGGCTCCGTCGCCGACTTTCATGCCAGTGATATTGTTGTCAGCGGTGCAGGGACCTCATTTACTTTACATTCTCCTCAGGGAACAGTTGCGATACAACTGCCTCTGCCGGGACGACACAATATTGCGAATGCACTGGCCGCCGCGGCACTGGCGCTGGCTGTCGGTGCGCCGCTTCCGGCGATTGCTGCCGGACTGAGTGAGCTGACACCGGTTGCAGGACGTTTATTCCCGATCAGGCTGTCAGAACATCAGCGTCTGCTTGATGACAGCTATAACGCTAATGTCGGTTCAATGACCGCAGCGGCGCAGGTACTGGGCGAAATGCCGGGCTACCGGATTATGGTGGTCGGGGATATGGCGGAGCTGGGAGACGAAGCCGAACAGTGCCATCGTGCTGTTGGCCTGGCTGCCTGTGAAGCCGGTATCGATAAAGTTCTGAGTGTCGGATTCCTGAGTCAGTACATTTCTCAGGAAAGCCGCCACGGTGAGCATTTTTCCGATAAACCGGCACTGGTTGCCCGGTTACGGACATTATTATCTGAACATCAGGAAGTTACCATTTTGATTAAAGGTTCGAGAAGTGCTGCTATGGAAGATGTGGTTCAGCAATTACAGGAGAAAGTTACATGTTAGTCTGGCTGGCTGAACACCTGGTGCCGTTTTATTCAGGATTCAATATCTTTTCGTACCTGACGTTCCGGGCGATTGTCAGTTTACTGACATCGCTGTTTATCAGTCTGTGGATGGGGCCACGCTTAATCGCCTGGCTGCAAAAATTACAGATTGGCCAGGTTGTCCGTAACGATGGCCCTGAGTCACATTTCAGTAAACGTGGCACGCCGACGATGGGCGGCCTGATGATTCTGACGTCGATTACTATTTCTGTATTAATGTGGGCTTACCCGTCTAACCCTTATGTCTGGTGTGTGCTGGTGGTACTGATTGGTTACGGTATCGTCGGTTTTGTCGATGACTACCGCAAAGTGGTACGTAAAGATACCAAGGGACTGATCGCTCGCTGGAAATATTTCTGGCAGTCAGTGATCGCCCTTGGGGTTGCTTTTGCCCTGTATGCCATAGGTAAAGACACCCCGGCCACTCAGCTGGTTGTCCCTTTCTTTAAAGATGTGATGCCTCAGTTAGGGATCAGCTATCTGCTGCTGACCTACTTTGTGATTGTCGGTACCAGCAATGCGGTTAACCTGACCGATGGGCTGGACGGTCTGGCGATTATGCCAACCGTATTTGTCGCGGCTGGCTTTGGTCTGGTCGCCTGGGCAACCGGTAACGTAAATTTTGCAGAGTATCTGCATATCCCCTATCTGCGTCATGCGGGTGAGCTGGTGATTGTCTGTACGGCGATTGTCGGGGCAGGGCTGGGCTTTCTTTGGTTTAACACTTATCCGGCACAGGTGTTTATGGGTGATGTCGGCTCACTGGCCCTGGGCGGTGCATTAGGGACGATTGCCGTATTATTACGTGAAGAGTTTTTGCTGGTGATTATGGGAGGGGTCTTTGTCGTAGAGACACTTTCGGTCATCTTGCAGGTCGGGTCATTTAAGCTTCGCGGGCAGCGTATCTTCCGGATGGCACCTATTCATCACCATTATGAATTGAAGGGCTGGCCTGAGCCGCGCGTGATTGTACGCTTCTGGATTATTTCATTAATGCTGGTTCTGATTGGGCTGGCGACCCTTAAGGTACGTTAATTATGACTGACTATCGGGGCAGGAAAGTTGTCATTATCGGACTCGGGCTTACCGGCCTGTCCTGTGTTGATTTCTTTTTAGCGCGCGGGGTTATACCCCGCGTGATTGATACCCGAGTCTCTCCGCCGGGGCTGGATAAATTACCGGAAGCCCCGCAGCGTCATCTCGGGGGGATCAACGAGGACTGGCTGCTGGAGGCAGATTTGATTGTCGCTAGCCCGGGAATGGCGTTGTCACACCCGGCACTGGCGTCGGCCGCTGACGCCGGTGTGGAAATTGTGGGCGATGTCGAGTTGTTCTGTCGGGAAGTTCGTGCCCCGGTAGTGGCTATTACCGGTTCTAATGGTAAAAGCACGGTGACCACCCTGGTCGGTGAAATGGCCAAAGCGGCGGGCTGGCAGGTGGGGGTCGGCGGTAATATTGGTTTACCGGTACTGTCCCTGCTGGATACTCCAGCTCAGCTTTATGTGCTGGAACTGTCCAGCTTTCAGCTGGAAACCACCCATAGCCTGGCGGCAGCGGCGGCAACCATTCTGAATGTGACCGAAGACCATATGGACCGTTATCCGCTGGGAATGCAGCAATACCGCGCAGCAAAATTACGTATTTATGAAAATGCCCGCGTCTGTGTGGTAAATGCCGACGATGGCCTGACGATGCCGGTGCGCGGTGTGGATGAGCGTTGTATCAGTTTCGGGGTGAATATCGGTGATTATCATCTGAATACCCAGCAGGGAAGTACCTGGTTACGGGTAAACGGCGAAAAGGTACTGGATACCCGCGAAATGCAGCTGACCGGACAGCATAATTATACCAATGCATTAGCCGCGCTGGCGCTGGCGGATGCCGTCGGTTTACCCCGCGCCACCAGCCTGAAAGCGCTGACCACCTTTCCGGGGCTGAGCCACCGTTTCTGTCTGGCGTACCGCAACAACGGGGTGGACTGGATTAATGATTCAAAGGCGACCAATGTCGGCAGTACCGAAGCCGCGCTGAAAGGGTTAAAAGTTCAGGGTACATTATGGCTGCTGCTGGGCGGTGACGGTAAATCTGCGGATTTTTCACCGTTACAGGCTTATCTGCAGGCGGACAACCTGAAAATTTATTGCTTTGGCCGGGATGCTGCGGCATTAGCGGCATTGCGTCCTGATGCCTCGGTATGTACCGACACGCTGCAGCAGGCGATGGTCAGGATTGCTTCCCTGACCCGTCCGGGAGATATGGTGTTGCTGTCTCCGGCCTGCGCCAGCCTCGATCAGTTTAAAAATTTTGAGCAGCGTGGTGATCTGTTTACCCGTTTAGCGAAGGAGTTAGGCTAATGCGTATTCCTGGCCTGGCACTGCCGGGCGCATTGTTGATGTCGATTGGCAGCCGGTTAAGAGACTGGGTAATGGGTGCCAGAGAAAGTGATGATACTGCCATTATTCTCTATGACCGAACCCTGTTATGGCTGACCTTTGGCCTGGCGATTATTGGTTTTGTAATGGTGACTTCGGCTTCTGTGCCGGTGGGCCAGAGAATGAACGATGATCCCTTCTATTTTGCCAAACGTGATGCCTTTTATCTCGGGCTGGGATTTGCCATCTCTTTGGTGACCTTACGGTTACCGATGTCGTTCTGGCAGCGTTACAGCAACGTGATGTTACTGGCGTCGGTGGTGATGTTACTGGTGGTACTGGTGGTCGGCAGCTCGGTTAACGGGGCATCGCGCTGGATTGCCCTGGGGCCATTACGTATTCAGCCGGCAGAGTTTTCCAAACTGTCACTGTTCTGTTATCTCGCCAGTTACCTGGTCCGTAAGGTCGATGAAGTCCGGAGTAATATCTGGGGCTTTTTAAAACCGATGGGCGTCATGGTAGTACTGGCAGTGTTATTGCTGGCTCAGCCTGACCTCGGGACAGTGATTGTTCTGTTTGTAACTACCCTGGCCATGTTGTTTCTGGCCGGGGCCAAGCTATGGCAGTTCCTGGCGATTATCGGCTCCGGAATCTTTGCCGTAATACTGCTGATTATTGCGGAACCCTACCGTATGCGGCGTGTCACGTCGTTCTGGAATCCGTGGGCGGATCCTTTTGGCAGTGGTTATCAGCTGACCCAGTCATTGATGGCTTTTGGCCGCGGTGAATTCTGGGGGCAGGGGCTGGGGAACTCGGTACAGAAACTGGAGTATTTACCCGAAGCGCATACGGATTTTATCTTCTCGATTATTGGTGAAGAACTCGGCTTTTTCGGTGTAGTACTGGCACTTTTGATGGTATTCTTCGTCGCTTTTCGTGCTATGTCCATTGGCCGCAGGGCCCTGGAGATGGAACAACGTTTTTCGGGATTCCTGGCATGTGCCATTGGTGTCTGGTTTAGCTTTCAGGCTCTGGTCAATGTCGGGGCGGCAGCCGGTATGTTACCGACCAAAGGTCTGACGTTACCGTTGATCAGTTATGGTGGTTCCAGCCTGATCATTATGTCGACAGCAATAGTGTTGTTATTACGAATAGATTATGAAACACGTCTGACCAAAGCTCAGGCGTTTACCCGGAGTGCTCGATGAGTGGCAAACGACTGATGGTCATGGCCGGAGGCACTGGCGGACATGTGTTCCCCGGCCTGGCGGTGGCCCATTATCTGATGGAGCAAGGCTGGCAGGTACGCTGGCTGGGAACCGCAGATCGCATGGAAGCCGATTTGGTACCAAAACATGGTATTGATATCGACTTCATCCGTATCAGCGGGTTACGTGGTAAGGGCGTTAAAGCACAGTTGCTGGCACCCTGGCGGATTTTTACCGCATGGCGTCAGGCCCGGGCAATCATGAAAGCCTGGAAACCGGATGTTGTGCTGGGGATGGGGGGATATGTCTCCGGTCCCGGCGGTCTGGCAGCCTGGAGTTGCGGTATTCCGGTGGTACTGCATGAACAAAATGGTATCGCGGGCCTGACAAATAAAGGGTTATCGAAGATAGCCAGCAAAGTGATGCAGGCTTTCCCCGGTGCGTTTGCGGATGCGGAAGTCGTGGGTAATCCGGTGCGTACTGATGTACTGGCCCTGCCCGGCCCCGCGCGGCGTTTTGCCGACAGAGAAGGCCCGATCAGGGTACTGGTGATTGGCGGTAGCCAGGGGGCGAGGATCCTTAATCAGACAATGCCGCAGGTTGCCGAAAAAGCCGGTGACAGTATTACCCTCTGGCACCAGACCGGGAAAGGTGCCCTTGAGGCGGTGAATGCTCTCTATGCCAGTGCCGGACAAACAGGGCATCGGGTGGCGGAATTTATCGATGATATGGCCGAAGCCTATGCCTGGGCGGATGTGGTGGTTTGTCGTTCCGGGGCTCTGACGGTCAGCGAGATAGCCGCCGCAGGCCTGCCAGCGATTTTTGTGCCTTTTCAGCATAAAGACCGGCAGCAGTACTGGAATGCCTTGCCTCTGGAAAAAGCCGGTGCGGCAAAAATTTTTGAACAGCCGGATTTTACTGCGCAGGTTGTGGCAGAGACTCTGGCTGGATGGGATCGTCAGCAATTACTGGCGATGGCCTTAAAAGCCCGCGCAATAGCGATCCCTGATGCAACAGAACGTGTAGCAAATGAAGTGGCGAAAGCCGCCGGATGAATAATGCTCTTAATGAGCGGCTGCCCTGCGAGGCGGGGAACAGTGATAACAGGTAGTGTGAATAAATGAATACTCAGCAATTAGCAAAACTTCGCTCTGTTGTGCCTGAAATGCGTCGGGTCAGGCATATCCATTTTGTCGGTATCGGTGGTGCCGGCATGGGCGGTATTGCTGAAGTGTTAGCCAATGAAGGTTATCAGATCAGTGGTTCTGATCTGGCGCCAAATCCGGTCACTCAGCATCTGAGCGCTTTGGGTGCAACCCTCTATTTTAATCATCGTCCGGAAAATGTGATCGATGCCAGTGTAGTGGTGGTATCCAGTGCCATTTCGCAGGATAACCCGGAACTGGTGGCGGCCCGTGAAGCCCGGATTCCGGTGATCCGCCGCGCAGAGATGCTGGCCGAACTGATGCGCTTCCGTCACGGTATTGCGGTTGCCGGTACCCACGGCAAAACTACCACGACGGCCATGGTTTCCAGTATCTATGCCGAAGGTGGTCTTGATCCGACTTTCGTGAATGGCGGACTGGTAAAAGCAGCCGGTACTCATGCACGTTTAGGCAGCAGCCGTTACCTGATTGCAGAAGCCGATGAAAGTGATGCCTCATTTTTACATTTGCAGCCGATGGTTGCGATTGTGACCAATATTGAAGCAGACCATATGGACACTTATCAGGGGGATTTTGAGAACCTGAAACAGACGTTCGTTAATTTTCTGCATAACCTGCCGTTCTATGGTCGGGCGGTGCTCTGTGTGGACGATCCGGTGATCCGCGAACTGATACCACGTATCGGGCGGCAGATTACGACTTACGGATTCAGTGAAGATGCTGATGTCAGGATCGAAGATTATCAGCAGCACGGAGCGCAGGGGCATTTCCGCGTCATCCGCCAGGATAAACCGGTGCTGAATGTCACCCTGAATGCACCCGGCCGGCATAATGCGCTGAATGCAGCTGCAGCAGTCAGTGTTGCCAGCGAAGAAGGTATTGATGATGCTGATATTCTGGCGGCATTAGAAAGTTTTCAGGGCACCGGACGGCGTTTTGATCTGCTGGGGGAATACCCGACAGAGCCGGTAAATGGTCTGCCGGGGAGCGCTATGCTGGTCGATGATTATGGTCACCATCCGACAGAAGTGGATGCCACCATCAAGGCGGCACGTGCCGGATGGCCGGATAAAAAGCTGGTGATGATCTTCCAGCCTCACCGCTATACCCGTACCCGCGATCTGTTTGATGATTTCGCCAATGTTCTGTGTCAGGCCGATGCACTGCTGATGCTGGATGTTTACCCGGCCGGTGAAACACCGATTGCCGGTGCCGACAGCCGGGCGCTGTGCCGCTCTATCCGTAACCGTGGCAAGGTCGACCCTATCCTGGTGGCCGATAACGAAATGCTGTCCGAGATGCTGGCTCCGGTACTGAGCGGAAATGATCTTATTCTGGCCCAGGGGGCCGGGACAGTCGGACGTATTGCCCGTACCCTTGCCGATCATAAATTGCAACACACTGACCGGGCGGAGCAGCAGCATGACTGAGAAAATTGCTGTTCTGATGGGCGGTACTTCCGCCGAACGTGAAGTGTCACTGGATTCCGGACGTGCGGTGCTGGCCGGATTACGGGCTGCCGGACTGGATGCCGCCGGCATTGATACCCGTGATCATTCGGTACTTGAACTCAGGCAGCAGGGGTTCACCAGAGCATTTATTGCGTTGCATGGCCGTGGCGGTGAAGATGGTACCCTGCAGGCAATACTGGACTTTACAGGGCTGCCTTATACCGGGAGCGGGGTGATGGCTTCGGCCATCACTATGGATAAAGTGCGTTGTAAGCTGTTATGGCAGGGGGCCGGATTACCGACCAGCCGTTTCGTATGGCTGACCCGTCAGCAGCTGACCGCAGGTCTGGATAACGCCGTCAGTGAACAGATCGCTGCACTCGGGCTGCCGTTATTTGTAAAACCTGGTAACGAAGGCTCCAGCGTCGGTATTAGCCGGGTGAATCATCCGGATGAGCTGATGGATGCATTAGCACTGGCGTTTCAATACGATAACGATGTTCTGGTGGAAGCTTTTCTCAGCGGTGCTGAGTATACGGTTGCAATTGTTGGCGATAAAGTTCTGCCTTCGATACGAATTCAGGCTAAAACAGAATTTTACGACTACAATGCAAAGTATCTTGCTGATGACACAGAATATTTTTGCCCGTCAGGATTAGATGAGCAACAACAGAATTTACTGAATGAATTAGTGATGGCGGCATGGCACTCTTTAGGCTGTCGTGGATGGGGCCGTGTCGATGTAATGATGGATGCTGAAGGTCATTTTCAGCTGTTAGAGGTTAACACATCGCCTGGTATGACCAGCCATAGTCTGGTGCCGATGGCGGCTAAGCAGGCAGGTATCGATTTTTCGCAGTTGGTGACCACTATTCTGGAGTTAACAGACTGATATGTCTCAGGCGGCTTTAAATACACGGAACCGGGAACCACAGGATCGTATGGGATCCGGACGTAGTAATGGATCGCGCCTGTTCGGAATGATCTTCTTATTACTGGTTGTCGGTACCATGGTACTGGGCGGAGTGATGGTACTGAAATGGATGGATGATGCGTCCCGCTTACCACTATCAAAACTGGTAGTGACCGGCGAAACCCGTTACACCACCCATGATGATATTCGCCAGGCCATTTTGTCCCTCGGGCCGCCCGGCACTTTTATGTCGCAAAATGTTGATGTGATACAGCAACAGATAGAGCGGCTTCCCTGGATAAAACAGGTAAGTGTACGTAAACAGTGGCCTGATGAATTAAAGATTCATCTGGTTGAATATGTTCCCGTAGCCCGCTGGAATGATCAGAATGTTGTTGATGCGGACGGTGTTTCTTTCAGTTTACCGGTGAACCAGGCCGGGCAGCAGTCCATGCCGATGTTGTATGGGCCTGAAGGCAGTGAGAAAGAAGTGATGGCCGGATTCTATCAGATGAGTGATATGTTAAAGCCATCAAAAATTACCCTGAAAGCCGCATCCATGACAGCAAGGCGTTCATGGCAACTGGTGACCAGCGACGATATGAAAATCGAACTGGGACGTGATGAAACAATGAAGCGCCTTCAGCGCTTTATTGACCTCGACCCGGTACTGCTCCGGCAGGCACAGGCAGAGAACAAACGGATAGGTTATGTGGACTTGCGCTATGAGTCCGGTGCGGCTGTTGGTTGGGTGGCCGCCCCGGTCGATCCACAAAACAGTAATCAGCAACACAAGCAGGCACAGGCTGAACAACAATGATCAAGGCAACGGACAGAAAACTTGTAGTAGGACTTGAAATCGGCACCGCTAAGGTTGCTGCCCTTGTTGGGGAGATTCTGCCCGATGGTATGGTAAACATTATCGGGGTAGGCAGCTGCCCGTCCCGCGGGATGGATAAAGGCGGAGTGAACGACCTTGAGTCGGTAGTGAAGTGTGTTCAGCGGGCCATTGACCAGGCTGAACTGATGGCGGACTGTCAGATATCGTCAGTTTACCTGGCACTTTCCGGTAAACATATTAGCTGTCAGAACGAAATCGGGATGGTTCCGATTTCAGAAGAGGAAGTAACCCAGGATGATGTTGAGAATGTGGTGCATACGGCGAAATCCGTGCGTGTCCGTGATGAACATCGTATTCTGCATGTTATTCCTCAGGAATACGCCATCGATTATCAGGAAGGGATTAAAAACCCGGTAGGATTATCGGGGGTCAGAATGCAGGCGAAAGTGCACCTGATCACTTGTCATAACGATATGGCGAAAAACATTGTCAAAGCCGTGGAACGCTGCGGACTGAAAGTTGACCAGCTGATTTTTGCCGGACTGGCATCCAGCTATGCGGTATTAACCGAAGATGAGCGCGAGCTGGGTGTCTGTGTGGTTGATATTGGTGGTGGTACAATGGATATGGCGGTATACACCGGTGGCGCTTTGCGTCATACCAAAGTTATCCCTTATGCGGGGAACGTGGTCACCAGTGATATTGCCTATGCTTTCGGTACACCGCCGACAGATGCTGAAGCGATTAAAGTCCGTCATGGCTGCGCGTTAGGTTCGATGGTTGGCAAAGACGAAAATGTCGAAGTGCCGAGCGTTGGCGGACGTCCGCCACGCAGTCTGCAACGTCAGACTCTGGCAGAAGTTATCGAACCACGTTACACGGAATTGTTAAACCTGGTGAACGACGAAATCCTTGAATTACAGGAACAGTTACGTCAGCAGGGAGTGAAGCATCATCTGGCGGCCGGTATTGTGTTAACCGGCGGGGCAGGGCAGATAGAAGGTCTTGCCGCCTGTGCACAACGGGTATTCCATACCCAGGTGCGTATTGGCCAGCCATTGAATATTACCGGTCTGACTGACTATGCGCAGGAACCTTACTATTCAACAGCCGTGGGCTTGTTGCATTACGGTAAGGAATCGCACATGGGGGGTGAGGGCGATAACGAAAAAAGAGCATCGGTCGGCGGCTGGTTTAAACGAATCAACAGCTGGCTGAAAAAAGAGTTTTAATTTTTACTAAAGGAGATCATGCTAACAGCATTTATGGTCTCCAGGCGACAGGCACATAACGGAGAGAAATCATGTTTGAACCTATGGAATTAACCAACGATGCGGTGATAAAAGTCATCGGCGTTGGCGGTGGCGGCGGTAATGCCGTAGAACACATGGTACGTGAGCGTATCGAAGGTGTTGAATTCTTTGCGGTAAATACCGATGCTCAGGCGTTGCGTAAAACGGCTGTTGGCCAGACTATCCAGATTGGTAATAACATTACCAAAGGTCTGGGGGCCGGTGCTAACCCTGAAGTCGGCCGTAATTCAGCCGAAGAAGACAGGGAAGCACTGCGTGCGGCCCTGGATGGCGCTGATATGGTATTTATCGCCGCCGGTATGGGTGGTGGTACTGGTACCGGTGCCGCCCCGGTTGTGGCTGAAGTGGCTAAAGACCTGGGTATTCTGACGGTAGCGGTGGTCACTAAACCGTTTAACTTTGAAGGCAAAAAGCGTATGGCTTTTGCCGAGCAGGGAATTGCTGAACTTTCCAAGCATGTGGATTCATTAATTACTATCCCGAATGATAAGCTGCTGAAAGTGCTGGGGCGTGGTATTTCATTACTGGATGCTTTTGGCGCGGCGAATGATGTATTAAAAGGTGCGGTTCAGGGTATTGCTGAACTGATTACCCGTCCGGGTCTGATGAACGTCGACTTTGCAGACGTACGTACCGTGATGTCAGAGATGGGGTACGCCATGATGGGCTCAGGTGTTGCCTGTGGTGAAGACCGTGCGGAAGAAGCCGCTGAAATGGCAATTTCCAGCCCGCTGCTGGAAGATATCGATCTGTCCGGTGCCCGCGGAGTACTGGTTAACATCACTGCCGGCTTTGACCTGCGTCTGGATGAGTTTGAGACGGTGGGTAATACTATCCGTGCTTTCGCTTCAGACAATGCGACCGTGGTTATCGGTACGTCTCTGGACCCGGAAATGAACGACGAACTGCGCGTGACTGTGGTAGCAACCGGTATTGGTATGGACAAACGTCCTGAAATCACTCTGGTGACCAATAAAACGGCCAGCCAGCCAGTGATGGATCATCGTTATCAGCAGCACGGTATGACTCCGTTACCTCAGGAGCAGAAACCGGCGGCGAAAGTGGTTAATGACCCGGCAGGCCAGGCGAATAAAGAACCTGACTATCTGGATATTCCGGCATTTTTACGCAAGCAGGCTGACTAAGAATATACCGATATTTGGCCTTGCTCGCTCTTTGTGCTAAAATGGCGGCCATTAAGTAGTGTATAGTCACGAACAAAAGTAATATTGCGAGATTAATACGATGATCAAACAAAGGACATTAAAACGTATTGTTCAGGCGACAGGTATCGGTTTACATACCGGTAAGAAAGTCAGCCTGACACTGCGCCCTGCGCCGGCCAACACCGGGGTCATCTATCGTCGCACTGACTTGAATCCACCGGTAGATTTCCCGGCTGATGCAAAATACGTGCGCGATACCATGCTGAGCACCTGCCTGGTTAACGATGAAGGGGTGCGTATTTCAACCGTTGAGCATTTAAACTCAGCGCTGGCCGGACTGGGTATCGATAACATTATTGTTGAAGTCGATGCGCCGGAAATCCCGATTATGGATGGCAGTGCTGCGCCGTTTGTTTACCTTCTGCTGGATGCAGGGGTAGAGGAACTGAACAGTGCTAAGAAATTTGTTCGTATTAAACAAGCGGTTCGTGTTGAAGACGGTGATAAATGGGCAGAGCTGACTCCTTATAATGGTTTCTCTCTCGACTTTACTATCGATTTTAAACACCCGGCGATTGATTCAAGTTCACAACGTTATCAGCTGAACTTTTCCGCCGATGCGTTTGTTCGCCAGATTAGCCGTGCCCGTACCTTCGGTTTTATGCATGAAATTGAGTATCTGCAGTCTCGTGGCCTGTGCCTGGGCGGAAGTCTTGACTGTGCGATTGGCCTTGATGAATTTCGTGTCCTGAACGAAGAAGGTCTGCGTTTTGAAGACGAGTTTGTACGTCACAAAATGCTGGATGCTATCGGTGACTTATTTATGTGTGGCCATAATGTGATTGGCGCTTTCAGCGCTTATAAATCCGGCCATGCTCTGAATAATAAGTTACTGCAGGCAGTACTGGCAAAACAGGAAGCCTGGGAATGGGCGACCTTCGAAGATGACAAAGAATTGCCACAGGCCTTCCAGGCACCGAATCTGGTTCTGGCCTGATAGCCTCTGATAACAGCAGGTATTACTGATACTCTCTCCGGTCAGTAAGCCTGCTGTTTTTTTTACCTCTCTGTTTCGCTGAAAAAAACATCATAAACACCTGATTTCTGCCCCCGTTTCTTATTCTCTGATGTTGAAAACCACCATTAGTGTTACTATCTCTTCTCTATCAGATGACATATCCGGCCGGCTTTCGCAGGGATAGCTGAATGTACCCCCGGAAATGCAGGTATCAGTTTTCAATGGACAGACAGTGATCGGAATTTTTGCACGTTGGCGACAACTTGGCATGCGTTATTTCTGGCCGCATCTCCTTCTGGGGATGGTCGCGGCGAGTCTTGGCTTGCCGGTAGCAAATGCTCAGGTGGTTGAGTCTGGTAACGGTACCGATGTCCCTGCCAATACATTATTCATTGGTCATGCCGCCCGGTTTGAGAACCTGCTTCGTATTCGCGATACGGTGCGCCGTCCGGGGCTGAGTGTTGACTACTGGCATCAGCATGCCATCAGAGTGGTGATACGCCACCTGTCTTTTTCTTTACCGCAGCTTCAGCCCGAAGCTCAGCAGCAATTACTGCCGCTGACAGTTCAAAAAATCGCGGTATTACAATCGCTGCATGCATTACTGACTAACGGGCGACCAGCCGTCAGTCCTTCCCCCGGGCGGACGTTGATCTATACCGGTAAGCTTGCTGTTTTTAATAGCGGCCTTTGGCTGGCGGGCGTTCAGGGTATCCGGGCCGGGCCTGTTAGCGTCTGAACCCTGATATTCGTTGATTCCCTGATTTTTTGCAGCCCAAATTGCTGAATTGAGATTATAAAAATGGTCATGAAATTATTAACAAAAATTTTCGGTAGCAGTAATGATCGTACTTTACGCCGCATGCGTAAGACGGTTGATATTATTAATAAAATGGAACCTGAGTTCACCGCTCTCTCGGATGAACAATTAAAAGCAAAAACAGTTGAGTTCCGTGAACGACTGGAAAAAGGTGAAGCTTTAGAAAGCCTGATTCCGGAGGCTTTTGCCACCGTACGTGAAGCCAGCCGCCGGATTTTTAACATGCGTCACTTCGATGTGCAGTTAATGGGCGGTATGGTCCTTAATGAGCGTTGTATTGCAGAGATGCGTACCGGTGAGGGTAAAACCCTGACGGCAACCCTGCCCGCTTATCTGAATGCCCTGTCAGGGAAAGGTGTACACGTTGTTACGGTCAATGACTATCTGGCCCAGCGTGATGCGGAAAATAACCGTCCGCTATTCGAATATCTCGGACTGACTGTGGGTATCAACCTGCCGGGTATGCCTGCCCCGGCGAAACGTGAAGCTTATGGTGCCGACATTACTTACGGTACTAACAATGAATATGGCTTCGACTATCTGCGTGACAATATGGCATTCAGCCCTGAAGAGCGTGTGCAGCGTAAGCTGCATTATGCGCTGGTGGATGAAGTTGACTCCATTCTGATCGATGAAGCCCGTACGCCGCTGATTATTTCCGGTCCTGCCGAAGACAGCTCAGAGCTGTATATCAAGGTCAATAAAGTGATCCCGCATCTGGTACGTCAGGAGAAAGAAGACTCCGATACGTTCCAGGGAGAAGGTGATTTCTCGGTAGACGAAAAATCGCGGCAGGTTCATCTGACGGAACGCGGACTGGTAAAAATTGAACAACTGCTGGTCAGTCAGGGAATTATGGAAGAAGGTGAGTCTGTATATTCACCGACTAACATTATGCTGATGCACCACGTGACCGCAGCACTGCGTGCCCACGCTCTGTTTACCCGTGACGTTGATTATATTGTGAAAGACGGTGAAGTTGTTATCGTCGATGAGCACACGGGACGCACTATGCAGGGCCGTCGCTGGTCTGATGGTCTGCATCAGGCAGTAGAAGCCAAAGAAGGGGTTGACATCCAGAACGAAAACCAGACTCTGGCTTCAATTACTTTCCAGAACTATTTCCGCTTGTACGAGAAACTGGCCGGTATGACCGGGACTGCGGATACTGAAGCCTTTGAATTCAGTTCAATCTACAAACTGGATACGATCGTTCTGCCGACTAATCGTCCGATGGTGCGTAAAGATCTCCCTGACCTGGTCTATATGACCGAGAAAGAAAAAATCGATGCTATTATCGAAGATATCCGCGAGCGTACGGCGAACGGTCAGCCGGTACTGGTGGGGACAATCTCCATCGAAAAATCTGAAGTGGTCTCCAGTGAACTGGCGAAAGCAGGTATCAGGCATAATGTACTGAATGCGAAGTTCCATGCCAGTGAAGCGGATATTATTGCCCAGGCCGGTCAGCCTGGTGCGGTGACGATTGCTACCAACATGGCCGGTCGTGGTACCGATATTATGCTGGGTGGCAGCTGGCATGCGGAAGTTGAAGCCCGTCAGAATCCGGATGAAGAAGAAATCAGTGCTATTAAAGCTGAGTGGCAAAAACGTCACGATGCAGTACTGGAATCCGGTGGTTTACATATTATCGGTACTGAACGTCATGAATCACGCCGTATTGATAACCAGTTGCGTGGACGTGCCGGTCGTCAGGGGGATAAAGGGTCTTCTCGTTTCTACCTGTCGATGGAAGATGCCCTGATGCGTATTTTTGCATCAGACCGTGTGTCGGGCATGATGCGTAAACTGGGAATGAAACCAGGCGAAGCGATTGAGCATCCGTGGGTAACCAAGGCAATAGCAAACGCACAGCGTAAAGTTGAAAGCCGTAACTTTGATATCCGTAAACAGTTGCTGGAGTACGATGACGTTGCAAGTGATCAGCGCCGTGCTATCTATACACAGCGTAACGAACTGCTGGACGTCTCTGATGTGAGCGAAACTATCAGTGGGATACGTGATGATGTCATGGCCGCGACCATTGACAGTTATATCCCGCCACAGTCTCTGGAAGAAATGTGGGATGTACCGGGGCTGGAAGAACGGTTACGTAATGATTTCGATCTGGATTTACCGATTGCAGAATGGCTGGATAAAGAGCCTGAACTGCATGAAGAAACCTTACGTGAGCGGATCATGCAGCGTGCTCTGGAAAACTACAATGAAAAAGAAACTGTCGTTGGCACCGAGATGATGCGTAACTTCGAAAAAGGCGTCATGCTTCAGACTCTGGACTCATTGTGGAAAGAACATCTGGCGGCCATGGACTATCTGCGTCAGGGGATCCATTTACGTGGTTATGCACAGAAAGATCCTAAGCAGGAGTATAAACGCGAATCTTTCGCTATGTTTGCCAATATGCTGGAATCACTGAAGTATGAAGTGATTAGTACTCTGAGCAAAGTTCAGGTACGTATGCCGGAAGAAATTGAAGCCCTGGAGCAGCAACGTCGCGAAGAAGCGGAACGCTTAGCCAGTCAGCAACAGCTAAGCCATGTGGATTCTGAAACCGAAGCCGCTGAAGAGTTAGCAGCGCAGGGCGGTGAACGTAAAGTCGGGCGTAATGATCCCTGCCCGTGCGGGTCCGGCAAAAAGTATAAGCAATGTCACGGCCGTATTGCCTGAGTGTCAGCGACCCGGCCTTGTGGCCGGGTTCTCAGGAAATAAACACAAGGTCCATGGCAACATGGACCTTTTTAGTGGCTGTCAGAAGGGGCTGTTGCAGTTAAACCTTGTAATAGCAACACTGCAGAGTGAATCAAAAAGGGTAATTAATGAAACATCTTCAGGTAGCGGTGGGGATTATCCGTGATCCGGTGCGTGGTATTTTTCTGGCACAACGCTCATCAACTTCTCATATGGCGAACAAATGGGAATTTCCCGGTGGAAAGCTTGAGCAGGGAGAAACGGCTGAGCAGGCACTGAGGCGCGAGCTGATGGAAGAAACCGGCATTGAGGTCGTTTCAGCTCAGCCGGCAGGCAGTGCCGATCACACTTACGATGATGTGCGGGTCACACTCTATTTCTTTATTGTTGATCAGTGGCAGGGCGAGCCGTGGGGTAAAGAAGGTCAGCCGCAGCGCTGGGTACAGCCACAGGATTTATGTGCCGAAGAATTTCCGCCGGCAAACCATCGGCTGGTCGAAAAACTGGTAACAGGGCAGCTGTAAAACAGGGACCGGCAATAGGTCATTCTATTGCCGCTGAGCATTCAGTCTGTTGCGGATTATTCGCCGCTCCACTCTTCATCTTCAGAAAGTTTATCGTCTGCCGGGATCCGTTTTTCTTCGGCAGCCCATTCTCCCAAATCGATCATCTGGCAGCGCTTTGAGCAAAACGGCCGCCACGGACTGAGTTGATCCCAGATGACGTCTTTACGGCATTGTGGGCACTGAACCGTGGTAATCTCTTCCTGCATACATTCCTCTTAACAACATGCGAGTTCAAACGATAATCGCGAGGGGATCTCGCTCTCCCCGGTATCCATCGGCAAAAAACGGATGGCATAGCGATTTTTATGGCCGGAGATTTGCGGATACAATGTGACAGCGCTATCCAGCGTTAGCCGTAACAGGTCGGCATCTTCGGCCGTATCCTGAAAGAAACCATTCAGGCTTATTTGTGGCTGAAAACTACCAGACTGACGGATCAATTCCAACACTGAGGTTAAACTTTCCTGTAATGGCCGCAGAGTGTCGTACCATTCTTCGGTCTGCTCCTGACGTTCATTGTCCGGCAGGTTTAACCATATATGAAGGGCCGGCAGGTCAAAGCTGCAACATCCGCCGGGGATACTCAGACGCTGGCGAACCTGGCTGATAAAACGATCTTCTCTGAGTTGCTGACCCATACGCGGTGCAGTCAGTAGCTGCACTGACTGACTTTTCAGTTTCTGCTGTAATTCTGTGACTCTGGCCGTATCCACTCCGCTGACATTCAGCCAGCTCTGTAGCTTGTGCTGTTGCCTGTCCAGTTCTTTCACCAAATCTGCCCGCATATCTCCGCGGTCGAAGATATCCAGTAAGTCAGCGATGCCCCGAAAAAAACTCAATGCAGAGACCGGACTGCTGACCGGCATACTGCCGGTTAACTGTTGTAACAGGTATTCAATTCTCAGCCAGGTGCGCATTTTTTCGTTTAACGGATATTCAAACAAAACAACACTGCTCATGGTACAGATCCTTTTTTTGCGGATGCCAGTGACTGATAGCGCTGATACAACATGGCCACCTTTTGCTGTTGTTCGGCAGGAGAGCCTGAATTATCAATCACATCATCGGCAATCTCTAACCGGGATTGCCGGCTGGCCTGGGCCGCCAGAATATCAGCTGCCTGCTGACGGGTAATATTATCTCTGGCCATTGTACGCCGGACCTGAGTTTCTTCATCAACATCAACCACCAGAACCCGATCGGCGCGGTTATGCAGCCGGTTTTCGGCCAGTAATGGCACGACCCACAGGCACCAGTCATCGGCAATTTGGTCAATTAATTGTTGTGTCCGTTGCTGGATCAGCGGATGCAGCAGATTGTTCAGCCAGTTTTTACTTTCGGCGTCAGCAAATATCTGCTGTCTCAGCCAGCTGCGGTTCAGCCCGCCATCGGCTAATAAGACCCTGTCGCCAAAGTACTGATGAATTTTTTTGAGGGCCGGAGTACCGGCTTGTACAACCTGACGGGAGACTATATCGGCATCAATAACTTTTACCCCGCAACGGGCAAACATCTCTGCAATTGTGGTCTTACCGCTACCGATCCCCCCGGTGAGCGCAACAACATAGGGCATATCACATATATCCTGACAGTAAGCGGAGTGACGGTAATCAGCAGAGATTATTGACTGGCTGACTGGGCGTAATTATCTCTGTCTGACGGGCAAATTGTAGCGCAATAAAAACTAAAAACGCAGTCTTGTTGTTGCTTTATTGCGGGCTGCGGCCTGACCAGCGAATACAAGGTGTCTGATCATAGCAGCAGACCCGAACCTGTGTATTGACGGAGATATTACGCCGGGACTGACCGGTGTTCTTATCTGGCCGACGTGTTCGACACGACAGAACTGCTCTCAGTCAGAACCTGTGCTGGCTTTTATCTCCGGGCCCCCGGACTGCATGGCTGCCGTACCCGCTGGCCTTCAGGGCGGGGAGCGTATCAAAATAGCGCATCACCGAGGCTGAACATTGGCAGATACATAGCAATCACAATGCTCCCGGTAATGATTGCGGTAATAATCAACATGACTGGCTCTACTGAGGCTGCCAGGCTGCCCGCTTTTTGTCGGACAATATTTTCGAACCAGTCCGCCAGCCGGACAAACAGTATATCTGATGCACCGGTCTGTTCTCCGAGCCGTGTCAGTAAGTAACATAACTGTGGAAATTCGTTCCGCAGCCGAAGGCCGGATGACAGAGGTTGTCCTTGCTCAATATGTTGCTGCAGTGCACAGAGAGCCTGCTGCCATAAACCCCGGCCGTGAAGATTTTGCGTAATTGTCAGGCCTTCACGTAACGGGAGTCCTGCCCGCTGGGTCAGAGCCAGTACGCTGAATATCCGGGCCAGTACCGCAGCCTGCCACAGGCAACCCGCGAGAGGGACTTTCAGCAGCAGGCGCTGTTCAGTGACTATCCAGTCAGGAAAGTGTTTTCTCGCGGTTCGCCAGAACGCTGTCAGTATCACAGTGAGCACCAGCACTGCCGGAGCTACCGATAACAGGAAATCTGACAGATTAATCAGCTGACGGGTAAATGCGGGCAGGGGAGTATCTGATGAGCGATAAATGGCTGCAAACTCCGGCAGAACCCATAGCAGCATCGCGGTACTGATCAGGCATGTCAGCAGCAGAATAAATAGTGGATAGCGCAGGGCTTTGGTCAGTTTTTTTTTAACTTCATTTCACGTTGTTGCTGTTCTGCCAGCTGTCTACAACATTGTTCCAGGTGACCTGTTTGTTCACCGGCATACACCAGCGAGATACATAACAGGGGAAATATTTCCGGCCAGCAGCGCAAAGCGGCCGAAAAGGTAACGCCGGACAGTATCTGCTGCTGTAACTGTATCAGTAACGCCTGCCAGGCTTTTTGCGGGTGGCCTTCTGCCAGCAGTCCCAGCCCGTCGGCCAGCGGCAGGCCGGCCTGTAGCAGGATACTGATTTGGCTGAAAATCAGTATTCTTTGCTCGCATCGCCAGTAACCGGGCGGACAGAACTTTTTTTTTGTGATTCTGACGGGGACCAGGCCATCATCGTTCAGTATACGGGATAACTGATGACGGTGTCTCACCAGCCTGTACCCCTCACAAGGCTGCCCTTTACTGTTTACGGCTTGCCAGTAAAACAAAGCATAGTTACTCACGATTGCCCCCGATCACCCGTAATATTTCGGACCATGAAGTGATCCCTTTTTCGACCGCATTGATACCGGTGCTGAATAATGATCGGCCTCCCTGACGGCAGGCGATTTCACGCAATGTCTCCGGAGAGGCATCACTGGCTATCGCCTGGTGTAATGCACCACAGACCGGCAGTATTTCAAACAGTGCGATACGCCCGTAATAGCCGGAAAAGCAGTGGTCGCATCCGTCGGCCAGCCAGTGCCCTAAAGGGGATTTCCGGACAGAAGCGGGGAGCCTGATCTCCGTTCCGGCCGGATGACGGCAGTGAGTACAGAGTTTTCGTACCAGCCGCTGTGCAATGACCAGCCGGAGTGATGCGGCCAGCAGGTAACCGGCGATACCCATCTGCCGGAGGCGTATCAGCGTCTCTCCGGTAGAATTGGTGTGCAGGGTTGAAAGGACCAGATGTCCGGTCTGGGCGGCCTTTACCGCAATATCTGCCGTGTCGTTATCCCGTATTTCTCCGATCATAATCACATCCGGATCCTGGCGGAGTAAAGCCCGCAGGATAAGGGAAAAATCGAGTCCGGCTTTACTGTTGAGCTGTGTCTGGTTCACGCCTTCCAGCGGTATCTCGATGGGATCTTCAACCGTAGAGAGGTTTTTATCCGGGGTATTCAGCTGGCTCAGCAGACTATATAGCGTGAAGGTTTTACCGCTGCCGGTCGGGCCGGTCACCAGAATCATTCCCTGAGGCTGGCGGAGAATAGTAAGCACCTGTTGTAAGTCATCTTTATCAAAACCAAGCTGTGCCGGGGCCAGAGCTTGTTTGACTGAGCGCAGACGTCTGATAACCAGTTTTTCACCACAGCGGGTCGCCAGTGTCGAAAGGCGGAAACTGTGGTTTTCACCGTCCAGAGTCAGGCTCAGCTGACCATCCTGCGGGAGCCTGGTTTCGGCAATATCCAGCCCGGCCAGTACTTTAAACCGTGCAACCAGCGCCTCTGCCGTGCAACTGGCCGTCAGCGGAGTAGGATGCAGTAAACCGTCTATCCGTAACCTTATTACCGGCCCCAGCGGGGTCGATTCCAGATGTATATCTGATGCCCGTTGCTGAATTGCGCGGGATAATAACTGTTCAGCGATCAGCGGTACTGTCTGCGGTTCAGGTTCAGCTAACGACAATGAATGTGACGATTGTTGCCTGCGCTGACTTTCGATACGGGCCTGCGGCCAGTATTCGAATTCGATCTGGCGCTGGCTGGCAAAG
Organism: Tatumella sp. JGM91; assembly: GCF_018257575.1. Lineage (GTDB taxonomy): Bacteria > Pseudomonadota > Gammaproteobacteria > Enterobacterales > Enterobacteriaceae > Tatumella > Tatumella punctata. Next base: position 91,545 of record NZ_JAERJP010000012.1, on the reverse strand, counting down.
CGTAAGGCATCAGTAATATCGGGCGGCGGAGGGGTAACGACCGCGAGCCTCAGATATTTTGTGTCATAAGAGATAATGCAGGCAGGCAGCTGGCGGCAGAGAACTTCCAGTGGCAGGGAGATCATAGTCCCTCCTGCTGATCATCAAACCGGAACTGTGACTTACAGTTATTAAGTAGCAGGCTGTTTTCGCTCTGGCATTTTTTTTGCCACCGGAAATCGCCTGACTGAGGATCCCATTGGGGGAAAAGTCTGACGGTTAACCCGCTAAGGGTTTCCAGCCCCCGCAGTGTCATTTGCCCATCGCTGATTTGTACTTTTTCAGCATAACGGGACCCCTTAACGCCCGGAATGCCGTAGCTTTCGGCATTGCACCCCTGCACAGTCCCTTTTTCCATACTGCATAATTCAATGGCCGTTTTGTAGGGCATCATCAGTTGCAACATATCGGTGATTGCTGCTTTCTGCAGGTAATTCTGGTAAGCGGGCAGACCGATAGCACTGAGGATGGCGATAATCGCAATAACAATCATCAGCTCGATCAGGGTAAATCCTTGCTGGTTATACATGCGGCTCTCCTTATGGACGGGAAAAGGAGAGTAACTCAGAGATACTCAGTGCCGGGCAGCGAAAATAACAGTACCGGGGATGGCTCAGGGTTAACCGGCTTGTGTTGCATTGAGTTTAAAATCTATAGGGGACAGCTTCAGAAAAAGTCCCCGTTATTCGCGCCGTTTAGCCGGCAGTGGCGATAAATTGCAGGGAGATATCCAGCGGGCGATAATGGCGGATCAGTGAATCTGCAGAAATGTAATCGATACCCGTCAGGCTTAGTTCCTGCAGCTGATCCGGTGAAATATTCCCCCCGGCTTCGAGGAGTATTTGTACGGCACTCTGCCGGACGGCCGTAATAGCATCAAGGGTGTCGCCCCGGGTGAAATTGCGCAGCAGGATAATGTTTGCCCCGGCGCGGATAGCCTCTGCCAGTTGCTCACCGGAAGTGACTTCAATCTCAACTGGCCGATCGGGGTCTATCCAGCGGGCATTTTCTATCGCCTCAGAGACTGATCCACAGGCAATGATATGGTTCTCTTTCAGTGGGATCGTATCGCAAAAATCCAGCCGTTTCGATTGTCCGGCGCCGGTCAGCAACGCATATTTCAGGCTATCGGTCCCGCTGATATTGCTGAGAGTATCGATAAAGCGTGTCACGTCGCCCGATAACAGGCTGATACAGTGCGCTATATGGGTTGCCGCGCCGGATAAGGTCTTTAAAAAACGTAACAGGGTACTTTCTGCACTCAGCAGTACAGCCGCAGGGCCACTGACTGTAGCCAGTGTCTGACCGGTGCGGATATTGTCCGCATCATTTACCTGCCACTGTACGTTAATGCCGGGATCCAGCTGACTAAAAAGTTCATCGACCCATGCTTTGCCACAGAAAATACCGTCTTCCCCGCAACTGATTATCGCCTGACCCTGCCTGTGTTTTGGGATCAGACGGCTGGGGCGGGTATCTTTCAGTGCCTGTTTTACGTATTCGGGAATTTCGGTTTTGATTCGTTCGAGTAACAGCTGATGGCTGTGCTCTGCAGCGTAATGGCTTATCGGCATAAGGAAGTTTGCTCCTTTAGTCACAGGAATAAATACTGTAGCCCGGTGTCTGCCGCGCTGCCAGTTGAATAGCGTAACCAGTTAAGTATTTGGTAACCATATGAATCGTCACAATAAGCATCCATGACTGGCCTCCAATGACGTGAAACAATATCATGGCAGTATTTATGATATTCTCGAACCCTGGCGGAGAACAGCGCGAAGATGAAAATAGAATCAGGCTGGCTGGCAGAGGCCAGAAAGGTACCTTCAGAACATTTTAACCTGCGTCCGGAAGATACCAGCCCCTGGCTGTTGGTGGTACATAATATCAGTCTTCCGCCAGGGGAATTCGGCGGGCCGTGGATTGATCAGTTGTTTACGGGGTGCCTTGATCCTCAGGCTGATCCTTATTTCAGTGAAATTGCCGCCCTGAAGGTGGCCGCCCATTGTCTGATCCGCCGTGACGGGGAAATCGTCCAGTATGTTGCTTTTGATAAACGCGCCTGGCATGCCGGACAATCGTCTTATCAGGGGCAGGACAATTGTAACGATTTCTCCATTGGTATTGAGCTGGAAGGGACGGATGTTCTGCCTTATACAGAACAGCAGTATCATGCCCTTTGTCTGCTGACACGGACACTGATGAAGTACTATCCGATTAAAAGTGAACATATCACCGGACACAGTGATATTGCACCGGGCCGTAAGACAGACCCGGGAGAGGCTTTTGACTGGCAATATTACCGGCAACAACTGCTTGCTATGACGAATAAGTAAACCGGAACCCAATGAGATAAAGGCTGGAAAGCATGACGTTATTTACTTTGTTACTGGTACTTGGCTGGGAGCGTTTATTTAAGCTCGGCGAACACTGGCAGCTCGAACACCGCCTTAAACCTGTATTTCGTGGCCAGACCCATTTTTCGCTGGTGCGTACCGGCGGCATGGTGATTCTGGCGATGCTGATTACACTGGTTGTGGTACACAGCTTGCAGGGGCTGTTGTTTGGTGTTGCTTCGTTAGTACTGTGGGTGCTGGTTGGCGTATTGTGTATTGGCGCCGGTATTACCCGCCAGCACTATCATGCTTACCTGAAATCCGCCAGTACGGATGATAATGCCGCACATCAGGCGATGGCAGAAGAGTTAAGTGTGATACATGGTCTGCCGGAAACCGTGAACCAGCGGGTGTATTTGCGCGAGTTACAGAATGCATTACTGTGGATTAACTACCGTTTTTACCTGGCTCCTTTGTTCTGGTTTGTCGCCGGCGGTCCCTGGGGACCGGTGACTCTGGCAGGTTACGCTTTTTTACGTGCCTGGCAGGGATGGCTGGCGGCCCATCATACGGCGGCTGAACGTGAACAGTCGGGAGTCGACCGTCTGCTGTTTATCGCAGACTGGATTCCGGTTCGCCTGGCGGGGCTGGCCTATGCTTTGCTGGGCCACGGGGAAAAAGCGTTACCGGCATGGCTGAAGTTTCTGACTGATTTTCGTCGTAAACCTTATCAGGTACTGACACAGCTTGCTCAGTTTTCGCTGGAGCGTGATCCCTGCAACGATAAAGTCGAAAAGCCGCGTATGGCGGTGGCGCTGGCGAAACGTATTACACTGGTACTGGTGGTGGTGGTGGCACTGCTGACTATTAGCGGTGCATTGTTATAAGTGTGTTGTCCCCGTCAGCCAGTAAAAAAAACGGGCCCGCTAAGTATTACCGGGCCCGTTTTTTATGGTGTCCTGCCGGTCCCCCGCAGACGGGAGAGCGCGTCTTTTTCTGCAGTAATGGTCAGAGAGTGCGACGCTTAACGGTGAACAGATAGCCGATGGCCAGAATTATCAGCCAGACCGGGATGAGCCAGACCGAAATAGCCATACCGGGAGTGATTGCCATAACCACCAGGATTGCAGCGAGGAACAGCAGGCAGATCCAGTTACCAACCGGGTAGAACAGTGCCCTGAAACGGGTGATAACACCCTGCTTATCTTTCGCTTTACGGAACTTCAGGTGTGCCAGACTGATCATTGCCCAGTTGATTACCAGTGCGGATACCACCAGTGACATCAGTAAACCAAAGGCTTTCGCTGGCATCAGGTAATTAATCAGGACACCGATAGCAGTGGCAAACGCCGACAGCCCTAAAGCTATATAGGGGACGCCACGACGGTCAACTTTCAGTAACGCGCGCGGACCATTGCCCTGTTTTGCCAGACCGTACAGCATACGGCTGTTACTGTATACACAGCTGTTATATACAGATAAAGCGGCTGTCAGGATCACCACGTTCAGGGCGTTAGCCACCAGGCTGTCGCCCAGTTCATGGAAGATCAGTACAAACGGACTGCCGCCTTCAACAACTTTGGTCCACGGATATAAGGATAACAGTATTGTCAGAGAGCCAATATAAAAAATCAGGATCCGGTACAGGACCTGGTTGGTGGCTTTCGGAATACTTTTTTCAGGGTTGTCTGCTTCAGCAGCCGTAATCCCTACCAGTTCAAGCCCGCCAAACGAGAACATTATGACTGCCATCGACATCACCAGTCCGGTGATACCGTGCGGGAAAAATCCGCCTGCCTGCCATATATTGGTTACTGAAGCATCGGGTCCGCCAGTACCGCTAAACAGCAGCCAGCCACCGAATATAATCATACTGACCACTGCCACCACTTTGATAATGGAAAACCAGAACTCCATTTCACCATAGACTTTAACGTTGGTCAGATTGATGGCATTAATCAGCACAAAGAAGATAGCTGCAGAAACCCAGGTAGGGATTTCCGGCCACCAGTACTGGATGTAAACACCGACAGCCGTAAGTTCTGCCATGGCGACCAGCACGTACAGTACCCAGTAATTCCAGCCGGAAGCAAAGCCGGCAAAACTGCCCCAGTATTTATAAGCAAAGTGGCTGAATGACCCGGCAACCGGTTCTTCAACTACCATTTCGCCCAGCTGGCGCATAATCAAAAAGGCGATAAATCCGCCAATGGCATAACCCAGCAGAACAGAAGGCCCGGCCATTTTAATTGTTTGTGCAATCCCCAGAAACAGGCCGGTACCAATAGCGCCACCCAGAGCGATCAACTGAATATGGCGGTTTTTCAACCCCCTGTTCAGTGTGTCCTCTTGCTGTTTTTCCATAAAAACCTCGTAATAATGAATAACACTGCGATCCGCAGTAACAGATGCAGCTATTTATTGACTATGATTATTATTTTACCCTGTGACCCCCGGTAGCAGTACCTGTCGGTCCGCGCATCAGAATAGTGATAAGTCAGGTGCTTTGCACCTTGCTTTTGTTGTTTCGTGCGCAAAAGGAGAGAATTGTCATCAGCTTGCAGAGTGGAGAATATAACACAGGGTGGCAGAGCATTTGTTTTCAAACATATTTATCCGGAAAATAAATGCAGATTATCTGCACAACCGCCGAATACTCCTCTGAATGCTGACCTGAAATCTGACAATAACCAGATTTGATCCTTCCGGAAACGTGATTGCAGAATATAGACACCTGGTAAATAGTTTGTTACTTTACCGCCATATTCTGTCAATTGGTAATACCAATTATCCGGAACCCGGTCAGGAAGATAAAAATCATCTGTGATGGCATATAACAAAATCCGACAACCTAAGCTGTCTGATGTGATTGAACAGCAGCTGGAATCGCTTATTATGGAAGGTTCCCTGTGTCCGGGAGAGCAACTCCCCCCGGAGCGTGAACTGGCCCGCCAATTTGAAGTGTCGCGTCCCTCGGTACGTGAGGCTATTCTGCGTCTTGAGGCCAGAGGCCTGTTGCTACGTCGTCAGGGCGGAGGAACCTTTGTGCAAAGTGACCTCTGGCACAGTGTAAGCGATCCGCTGGTCGGTTTACTGGCAAACTCTTCTGAATCCCGCTTTGATCTGCTGGAAACGCGCCATGCGCTGGAAGGGATCGCTGCGTATTATGCAGCATTACGCGGGACCGAAGAAGACTTACTGCGCATTCGTGAATACTATCTCCGTATCCGTCAGGCACAGGATAGCGGGAATCTGGATGCTGAAGCCGATGCTGTCATTAAATATCAAATAACGGTCACTGAAGCCGCCCATAATGCGGTATTACTCCATCTGGTACGTGCGATGGGGCCGTTACTTGAGCAAAATGTCCGGCAAAATTTTGAAATCCTCTACTTACGCCGCGATATGCTGGCGAAAGTGAGCGGGCACCGCGCCAGAATATTTGAGGCGATTATTGCACGAGAGCCGGAAAAAGCCCGTGAAGAATCACACTCACACCTGGCGTTTATTGAGGAAATATTGCTGGACAGAAGCCGGGAGCAAAGCCGGCGGGAACGTTCATTAAGGCGTCTCCAGCAACGCAAGGATTAGGCACATTGAGGTGTGCAATAAAGATAGGGTTATCGCGGTTCTGTACCCTGAAAGACGGCCGTTACAGATAACCTTATTAAAAATCAACGTAATAGACACAGATAAGGAATAACCCCATGTCAGAACGTTTACCTAATGACGTGGATCCGATTGAAACCCGCGACTGGCTACAGGCGCTCGAATCGGTCATCCGTGAAGAAGGTGTTGAACGCGCTCAGTACTTAATTGATCAGGTACTGGATGCTGCACGCAAAGGTGGTGTGAATGTTGCAGCCGGAGTAACGGCACACAACTATGTCAATACTATTGCTGTTGAAGATGAACCGGAATACCCGGGGAATCAGTCACTGGAGCGACGCATTCGTTCAGCCATTCGCTGGAATGCTATTATGGCCGTATTACGTGCTTCCAAAAAAGATTTGGAACTGGGCGGACATATGTCGTCTTTCCAGTCTTCGGCAACTATCTACGAAGTGTGTTTTAACCACTTTTTCCGTGCCCGTACGGCACAGGATGGTGGCGACCTGGTGTATTTCCAGGGACATATTTCTCCGGGAATTTACTCCCGTGCGTTCCTGGAAGGTCGTCTGACCGAAGAGCAGATGAATAACTTCCGTCAGGAAGTACATGGCAAGGGATTATCTTCCTATCCACACCCGAAACTGATGCCGGATTTCTGGCAGTTCCCGACCGTCTCTATGGGGCTGGGGCCACTGGCTGCGATCTATCAGGCTAAATTCCTGAAATATCTGGAACATCGCGGGCTGAAAAAGACATCAGCGCAGACGGTGTATGCCTTCCTTGGTGATGGTGAAATGGATGAGCCGGAATCCAAAGGGGCCATTACCATTGCGACCCGTGAAAAACTGGATAATCTGGTCTTTATCATTAACTGTAACCTGCAGCGACTGGATGGTCCGGTGACAGGTAACGGTAAAATCATTAATGAGCTGGACGGTATTTTTGCCGGAGCCGGCTGGGAAGTGATTAAAGTCATCTGGGGCGATCGCTGGGATGAACTGCTGCGTAAAGATACCAGTGGTAAGCTGATCCAGCTAATGAACGAAACCGTGGATGGCGATTATCAGACCTTTAAATCGAAGAACGGCGCGTATGTCCGTGAACATTTCTTTGGTAAATATCCGGAAACGGCTGAGTTAGTCAAAGATATGACCGATGATGAGATCTGGTCTCTGAACCGTGGTGGTCATGACCCGAAAAAAGTCTATGCGGCACTGAAAAAAGCACAGGACACTCAGGGCAAACCGGTGGTTATTCTGGCGCATACTGTGAAAGGCTACGGTATGGGTGAAACGGCGGAAGGTAAGAATATTGCTCACCAGGTGAAAAAGATGAATATGGATGGCGTACGCTATATCCGTGATCGTTTTAATGTCCCTGTCAGTGATGAGAATATCGAAAGCCTGCCGTACATTACCTTCGAGGAAGGTTCTGAAGAATATAACTATCTGCATGGTCAGCGCGAAAAACTGGGCGGATATCTGCCGAGTCGTCAGGAGAAATTCTCTGAGAAGCTGGCTATTCCTGCTCTGGACGAATTTAAATCCTTGCTGGAAGAACAGAATAAAGAAATCTCTACCACCATCGCTTTCGTGCGTGCACTGAATGTGATGCTGAAAAATCCTTCGATCAAAGATCGTCTGGTACCTATTCTTGCCGATGAAGCCCGTACCTTTGGTATGGAAGGACTGTTCCGGCAGATCGGTATCTATAGCCCGAACGGTCAGCAATATACCCCTCAGGATCGTGAGCAGGTCGCGTACTATAAAGAAGACGAGAAAGGTCAGATCCTGCAGGAAGGGATTAACGAACTGGGTGCCGGGGCGTCCTGGCTGGCGGCTGCAACATCGTACAGCACCAACAACCTGCCAATGATCCCGTTCTACATCTACTACTCAATGTTTGGTTTCCAGCGTATCGGCGATTTATGCTGGGCTGCCGGCGATCAGCAGGCCCGCGGGTTCCTGGTGGGCGGAACATCAGGCCGTACAACACTGAACGGTGAAGGTCTGCAGCATGAAGATGGCCACAGTCATATTCAGTCTCTGACTATCCCTAACTGTATTTCGTATGACCCGGCATATGCTTATGAAGTGGCCGTGATTATGCATGACGGTCTGGAGCGGATGTACGGTGACGCTCAGGAAAATGTCTACTACTACATCACGACCCTGAACGAAAACTACCATATGCCAGCGATGCCGGCAGGTGCCGAAGAGGGTATCCGTAAAGGTATTTATAAGCTGGATACAGTTGCAGGCAGTAAAGGTAAAGTTCAGTTGCTGGGATCAGGTTCCATCCTGCGTCATGTTCGTGAAGCAGCAGAAATTCTGGCCAAAGACTACGGTGTAGGCTCTGATATCTACAGTGTGACTTCCTTCACCGAACTGGCCCGTGACGGACAGGATTGTGAACGCTGGAATATGCTGCATCCGACCGAAACACCGCGTGTGCCTTATATTGCACAGGTAATGGATGATGCGCCGGCGGTGGCGTCCACCGATTATATGAAACTGTTTGCAGAGCAGGTACGTAACTATATCCCTGCCAGTGATTATCGAGTGCTGGGGACCGACGGATTTGGCCGCTCCGACAGCCGCGAAAATCTGCGTCATCATTTTGAAGTGGATGCTTCTTATGTGGTGGTGGCTGCTCTGGGTGAACTGGCTAAACGTGGTGAAATTGATAAAAATGTGGTGGCTGAAGCTATCCGCAAATTCGATATCCATGCAGATAAAGTCAACCCGCGTCTGGCATAAGAGGTAATTATTGATGTCTATCGAAATCAACGTACCGGATATCGGTTCCGATGAAGTTGAAGTCACCGAGATTCTGGTGAAAGTGGGTGATAAGGTTGAGACAGAACAGTCCCTTATCACGGTAGAAGGGGACAAGGCATCGATGGAGGTGCCGTCACCACAGGCGGGTGTGATTAAAGAAATCAGAGTGAATATCGGTGACAAAGTTGCCACCGGATCACTGATCATGATCTTTGACACGGCAGATTCACAACAGTCACCTGCACCCGCAGATGCTCTGGCACCACAGGCTGAAAGCGCTCCGGCTTCTGCCGCAATGCAGGCGAAAGAAGTGAATGTCCCTGATATTGGTGGCGACGAAGTTGAAGTCACTGAAATTATGGTCAAAGTCGGTGACAAGGTTGAAACTGAGCAATCACTGATAACCGTTGAAGGCGACAAAGCGTCAATGGAAGTCCCTGCGCCTTTTGCCGGAACAGTTAAAGAAATCCGGATTGCCACCGGTGATAAAGTCAGTACCGGGTCATTAATCATGGTATTTGACGTTGCCGGTACTAACAATGCGCCGCAGCCAGCCGCGGCAGCGGCCGAAGCTTCGCCTGCTGCACCGGCAACCGCGCCAGCACCGGCACCGGTGAAAACGGCACCGCCGGCAGCAGCGGGCGACTTCGCAGAAAATGATGCCTATGTGCATGCGACTCCGGTGATCCGTCGTCTTGCGCGGGAATTCGGGGTTAACCTGGCGAAAGTCAAAGGGACCGGCCGTAAGCAACGTATTCTGCGTGAAGACGTTCAGGCCTATGTAAAAGAAGCGGTGAAGCGTGCCGAGTCACCTGCCGCTGGCGGGATCAGCGGTATGCTGCCATGGCCAAAAGTCGATTTCAGCAAATTTGGTGATATCGAAGAAGTTGAACTGGGACGCATCCAGAAGCTTTCGGGGGCTAACCTGAGCCGTAACTGGATGATGATCCCGCATGTGACACACTTCGACGAAGCAGATATCACAGAACTGGAAGCGTTCCGCAAGCAGCAGAATGCGGACGCCGGGAAACAAAAACTGGAGGTCAAAATCACTCCGGTTGTGTTTATTATGAAAGCGGTTGCTAAAGCGCTGGAAGCTTTCCCGCGGTTTAACAGTTCAATTTCTGAAGATGCGCAACGTTTAACCCTGAAGAAATATATTAATATCGGGGTAGCCGTTGATACACCTAACGGACTGGTGGTCCCGGTATTCCGTGATGTGAACAAAAAAGGCATTCTTGAGTTATCCCGTGAACTTATGGAGATATCCCAAAAGGCCCGTGGCGGAAAACTGACCTCCGGTGATATGCAGGGCGGATGCTTTACCATCTCCAGCCTTGGCGGACTGGGTACTACCTCGTTCACTCCGATAGTTAACGCGCCTGAAGTGGCTATCCTTGGTGTTTCTAAGTCCGCGATGAAACCTGTATGGAATGGTAAAGAGTTTACTCCGCGTCTGATGCTGCCACTGTCGTTATCTTTTGACCACCGGGTCATTGATGGTGCAGACGGTGCACGCTTCATTACTTATATTAATCAGGTACTGTCAGATATTCGTCGCCTGGTAATGTAATGCAGGGCAGATAAGGCCGGTGAACACCGGCCTTATTGGTATATAAAGACAGTGACAGGTCCCTTTTCGGCGTTGGCAGCCCTGTCCGGCAGCGGTTTCCCGGCGCAGGAAAAGGCGCCGGTCAGTTCAGACAAAGCTGTTTGCAGTTTGTTAACAATTCTGTAAACTCTTGCGCTAAATGCGTCCCGGTGGCTAGCTGGACGTTATCACTGATAACAACTGACGTCGGACCGCCGGATAGTCAAATAAGAGGTCATGATGAGTACAGAGATTAAAACCCAGGTCGTGGTACTTGGCGCAGGCCCTGCAGGGTACTCTGCGGCTTTCCGCTGCGCCGATTTAGGATTAGAAACCGTTCTGGTTGAACGCTACAGCACCCTGGGCGGTGTATGTCTTAATGTCGGTTGTATCCCTTCCAAAGCATTGTTGCATGTTGCTAAAGTCATCGAAGAAGCGAAGGCACTGGAAGCTCACGGGATTGTCTTCGGACAGCCAAAAACCGATATTGATAAAGTCCGTACCTGGAAAGAGAAAGTGATTAATCAGCTGACCGGCGGATTAGCTGGTATGGCAAAAGGCCGTAAAGTGACTGTGGTCAATGGTATCGGTAAATTCACCGGTGCGAATACCCTGCTGGTCGAAGGTGAAAACGGCGCGACCACGGTTAATTTTGATAATGCGATTATTGCTGCGGGTTCACGTCCGGTAAAACTGCCATTTATTCCTCATGATGATCCAAGAGTCTGGGACTCTACGGATGCACTGGAACTGAAAACCGTCCCTGAACGCCTGCTGGTGATGGGCGGAGGAATTATCGGTCTGGAAATGGGAACCGTGTATCATGCCCTGGGTTCTCAGATTGATGTTGTCGAAATGTTTGATCAGGTTATCCCGGCAGCAGATAAAGATGTGGTCAGAGTCTTCACGAAACGCATCAGTAAGCAGTTCAGACTGATGCTGGAAACCAAAGTAACTCAGGTTGAAGCCAAAGAGGACGGGATCTACGTCTCAATGGAAGGCAAAAATGCCCCGGCAGAGCCGCAGCGTTATGATGCTGTACTGGTAGCGATCGGCCGAGTGCCTAACGGTAAAAACCTTGATGCCGGTCAGGCGGGCGTTGAAGTCGATGAGCGCGGCTTTATTCAGGTGGATAAGCAAATGCGCACCAATGTGCCGCATATCTTTGCTATCGGTGATATTGTCGGACAGCCAATGCTGGCCCATAAAGGGGTACACGAAGGGCATGTGGCCGCAGAAGTTATTTCCGGTAAAAAACACTATTTTGATCCGAAAGTGATTCCGTCAATTGCCTATACGGAGCCGGAAGTTGCCTGGGTGGGGCTGACTGAAAAAGAAGCCAAAGAGAAAGGCATCAGCTATGAAGTTTCTGTCTTCCCATGGGCAGCGTCGGGACGTGCAATTGCTTCCGACTGTGCCGACGGCATGACTAAACTGATTTTCGATAAAGAATCTCATAGGGTTATCGGCGGAGCGATTGTCGGGACAAATGGCGGTGAATTGTTAGGCGAAATCGGACTGGCGATCGAAATGGGTTGTGATGCTGAAGATATTGCGTTAACTATCCATGCACACCCTACATTGCACGAGTCTGTAGGCCTGGCGGCAGAGGTTTATGAAGGCAGTATCACTGACCTGCCTAATCCGAAAGCCGGCAAAAAGTAACTGTATAACATATGTCAGAAACGGCTCCGGTGGAGCCGTTTTTTTTGTTTCCGGAGCCCGGTTCTGCCGGGGCTAAAACCATTGACCGAAACGACGGCAATACAGCTGTTTCATCACCTGGCTCAGTAAACAGTAACCGGCAAGGATCAGGATCAGCCACGGGAAATAGGCCAGTGGTAATGCCTGTAAGTGGAAGTTTGCGGCCAGCGGCGAATAAGGTAATGCAATCCCGATAATCACCACGACCAGAGTACTGAGCAATACCGGCCAGCGGGCACAACTCTGAATAAACGGAATTTTTCGTGTCCGGAGCATATGAACCACCAGTGTTTGTGATAATAAGCCTTCGACAAACCAGCCAGACTGGAACAATGATTGTGTTTCGCTGCTGTGGGCAGCAAATATATGCCACATCACAGCGAAGGTTGCGACATCGAACACGGAGGAGACGGGTCCCATAAACAGCATAAACCGGCCGATGTTCCCGGCATCCCATTGGCGTGGTTTAGCAACGAACTCTTCATCCATCCGGTCCCACGGTAGCAGCATTTGTGAGATATCATAAATCAGGTTTTGCAGCAGTAACTGTATTGCCAGCATCGGCATAAAGGGGATAAAAGCACTGGCGATTAATACCGAAAATACGTTGCCGAAATTAGAACTGGCAGTGATATTCAGGTATTTGATGATATTGCCGAAGGTCTGGCGGCCAATTCTGACCCCTTGCTCCAGTACCTGAAGATCCTTCTCCAGCAAAATGATGTCCGCTGCACTCTGGGCTATTTGTGTTGCATTCTCTACCGAAATACCGACATCAGCCGCATGCAAGGCAGCAGCATCATTGATGCCATCACCAAGAAAACCGACAGTATGCCCTGATTGCTGTAACAGGGTGACGATACGGGTTTTATCGGTTGGTGTCAGCCGGGCAAAAATCGTATGGCTGGCCAGTTTCTGTTGCAGACTGTGGTCATCCATGGCGGCAATCTCCGGGCCCTGTAACGGGGTTCCGGCTGACAGGCCTAAATCACGGCAGATTTTTTCGGTCACCTCAGCGTTATCCCCGGTCAGTACTTTCACGTCAACGCCATGGTCTTTCAGTGACCGTAAAGCCAGGTCGGCCCCTTGTTTTACCGGATCAAGGAATAACAGTACACCACACAGGGTTAAATCCTGTTCGTCTTTATCATTCAGGCGGCGTAATGAATGTTCGGCATCCAGGGTTTTACTTCCGAGGAGTAATACCCGATATCCCTGACGGTTATAGGCGGCAATCCGGTCCCGGAACTGCTGGCGCAGTGCCGGGGTCAGCAGTTGCTCTTTCCCACCGGTCTGAACGTTCAGACAACGGGCCAGCATTTCTTCACTGGCCCCTTTGCTGATCAACTGCTGACGACCATGGTCATCATAAACAGAGACTGACAGGCAGCGGCGGGTGAAGTCGAAAGGCAGCTCATCTGCTTTTCTGATATGCATCAACCGGCGGGATATTCCCTGCTGCCCGGCAAACTGACAGACAGCCCGGTCCATCGGGTTGTCAATTCCTTGCTGAAAATGACTATTCAGCCAGGCCATTTCCGCGACCTGTAAATTTTCTTCACCGTCAGGAGTCAGAGCTTGCTCCAGCACGATATTATCGTCAGTAAGGGTACCGGTTTTATCCGTACACAGAATATTCATCGCCCCGAGGTTCTGAATAGCATTGATGCGTTTAACCACCACTTTTCTGGCAGCCAGCGCCATGGCACCTTTTGCCAGGTTGGTGCTGACTATCATCGGTAACATTTCAGGAGTCAGCCCGACGGCCACCGCCAGTGAGAAGAACAGGGCTTCGGTCCATTCGCCCTTGGTAAAACCATTGATCAGGAAAACGATCGGCACCATCAGTACCATAAAGCGGATCAGTAACCAGCTGACACTGTTCACTCCTTTATCAAAAGAAGTTTTGGGAGCTGCACCGGCAACTTTACCCGCCAGCGAACCAAACCAGGTCTGTTCACCGATAGCGACAACCACGGCCGTCGCTGAACCACTCAGTACACTGGTACTCATTAGTGCGATAGCGGGCTGATGCAGCACGATATTTTCGCTGATAACTTCCGGCATCTCTGCGGCTTCTGGCCGGGCATGTTTTTCTACCGGTAAGGTTTCTCCGGTCAGCGATGACTGATTCAGTTGCAGAGAGTTGGTTTCCAGTAAGCGCAAGTCAGCAGGAATAATGTCACCGGCACTGAGCAAGACAATATCGCCGGGTACCAGCAGATGACGCGGTATTTTGAGGAGTACCGGCTGATGATGTTGATCCTGACGGCGTACGGTCACGGTGACTTCGACAAGAGAGTTCAGTGCTTCAGCGGCTTTGTTGGTACGGAATTCCTGGATAAAGCGCAGCAGAGTACTGAACAGGATCATACATCCCATGATAGTTACACTGGTAAGATCGGTTTCTTCTCCTGCACGACGCGGGATCCAGTAGTCAGTGATAAAGCTGACAGCGGTTAACGCCAGCAACACATAGATAAACGGGTTATTAAACGCCAGCAGCCATTGCAGTAACGCCGGAGGTGCTTTTTTTACCGCAATTTCGTTCGGGCCAAACTGCGACTGACGGACCGCGGCCTGCTGTTCATCTAATCCTTCTGTAGTGGCAGCCAGGGATTGCAGGGTTGCTTCGGTACTGGTGGCAATATGGCGGGCAATCAGCCAGTCATTTTGTATTGCCGGTTGTTTTTTCCCCTGCACTGGCAGAGCGGAATTTATAATCTGAGTCATCTCTTTATGTCCGTTTGGTTGCTGCCAGGGCACGCTTCACAGCGGCAGAGGGCAGTCAGTCGTTGAGATGCGTTGCAGATTTTTCGGGGATCAGGCGGGAATACCCCTGCAACGCGTATAACGTTGCCTCGTCGGGTCATCATCCATTGTTGGCTCCTTGATGGGTGGTACTAAAGGGCAGTGCTGTGGTACAAAAAATTATGCTGGCTGGTGTATACGGAATATACCCGGGGGAAAAAGGGTGTGGGTAATCATTGGGGATAACCTCGTCTGAGAAAAAGTGGGACAGGCGGGGCGTATTGCTCGCTGTCTGCCAGGGAGGCAGACAAACAACTATCTGCCCTTGTTTATTCGGTAACTGTTCAAGGGATATTCCTGTAAATAAAGACGGGCAAAATATAAGGTTTTTATTATTACCGGTAAACCTGTAACTTAAACCACGGGTCAACCAGCGTAAATTTTATCCGCTGTGCGGGCCGCAGGGCCTTATACGGAGAGTGACCCGTGTGGTTATATTTTGTGATTATGTTTCAGTAGTGGTGCAGGGCTTTGTTTTAATGTATTTATTTATCAGACAATTATATAAAAAAATAGCAATATCACTGCGGCAGATAGATGTTGATTTTTTGTAAACAGATTAACAACTGTCCGCGATACTGATATGCTGCCGAAGCGGAACCGGACACCGTTACCCTGCACAGATAAAATTTTAAGTGGTGATCCCGGCGCCCGGAAGTCAAACAATGTGAGTGAGGAGAACGTCGTGCTAGAAGAATACCGTAAGCACGTTGCCGAACGTGCTGCCCAGGGAATTGTTCCAAAACCCTTAGACGCAACCCAAATGGCGGCACTGGTTGAACTGCTTAAAATTCCGCCAAAGGGCGAGGAAGAATTTCTTACAGACTTATTAATAAATCGGGTGCCGCCAGGGGTTGATGAAGCCGCTTACGTAAAAGCCGGTTTTCTGGCCGCAATTACCAAAGGTGAAGCGGTTTCTCCGCTGATCACCCCGCAAAAAGCGGTCGAATTGCTCGGGACGATGCAGGGCGGATATAACATTCACCCGCTGATTGATGCGCTGGATGACGACAAGCTGGCCGCCGGTGCCGCAAAAGCCCTCTCTCATACCCTGCTGATGTTTGACAGTTTCTATGATGTGGAAGAAAAAGCCAAAGCGGGTAACCGTTATGCACAACAGGTCATGAAATCCTGGGCCGATGCTGAATGGTATCTTTCCCGCCCGCAGCTGGCAGAAAAAATTACCCTGACCGTGTTTAAAGTTACCGGTGAAACGAATACGGATGATCTGTCCCCGGCCCCGGATGCCTGGTCACGACCGGATATTCCGCTGCATGCGCTGGCGATGCTGAAGATCCCCCGTGAAGGTATTGAACCCGATGATGCCGGCACTCTCGGACCGATTAAACAAATCGAAGCGTTGCAAAACAAAGGCTTTCCGCTGGTATATACGGGGGATGTTGTCGGTACCGGTTCTTCGCGTAAATCGGCCACCAACTCGGTATTGTGGTTTATGGGGGAAGATATTCCCTATGTGCCGAATAAAAAAGGCGGGGGTCTGGTATTGGGCGGTAAAATTGCGCCGATCTTCTTTAATACGATGGAAGATGCGGGGGCATTACCGATCGAACTGGATGTCAGTAAGCTGAATATGGGCGATGTCATTGATGTTTATCCGTATAAGGGTGAAGTCCGTCGTCATGACAACGATCAATTACTGGATACCTTTTCACTGAAAACAGAAGTATTGCTGGATGAAGTCCGTGCCGGCGGCCGGATCCCGCTGATTATCGGGCGTGGTCTGACTGCGCGTGCCCGTGAATCTCTTGGGCTGCCACACAGTGATGTATTCCGCAAGGCGAAGGATGTTGAGAAAAGCAGCCGGGGTTTCTCGCTGGCCCAGAAAATGGTTGGTCGTGCCTGTGGCGTTACCGGGATCCGTCCGGGTGAATATTGCGAGCCTAAAATGACCTCGGTCGGGTCCCAGGATACTACTGGCCCGATGACCCGTGATGAGCTGAAAGATCTTGCCTGTCTGGGCTTCTCCGCCGACCTGGTGATGCAGTCATTTTGCCATACGGCAGCGTACCCGAAACCGGTTGACGTTGCGATGCAGCATTCATTGCCGGACTTTATTATGAACCGCGGCGGGGTTTCACTGCGTCCGGGGGACGGGATTATACATAGCTGGCTAAACCGGATGTTATTGCCGGATACTGTCGGGACTGGCGGTGATTCTCATACCCGATTCCCGATTGGTATTTCTTTCCCTGCCGGTTCCGGGCTGGTCGCTTTTGCGGCTGCAACAGGGGTTATGCCACTGGATATGCCTGAGTCGGTATTAGTCCGTTTTAGCGGAAAAATGCAGCCGGGCATCACTCTGCGTGATCTGGTCCATGCTATCCCGTTATATGCCATCAGACAGGGACTGCTGACTGTTGAGAAAAAAGGGAAGAAAAATATTTTCTCCGGCCGGATACTGGAGATAGAAGGTCTGCCGGATCTGAAAGCCGAGCAGGCATTTGAGTTGTCAGATGCATCAGCAGAACGTTCAGCTGCGGGATGCACCATTAAACTGGATAAAGCGCCGATTATTGAGTACCTGAATTCAAATATTGTGCTGCTGAAATGGATGATTGCTGAAGGTTACGGTGACCGCCGTACTATCGAACGCCGTATTCAGGGAATGGAAAAATGGCTGGCGGACCCGCAGTTACTGGAAGCTGATACAGACGCAGAATATGCTGCCGTTATTGATATCGATCTGAATGAGATCACCCAGCCGATCCTCTGCGCACCGAACGATCCTGATGATGCCCGCTTATTATCAGACGTGCAGGGCACAAAAATTGATGAAGTCTTTATTGGTTCCTGCATGACAAATATTGGTCACTTCAGGGCTGCAGGTAAATTGCTGGACAGTCAGAAAGGCCAGATGCCCACCCGGCTGTGGGTGGCTCCGCCGACCAAAATGGATGCTGCGCAACTGACCGAAGAAGGGTACTACAGTATCTTTGGGAAAAGTGGTGCCCGTGTGGAAATCCCGGGATGTTCACTATGTATGGGAAACCAGGCGAGGGTGGCTGATGGGGCGACAGTGGTCTCTACCTCAACCCGTAACTTCCCTAACCGGCTGGGGAATGGTGCAAATGTTTACCTGGCCTCAGCAGAACTGGCAGCCATCTCATCGTTACTGGGCAAACTGCCTTCCCCGGAAGAGTACCAGCACTATATGGCGCAGGTGGATCAAACGGCCAGTGATACCTACCGTTATCTGAACTTTGACCGTCTGAGTCAGTATACGGAAAAAGCCGACGGCGTTATTTTCCAGAGCGCAGTCTGATGTGACGAAAAACGGCCACTGACATACGAAAAAGCACCGCTTGCGCGGTGCTTTTTTTTATCCTTACCGGGGGCAGGATACTGTCATATCTTTCCATCTCCCCGACAGGTCAGGCCGGAGTGTCCGCCGGACGGTAATTTCGCTACACTACGGGGGAATATGCACCGCAGAATATTGTGACTGGTGCAGTAAGGAGTCAGATGTGGAATACCAGTTTGTGAATGATGTCACCGGCGGCGTCATCGTCCGGATGTCGATGGACCATGAAGCCGTAGGCCATTGGTTTAATGAAGAGGTTCAGGGGAATCTCGCGTTACTGGATGAAGTGCGCGCAGCGGTATTGTCTCTTAAAGGTACTGAGAACCAATGGCATAAAACAGGTAAAGAATACAGCCTGTGGGTGGATGCTGAAGAAGTGATGATCGGGGCAAACATCCTGTCATTTGACACGGATGAATTAGAAGAAGGCATGGCGTATTACGATCAGGAATCACTGGCGTTCTGCGGACTGGAAGATTTTTTTCAATTGATGGATGCCTACCAGAAGTTTGCCATCACCTCCTGAAAAGGTCTGCCGTGTAAAGATACCGGACCGGCCTTGTTCACCGGTCCGCGTGCACTTATTTTTGGCTAACAGCAGGAATATTACGGCCGTAGTAAATTTCGCGCATTTCTTTCCACAGTAAGTCAGTGATCCGCTGATGTTCCTGAGCGGTCAGATCATCCGGTCTGGTATTAAACAAATAGTGCTTCAGATCGAATTCTTTCAGCATCATTTTAGTGTGAAAAATATTCTCCTGATAAACATTTACATCCACCATGTCGTACATTGATTTCATATCATCTGACATAAAATTCTGAATAGAATTGATCTCATGGTCGATAAAATGTTTGAGTCCCTTAACATCGCGGGTAAACCCTCTGACACGATAATCAATAGTGACAATGTCAGATTCCAGTTGGTGGATCAGATAATTAAGTGCTTTCAGGGGGGAGATAACCCCGCAGGTCGAGACTTCAATATCGGCACGGAAAGTACAGAGCCCGCCTTCAGGATGGCTTTCCGGATAGGTATGAACGCAAATATGGCTTTTATCCAGGTGCGCAACAATGGCATCGGGCAGCGGTCCCGGATGTTCTGATGTATCAATATCTTCGGGGTTAACCGGTTCTTCACTGACCAGAATGGTGACGCTGGCACCCTGAGGTTCATAATCCTGACGGGCAATATTCAGAATATTGGCACCGATAATTGAACAGGTTTCGCTCAGTATTTCAGTCAGGCGATTGGCATTATATTGTTCATCAATATAAGCAATATAGCCGTCACGTTCTTCTTTTGAATTCGCATAGCAAATATCGTAGATACAAAAACTCAGGCTTTTCGTCAGGTTGTTGAAGCCATGTAGTTTCAGCTTTTGCAATTTAGTTCACCTCCTTCAGGGAATGCAGGGTTATTTAGTTACCAGCGCATTCAGTAAATATTGGGGTAGTGCGAAACTCGCTAAATGAATTTCCGGATTATAATAACGGCAGACGAGTTCGGTATGAGAGACCCGGGATGTCAGAGTGTCGATATCTGTTTTACGCAGAGAGGCATTGTTACTGGCCCACGCGAAAGTCATTATTCCGCCATAATAGGTCGGTACTGCTGCCTGATAAAAGGTCACATCGGAAAAGTAGGGGCTCAGGCGCTGATAGCTGTTAATTGCTTCATCCTGTTGCAGGAAGCAGACACCATTCTGAGCGACAAAGACACCGTCATCATTCAGGCAGCGTTTACAACCGGCATAGAAGTCTGAAGTAAACAGGCTTTCGCCGGGACCGATAGGATCGGTACAATCAGAAATAATGACATCAAATTTCTGGTCGGTCTGGCTGACGAAATTGACACCATCGTCTATGACCAGAGTAAAACGCGGATCATCATAAGCCCCGGCACTGTGTTCCGGCAGGTACTGGCGACAGAAAGTAACTACGCCGGCATCAATTTCCACCATCGTAATTTTTTCCACACCGGGATGACGTGCCACCTCACGCAGCATACCACCGTCACCGCCACCGATGATTAATACACTCCGGGCATCACCATGGGCAAAAAGCGGAACATGGGTGAGCATTTCATGGTAGATGAACTCATCCCGTTCTGTGGTCTGTACCACTCCATCCAGAGCCATTACACGGCCAAAAGCACTGTTTTCAAAAATTACCAGGTCCTGGTGTTCGGTTTTTTCCCGGTATAATTCTTTATCAATGGTGAAGTATTGCCCGAAACCATCATGCAGTGTTTCATGCCACTTCTCATGCTGAGACATGCTATTACCCTCAGTGCTGCGTTACGAAGAAAATAAGCAGGCTATCATAGCGAAGTCAGGGGGGGGATGCACGGCAGAAACCGTAAACTGAAATTATCTGTTTACATACGCCAGTAAACTTAAGGATTTATCGGCCAGCGAGCGACACTTTTTGGCGGTAGGGACGGCGATGCCACTCAGATCCTGATAGCTGGACTCTCCCCGTTGTTGCATATTCATCAGATCATAATTGCTTAAGTCCCAGTGATTCTGGCGGGCGAAAAAAATAAGGGCGTTGCGGATCTGTGTATCGGGGATATCCTGATAACCACAATCATTTTTCAGGTAGATAAATACCGCCGTTAAATCGGCCATATCTTCTGCCTGTGATTCATCAAGTGCGAAACTTGTACCGGATGCTCCCAGCAAAGCGGAAAGCAGCAGGAACCTGATAATTTTACTCATGGGGGTTCTCTGATCTCTGTGATGTGATGAACGTTAGCATAGTTGTCCTCAGGATGACGACAGTTTTGACTTTTTCGCAAGGATCGGGCCCTTGACCTTCCGTCTGGGGTAGGGTTTAAGCTTAGCAAATCACATTTCTGTCTAAGGGCCATTCGTATGCAGCGTCGCGACTTTCTGAAACTTACTACCGCGTTGACGGCCGCCGGATTACTGCCGATCTGGAACCGTTCTCTGATGGCCGCTCCCCGGCCATTGCTTCCTGTCCCGCCGGTGTTAACACCGGATATTCGTCAGCGGATAAGGCTGACGGCAATGGCCGGTACCAGCCAATGGCAGGGAAAAACAGTTCCAACCTGGGGATATAATGGCAGTTTACTGGGGCCGGCCCTGCGCCTGCAACGTCGTCAGGAGGTTACCGTTGATATTAATAATACCTTACCCATGGCAACCACTCTGCACTGGCATGGGCTGAAAGTGGAAGGCGATGTAGACGGTGGACCCCATGGGGTGATCACCGCCGGCGGACGGCGACAGGTGACCTTTACTCCGGATCAGAATGCTGCAACCTGCTGGTTTCATCCGCATCTTCATGGTCAGACCGGATATCAGGTGGCGAAAGGGCTGGCAGGGCTGGTGATTATCGATGATAACGAGATTGATAAACTCCGATTACCGATAGAGTGGGGCGTCGATGATATTCCGCTGGTGTTCCAGGACAAGCGGCTGACGGCTGATGGTTCAGAGATAGATTATCAGCTGGATATTATGCGGGCTGCGGTTGGCTGGTTTGGCGATATTATGCTGACCAATGGTGTCAGTTACCCGCAGCATGCCGTACCGAATGGCTGGCTGCGTTTCAGGATGCTTAACGGCTGTAATGCCCGCAGCCTGATGATCACCAGCAGTGACAAACGACCGCTGTATATTATTGCCAGTGATGGCGGTTTATTAACGGAACCGGTGAAAGTCGAGTCTCTGGAGATGATTCCGGGAGAACGTTTTGAAGTGATGGTTGATACCAGTGATGGTAAGCCGTTTGACTTTGTTACGTTACCGGTTGAACAGATGGCTATGACGCTGTCACCTTTTGATCAGCCGTTACCGCTGGTCAATATTCTGCCATTACGTGTTGCTGGCAGCAGCACGCTCCCTGACCAGCTGGCCACCCTGCCGGCCCTGCCTGCACAGTCTCAGCTTGATACACTGAATAAAAGAACGCTGAAGTTATCAATGGATAAACAACTGGACGAACTGGGAATGGCGGCACTGATGAAACGCTACGGCCAAAAATCAATGCCCGGAATGCATGATTCAGCCATGTCCGGTATGGCCATGAATAATTCCCCGATGCCCGCAGAAGGGATGTCGGTAACCCAGATGCCAGCAGGCCACAGTATGCATATGACGGGCATGGCGGCAGAGCCGCATACTTCGGACTATGATTTCCGTCAGGGGAATAAAATCAACGGTAAAGCTTTTGATATGCATGAGATCTCCTTTGATGTGCCGTTACAAACCAGTGAAATATGGCGGATCAGTGGTGAAGATGACACCATGTTGCATCCGTTCCATGTACACGGAACCCAGTTCCGTATTTTATCGGAGAACGGCAAGCCGGTAGCTGCCCACCGGCGTGGCTGGAAAGATATCGTTAAAGTGGAAAACGGCGTTAGCGAAATACTGGTGAATTTCCCGCGAACGGCGAGCAAAGAACAGCCTTATATGGCGCACTGTCATTTGCTGGAACATGAAGATACCGGCATGATGCTGAGTTTTACCGTCAGCGGCAGTTAATCCGTCAGTAAACAGGCCCGCACTACGGGCTGACAGCCGAATTCCGGGGTTAATCGGCTGTCGGTCTATCGTGCGGGCCTTTTTCTGTGCGATAATCCACAGCCTAACGCAGGAGTATTACTGTATTAATTCCGGCCATTAATGAGGTTTAGCTGAGTAAAATCAGTGAGATATATTATGAAACACACTGTAGAAGTGATGATTTCCGAACAGGAAATTAAACAGCGCATTGCCGCGCTGGGGCAGCAAATTACCGCAGATTACCGTGACCGCGGCAATGATATTGTGCTGGTAGGGCTGTTACGTGGATCATTTATGTTTATGGCTGATCTGTGCAGGGCTATCGAGGTATCTCACGAAGTCGATTTTATTACCGCGTCAAGTTATGGCAGCGGTATGTCGAGTAGCCGCGACGTTAAAATTATCAAAGATCTGGATGAAGATATCCGCGGTAAAGATGTCCTGATCGTTGAAGATATTATCGATTCAGGTAACACACTGAGTAAAGTGCGTGAAATTTTACGGCTGCGTGAGCCGAAATCACTGGCAATTTGTACTCTGCTGGATAAACCAGAACGCCGTGAAGTGCAGGTAGACGTCGAGTATGTCGGTTTTACTATTCCGGATGAATTTGTGGTCGGTTACGGTATTGACTATGCGCAACGTTACCGCCATCTGCCTTATGTCGGTAAAGTTGTTATTCTTGAGCCATAAACCCGGCTAACTAAATAGCACAATCTTTCAGGCCGCATGATACGGCCTGAATTATACTAACGACGAATTTCACCGAAACGCCGGATTTTTCGGCCTGACCGGCAGCTATTTCCATAGGCCGGAAGAACGCGCTGCTGTGAGCGACCGGAGGCACTGGCGGATGCTTGTCACTCTGACGTGGTTCTGAGCATTATTTCCCCGTGATATTGAATTCAGCCTTACCCGGCCAGCGTACCCGCTTTCAGCCATACAGGTAACTTTATGGCCCGGCCACTGATAACGATATCTCCGGTATCGGGCATTTGATTGCCGGACGGCTCCGGTATATTCACCACACAATTATTCTCGTTAAACACGTCCTCACGACGGGTATGGAGCAGGTATGACTTATGCACTGGAAATTTCCGGACTGACCAAGACCTATGGTGACAATGTCAGGGCCCTGAAAGGGCTTGATTTAAAAGTTAAAGCAGGGGATTTTTATGCCCTGCTGGGGCCTAACGGTGCCGGAAAATCCACCACCATTGGTATTATCAGTTCACTGGTGAATAAAACGTCCGGACAGGTCAGCGTCTTCGGACATGACCTGGACAGTGACAAGGTTAACGCGAAACGCCAGCTGGGGCTGGTACCGCAGGAATTTAATTTTAACCCCTTTGAAACGGTGCTGCAGATTGTGGTCAGCCAGGCAGGCTATTATGGGGTGGAACGTAAAGACGCACTGGTGCGGGCCGAAAAGTACCTCCGCCAGCTGGATTTATGGGAAAAGCGGGACCAGCGGGCAAGAATGCTGTCCGGCGGGATGAAACGCCGTTTAATGATTGCCAGAGCATTAATGCATGAACCTAAACTGCTCATTCTTGATGAACCTACTGCCGGGGTCGATATTGAATTACGGCGTTCAATGTGGGTCTTTCTTAAAGAGCTGAATATTCACGGCACCACCATTATTCTGACCACCCACTACCTGGAAGAAGCTGAAATGCTGTGCCGAAATATCGGTATTATTCAGCGTGGTGAGCTGGTGGAAAATACGTCAATGAAAGACTTGCTCGGCAAACTAAAATCGGAAACCTTTATTCTGGATCTTGCACCACACAGCCCGCTGCCGGTACTGGAGGGGTTTACCTATACCCTGACTGACACCTCCACCCTGGAAGTTGAAGTGATGCGTGAGCAGGGGCTGAATTCGGTTTTCAGCCAGCTGACAGCACAGGGGATTTCGGTACTGAGTATGCGCAATAAAGCGAACCGTCTGGAAGAATTGTTCGTGAGTCTGGTGAATGGCACAACGGAGGACAACTAATGGCACATTTATATTGGGTGGCGCTTAAAAGCATCTGGGCGAAAGAGGTCCACCGTTTTATGCGTATCTGGGTGCAGACCCTGGTGCCACCAGTCATCACCATGACGTTGTATTTTATTATTTTTGGTAATCTGATTGGGTCGCGGATCGGTGATATGCATGGCTTTAGCTATATGCAATTTATTGTGCCGGGGCTGATTATGATGTCGGTAATCACCAATTCTTACGCAAACGTGGCATCTTCTTTCTTCAGTGCCAAATTTCAGCGGAATATTGAAGAGCTGCTGGTCGCTCCGGTACCGACCCATATTATTATTGCCGGTTATGTTGGCGGCGGTGTGGCGCGCGGAATATGTGTTGGTATTTTGGTGACTGCCATTTCATTATTTTTTGTGCCGTTCCATGTTTACTTCTGGCCGATGGTCGCGTTAACTATTGTACTGACCTCAGTACTGTTTTCGCTGGCAGGGTTACTGAATGCTGTGTTTGCGCGGAGTTTTGATGATATCAGCCTGATCCCGACCTTTGTGCTGACACCACTGACTTACCTTGGCGGAGTATTTTATTCACTGTCATTATTACCGCCGGTATGGCAGGTTATCTCTAAGCTGAACCCGATTGTCTATATGATCAGTGGATTCCGTTATGGTTTTCTGGGCATTCATGACGTCCCGGTGGGGCTGACGATTGCTATTTTACTGGTATTTATCGCGGTATTTTATGCGGTAGTCTGGACGCTGATCCAACGTGGCAGAGGGCTGCGCAGTTAATCACAGGCCCCGGGAGCAACCAATAGCCCCCGGGGTCTCCGCTTATGCCATCTGTACCGGAACGGCTTTAGCCTTGCGTTGCAGTTGGTTACCTTCTCCGAAATAAGCCATTTTAGGCTGCCACTGACGGGCCTGCTCATCAGTGGCCTGCACATAACTACAGATAATCAGCAAGTCGCCGACGCAGGCACAGCGTGCAGCTGCACCATTTACCGAAATAATACGTGAGCCGCGCTCTGCGGCGATGGCATAGGTAGAAAATCTCTGGCCATTATTGACGTTATAAATATCAATAGCCTCGTACTCAAGTATGCCAGCTGCTTCCATAAAGTCCTGATCAATGGCGCAGGAGCCTTCATAGTGTAAATCTGCCTGAGTGACAGTGACGCGATGCAGTTTACCCTGCAACATGGTACGCAACATAGACGGGGCTTCCTTTAGTGAGATACGACATCATTGCCGTAAAACTGAACCTGCTGATTGTCGATCAGTCGTGCTTTACCCAGCCATGCAGCCATCAGTATCACGGCACTGTGACTGTCGGCATTAAGAGGAAGCAGTGTTTCACTGTCACAGACAGCAATACCGTCAGGAATAAAGCCGCTGTCACGTAATTGCTGTTCTGCACTGGCAATCAGGCTGGTGGTATCTGCTTGCGGACTGGTCAGCCCTTGCGCCATTGCATGCATTATCTGGCTTAAGCGTGGTGCAGCCTGGCGCTGTTCGCTGCTCAGATAGCCGTTACGGGAGCTGAGAGCCAGATTATCTGCTGCACGGACAGTCGGAACGCCAATGATCCGGATATTGTAGCCCATATCAGCCACCATTTTGCGGATCAGCAACAGTTGCTGGAAATCCTTCTCACCAAAACAGGCAATATCCGGCTGTACCATATTAAATAATTTACTGACAATGGTCGTTACACCGCGAAAATGTCCCGGCCGGCTGGCACCTTCCAGCAGGTATGACAGTCCGGGAACCTCGACAAATGTCTGAGCATCAGTACCTGCAGGAAAAATGGTACTGGCGGCAGGTGCGAACAGAATATCGACCTTATGCTGTGTTAGTTTTTCACAATCGTCGCTAAACGTACGCGGATAACGGGCCAGGTCATCAGCCCGGTCAAACTGCATCGGATTCACAAACACAGAGGCAACCACAATATCGGCATGCTGATGTGCTGTATCCACTAATTTCATATGCCCGTCGTGAAGGTTACCCATGGTCGGGACCAGGGCGATGCGCTGATTTTTCTGACGCAGGCGACGAATTTCGTCATGTAATTCGGCCGGTGTTTCGATAATTTTCACAATGAATCTCCTGACTTACTGAAAGCTGTGTTCCGGAGCAGGATAGCTGCCTTCTGCGACCTGACGAATATACAGTTGTACTGCTTCACGGATATCTCCGGTTTCCGCCAGAAAGTTCTTACTGAATTTGGGGATATGTCCGGCGGTAATTCCTAATGCGTCATGCATAACCAGAATTTGACCGTCGGTCTGGTGACCGGCACCAATGCCGATTACCGGAATAGTGAGTGCATCCGTCACCCGTTTTGCCAGAGCCTGAGGCACACACTCCAGAACCATCAACTGGGCACCGGCTTTTTCCAGTGCCAGAGCATCATTTAACAGGGTCTCTGCTGCCTGAGCATCACGGCCCTGAACTTTATAGCCCCCGAACACATTTACCGATTGTGGTGTCAGTCCGAGATGACCGCAAACGGGGACCGCGCGTTCAGTCAGACGACTGACGGTCTCACACAGCCATGCTCCGCCTTCCAGTTTCACCATATTAGCACCGGCACGCATCAGTCGGGCCGCGTTTTCACAGGCTTGTACCGGAGTCGCGTAACTCATAAACGGAAGATCAGCCAGCAACAGTGCTGCACCGGCACCTTTACGCACCATGGATGTATGGTAAGCGATTTCATCTGTGGTCACGGGCAGGGTGGAATCATGTCCCTGGACCGTCATCCCCAGAGAATCGCCGACCAGTAATACCGGAATCCCCTGGCTGGCAAACAGATGAGCAAAGCTATATTCATAAGCGGTCAGGGCTGCAAATTTTTCCCCTGATAATTTCCATTTACGAAGATCATGAATTGTAACTGGTTTCATTATAACCTCTTGTCATTATAATTTTAGGTGGCGAGTTTACAGGACAAATGAATCACAGGGAAATACCTGCGGTGCGGTGACCGCAGGCCGGAAAAGGGGGAGGTTACCAGGCGGTAATCGGGGAAGTATCCAGCGCGGACAGCAGAGCAGCGATACTGCGCCCATCGGGATAATGGCAGTCCGGCGCTATTTCACAGAGCGGCACTAACATAAATGCCCGGTTATGCATATCATAGTGCGGGATGGTCAGATGCGGCGTCTGAATCCTTTGTTCACCAAACAGCATGATATCCAAATCAAGAGTACGCGGCCCCCAGCGCTCATCTTTACGTTCGCGTCCCTGTTCCAGTTCGATGCGCTGGGTATGTTCCAGCAGCCTTTCTGCACTGAGTGACGTTTCCAGAGCAATTACCGCATTCAGATAATCCGGCTGATCCTGTGGCCCGTAAGGCGGGGTGCGATAAAATGACGAGGTAGCAACCCGCCGGCTATCCGGAACAGCATCCAGTGCATTCAGGGCCGCCTGTACCTGGCGTAGCGGGTTAGTCAGATTACTGCCCAGGGCAATATAGGCCAGAGTCATCGTCAGTTATTCCTGGCGGATGGCTGACGACGACGGGAACGGTTATGCCGGCGACGCTGATGAGGGTCACTCCCGAGGCTGTTAATCATGGCAGACTGGCGAACCGGTGGAGCCGACTGGAACTCGCCCCACCATTGTCCGAGCCGTTCCAGTTCGCTGCTATTTTCTGTTTCAGCACGCAGTAGCAGCAAGTCATACGCCGCACGGAATTTAGGGTGTTCCATCAGTTTCCATGCACGTTTACCGTGACGACGTGGCAGACGTAATTGCAGTGACCAGATATCACGAATCAGACTGGTGATCCGTTTAGGGATCGCAATAGCACGACAGGCCTCATCGAGGGTGTCATTCATTGCCAGAGCAAAAGCTTCATACCAGGGCAGACCGCTCTCCTGAGCAATCTGCTGTGCCCGTTCAGACTGCGGATACCATAGCATCGCGGCAAACAGGAACGCCGGGTTGACCCGCATATCATTATGGATCCGCCGGTCAGTATTTTTCAGCACCTGAATAATCATGCGTTCCATCGGGCTGTCACCCTGTGCCGTAAGATACTGGGTGATGGTCGGGAATAATGGCTGGAATAACTGATATTGCATCAGCAAACCGTAAGTCTGTTCGCCGTAGCCTGTCTGTAGTAATTTTAATGATTCTTCGAACAGGCGCGCTGAAGGGATATCCGTTAGCAGGCTGGATAACCGGGTCACAGGCTCTGCCGTTTCTGCAGCGATGGTCATATTCAGTTTTGCGGCAAAACGAACAACCCGCAGCATCCGCACCGGGTCTTCACGGTAACGGGTTTCAGGATCACCAATCAGGCGGATAACACCTTGCTGAAGATCCTGTAAACCGCCGACGTAATCACGGACGGTAAAATCGGCCACACTGTAATAGAGGCTGTTAATGGTCAGGTCACGGCGCTGGGCATCATCCTCGATAGAACCGAAAATATTATCCCGCAGTAACATACCGTTCTGGCCACGTTGTGACTGGTTACGGTCATGTTCGTTATCTGCAGCGGCTTCGCTGGCATGATGGCCACGGAAGGTCGCGACTTCGATTACCTCAGGCCCGAACATCACGTGGGCCAGACGGAAACGCCGGCCAACCAGGCGACAGTTACGGAACAGCTTACGCATTTGTTCCGGCGTGGCATTGGTCGTAATATCAAAATCTTTTGGTTTTTTACCCAGCAGAAGATCACGGACACCGCCGCCAACCAGATAAGCTTCAAAGCCTGCTTTATTCAGCCGATACAACACCTTTAATGCATTTTCGCTAATGTCTTTTCGGGAAATATTATGCTTATCACGGGGAATGATAGTCATCAGATTTTGGTCTTTTGTCTCAGCGGGCACGTCCTCTTCACGAAGAAGAACTTTCCGACAAAAATTTGCTACTCGGGTAAAAATAGTACACCTCGACAGTGACATAAATTAAGTGATGCTCAAATCAGCGGCTAATCATAGCCTGTTGTGAGCAATTTGAGAATGCTGTAAGTGGCTGCTCCGGGATTAAAGCGTCATTTATTGGGATATTATCTGTTGTCCAGTGGCATATTGCCTGACTCAGCAACTGATCACGCGACAGATCCTGCCAGCGGGGACTGACCGTCTGGCCGAGGAAACGCAGTGCCTGTACCAGCACCGGCCGCGGGTCCCCCTCCGGCAGGGGCGGCGCATGATTTTGTTTGGACAGTTTGTGGCCATCTCTGTTTAAGGCTAAAGGCAAATGCAGATAGTCGGGGACTGGCCAGCCTAATTGCTGATACAGCGATATTTGCCGGACCGTCGGAACAATTAAGTCAGCCCCGCGGACAATTTCGCTGACGCCCTGAGAGTGATCATCCACCACTACGGCCAGGTTATAGGCAAATAAGCCATCACGGCGGTGAATAATAAAGTCTTCGGCAGCGAGGGCCGGATCGGCAACAATCTCACCGCGTAACCGGTCATGGAAAGAAAACACTGGTTGCAGCTGGCGAATTCTGAGTGCTGCGTCGCCGGCGGGCAGTGAGCGCTGGCGGCAGTGACCATCATAATAGCCACCACATTCACGGATGCGGCTGCGTGTGCAATCGCAAAAATAGCTCTGATGCTGGGAGATCAATTGCTGAATAATATCCCGGTAGGCATGGCTGCGCTGCGATTGCCAGAGCACATCACCGTCCCAGTGCAGGCCGTAGTGTTCAAGCTGATGGAGAATAGTACTGGCGGCGCCGGGAATTTCTCTTGGGGGATCGATGTCTTCAATACGCACCCACCAGCGACCTTGCCGGGCGCGGGCATTAAGGTAGCTCCCCAGTGCGGCGATAAGTGAGCCGAAATGCAGTGCTCCGGAGGGGGACGGCGCAAAACGGCCGGTACAGCAATGTTCTGACGTCATAGGCAGCAGTGAGACGTACAACAGAGTCTGAAGGACTCTGCTGTACGGTAGCCTTGCGGCTGGCTGATATCAGCCAGCCATTTGCTTTTCACGGATCTCAGCCAGCGTCTTACAGTCGATACATAAATCAGCTGTCGGACGCGCTTCCAGACGGCGAATACCAATCTCGACACCGCAGGATTCGCAGTAGCCGAAGTCATCATCTTCGACTTTTTTCAGCGTCTTCTCGATTTTCTTGATCAGCTTACGTTCGCGGTCACGGTTACGCAGTTCCAGACTGAACTCTTCTTCCTGAGCAGCACGGTCAACCGGATCCGGGAAGTTTGCCGCTTCGTCCTGCATATGTGAGACAGTACGGTCGACTTCATCCCTGAGTTGATTACGCCAGGCTTCAAGTATCTTCCTGAAGTGTGTCAGCTGGGCTTCGTTCATATACTCTTCGCCCGGTTTCCCTTGATATGGCTCCACCCCAGCGATGGCGAGGATACTCAGGGACGATGTTTTACGGTTTTGCCCTTCTTGCATGCTGTTTCTCCTGGATAACACGCACTATCGATTCCCAGTGAGGGAAAAAAACAGGCCGCTATAAATAGCAGAAGCTATCTCTGTTGGCAATTACTGATATCATCTGTTGTTGACCACTTGTCAATAAATTTGACGGTAAAACGCCGGATTATCTTTTTAATACACGCCGTTGCAGCTTTTTATTGGATGAAATCAATAGAAAATTCTATCTTAGCATCGGCAGGAGTCAGGGAAGCTTTATAGACCAGAATTTCCACCCCGGCGAGTATTGCCTGGTCGAGAAGTGCGGCATAACGGGGATCCAGGTGCCGGGCGACGCTGATACACTCTATTCCGCTGTGTAATACGGCAAAAAATAATACCGCCCGCTGTCCGGCAGCGGCGATAGCCATCAGTTCCCGCAGGTGTTTTTGCCCGCGCAGTGTTACCGTATCAGGAAAATATCCCTGACCGTTCTCCAGTAACGTGACGGATTTTACTTCCACATAGCAGTCGGGTAGCTGTGGTTGTTGTAATAAAAAGTCTATTCTGCTGCCCTCTGAACCGTATTTCACCTCACTTCGCCAGTGGCTGTAGTCAGAAAGCTCAGTGATCACCCGGGCCCCGAGGGCTTCGCGAAATAACTGATTTGCCCGCTGGGTATTTACGCAAATTAAATCACCGTCTTCCGTGCCGGTCAGCTCCCAGCTATGGGGATATTTGCGCTGTTTATTGTCAGACTCGGAATACCACACGGTATCCCCGGGAGTGGCACAACCGGTCATCGCGCCGGTATTGGCACAATGAAGGGTAAAAACTTCGCCCTGCGGAGTAACAACATCGGCAAGGAAACGTTTATAGCGCTTAAGTAAAGTGGCAGATTTGAGCGGCGGAGTGAACTGCATAGACGGATCTCGTTAAAGGGGTGAGGACGGTTGCAGCGGGAATGTTGCCAGGCAACGGTTTTTTGCTCTCCCGCGTCCCGGACCGCAGGCCATTAAGGAAAACCCGGTCACAGGAAACTGCCAGTGAAATCCGGTCGGCGGAAGGCTGACCGGCGAAAAAACATGGTGCAATAAACGGACATGGGGGCGGAAAGGCTGTGATGGCTGAGGACAACCCTGACGAGCCGCCTGTGAACGTAACAGCGCCCCCAGAGCTAATAAGCCGGCAGGCGCTGGCCGGCAGCCCAGCCAGACCAGTCCGGAACCGGGCCAGTATCCGGCATCGTTCAGGGTCAGCATAAATCCGCGTTGCTGAATACGGGCGGCCTGTTGTTGTAATCGCTGAAGGGTGATTTCCCTGAGAGGGCCCAGCCAGGCCAGTGTCATCAGCATGTCTGCGGCAGGCAGCGGGCGGCCATTATCTGCGGGGAAATGATCAGCCCGCCAGCGGACCAGTGACTTTTGCAGCGGCGAGGGGAGCTGAATCGCAAAAAAATATTGCTGCCCTGTCGTCATTAATATCTCCGGGTGACGGTTACAGTGCCTGACCTGCCCTGATAGCTTTGCTCAGACGGGGCAGGCGTGAGGATTGATCGGTTGGGTGTTATTATGGCGGATATATTAACACAGCTTGCGCGGAGTTTTATTTGCCACCGTTACCTGTCAGTGAAGTACTGGATAACTTATTGACTGCGCTGGAGACCCGCAGCGGAGCGTTGCTGGTCGCACCGCCCGGGGCAGGAAAATCCACCTGGTTACCCTTACAGTTGTTATCCCGCGTGCCGGATAACGGCAAGATCCTGCTGCTGGAGCCACGACGGCTGGCTGCCAGAAATGTTGCCAGGCGACTGGCAGAAAATCTCGGTGAATCTACCGGACAGACCATCGGTTACCGGATGCGCGGTGAGAGTAGTTGCGGGCCCGATACCCGGCTGGAAGTGGTGACTGAGGGGATTCTGACCCGCATGTTACAGCAGGATCCGGAACTGAACGGTGTTTCGCTGGTTATTCTTGATGAATTTCACGAACGCAGTCTGCAGGCGGATACGGCGCTGGCTCTGTTGCTTGATGTACAGCAGGGGCTGCGTGACGACCTGAAGCTTTTGTTAATGTCAGCAACCCCGGACTATCAGCGCCTGTCAGTATTGCTCCCGGAAGTCCCGGTGATTATTTCACAGGGACGCAGTTTTCCGGTCGAACGGCATTTTATTCCCCTGAGCACCCGACTGCCCTTTGCAGCCGCAGTAGCACGTGAAGCCGCCTGTCTGCTGAATGAACACCAGGGGTCGATGCTGATTTTTTTACCCGGGGAACGGGAAATTATGGCCGTGAAACAGGAATTACTCAGCCGGCTGCATGACGCGACAGATATCTTCCCGCTATACGGAGCGATGAGTCTGACCGCTCAGCAACAGGCGATTGCCCCCTCGCCTGAGGGCAGACGGAAAGTGGTACTGGCAACCAATATTGCAGAAACCAGCCTGACGATAGATGGGATACGGCTGGTGGTCGACAGCGGGCTGGAGCGTGCGGTGCGCTATGATACAAAAAGCGGTGTCAGTGTATTACAGACGCAGCGGATTAGTCAGGCATCGATGGTACAGCGCGCCGGGCGTGCCGGACGCCTGACGGCGGGGTTTTGCTGGCATTTACTGAGTCAGGAACAGGCAGAGAGAGCGGCTGCGGTAAGTGAACCGGAAATTATTAACAGTGAGTTAAGTGCAGTGATGCTGGATATCCTTGCCTGGGGCTGCCGGGAGATGAGTCAGCTGCAATGGCTGGATCTCCCGCCACAAAAGCGCCAGCAAGCGGCACTGCAACTATTGCAGCAACTTGGCGCCACTGACGCGGGTCATCAGCTGACCGCGACCGGACGCAAAATGGCGGCGCTGGGGACTGAACCCCGGCTGGCGGCGATACTCTGTGCTGCCGGAGAAAATCCGGCGGCGATGGCAACGGCGAGTTTACTGGTTGCTATTCTGGAAGACCCACCGCGTAATGGCACTAATGATTTACTGTCTCTGTTTTTACACCCCCAGCCGGGATGGCTGAAACGAGCCAAAGCCTTACAGCAACGCACTGGCGTTCGTGGTAGTCAGGCCGATGACCGATTGTTAGCCGTGTTGTTAATGGCGGGGTTCAGTGACCAGCTGGCCCGCCAGCGTGGCGGAGGCGGGCGTTACCTGCTGGCAAAAGGCGTCGGCGCCGGAACAGCCGCTGATGATCCTCTGAGCCGTTATGAATGGTTACTGGTCCTCCGGCTGTCATTCAGTTCTCAGCAGCCAGAGGCCCGGATCCGTCTGGCCCTGCCGGTCGATATTGCTGAACTTGCCCGGCAGTGTCCGGATAAAGTTGAAGAACGGGATGATGTTGAGTGGGATGAAGAAAAAGGCATCCTGCGGGTACGCCGTCAGCAGGTGATTGGTTCGCTGATATTAACTTCACGTCCCGGCGAACGGCCGGCAGCGGCGCAGTTGCACCAGGCGATGTTGCGCTGGGTCAGGGCCAAAGGGTTGTCGGTGTTGCCCTGGACCCCGGCAGCTGAACAAATCCGTGCCAGGCTGGCTTGTGCCGGAGAATGGCTGAATGATGCGGACTGGCCGCCGGTGACGGACGACGCATTGCTGGACAGCCTGGAGCAGTGGCTGCTGCCGGAAATGGCGACGGTGACCGATGCCCGGTCGTTTAATACTATTAATATTTCGACAGCTTTATTACATTTGATCACATGGTCACAACGCCAGCGACTGGATAGTGCGCTGCCAACTCATTACACTGTGCCGACGGGCAGTCGTGTGCTGATCCGTTATAACACCGAACAGCCACCGGTGCTTGCTGTTCGTATGCAGGAGATGTTCGGTGAAGCTGATACGCCAGTGATTGCGGGGGGAAGAATCCCGCTGGTGCTGGAATTATTGTCGCCGGCTATGCGTCCGTTACAGATAACCCGTGATTTAGCGGGATTCTGGCAGGGGGCTTATCGTGAAGTGCAGAAAGAAATGAAAGGTCGTTATCCTAAGCACCCGTGGCCGGACTCACCTGCGACTGCGATGCCTACTCGCCGGAGTAAAAAATTTTCCCCCGGGCATTTGTGAACCGTCCGCTCTTTCAGAGGGTTCCGGCATGTAATTCTGCCGGAAGGAGACTAAAGTAACGCGCATGCTGAGGCTATGCCTGGAGAATAAAATTCATGTCTGGGAATGATCGCGAACCGATCGGGCGGAAAGGGAAGTCACCCCGTCAACCGGAAAAAGTTCGCCCCCGTGCGAAGAATAAAAAAAGTAACCGCTATGATGACCAGGACATCAATGCGAATGAGGAGGGGCAGTCATTGCCACGTAAAGGAAAAAAGAAACCCCCGGCAATGAAACGTCGCTGGCTGGGTATATTTATCAAACTCTTCCTGGTCGCTGCTGTTGTGATTGCGGCATGGGGCGTCTATCTTGACTCTGAAATCCGGCAACGTGTTGACGGCAGGGTCTGGCAACTGCCGGCGGCGGTCTATGGCCGGGTCGTCAGTCTTGAACCGGGTATGGCCTTTGATCGTAAGGGGATGGTCGATTTACTGGAAGGTACTCAGTATCGGCTGGTAACCAAAATCACCCGTCCGGGTGAATTTACGGTAAAAGGAAATACCATTGATCTGCTGCGCAGACCTTTTGATTTTCCGGACGGTAAAGAAGGGCAGATTCATGCGCAGATGACCTTCAGCAACGGTGAACTTACGGAAATCAAGAACCTGGACACGGGCCGTGATTTTGGTTACTTCCGTCTGGATCCGCGTCTTATCACTATGCTGCAGTCGCCTAATGGTGAACAGCGCTTATTTGTGCCGCGTTCCGGTTTTCCGAATACGCTGGTAGATACCCTGGTTGCAACCGAAGACCGTCATTTTTATGAGCATGACGGCATCAGTTTATATTCGATTGGTCGTGCATTTATTGCCAATGTGACGGCTGGCCGCGCAGTGCAGGGGGGCAGTACCCTGACTCAGCAGTTGGTGAAAAACCTGTTTCTGACCAACAAACGTACCCTGTGGCGTAAAATCCGTGAAGCCTACATGGCCATCATTATGGATTCCCGTTATAGCAAAGATCGTATTCTGGAACTGTACCTGAATGAAGTGTATCTGGGGCAGGCCGGTAATGACCAGATCCGGGGTTTCCCGCTGGCCAGCTTATATTACTTTGGCCGGCCGGTGGATGAACTGAGTGTTGATCAGCAAGCCTTACTGGTCGGGATGGTGAAAGGTGCCTCGTTATATAATCCATGGCGTAATCCGAAGTTAGCTCTGGAACGTCGTAATGTGGTACTGCGTCTGCTGCAACAACAAAAGTATATCGACGAAGACTTGTACAATATGTTGTCTGCACGGCCTCTGGGTGTTCAGCCAAGAGGAGGGGTTATTACTCCGCAGCCAGCCTTTATGCAGATGGTACGCAATGAGTTGCAGGATAAACTGGGCGATAAAGTGAAGGATCTCTCCGGAGTAAAAATCTTCACTACTCTTGATCCTCTCTCCCAGGATGCGGCAGAAAAAGCGGTAACCGAAGGTATTCCGCAGCTGAAGAAGCAACACGGATTAAAAGATCTTGAAACCGCGATGGTGGTGGTGGATCGCTTTAGCGGTGAAGTCAGAGCAATGGTCGGTGGTTCTGATCCGCAATTTGCCGGGTACAACCGGGCGATGCAGGCCCGCCGTTCGATTGGTTCCCTGGCAAAACCTGCGACCTATCTGACGGCGCTGGCACAGCCGCAAACCTACCGTCTGAATAGCTGGATTGCGGATCAACCGCTGGCACTGAAACAACCGAATGGCCAGGTCTGGAGTCCGGAAAATGATGACCATAAATTCAGCGGAAAAGTGTTGTTAGTTGATGCACTGACACATTCGATGAACGTGCCTACCGTCAATCTGGGCATGTCCCTGGGGCTGCAAAGTGTGGTGGATACTTGGACCAGATTAGGCGTTGGTAAGGATCAGCTGACGGCAGTACCGGCGATGTTACTCGGGGCGCTGAACCTGACACCATTGCAGGTGGCTCAGGCTTTCCAGACCATCGCCAGTGGCGGTAACCGTGCTACCTTATCGGCGGTACGCTCAGTGATTTCTGAAGACGGCAAGGTGCTGTACCAGAGTTACCCTCAGGCACAACAGGCTGAACCTCCGGAAGCCGCCTACCTGACGTTATATGCCATGCAACAGGTAGTTAACCGCGGTACAGGCCATGCGCTGGGCGCTCAGTATCCGACCATGCATCTGGCCGGTAAAACCGGGACCACCAATAATCTGGTGGATAGCTGGTTTACGGGGATTGATGGGAAAGAAGTTACAGTCACCTGGGTTGGACGGGATAATAACCAGACCACCAAATTGTGGGGGTCCAGCGGTGCGCTGCAACTGTATCGCCGGTATCTGGCCTCTCAGCCCCCCACGCCGTTAGACCTGACACCGCCAGAAGATGTATCGATGATGAACATTGATGCGCAGGGTAATTTTATCTGTGGTCCCGGAGACAGTACCTGGCGATCGTTGCCGGTATGGACAACAGACCCTGCGACTCTCTGCCAGCAGCAACAGCAACAGGTGCAGGTGCAGCAGCAACAACAGCAACAGCAGCAGCAGGTAGATCAGGATAGCAGCAGTAAAGGTGTGGCTGGCTGGATTAAAGATATGTTCGGCCAGTGATCCTGTGGGAAGATAACGAATAAAAAAGGCGCGGAGGCGCCTTTTTTTTTACAACAAAACCAGGATGTTACAGACGGGCGAAACAGCGGCGGGCTGCATCTATAGTATGCTGGATATCGTCGGGACTGTGGGCCAGTGACATGAAGCCAGCTTCAAAAGCTGACGGTGCAAAATAGATCCCTTCCTCCAGCATCAGATGGAAGAAAGTTTTAAACCGCGCCACATCACATTTGCTGACATCCTGATAGCAGGTCACTGAAGGCGCATCAGTAAAGAAAAGACCAAACATACCACCGACATGGTTAATGACCAGCGGGATATTTTCCTGCTGTGCGGCGTGTAATAATCCTTCGGCCAGCCGTGTGGTGAGGTCAGTCAGGGTGGTATGGGTGCCGGGCCGGGCAACCTGTGTCAGACAGGCGAAACCTGCTGCCATCGCCAGCGGGTTTCCGGACAGTGTTCCGGCCTGATACACCGGGCCGGTCGGGGCCAGAACTTCCATAATGTCACGACGTCCGCCAAAAGCACCTACCGGCATACCGCCACCGATAATTTTCCCCAGACAGGTCAGGTCCGGTACTACGTTGTAATACTCCTGAGCACCGCCCAGTGCAACACGGAAGCCGGTCATTACTTCATCAATGATCAGCAGTGCACCATTTTCATCACAGATTTCACGTAAGCCTTGCAGGAAACCCTCTGAAGGAGGAATACAGTTCATATTCCCGGCGACAGGTTCCACGATAATACAGGCGACCTGTTGCGGATGCTGACGGAAGGCTTCGCGGACGGATGATAAATCGTTATAGGTACAAGTCAGCGTATGACGGGCAAAGTCAGCCGGCACTCCCGGTGAGTTTGGCTGGCCCAGGGTCAGAGCACCGGATCCGGCTTTTACCAGCAGGCAGTCGGCATGTCCGTGATAGCAACCCTCAAACTTAATAATTTTATCACGGCCGGTATAGCCTCTGGCCAGCCGGATAGCGCTCATGGTCGCTTCCGTTCCCGAGTTGACCATCCGCACCATCTCCATGGAAGGCACCAGTTCACAGACCAGCTCTGCCATTTTGACTTCCATTTCGGTAGGTGCACCGAAACTCAGCCCGCGCATTGCTGCTTCTGTCACTGCATTACGGATAGCCGGGTTGTTATGTCCGAGGACCATAGGCCCCCATGAACCGACGTAATCGATATAGGCTTTTCCGTCAGCATCGTATAAATAAGCACCTTCAGCGCGCTCAATAAAAAGCGGGACACCGCCAACACCGGTAAAAGCCCTGACCGGAGAGTTTACCCCTCCCGGGATCAGACGCTGCGCTTCATTGTAGAGATTTTCAGACTTACTCATCGCATCGGTTCCTGTTGATGACTTAATATAAACACTAGTGTACGAGAACTTAGTTACAGGGTGAAAGACCCGGTTATTGGTTTGCTACATTTAAGCGACAAAAATAGCGGATTCATGCGTATACTGATGTTATGGCCCTTTTTTCTGTCCCCGATATGCATAATACACCCGTTAGTGATGAGTCTTTACCGGCAGAGCCGCGCCGCAGGTATGATTATTTGCAGCAGATATTACGCAAAGATAAAACGCCGCTGGCGATTTTATTGCTGGCCGGTCTGGTGGGGGTGCTGGCGGGATTAGCCGGCGTGGCGTTTGATAAAGCCGTCAGTCTGGTACAGCACTATCGTCTGCACTATTCCGGTGGTTTACTGACTGCGTCCGGACTGCTGTCTGCGGTGATCATTTCAGCGCTACTGGCAGTTTGCGGATTCTGGCTGGTGCGGCGTTTTGCGCCGGAAGCCGGCGGCTCGGGAATTCCGGAAATCGAGGGGGCATTAGATGAACTGCGACCTGTCCGCTGGTGGCGGGTTATTCCGGTTAAGTTTTTTGGCGGGGTCGGTACCCTTGGTGCAGGGATGGTGTTAGGCCGCGAAGGTCCCACTGTCCAGATGGGCGGTAACCTGGGACGTATGGTGGTCGATATGTTCCGGATAAAAAACAGTGAAGACCGGCATACGTTACTGGCGACTGGTGCGGGGGCTGGCCTGGCGGCTGCGTTTAACGCTCCGCTGGCAGGGATCCTGTTTATCATTGAAGAAATGAGACAGCAGTTCCATTACAACCTGATTTCTGTCAAGGCTGTGTTTATTGGCGTGATTATGTCCTGCATCGTTTATCGTCTGTTCGATGGTAACAGTGCCATGCTGAATATTGGTCAGTTGATTGATGCCCCGCTGAATACTCTCTGGTTATATCTGATTGCGGGTATGGTATTCGGGATTGTCGGGGTGGTGTTTAACCGACTGGTGTTTCGGGTACAGGATGCATTTCAGCGACTGCATGGCGGAAAAATGGGAATTATTCTGCTGATTGCGGCGGTTATTGGCGGCAGCTTCGGGGCGCTGAGCCTGATTTTTCCTGAAATCACCGGCGGCGGGTCTTCCTTAATCCCGCAATCTGTTGCCGGACAATTCAGTTGCGGGATGCTATTGAGCCTGTTCATTTTACGTATGGTTATGACGCTGATCTGTTTTTGTTCCGGGGCCCCTGGCGGCATTTTCGCGCCAATGCTTTCGCTGGGGACTTTGCTGGGTACAGCCCTCGGGGTGACTGCTGCGGCAGTCTTTCCGGAATATCACCTGCAGGCCGGGACTTTTGCCGTGGCGGGGATGGGGGCATTATTTGCCGCTTCCGTCAGAGCCCCTCTGACCGGCATTATTCTGGTCCTCGAAATGACTGAAAATTATCAGTTGATCCTGCCGATGATCATTACCTGTCTCGGTGCGACCCTGCTGGCTCAATTTCTCGGAGGTACGCCGCTTTATTCAACCTTACTGGCGCGCACCCTGGCCCGGCAAACGCCGGCCGCAGAGCGTGCTGCGGCACAGAGTGTACAGCGCGGTGCTTGATCGCAGCCCGTGGCTGACAGATAATGCCATCATTGAGGCCGTTAACGGCCCTGGAGTTTACCGGAGTAATTTATGAGCGATGATATTGCAGCACTGCCGTTACAGTTTACCGAAGCTGCGGCCAACAAAGTAAAATTCCTGATCGCTGACGAAGATAACCCTGAACTGAAACTGCGTGTTTATATCACCGGCGGTGGGTGCAGCGGATTCCAGTATGGTTTTACCTTTGATGATAAAGTTAATGATGGCGATATGACTATCGAAAAGCAGGGTGTGTCTCTGGTGGTAGATCCTATGAGTCTGCAGTACCTGGTCGGCGGTTCTGTCGACTACACCGAAGGGCTTGAAGGTTCACGGTTTATTGTGACTAATCCGAATGCTAAAACCACCTGTGGTTGTGGTTCTTCTTTCAGTATCTGATTACCCTGTCAGCACCTTTCTGAAGGGAGGGTGCTCTCCTGCTGTAACCTCTGTAATATTCCCTGTCTGCTGTTGACCTGTGTCACTGCTCCTGCCGGCGTACGCCGATACTCTGAAAATATTCACAAGCTGTTGTCAGGCTGATTAAGTCGTGCGTTTATTTTTGTAAAGTTACAAAAAATACCGGGCTGCCGGCCGGTGATAAGAGGGATTTTTGTTACATATACCGCCACAGGATGAGTTTTCCTGCGTCTGACAGCGGCAGCATCTTAGGCCGCCGCCGGGCAAGGCAGTGGCTTGTCAGACGTCTGCTGACAAGCGGCTCAGCAGGTCTTCCACCATCAGTGATGACTGCTTTGCGGCAACACCGAGGAATTCGTCGAAACTGAGGTGTGATTCCTGATCCGCAACGTCAGAAATAGCACGAACCACCACAAAAGGAACCTTAAAGCTATGGCAGACATGGCCAATGGCGGTGGCTTCCATTTCTACCGCAACAGCCTTCGGAAAGGTATCACGGATACGGGCCAGAGGCTCAGCACCATTGATAAATGCATCACCGCTGACAATTAATCCGCGTACAGCATGCAGATTTAATGCTCTGATACTTTGTTCTGCGGCACCGATCAGTTTTTCATCAGCCACAAAACTTTCCGGGCATCCGGCCATCTGGCCTGGCGCATAACCGAAAGCGGTAACGTCTGCATCATGATAGCGGACTTCGTCAGAAACAACGATATCGCCGACCTTCAGTGACGGTGCCAGTCCGCCGGCAGAACCGGTGTTAATGACCACATCTGGCTGACATAGTTGCAGTAACAGCGTGGTACCCAGCGCGGCGGAGGTTTTGCCGATGCCGGATTTCAGTAAGGCGACTTCAGTGCCATTCAGAGTACCGGTATAAATTTCACAGCCAGCGATGTTCAGAGTTTTCCGGTCTTTAATTTTGTCACGCAACAGGGTTACTTCCTGCTCCATTGCGCCAATAATTCCTGCTTTCATAGCGTATCTCACCAATGTTATAGAATTAATCTTCAGGCGTGGAATAGTCTATCATGGCAGGGCAGGGTTTTATTATTGAATCGTACCGGAGTGGAAATGGAGATTAACTTTAAGCACAGAATCAGTGTCAGCCGGCCTTATGCATCAGGCCGGCCGCCGCAGGGAGAAGAACAGATTTCCCGTTATTTTGAAAGTGATCGCGGCAGGATCATCCATTCGGCGGCTATCCGGCGTTTGCAGCAAAAGACACAGGTATTCCCGCTGGAAAGAAATTCAGCAGTACGCTCACGGTTAACCCACTCCCTGGAAGTACAGCAAACCGGGCGCTATATTGCGCGGGAAGTACTGCAACGACTGAAAAAACAGCCCGGTGGTCTGGCTGCTTACGGGCTGGAAGACTTTGAACGCGGGTTTGAAAGTCTGGCCGAAATGGCCTGCCTGTTACATGATGTCGGGAATCCGCCATTTGGTCATTTTGGCGAAGCAGCAATCAATGACTGGTTCAGGGAGCATCTGGCTGACATTCTGCCACTTACCTCCCCTGATGCGGCGCAGCTCCCTGAAGAAGTGATTCAGTTACAACAATGTATTTATCAGGATCTTTCGCATTTTGAAGGCAATGCCCAGGCTATCCGGCTGGTACATACTATTCTGCAACTGAATCTGAGTTATTCTCAGGTGGCCTGCATCCTTAAGTACACTGCACCTGCCTGGTGGCAGGGCGATAAGCCTGCAAATTTCTCGGTGCTGATGAAAAAGCCGGGGTTTTATTTATCAGAAAAAGAATACGTTGCAGACTTGCGGGCAGCAACCGGTATGCAGGAGTTTCATCGTTTCCCTCTGACTTATATTATGGAAGCGGCTGATGATATTTCCTACTGTATTGCCGATTTAGATGATGCTGTCGAAAAAGCTATCTTTGATGTCGACAGCCTGTATCGTTATTTATGTGATGCCTGGGGGGAGGCTCAGCCGGATGATCTTTTCCAGCGTACGGTAACTCATGCCTGGCAGGAAGCGGGCTCAGGAAAACGGCGCAGTCAGAGTGACCAGTTTTTTATGTCGTTACGGGTCAATGTACAGCGGGCGCTGGTCGCGTTTGCTGTACGGCGCTTTCTGGATAATTTGCCGGCGATTTTTACGGGGAATTTTAACCATGCGCTGCTGGAAAACGGTGGGGATGAAGAGCGGCTACTGGCAACCTTTAAGCAGGTGGCCCGAAAACATGTTTTTAACCACTCTGAGGTGGAACAACTCGAATTACAGGGATACCGCGTGATCCGAGGTCTGCTTGATACCTATAAACCCATGATGCAACTGAGCGCCGATGATTTTACCTGCCTGATGGAGACCGATGAGTTAGCAGGCCATCCTATTGAAACCCGGTTGTTTCATCGTCTGTCGGATAAACACCGTAAAGCTTATCAGAATCACCTTCGCCAGTTACCAGCGACCCGTGATCAGAGATGGCAATTATGGGAAAGTTATTACCGTTTACGTCTGGTGCAGGACTATATCAGCGGAATGACCGATGTATATGCATGGGAAGAGTATCGTCGTTTAATGGCGGTTGAGTTCGTGTGAGTTTTGTAAAGATCAGGAATATTTTTTTACCTTTCACAAAAGTTTTGCGGTGAACTAACAGGTAAATAATAACTCTCATCAACTGACCACAGCACACAGCAACCGGTCCAAATAGAAAATATTACAGAGAGCCAGCACATGAAAAAAACCACTTTAGCATTGAGTGCACTCGCATTAAGCCTGGGAATGGCATTTGCGCCTT
This sequence comes from Tatumella sp. JGM91, assembly GCF_018257575.1. Lineage (GTDB taxonomy): Bacteria > Pseudomonadota > Gammaproteobacteria > Enterobacterales > Enterobacteriaceae > Tatumella > Tatumella punctata. The sequence goes on along the minus strand of NZ_JAERJP010000012.1, from coordinate 47,700 downwards.
TGACTGCTTCTGCGGCGGAATCTGCATCTTCATCAAGTCAGCAATTACCGAGTCTGGCTCCTATGTTACAAAAAGTGATGCCCTCAGTCGTCAGTATCAGTGTGGAAGGAACGGCACCGGTAAAAACAGCCGGGGGTAATCAGCAGTTCCAGCAATTTTTTGGTGATATGTCGCCTTTCTGTCAGGACGGTTCTCCGTTCCAGTCTTCACCTCTTTGCCAGGCCCCTGGTGGTGGCGGTAATAGCGGAACCCAGCAGGAGAAGTTCCGTGCTTTAGGTTCCGGGGTAGTGATTAATGCCGAAAAAGGTTATGTGGTAACCAATAACCATGTGGTTGAAAATGCCTCAACCATTCAGGTCCAGCTCAGTGATGGCCGTCGTTTCGATGCCAGAGTGATAGGTAAAGATCCCCGTTCTGATATTGCGCTGATTCAGCTGAAAGATGCGAAGAATCTGACGGCAATAAAAATTGCAGATTCTGACAACCTGCAGGTGGGGGACTATACGGTAGCGATCGGTAACCCTTATGGATTAGGGGAAACGGTAACTTCCGGTATTGTTTCGGCACTGGGCCGCAGCGGGCTGAATGTTGAAAACTATGAAAACTTTATTCAGACGGATGCCGCAATTAACCGTGGTAACTCCGGTGGTGCACTGGTGAATCTGAATGGTGAACTGATTGGTATTAATACGGCGATTCTGGCGCCGGATGGCGGCAATATCGGTATTGGTTTTGCTATCCCGAGTAATATGGTGAAAAATCTGACCGCACAGATGATTGAATATGGTCAGGTTAAACGCGGTGAACTGGGGATCATGGGTACTGAGCTGAACTCAGAGCTCGCCCAGGCGATGAAAGTGAATGCCCAGCGTGGTGCTTTTGTCAGTCAGGTTCTGCCAAAAAGTTCGGCCGAGAAAGCAGGTATTAAAGCCGGTGATGTGATTGTCTCTCTGAATAACAAGCAGCTGAGCAGCTTTGCCGCATTACGTGCTGATGTCGGTTCATTGCCGGTGGGCACAAAACTGGAACTTGGCTTATTACGTGACGGTAAACCACTGACAGTGACCGTGGAACTGCAACAAAGTACTCAGGCGAAAGTGCAGTCAGCGACTATTTATACCGGTATCGAAGGGGCTGAGCTGAGTAATTATGATGTCAAAGGTGACAAAGGTGTTAAAGTTGACAGCATTAAGCCCGGCAGCCGTGCCGATGCCATTGGTCTGAAAAAAGGGGATGTTATTCTCGGGGTGAACCAGCAGAATGTAGCGAATCTGGGTGAGTTACGTAAAGTGCTCGACAGCAAACCTTCAGTACTGGCCCTGAACATTAAACGTGGTGACAGTAACCTGTACCTGCTGGCACAGTAACCGTCGTCAGTAAAAAAGCCGGTCAGTATCATGCACTGACCGGCTTTTTGTCTGTAAAAACGTCGCTTATTTGCGGGTGAGTTTTTCCAGATCTGCCTCAATTTCCGAAATCTTATTCGAAACGACCAGTTCAAGGTGACGAAGGTCATCAAGGATCTTAACTTTCAGGTCAACTTCAGCTTGTTCCTGCTGACACAGCTGATCCAGTTCATCGATCAGGTATCTGAGGTTGGGGCTTATTTCCTGAATCTCTTTAAAACCCTGCCCGGATTGATCAGAAACCACGGTCTTACGCTGGCGAGGGTATTTAAACTTCACGCTTTTCGCGAAAAACTCCCCTTTATCCTTACGGAAATAGATCTTCAGAATATCGTTATTGGCTTCCTGACGCAGGCTGTAACGGTCAACTTCTTCAGGGTGGGTAATACCTAAACTTTTTAAGTTATCGTACATGAACAATCACCTTTTCAGAGAACAATATTCAGAATGAGTGATGCAATCAGTGCTCACCGGTTGATACACCAGAGCCGTAAAGTCATCACCGCAGGTTGCGGGGTGGCCGGAGCCAGAGCAGAATAAATCCGCCTGCTACCCTGTATATGTCAGGCAGTTACCCGGACAGGGAACGCAGGCGGTTAACCGCGGATCAGTTAGTCGATTGAACGCAGCAGTTCATTGATACCGACTTTACCCAGGGTTTTCGCATCCACTTTTTTAACGATAACGGCGCAGTACAGGCTGTAGCTGCCGTCTTTAGATGGCAGATTCCCGGAAACCACGACTGAACCCGCCGGGACACGGCCGTAATGGACTTCACCCGTTTCACGATCATAAATCTTAGTGCTCTGGCCGATATAGACACCCATCGAAATAACAGAACCTTCTTCAACAATAACACCTTCTACGATTTCAGAACGTGCACCGATAAAACAGTTGTCTTCAATGATGGTCGGGTTGGCCTGTAGTGGCTCAAGTACACCACCGATACCTACGCCGCCTGACAGGTGTACATTCTTACCAATCTGTGCACAGGAACCTACAGTAGCCCAGGTATCGACCATGGTCCCTTCATCGACATAAGCACCAATGTTGACATAGGAAGGCATCAGAACGGTATTACGGGCAATAAAAGCCCCCTGGCGTACTGCTGCCGGAGGAACCACGCGGAAGCCTTCTTTTTTAAAGCGGGCTTCATCATAGTCAGCAAACTTCATCGGTACTTTGTCGTAGAAACGGGTTTCAGAGCCTTCTATCACCTGGTTGTCATGAATACGGAAAGATAATAATACTGCTTTCTTCAGCCATTGATGGGTGATCCATTCACCGTTAATTTTTTCCGCAACACGCAGTTCACCACGGTCAATTAACAGGACGACTTTAGTAATTGCCTCGCGGGTTTCAGTATCAACATTGTCTGGTGTAATGTCGGCACGGCGTTCGAATGCGGCTTCGATGATGTTTTGTAACTGTTGCATTGTTTATTTCCTGCATCAATGGTTTGGTAAAAAACTGACAACCGGGGAGCTGAGACTCAGCCCCCCAAAGTAAGTTTGCAGTCCCGGAAACTTGTTTTGATTTCCAGCCGGATTACACTTTATCGTTTGGATTCAGTGCCTCTGTCAACCGTTGTTGTAAACTATCACGTTTTTTATCGCTCAGGGCTCGGCGGTCACTGTCCGCCAGAATAAACAAGTCTTCGACCCTTTCGCCGATGGTACTGATCCTTGCGCCATGCAGTGATATTCCTGATTCAGCAAAAACGGTACCGATACGTGCTAATAATCCCGGCTGATCAAGGGCGACCATTTCCAGATAGGTACGCTGATTGGTGTGGGCAGGCAGAAAACGTATTTCCGTATCAACGTTAAAATGGCGCAGCCGTGGTGACTGTCGGCGGGGCCGTGGCGGAACCCACTCCGGTTGTGATAAGGCTTGTGTCAGCCCGTGGATAATCGCCTCGTGCCGGTCAGGGGCTAACGGGCTGCCGTCCGGTTCAAGCACAATGAAGGTATCCATTGCCATACCATCACGGTTAGTGAATATCTGTGCATCGTGAACACTGAGGTTGCGGCGGTCCAGTTCGCCTGCAACCGTGGCAAACAGGTATGGGCGGTCAGGGCTCCAGATAAAAATCTCGGTACCGCCGCGCGACGCCTGCGGGCTGATTAATACCAGCGGCTTACTGAGCGGATGCTGCAACAGATGACGGGCATGCCATGCCAGCTGGCTGGCTGTATGACGCAGGAAATAATCTGCCCGACAGCGGTTCCAGATTTTATGTAGCTTTGTCTCATCAATATTATCCATTCGCAGCAACGCCAGTGCCTGAAGCCGGTTGTGGCGCACTCTTTCCCGCAGGTCGGGGCTGCTGTCCATACCGCGTCGCAGCTGTTTTTCGGTGGCGAAGTAAAGTTCGCGCAATAAGCTTTGCTTCCAGCTATTCCACAAACTTTCGTTGGTAGCACTGATATCAGCGACAGTCAGACAAATCAGCAGCCGCAACTGCCGTTCATTTTGCATAATTTCGGCGAATTGCTGGATAACATTTGGATCCTGAATATCGCGGCGTTGTGCGGTGACCGACATCAGCAGATGGTGTCTTACCAGCCAGGCGATCAGTTGTGCATCGCGGGAGGAGAGTGCATGTAACCGGGCGAATTCAATAACGTCTTCAGCCCCCAGTATTGAGTGATCGCCGCCGCGGCCTTTGGCGATATCGTGGAACAGTGCGGCAATCAGCAATATTTCCGGCTGAATCAGGCGTTGCCAGATATCCACACACAGCGGATGCTGTGCCCGCGAGTCTTCACTGCCGAAACTCTCCAGTTTTTGCAGGACACGAATGGTGTGTTCATCAACCGTGTAGGCGTGGAACAGGTCGAACTGCATCTGGCCGACAATTTTGTTCCACTGGGGCAGGTAGGCCGCCAGTACACTGTGGTGGTGCATCGGGACCAGAGCACGGCTGACAGCCCCCGGGTGACGCAGAATATCCATAAATAATACCCGCGCGCGGGGAATTTCGCACAGGGAGTAATCGAGAGTACGTATCGCGTAGCGTAGTAACCGCAGGGTAGTAGAGTATATGCCGGAAATATTCTTATTTCGGACGATAACATTAAACATGCGGATAATTGATTCCGGCTGACGGATAAACAATTGTTCATCCCGCAGATCGATCAGCGTACCGCGCAGCTGAAAGTCATCATCCAGAGGCTGTGGTTTGTCTGAGGCTGGCAGGGCCAGAATCGCCTCGTCAAATAACTGTAACAGCATTTCATTTAATTCGCCGACATCACGGGTCACGCGATAAAAATCTTTCATCATACGTTCTACCGGCTCGTTACCTTCGCCCTGATAATTCAGCCGTTGTGCGACGGACAGCTGTCTGTCAAACAGCAACCGGTTATCGTAGCGGGTCAGGGTAAGGTGTAAGGCAAAACGGATCCGCCATAAAAAACTCTGGCACTGATGGAGCTCATCCCGTTCATCGCGGGTCAGAAAGCCGAAACCGGCCATTTCCGGCAATGAGGTTGCGCCGAAATGGCGACGGGCAACCCACTGCAGCATATGGATATCCCGCAGGCCGCCCGGGCTGCTTTTAATATCCGGCTCCAGATTGTAACTGGTACCGTGATAGCGTTTGTGACGTTCTTTCTGCTCCTCGATTTTTGCTGCAAAAAACTCAGCAGAGGGCCAGAAACCGTCACTGAAAATATTTTTCTGCAGTTCGAGAAACAGGGTGACATCCCCGGTCAGCATCCGTGATTCGATAAGATTAGTCGCCACTGTCAGATCCGATAAACCTTCCAGCAGGCACTCTTCGAGAGTACGTACGCTGTGACCCACCTCCAGCTTTAAATCCCATAACAGTGTCAGGAGTTCACTGGCACGGTGAGCATTTTGTTCATCCAGACTCTGCCGGCTGAGGATCAGTACATCAATATCTGATAACGGGTGCAATTCCTGACGACCGTAGCCACCGACGGCAACCAGTGCCAGGTGGTTTACACCATCAAAATGAAAAAAACGCCACAGCCGGCACAGAAGATTGTCGATAAACCGGGTTCTGGCATCAATTAAGCGGTGAACCGGTTGTCCGGCATCAAAGGCCTCTCCCAGCCAGCGCTGAAAGTTATCCAGCCGGGGTTTAAGCCTGTCCCGATTCAGCATGTCATCAGACCAGTGAAGCGGGGCATTAATAATATTTTTATCAATTACTTCTGGGACGTCTGGCAGGCGGCTAGGCATTGTCGCTTCTCATCAGATGAAAAAGCCGGCAATCGCCGGCTTTCAGAAATTCATTGTCAGGTTTAACCTTCGTTCACCAGGATGGCAGGAAGCGTTTCTTCCTTACGGAGGGTTAAAATCTCACAGCCATTTTCAGTAACCACAATAGTATGTTCATATTGTGCAGACAAGCTGCGATCTTTGGTTTTCACTGTCCAGCCGTCTTTCATACTTCTGATGCGGAAATCACCGGCATTCACCATCGGTTCGATGGTGAAGGTCATCCCCTGTTGCAGGACCACACCGCCATCATCAGCATCATAGTGCAGTACCTGCGGTTCTTCATGGAACCCTTTACCAATACCATGACCGCAGTATTCACGTACTACAGAAAAATCCTGAGCTTCGACAAATTTCTGAATTTCACGGCCGAGGGTACGTAAGCGGATGCCGGGTTTTACCATTTTGAGGGCCAGATAGAGGCTTTCCTGAGTCACGCGGCACAGACGCTCACCGAGAATCGTCGGATTTCCGACAATAAACATTTTTGAGGTGTCGCCATGATACTCGTCTTTGATGACGGTCACGTCGATATTGACAATATCGCCGTCTTTCAGCAGCCGCTCATCACTGGGGATACCGTGACATACCACTTCATTAATCGAGATACAGACTGATTTCGGAAAACCATGATAGCCGAGGCAGGCTGAGATGGCTTTCTGGTGCTGAGTAATATAATCGTCGCAAATACGATCCAGCTCTCCGGTCGAGATGCCCGGCTTAACATGATCAGCAATCATTTCCAGAACTTCAGCAGCCAGACGGCCGGCAACACGCATTTTTTCGATTTCTTCAGGGGTCTTAATTGAAATAGCCATGGAATATAGTCCGATTGCAGCCAGCCCGCGGCCGGCAAAAGAGGGAGTTTATTACCCTGTATGTTAACAGCCAGCAAAACCGCTGCCAATGTTAATCACTGTCTCAGGTCTTTCAGTCTGAAGATAATTTGACCAGAAACGGCAACAATGATTGCCGTCAACCGGCGGTTTGTGGTATAAAACGCGCCGACGAATCTGTGGTCAGGCTTCTGCCCGCCCGGAACGTTTAATTCTCATTATGTGAAAAGGCAGGGTATCTCAGGGCGTTATATCCCGGTGATGCAGACTGACCAAAACACACATGTATCGACACATACTCCGGGGTGCCTTCACAGGTCGGTGGTATGGGATACATGGAGGCTCAACCCCAATATCTATTTTTAGAGGTAATCATGGCTACTGTTTCCATGCGCGATATGCTTAAGGCCGGTGTACACTTTGGTCACCAGACCCGTTACTGGAACCCGAAAATGAAACCTTTCATCTTCGGCGCTCGTAACAAAGTTCACATCATTAACCTTGAGCAGACTGTACCAATGTTCAACGACGCTCTGGCTGAGTTGACCAAAATTTCTGCCCGTAAAGGTAAAATTCTGTTTGTTGGTACTAAGCGTGCTGCAAGCGAAGCGGTTAAAGAGTCTGCGCGTAACTGCGATCAGTACTTCGTTAACCACCGCTGGTTAGGTGGTATGCTGACTAACTGGAAAACCGTTCGTCAGTCAATCAAGCGTCTGAAAGATCTGGAAGCACAGTCTCAGGACGGTACTTTCGAGAAACTGACCAAGAAAGAAGCGCTGATGCGTGGTCGTGAACTGGCTAAGCTGGAAAACAGCCTTGGCGGTATCAAAGACATGGGCGGCCTGCCGGATGCTCTGTTCGTTATCGATGCTGACCACGAGCACATCGCAATCAAAGAAGCAAACAACCTGGGTATCCCGGTATTTGCTATCGTTGATACTAACTCTGATCCGGATGGCGTCGATTACGTTATCCCTGGTAACGATGATGCGATCCGTGCTGTAAACCTGTACCTGACTGCTGTTGCTACTGCTGTTCGTGAAGGTCGTTCTCAGGACCTGGTTGAGCAAGCTGAAGAAACAACTTTAGAAAACGTCTAATAAGGTTCGCTCTGCATAAGAGCCCTTAACGTCAGATGTGATCTGCAAGGGGCCGCTTCAGGCCCCTTTCATTATTTAAAATTCGTTGAGCGTGAATCTGTTCCGCTGGACGAAGTAAATCTCCTGCGAAATGATGCTGTTTGTTATTATTCATGGGTAGTACAAACAGACCACAGTTAACCGAGGACTTGAAGAATGGCTGACATTACCGCTGCTCTGGTAAAAGAACTGCGCGAGCGTACTGGCGCTGGCATGATGGAATGTAAAAAAGCGCTGGTTGAAGCTAACGGCGATATCGAACTGGCTATCGACAACATGCGTAAGTCTGGCCAGGCAAAAGCTGCGAAGAAATCTGGTCGCGTTGCTGCTGAAGGTGTGATCCTGACTAGCGTTGAAGGTAACGCTGGTGTAATCATCGAGCTGAACTGTGAAACTGACTTCGTTGCTAAAGATGCAGGCTTCCTGGCATTTGGTAAAGAAGTTCTGGCTGCTGCGGTTGCAGACAAAATCACTGATATCGAAGCTCTGAAAGCGAAATTCGAAGAACAGCGTACTGCGCTGGTAGCTAAAATCGGTGAAAACATCAACATCCGTCGTATCGCACGTCTGGAAGGTGATGTTGTCGGTTCTTACCTGCACGGTGCACGTATCGGTGTTCTGGTTGCTGCGACCGGTGCTGACGAAGAACTGGTTAAGCACGTTGCAATGCACATTGCTGCCAGCAAGCCTGAGTACGTGAAACCTGAAGATGTTCCTGCGGATGTTGTTGCCCGTGAGCATCAGATCCAGCTGGATATCGCGATGCAGTCTGGTAAGCCACGCGAAATCGCAGAAAAAATGGTTTCCGGCCGTATGAACAAATTCACCGGTGAAGTTTCACTGACCGGTCAGCATTTTGTTATGGATCCGTCTAAAACTGTTGGTCAGCTGCTGAAAGAAAAAGGTGCTGACGTTGTTAACTTTATCCGTTTCGAAGTGGGTGAAGGTATCGAGAAAGTTGAGTCTGATTTTGCTGCTGAAGTTGCAGCGATGTCCAAGCAGTCTTAATGCTCTGAAAGAACCGCCAGAAGGGCGGTTCTTTTTTGTCTGTGGTGTTATCGCCACAGACTGTTTTCAGTTTCATCCCTGCAGTCTTTTGATAAAAACGAGCGGATGACAGACCAGATTTACTCTTCTTTATTCACTCATGTTCCAGGAATTAATGATCATGGCGACCAACGCAAAACCGGTATATCAACGTATCCTTCTGAAGCTGAGCGGTGAGGCCCTGCAGGGCGCCGAAGGTTTTGGTATTGATGCCAGCATTCTTGACCGTATGGCTCAGGAAATTAAAGAGCTGGTTGAATTAGGCATACAGGTCGGAGTGGTGATTGGCGGGGGCAACCTGTTCCGCGGCGCCGGACTGGCAAAAGCGGGAATGAACCGCGTAGTCGGTGATCATATGGGGATGCTGGCGACCGTCATGAATGGCCTGGCAATGCGTGATGCGTTACACCGTGCTTATGTTAATGCCCGCCTGATGTCGGCAATTCCGTTGAATGGTGTGTGTGATAACTACAGCTGGGCAGAAGCTATCAGCCAGCTGAGAAATAACCGGGTAGTGATTTTTGCTGCAGGAACCGGAAATCCGTTCTTTACGACGGATTCTGCTGCCTGTCTGCGCGGTATTGAAATTGAAGCCGACGTGGTACTGAAAGCCACTAAAGTCGACGGTGTTTATTCCGCGGATCCTATGACGACCCCGGATGCTGAACTGCATGATAAATTAAGCTATCAGGATGTTCTTGAGCGTGAACTGAAGGTGATGGACCTGGCGGCATTTACCTTAGCACGTGACCATAATCTGCCTATCCGGGTATTCAATATGAATAAGCCCGGTGCATTACGCAGGGTGGTTATGGGCGAAAAAGAAGGCACCCTGATTGGGCAGTAACCCCTGTCGGCATAAATTAAAATAAGGTATATTCCGGACAACACTGGTTATTTATCATCGGTGCTGTGCAGAATAACTGATGATGACAGACCCCGTTCTGCTTACACCTGAGGCAGAAACATCAGGTCAAACGAATCCAAGGGTTTTAATGTGATTAACGATATTAAAAAAGATGCTGAAGTACGCATGGAAAAATGCGTAGAAGCGTTTAAAAATAGCATTTCTAAAGTGCGTACCGGGCGTGCCTCTCCTTCTCTGCTGGATGGCATTGTTGTCGAGTACTACGGTGCGCCAACGCCCCTGCGTCAGCTGGCGAGTGTGACTGTAGAAGACTCCCGTACACTGAAGATCAATGTGTTTGATCGTTCGTTAAGCCCGGCAATTGAAAAAGCGATCATGTCTTCTGATCTGGGCCTGAACCCGAGCTCTGCCGGTTCAGACATTCGTGTCCCGCTACCAGCGCTGACCGAAGAACGCCGTAAAGACCTGATCAAAATTGTCCGTGGTGAAGCAGAGCAGGGACGTGTTTCTGTGCGTAACGTACGTCGTGACAGCAATGATAAAGTTAAAGCTTTGCTGAAAGATAAAGAAATCAGTGAAGATGACGAGCGTCGTGCTCAGGATGATATCCAGAAAATGACTGATCTCGCGATCAAAAAAGTTGATGCAAACCTGGCAGAGAAAGAAGCGGAGTTAATGGAGTTTTAATCCCGCGTTGCCAGACCGAAAACGCCGCGCAGAAAGTCATATTGATGGCTGTCTGCCGCGGCGTTTTACATTGCAGATAACCACGGCCTGCAGGCGGGTCATCTGCCGATTGATGATGAGTGGAAATATTGATGAAGCGTCTGACATTGCTGGGTTCTACCGGATCGATTGGTACCAGCACTCTTGCGGTAGTTCGTGAAAATCCTGATAAATATCAGATAACTGCGTTAGTGGCAGGTAAAAATACACAGCTGATGACTGACCAGTGCTGTGAATTCCGTCCTGCGTATGCGGCGATGGCTGATGAGGCTGCGGCGAATGATTTGCGTGAGCGACTGAAAGCATTGAAGGTGAATACTGAAGTGCTCTCCGGCGTTCAGGCGATGTGTGAATTAGCGGCATTACCGGAAGTCGACCAGGTCATGGCTGCTATTGTGGGTGCTTCCGGATTGTTGCCTACCCTGGCTGCAATCCGCGCAGGGAAAAGGGTACTGCTGGCCAACAAAGAAGCGCTGGTGACCTGTGGGCGATTGTTTATGGACGCGGTACATCATTCCGGCGCCTGTCTGATGCCGGTAGATAGCGAACATAATGCCATTTTTCAGAGTTTACCTGCGGCGATACAGCAGCAGTTAGGGTATGCTCAGCTCGGTGATAGTGGCGTTGACTCGGTTATTCTGACCGGTTCAGGCGGACCTTTCCGTGAGATTCCGCTGACGGAACTGCCCCTGATGACGCCTGCGCAGGCTTGTGCCCATCCCAACTGGACGATGGGTAAAAAGATCTCTGTAGACTCTGCCACTATGATGAATAAAGGTCTTGAATACATAGAAGCTCGCTGGCTATTCAATGCCACGGATGCACAGATGGAAGTGGTAATCCACCCGCAGTCGGTGATCCATTCGATGGTGCGTTACTGTGATGGCAGTGTGATAGCCCAGTTAGGATCACCTGATATGTGTACCCCGATTGCCCATTCGATGGCGTGGCCGGAGAGGATCCCGGCAGGGGTGAAGCCTCTGGACTTCACCCGGGTGGGAGCATTAACGTTTACTGAACCTGATTATCATCGTTATCCTTGTCTGAAGCTGGCAATAGATGCCTGTGCTGCCGGCCAGGCAGCGACTACCGTACTGAATGCAGCAAATGAAATGGTTGTTGATGCCTTTCTTAACCACCGTATCCGGTTTACCGATATTGCGGCAATTAACCAGCAGATGCTGGACAGCGCAGTATTACAGGAACCAGAGAGTGTGGAGGCGGTAATGGATATTGACCAGCAGACACGTCTTCGTACCGCAGAAGTACTGGCTAAACTGACATAACAGGTTTGATTAGCGTCCATTTGTCCGAATCAGGCGGAAATGGTATAGTCCCGTGCTGGTATTTCAGATATACGCGGGGGGCTTTTTTCCGGGATTAACGGTGGAAAAGCGTTTGCGAGCAGAAAGTATTCAGAGATATCTGGCTCTCTGATGAAAGGAATTTAATACGCATTATGTCGTCCCTATACCAAGAACACCTCCCTGACACATACAGGGCTCTGCCGAGGCATGTTGCTATCATTATGGATGGTAATGGACGCTGGGCGAAAAACCAGGGAAAGTTACGTATATCGGGGCACCGTGCCGGCGCAAAAGCGGTCAGACGTGCTGTCAGATTTGCGGTTTCGCAGGAAATGGAAGCGCTGACACTGTATGCGTTTAGCAGTGAAAACTGGAATCGTCCTGAGCAGGAAGTCTCTGCATTGATGGAGCTTTTCATCTGGGCGCTGGACAGTGAAGTCAAAAGTTTACATAAGCATAATGTTCGTCTGAAAGTTATTGGCGATGTTACGCGCTTCAGTCCGCGAATTCAGCAACGTATCCGTCAGGCCGAATCGCTGACGGCGGAGAACAGCGGGCTGACACTGAATATTGCCGCGAACTATGGCGGACGCTGGGATATCATTGACGGGGTGCGCAGACTTGCACATCAGGTACAGGCTGGCAGCCTGCAGCCTGATGATATCTCGGAACAAATGCTGGAAGAACAGCTGTGCCTGTGCACGCTGTCACCGGTTGATTTAGTGATAAGGACAGGGGGAGAGCATCGAATCAGTAATTTTCTGTTATGGCAGGTTGCCTATGCAGAGTTTTATTTCAGCGATGTTCTCTGGCCCGATTTCGATGAACATGTTTTTCAGGGTGCACTGGATGCTTTCTCTTTACGGGAACGTCGTTTTGGCGGTGCTGCACCGGATGGCGCATAAATGGACCGGGGGTAACCTTTGTTAAAGTCTCGTTTGATTACCGCGATGATCCTGATTCCGTTGGTAATCATTGCATTATTTTGGTTACCGCCGATCGGATTTAATATTATTGTCCTGATAATTTGTATGCTTGCAGCATGGGAATGGGGGCAGTTTGCCGGACTGATGCGTACTCAGCAACGCATCTGGCTGGCTGTATTGTTTGGATTGTTACTGGCACTAATGATGTTGCCATTACCTCCTTACCAGCATGATATTCATCAGCCGCCGGTATCATTATCATTATTCACTTCCCTTAGCTGGTGGTGTGTAGCACTGGTGCTGGTATTGTCTTATCCGAAGTCTGCCACTCTGTGGCGACATTCCCGCTTTTTACGGCTGGCCTTTGGTGGCCTGACACTGATTCCTTTCTTCTGGGGAATGATAGCCTTACGCCAGTACCACTATGAAAGTGATCATTTTGCCGGTGCATGGTGGTTACTGTTTGTAATGTTGCTGGTCTGGGGGGCGGACTCCGGTGCCTATATGTTTGGTAAACTGTTTGGCAAACATAAACTTGCGCCTAAAGTTTCCCCCGGAAAAACCCTGGAAGGCTTTCTTGGTGGCCTGTTTACCTCGGCGGTGATTGCCTGGGCTTTTTCACAGCTGGCGCCGTTATCGGTCGACAGCGGAACACTGATCATCTGCGCAATCATTGCGACCCTTGCCTCAGTATTAGGTGATCTCACCGAAAGTATGTTTAAGCGTGAAGCAGGGATTAAAGACAGCGGTAATCTGATCCCCGGCCATGGCGGGATATTGGATCGTATTGATAGCCTGACGGCTGCGGTGCCGGTGTTTGCCTGTCTGTTACTTTTGGTATTCCATATAGCTTAAAGGTGTGTCGTGATGGGAAGCATACTGTGGAATATTGGTGCCTTTATTGTTGGCTTAGGTATCCTGATTACTGTCCATGAATTCGGCCATTTCTGGGTTGCCCGGCGCTGTGGCGTCTGGGTCGAACGCTTCTCTATCGGTTTCGGGCCCGCTCTCTGGCGCAGAACAGACAAACAAGGCACCGAATATGTGATAGCCGCCATCCCGCTGGGCGGTTATGTCAAAATGCTGGATGAACGTGCCGGCGAAGTCCCTGAAGAGCGTCTGCATCAGGCTTATACCCGTAAAACGGTCGGGCAGCGCGCCGCTATTATTGCGGCCGGCCCGCTGGCTAACTTTATCTTCGCTGTATTTGCCTACTGGCTGGTTTTTATGCATGGTGTTCCGGGAATAAGACCGGTTACCGGCGAAATAACCAGCAACTCTATTGCTCAGCAAGCCCAAATTCAGCCGGGAATGGAACTTAAAGCGATAGATGGTATCGAAACGCCTGACTGGGATGCTGTAAGAATGGCGCTGATCGGCAAAATTGGTGACAGCCAGGCCGTTATCACCTTAGCGCCTTTCGGCCAGTCTGGAGTGGTGACAAAACACCTGGACCTCCGGCAGTGGGCATTTGATCCCGAAAAACAGGATCCTGTGACTTCGCTGGGCATTATTCCGAAGGGGCCGGTGATTGAAACGACCCTCGATCAGGTGCAAAAAAATTCACCTGCGGCAATCGCGGGTTTGCAAGCCGGAGACAGGATCGTTAAAGTCGAAGGTAAAGTAATAGAAAACTGGCAATCTTTTGCTACTGAGGTCAGAGATAATCCGGGAGTCCCGTTGCAGCTACAGGCTGAACGTAATGGTGAAATCCGTGACTTAACGATGACACCTGCAGTGAAGTCTGCAGGCAGGGGTAACCAGGGGTTCGCGGGAGTTATCCCGCGGGTTCAGCCGTTACCTGAACAGTACAAAATATTGCGGCAGTATGGGCCTGTCGAGGCAATAGGTGAGGCCGGGGTAAAAACCTGGCAACTTGTGAAGCTGACAGCGTCGATGCTGGAAAAATTAGTGACCGGTGATGTTAAGCTGAATAACCTGAGCGGGCCGATATCTATCGCCCAGGGAGCAGGGGCTTCAGCTGAATACGGAATGATATACTACTTGATGTTTCTGGCGTTGATTAGTGTCAATCTGGGGATTTTTAACCTTGTCCCGTTACCGGTGTTAGATGGTGGGCATCTGCTTTTCCTGCTGGTCGAAAAGATCAAAGGCGGGCCGGTGTCTGAGCGAGTTCAGGACTTTAGTTATCGCATTGGCTCTGTTGCGCTGGTGTTGTTAATGGGGCTTGCACTTTTCAATGATTTCTCACGTTTGTAGAGATCGGAATTCTGCAAACGGGGATGTGTTAGGAACACGCATAATAACGATGGCGATGAAAAAGTTGCTCATAGCGTCGCTGCTGTTCAGCAGCGCCACCGTGTACGGTGCAGACGATTTCGTAGTGAAAGATATTCATTTCGAAGGGTTGCAGCGAGTCGCCGTCGGGGCGGCATTGCTCAGCATGCCTGTTCGTGTTGGTGATTCAGTTAATGATGATGACATCAGAAACACTATTCGTTCACTTTTCGCAACCGGTAATTTCGAAGATGTTCAGGTTCTGCGTGACGGTAATAACCTGATCGTTCAGGTCAAAGAACGTCCGACGATTGCCAGTATCACCTTTTCCGGAAACAAAGCGGTAAAAGATGATCAACTGAAGCAGAATCTCGAAGCTTCGGGTGTGCGGGTCGGTGAAGCTCTGGACCGTACGACCATTTCTTCGATCGAAAAAGGACTGGAAGATTTCTATTACAGCGTGGGTAAATACTCAGCCAATGTAAAAGCAATCGTCACTCCGTTGCCACGTAACCGTGTCGATCTGAAACTGGTCTTTACCGAAGGTGTTTCTGCTAAAATTCAGCAGATTAATATTGTCGGTAACAAAGCGTTCAGTTCTGATGAATTGATTTCCCGTTTCCAGCTGCGTGACGATGTTCCGTGGTGGAACCTGGTGGCTGACCGTAAGTATCAGAAGCAGAAACTGGCGGGCGATTTGGAAAACCTGCGCAGTTTCTATCTGGAGCGTGGTTATGCAAGATTCAATATTGATTCGACTCAGGTCAGTCTGACGCCGGACAAAAAAGGAATCTATATCACCGTTAATATTACCGAAGGTGCTCAGTATAAGATTGCCGGTGTTGAAGTTAATGGCGATATGGCAGGGCATTCTGCCGAAATAGAACAACTGGCAAAGATTCCGCCAGGAGAGTTGTATAACGGAACGAAAGTTACCCGGATTGAAGACAGCATCAAGAAGTTATTGGGTAACTACGGATATGCCTATCCGCAGGTCATGACTCAGCCGGAAATTAATGACAAAGACAAAACCGTAAAATTACACATCAGTGTCAATGCGGGTAACCGTTATTATGTGCGTAAGGTTATCTTTGAAGGTAACGATACCTCCAAAGATTCTGTATTACGCCGTGAAATGCGTCAGATGGAAGGTGCATGGCTGGGCAGCAACCTGGTCGAGCAGGGCAAAGAGCGTCTGAACCGTACCGGTTACTTCGAAACTGTTGACGTCGATACCCAGCGGGTTCCCGGGTCTCCGGATCAGGTTGATGTCATCTACAAAGTGAAAGAGCGTAATACCGGCACCTTTAATATTGGTGTCGGTTACGGTACTGAAAGTGGTGTCAGCTTCCAGGTCGGGGTTACCCAGGAAAACTGGATGGGTACCGGTAATACGGTAGGTATCAGTGGTACCAAAAATGATTACCAGACCTACGCCGAACTGTCGATGACAGACCCGTATTTCACTGTGGATGGTGTAAGCCTCGGCGGACGTCTGTTCTATAATGACTTTAAAGCCGATGATGCTGATCTGTCTGACTATACCAACCGCAGTTATGGTCTGGACGGGACACTGGGCTTCCCGGTGAACGAGAATAACTCGTTACGGGTTGGCTTAGGCTATGTGCATAATGATCTGTCGAATATGCAACCACAGATCGCCATGTGGCGTTACTTTAAGTCTCTGGATAAAAATTTGTCTACGGATAATGACGACAGCTCTTATTCCAGTGATGATTTCACCTTTAACTATGGCTGGACCTACAATACGCTGGACCGTGGTTTCTTCCCGACCTCCGGTAACCGTACTAATCTGAACGGTAAGGTCACTATCCCGGGCTCAGACAACAGTTACTATAAAGTCTCTCTGGATTCTCAGCAGTATGTACCGCTGAATCAGGACCGGACCTGGGTATTATTAAGCCGCAGCCGTCTGGGATACGGTGACGGTCTGGGCGGTAAAGAGATGCCGTTCTATGAAAACTTCTACGCCGGTGGTTCCAGCACGGTACGTGGTTTCCAGTCGAATACGGTAGGGCCGAAAGCGGTCTATTATAAGTACGGAACGGATTCGAACTGTGGTACTAACAGTGGCAGCATCTGTAAGTCGGATGATGCGGTCGGTGGTAATGCTATGGCAGTGACCAGCCTTGAGTTGATCACCCCGACGCCGTTTGTCAGTGAAAAATACAGTAGCTCACTGCGTACGTCGGTATTTGTTGATGCCGGTACGGTATGGGATACTAACTGGCAGAACACTGCAGAAACCGAAGCGTTAGGTATTCCGGATTACAGTAAACCCGGTAATGTTCGGGTATCCAGTGGTATTGCATTACAATGGATGTCGCCGTTAGGTCCGCTGGTGTTCTCTTACGCGCAGCCCATCAAGAAATATGATGGCGATAAAGCGGAGCAGTTCCAGTTTAATATCGGTAACACCTGGTAATTACCGGGCTGCGACTTCCTGAAGAGCATTGCAACAAAACAGCATTCATGCTGTTTTGTTTTGCAAAAATAGTGTCTCTGACACAAACGGTGATGGTAAGGAGTTTATAGTGAAAAAGTTGTTATGTGCCGCAGGTCTTGGTCTCGCTCTGGCTGCTTCTTCGGTAGCAGCACAGGCCGCTGACAAAATTGCAGTAGTCAACGTGTCCAGTATTTTCCAGCAGTTACCACAGCGTGCTGCGGTTGCCCGTCAGCTGGAGAACGAGTTCAAGGGTCGTGCAACTGATCTCCAGACTCAGGAGCGTGCACTTCAGGCTCAGATGCAGAACTTCCAGCGTAATGCTTCAACGATGAAAGCAAGTGATCGTACTCGCACAGAAAAAGATATCATGGCGAAACGTGAAAGCTTCTCAGAAAAAGCACAGGCGTTTGAAGATGATAACCGTCGTCGTCAGACCGAAGAACGTAACAAACTGCTGAGCCGTATCCAGGACGCAGTGAAGAAAGTTGCGGACAGCGAAGGCTATGATGTTGTTATTGATTCCAATGCTGTTGCTTATGCAACCAGCGCGAAAGATATCACTGCTGACGTACTGAAACAGGTTAAATAATTTGATGTCATCTATTCGACTGGCTGATTTAGCTCAGCAGTTAGATGCAGAATTGCACGGAGATGGCGATATCGCCATCTCCGGCATTGCTTCTATGCAATCCGCAACAGGCGGGAAAATCACGTTCCTGGCAAACAGTCGCTACCGCGAGCAACTTGCGCACTGCAAAGCAGATGCTGTGGTGCTGACGGAAGCAGATCTGGCATGGTGCCATAGCGCAGCATTGGTCGTGAAAGATCCTTATCTGACTTACGCCAGAATGGCACAAATCCTCGACAGTACCCCTGCACCGGCAGAAAATATTGCGCCGGGTGCGGTGATCTCCCCGCAAGCAACGCTGGGTGCTAACGTGGCTATCGGGGCGAATGCGGTTATCGAGTCCGGGGTTGAACTGGGCGATAATGTGGTTATCGGTGCCGGATGCTTTATCGGTAAAAATACCCGTATTGGTGCCGGTACACGCTTGTGGGCGAATGTCTCTGTTTACCATGAGATTGAAATTGGTGAACAGTGCCTGATCCAGTCAGGGACAGTTATCGGTGCTGATGGCTTTGGTTACGCAAATGATCGCGGTAACTGGGTCAAAATACCGCAACTCGGGTCGGTGATTATCGGGGACCGTGTCGAAATCGGAGCCTGTACAACGATTGACCGTGGTGCTTTGGATAACACCCGGATTGGTAATGGTGTTATCATAGATAACCAGTGTCAGATTGCACACAATGTTATAATTGGTGACAATACTGCCGTAGCCGGTGGTGTTATTATGGCCGGAAGTCTGAAAATCGGTCGTTACTGTATGATTGGCGGTGCCAGTGTGATCAACGGTCATATTGAAATCTGCGATAAAGTGACGGTAACTGGTATGGGTATGGTGATGCGGCCTATCACCGAACCGGGGGTTTATTCTTCCGGTATACCTCTTCAGGCGAATAAAGCCTGGCGTAAAACAGCTGCGCTGGTGATGAATATCGATGAGATGAGTAAACGACTCAAAGCTATTGAGCGTAAAGTCGGTAAAGAGAACTAACCATAATTTACAGGCCCGCTCCGCGGATATGACCGGGATTTCTCAGTAAATCTGCGCGGTTAAGCGGGCTGATTCGATATTTTTATATTTGCGACCTGCGGTGCATCATCCGGGCATGCGGGTCGTGTTACTATTGCTAACAGATTTTTAGGACAGGAAGAGTATTTTGACTACTGAAATACATACTCTGAAAATTGAAGAGATTCTGGAACTGCTGCCTCACCGCTACCCGTTTTTGCTGGTTGACCGTGTTGTGGAGTTCGAACCCCATAAGTACCTGCGTGCCGTTAAAAACGTAACTGTCAATGAGCCATTTTTCCAGGGGCATTTCCCGGGCAAACCTATTCTGCCTGGTGTGTTAATTCTGGAAGCAATGGCTCAGGCAACCGGTATTCTGGCATTTAAAAGCGTAGGTAAACTGGAACCAGGCGAGCTTTACTACTTTGCCGGTATTGATAACGCACGTTTCAAGCGTCCGGTAGTGCCGGGAGATCAAATGGTGATGGAAGTCACTTTTGAGAAAACCCGTCGCGGTCTGACGCGTTTCAGTGGCGTTGCTACTGTTGATGGCAAAGTTGTCTGTGAAGCAACAATGATGTGTGCACGTAGCCGGGAGGCATAAACGTGATTGATAAAACCGCCAGCATTCATCCCAGCTCTGTTATCGAAGACGGTGCCATTATCGGACCTGGCGTTCAGATTGGCCCGTTTTGTGTTATCGGACCACATGTTGAGATCGGCGAAGGGACGGTAGTAAAGTCTCATGTCGTTATCAATGGCCATACACGAATTGGTAAAGAGAACGAAATCTATCAGTTTGCTTCGATTGGTGAAGTAAACCAGGATCTCAAATACGCCAGAGAAGAAACCCGTGTAGAGATCGGTGATCGTAACCGTATTCGCGAAAGTGTCTCGATTCATCGCGGAACAACGCAGGGCGGTGGAGTCACCGTCGTTGGCAGTGATAATCTGTTAATGATCAATACCCATATTGCTCATGACTGCCAGGTGGGTAATCACTGTATTTTTGCCAATAATGCGACACTTGCCGGCCATGTGACGGTAGATGATTATGCGATTATCGGTGGTATGACTGCCGTGCATCAGTGGTGCACTATCGGTGCTCATGTCATGGTTGGCGGTTGTTCCGGAGTGGCGCAGGATGTTCCGCCGTATGTTATTGCGCAAGGTAACCACGCCACACCGTATGGTATTAATATTGAAGGTCTGAAACGCCGGGGCTTCAGTAAAGAGGCATTACACGCTATTCGTAATGCTTATAAACTCCTGTACCGCAGCGGGAAAACTCTGGACGAAGTAAAACCGGAAATAGAAGCGCTGGCTAAACAGCACAGTGAAGTTCAGCCATTCTATGACTTTTTTGACCGTTCAACCCGCGGCATCATTCGGTAACGAATGGCGATGCGTCCTCTGACAGTAGCACTGATCGCCGGAGAAACCTCCGGCGATATTCTTGGTGCAGGCCTGATCCGGGCCTTAAAAGCAAAACATCCTGATATTCGTTTCGTTGGTGTTGCCGGCCCGCTGATGCAGGCGGAAGGCTGTGAAGCATGGTACGACATGGAAGAGCTGGCCGTTATGGGCATTGTGGAAGTGCTTGAACGACTTCCCCGGTTATTACATATCCGTCGTGACCTGACTAAACGCCTGACGGCCCTGAAACCGGATGTCTTTGTCGGTATTGATGCGCCAGATTTTAATATTCCTCTGGAAGGCAGGCTGAAACGAGCCGGCATCCGCACCATTCATTATGTCAGCCCTTCGGTCTGGGCATGGCGACAGAAGCGGGTTTTCAGAATAGGCCGCAATACTGACCTGGTACTGGCGTTTCTGCCGTTTGAAAAAGCGTTCTATGATAAATATGATGTCCCCTGCCGGTTTATTGGTCACACCATGGCCGACAGTCTGCCCCTGCAGCCGGACAAATCTGCTGCCCGCGCCAGATTATCGATAGAACCTGATGCATTATGCCTTGCATTACTACCAGGCAGCCGCAGTGCTGAAGTCGAAATGCTGAGCGCCGACTTTCTGAAGGCGGCACAACTGCTGCGTCAGCGCTATCCGGCACTGGAAATTGTGGTGCCAATGGTGAATGCAAAACGCCGCGAACAGTTTGAAGAAATAAAAGCCAGGGTTGCACCGGAACTGGTTCTGCATCTGACGGATGGCCAGGCCCGCGATGTGATGATTGCCAGTGATGCTGCTATTCTGGCGTCAGGTACCGCCGCTCTGGAATGCATGCTGGCAAAATGTCCGATGGTTGTCGGTTATCGTATGAAACCCTTCACTTTCTGGCTGGCTAAAAAGCTGGTAAAAACCGAATGGGTCTCGTTACCGAACTTACTCGCCGGACGGGAAGTGGTCAAAGAACTTCTCCAGGAAGCGTGCCGGCCGGAGCTCTTAGCGACGGCTCTCGAACCTTTACTGCATCAGGGGCCAGAAAGAACTGCTCTGTTGCAGGTATTTAGCGAGTTGCATCAACAAATCCGCTGGAATGCGGATCAACAGGCAGCACAGGCTGTGCTGGAGTTAATCTCATGAGTCGTTTTATTTATCCGCAGGCAACCTGTATTGCCGGCGTCGATGAAGTCGGGCGAGGCCCGTTAGTCGGTGCGGTGGTGACCGCGGCAGTGATCCTCGACCCGGAAAACCCGATCGACGGTCTGGCTGATTCAAAAAAATTGACAGAAAAACGCCGGCTGGCGTTATTTGACGAAATCAAACAGAAAGCATTGTGCTGGAGCCTCGGTCGTGCAGAGCCGGAAGAAATTGATCAGCTGAATATCCTGCATGCCACTATGCTGGCAATGCAGCGGGCTGTTGCCGGGCTGACAGTGGTACCGGATTTTGTTCTGATTGATGGTAATCGCTGTCCGGCATTGCCTATGAAGTCACAGGCGGTGGTGAAAGGTGATAGCCTGGTAGCGGAAATCAGCGCAGCCTCTATTATTGCTAAGGTGACGCGGGATCTTGAAATGGCGGCACTGGATGCGGCCTATCCGGGGTATGGCTTTGCCAGACATAAAGGGTATCCGACCCCTTATCACCTGGAAAAACTGAGCTTACTCGGCGCAACACCGCAGCATCGACGCAGCTTTGCTCCGGTACGAAATGTACTGGCTGCCGCCGGCAAATAACGCTTTATCTACCCTGAACCGCATACCGGATACTCTGATGGCTGAACCCCGTTTTATACACCTGCATGTACACAGCGACTATTCCATGATCGATGGACTGGCAAAAACGGGTGCTCTGGTAAAAGCCGCCGCCTCCCTGAATATGCCGGCCATTGCGATCACCGATTTTACTAATCTGTGCGGGCTGGTGAAATTCTATGGTGCAGCCCACGGGGCCGGGATTAAACCGATTATCGGTGCCGACTTCCTGGTAGCCAGTGAGCTGACGGGGGATGAATTAAGTGCACTGACGGTACTGGCGGCAAATAATACCGGTTACCAGAACCTGACATTACTGATATCGAAAGCTTACCAACGGGGCTATGGCCCTCAGGGCCCGGTGATTGATCGTGACTGGCTGGCAGAACTGAGTGAAGGACTTATCCTGCTATCCGGCGGCCGGAAAGGGGATATCGGCCGGAGTTTATTACGCGGTAATGACAACCTGACAGAACAGTGTCTGTCTTTTTATCAGCAACATTTTGCTGATCGTTTCTATCTGGAATTGCATCGTACCGGGCGTCCTGATGAGGAAGAATACCTGCATCAGGCCGTTGAACTGGCAATCAGACATCACCTGCCGGTGGTAGCTACTAATGACGTCTGTTTTCTGCAGAGCACCGATTTTGATGCTCATGAAATCCGTGTCGCGATACATGATGGCTATACCCTCGACGATCCTAAACGTCCGCGGTTGTACAGCCCTCAGCAATATCTGCGCACTGAAGAAGAAATGTGCGAATTGTTTGCAGATATTCCTGAGGCGCTGGAGAACAGTGTCGAAATAGCCCGCCGCTGTAATGTGACTGTCCGGCTGGGCGAATATTTTCTGCCACAATTTCCGACCGGGGAGATGAGTACCGAGGACTTCCTGGTGGCCAGTTCCCGGAAAGGGCTGGAAGAACGTCTTGAGTTTCTGTTTCCTGATCCTGCGGTCCGTGCTGAAAAACGACCAGCCTATGATGAGCGTCTGGATATTGAACTGGGTGTGATTAACCAGATGGGCTTCCCCGGCTACTTTCTGATCGTCATGGAATTTATCCAGTGGTCGAAAGACAATGGCGTACCTGTCGGGCCGGGCAGGGGATCCGGTGCCGGTTCTCTGGTGGCTTATGCCCTGAAAATTACCGATCTGGACCCGCTGGAATTCGACCTGCTGTTCGAACGCTTTCTTAACCCCGAACGTGTCTCTATGCCAGACTTCGACGTCGATTTCTGTATGGAGAAACGCGACCAGGTGATCGATCATGTGGCCGAAATGTACGGGCGTGATGCGGTTTCACAGATTATTACGTTCGGTACCATGGCCGCGAAAGCGGTTATCCGTGATGTCGGCAGGGTACTGGGCCACCCGTATGGTTTTGTCGACCGGATTTCCAAGCTGGTGCCGCCTGACCCCGGTATGACCCTGGCGAAAGCCTTTGAGGCAGAGCCACAGCTGCCTGAAATCTACGATGCTGACGAAGAGGTCAGGGCGCTGATCGATATGGCGCGTAAACTGGAAGGAGTAACCCGTAATGCCGGTAAGCACGCCGGCGGTGTGGTGATTGCACCAACCAGAATTACAGACTTTGCCCCCCTGTATTGTGATGAACATGGTGAGCATCCGGTCACCCAGTTTGATAAAAACGATGTGGAATATGCAGGGCTGGTCAAATTTGACTTCCTGGGGCTGCGTACGCTGACCATCATCGACTGGGCGCTGAAGATGATCAACCCGCGTCGTGAAAAGCAGGGTCTGGAGCCGATTGATATTGCCGCCATCCCGCTGGATGATAAAAAAAGCTTCGATATGCTGCAGCGTTCGGAAACTACTGCGGTTTTCCAGCTTGAATCCCGGGGGATGAAAGACCTGATTAAACGTCTGAAACCTGACTGTTTCGAAGATATGATCGCGCTGGTGGCACTGTTCCGCCCCGGTCCCTTACAGTCGGGGATGGTTGATAACTTTATTGACCGTAAGCATGGCCGTGAAGAGCTCTCTTATCCGGATATTCAGTGGCAGCATGAATCACTGCAACCGGTGCTGGAACCGACCTATGGCATTATCCTGTATCAGGAACAGGTAATGCAGATAGCCCAGGTTTTGGCAGGCTATACCCTGGGCGGGGCAGATATGTTGCGCCGTGCCATGGGTAAAAAGAAACCGGAAGAAATGGCTAAGCAGCGCTCAGTCTTCCGTGACGGTGCCGAGTCGATGGGTATCGACGGCGAACTGTCGATGAAAATTTTTGACCTGGTGGAAAAATTTGCCGGCTATGGATTTAACAAATCACACTCAGCAGCTTATGCCTTAGTCTCCTACCAGACACTGTGGTTAAAAGCCCACTATCCGGCAGAATTTATGGCCGCAGTTATGACTGCGGATATGGATAACACTGAAAAAGTGGTCGGTCTGGTTGATGAATGCTGGCGTATGGGTCTGAAGGTACTGCCACCGGATATTAACTCCGGACTCTACCCCTTTCATGTCAATGATGACGGTGAAATTGTCTACGGTATAGGTGCGATCAAGGGCGTGGGTGAAGGCCCGATTGAAGCGATTCTCGACGCTCGTCATCAAGGCGGATACTTTAAAGAGCTGTTTGATCTGTGCGCCAGAACAGATATTAAAAAAATTAATCGCCGGGTGATGGAAAAACTGATAATGTCCGGAGCCTTTGACAGGTTAGGGCCTCATCGTGCAGCATTAATGAGCTCTCTGAATGCGGCGCTGAAAGCTGCAGATCAGCATGCAAAAGCGGAAGCAATCGGTCAGGCAGATATGTTTGGCGTACTGGCCGAAAAGCCGGAGCAGGTTGAACAGTCGTATGCCAGTGTTATGCCGTGGCCGGAACAGGTTCAGCTGGACGGTGAAAGGGAGACCCTCGGGTTGTATCTGACCGGGCACCCTATCACCCAGTACCTGAAAGAAATTGAGCGGTATGTCGGCGGAGCGCGTCTGAAAGATATGCACCCGACAGAACGTGGTAAGATAACAGTTGCTGCCGGTTTAGTCTTGGCAGCGCGTGTTATGGTGACCAAACGAGGAAATCGTATTGGCATCTGTACTCTGGATGATCGTTCAGGTCGTCTGGAGATAATGCTTTTCACTGATGCGCTTGATAAATACCAGCATCTGCTGGAAAAAGATCGTATTCTGATCGTTAGCGGACAAGTCAGCTTTGATGACTTCAGTGGCGGACTGAAAATGACCGCCAGAGAAGTGATGGATATTGACGAAGCCCGGGAAAAATATGCCCGTGGTCTTGCTATCTCGCTGACGGACAGGCAAATTGATGACCAGCTTTTAAACCGTCTCCGTCAGTCCCTGGAGCCGTATCGTTCGGGGACCATTCCGGTACATCTCTACTATCAGAGAGAGGATGCTCGGGCAAGGTTACGCTTTGGTGCATCGTGGCGAATCTCGCCCAGTGATCGTCTGCTTAACGATTTACGTTCTTTGATAGGATCGGAGCAGGTGGAACTGGAGTTTGACTAAAACAGGAACATTATGAGTCTTAATTACCTGGATTTTGAACAACCAATTGCAGAACTTGAAGCGAAAATTGATTCGCTGACGTCAATTGGTCGTCAGGATGAAAAACACGATATTAATCTGGATGAGGAAGTGCAGCGTCTGCGTGAAAAAAGCGTAGAACTGACACGTAAAATATTCTCAGATCTTGGAGCATGGCAGGTAGCGCAGCTTGCGCGTCATCCTATGCGTCCTTATACCCTGGATTATATTCGTCACGCATTCGATGATTTTGATGAACTGGCAGGCGACCGTGCTTATGCCGATGATAAAGCTATCGTTGGTGGTATTGCGCGGTTAGAAGGCCGTCCGGTGATGATTATTGGTCATCAGAAAGGTCGTGAAACCAAAGAAAAGATTCGTCGTAACTTTGGTATGCCAGCGCCTGAAGGGTACCGTAAAGCACTGCGCCTGATGGAAATGGCTGAACGTTTTAACATGCCGGTGATTACCTTTATTGATACTCCGGGGGCTTACCCTGGGGTTGGTGCGGAAGAGCGCGGTCAGTCTGAAGCCATTGCACGTAATTTACGTGAAATGTCCGGCCTGAAAGTGCCGGTCATTTGTACTGTGATTGGTGAAGGCGGTTCCGGTGGTGCATTGGCTATCGGTGTGGGTGATAAAGTGAATATGCTGCAATACAGTACCTATTCTGTCATCTCCCCGGAAGGCTGTGCGTCTATATTGTGGAAAAGTGCAGATAAAGCACCACTGGCGGCTGAGGCGATGGGGATTACTGCCAACCGCCTGCAGGAACTGGATCTGATTGATACGGTGATTCCGGAACCATTAGGTGGCGCCCATCGTCATCCGGAAGTGATTGCCGAATCTCTGAGAAAGCAATTACTGGCTGATTTAGCTGAACTTGATGTACTGAGTAAAGATGAGTTACTGGATCGCCGTTATCAGCGTCTGATGAATTACGGCTACGCCTGATTATTCTGATGTTCTGAGGCCGCGTAATGCGGCCTTTTTTATGGGCGTAATACAGCATGTTATCGGCTAATCACTCTCTGCTGGCAGAGGATTTTAGCGTATGCTGAGGGTCAGAACTCACAGGAGCCCCGTGTATGCCCGGACTAAAAAGTATTAATCATATTGCCATTATTGCGTCTGACTATCAGCAAAGCCGTGCCTTTTATTGTGATACTCTCGGTTTTACCTTGTTGCAGGAAACCTACCGTGAAGCCAGGGACTCCTGGAAAGGTGATCTGGCGCTGAACGGTAGTTATCTTATTGAACTCTTTTCCTTTCCTGATGCACCACCGCGACTGAGCTTTCCTGAGGCGACGGGCTTACGCCATTTGGCATTCAGTGTTGATGATATCGGTGAGTCGGTTGCCGTATTACGGCAGCGCGGGGTGGAGTGTGAGCCAGTACGTATTGATTCTCTGACCGGTAAGCCTTTTACCTTTTTTTGCGATCCTGATGGTTTACCGCTGGAGATCTGCCAGAGATAAGGGCCTGCGCAAAGAAGAGGGAATAATTTTGGTTAGAATCTCGCTTACCTTGTGCGGTCAGATGAGTTTTCTATGGAACACGCCGAAATTCGTA
This sequence comes from Tatumella sp. JGM91, assembly GCF_018257575.1. Classification (GTDB taxonomy): domain Bacteria; phylum Pseudomonadota; class Gammaproteobacteria; order Enterobacterales; family Enterobacteriaceae; genus Tatumella; species Tatumella punctata. The sequence continues at coordinate 20,602 of NZ_JAERJP010000012.1, read as the reverse complement.
TCGGTGAATGGTTAGTTTCTCCTGCCTTGAATCAGATTTCCCGCCCCGGACGGGTGGTGAATCTGGAACCAAGACTGATTGATCTGTTAGTCTTTTTTTCCCGTCATCCGGAGGTCGTGCTCAGTCGTGATGAACTGATAGCACAGATATGGACACGCACCTTTGTCACACCACATGTTGTCACCCAGTCCATTTCTGAGTTACGTAAGTCTTTGAAAGATAATCAGGCCGGCAGCCCGGAGTATATTATTACGGTCCCGAAACGAGGATACAAACTGGTTGCCGCTGTCAGTGGTGAAGTATGTCAGCCTGACGCAAGTTCATTATGCCATGAAAATCCTCAGAGACAGGCCAGTCTCCGCCACCACAGGGTACTGCTGCCGTCTGCGGCCTTTAGGTCACGGGGGACTTTGCTGTGCTTCCTGCTTACGCTGGCCGTATGCATTGCCCTGATCGTGCTGGCGTACAACTCTGCCCGTACTTTTTCCCGCCCGGCCAATATGCCACCGGAAATGATTAATCCCCGTGATATTGATATCCGGCTGATGCCGGGCAATTCCTGTAATCAGTGGCAGTCCCAGTATGTATACGTTTCAGGGCTGAGTGATGTCATTAGCAGGCTGTTTAATACTTACTCAGGATGGCGTATCAGAGACAAAAGTAGCGGAGAAAATACTCTGGCCGGTTATCCGGGGAAAACGCTGTCGATTGCGTTTATAAATCAGCGTCATTACCGGGCACAACAATGTTTTATGTCGGTACAACTGACGGATCATGCCTCGCGAACCGTGATGCTGGAGCAGCGTTATTTTATCACCAGAGATAATGCGCTGGCGATCCAGAATGATCTTATCCGTAATCTATCGCTGGTACTGAAACAGCAATGGCCTGTACCACTGGCGACATTGTTACGCCAGTATACTCCGGGTAACAGCAGTGTGATGCAACAATATTATCGTGCCCGGCAGTTACTGATGAAAGGCGATATAGATTCACTGAATCAGGCCAGTGCATTACTGAGTGATGTTATCCGGCAGCAGCCCGATTTTAAGGTTGCTGTAGTTGAAAAAATACTGGCAGATACCTTACATAATTCTGAACAGCCTTTTAGCGGATCCCGGCAGCTGGCCTTTATTCAGGAAGTGAACAGTCTGGAAAATATCAATGATAAGGAAACCCGTGGTATTTATTATCAGATAATGACGATAAATGCGTTAGGTGAGGGTGATGTACAGAAGGCGGATACCATGATTCATAATGGCATCATAAATGAATATTCATGGCTGAATTTTATTTTGCAGGGAAAAGTTTATGAACTGAAAGGCGATAATCAGCTGGCGGCTGACAGTTATATAACCTCTTTTAATCTTCAGCCAACAAAACAAACCCTTTACTGGATTGAAAATGGTGTTTTCCAGACCCCGCTGGGGAAAGTGGTTCCGTATCTGGAAAAGTTTTCTGACCTCAGATAACAGGGGAATTATAAGATCCGTGGGAGGGGCAGAGTAACTCTCAGAAAAAACGTTATATCTCATGGTGTTGATAAAATCCTGAGCTATTTATTGAGTACCGGCGTTCTCCGGAATAACTCAGAAGTCAGTTTTTTATAATTCATAATTAATAAATAGTAACCGTATGTATTTATCTTAGGGTTTGCATAGTCTCTCTGGCATACGACAGGAACCGGCAGTATTCAGCGGCTGATTTCTGTAATAAAAACCAGGAGAAACTATTATGTCTCAAACCCGTAAAATAGGTCTTATTGCCTGTACCGGCGTGGTGGCCGGAAATATGATGGGCAGTGGTATTGCATTACTCCCTGCCAATCTGGCGGCCATCGGCGGAATATCCCTCTGGGGCTGGGTAATATCACTGATTGGCGCCATGTCTCTGGCTTATGTCTATGCCCGGCTGGCGACGAAAAATCCGCAGCAAGGAGGGCCGATTGCTTATGCAGGTGAACTCTCTCCGGCATTTGGTTTTCAGACCGGAGTGCTGTATTACCATGCAAACTGGATTGGTAACCTTGCCATCGGTATTACGGCGATATCCTACCTGTCAACTTTTTTTCCCATCTTGTCTCAGCCGATCCCGGCCGGTATTGCCTGTATTGTTGCAGTATGGATTTTCACGTTTATTAATATGCTGGGCGGAACCTGGGTCAGCCGTCTGACCACCCTCGGATTAATTCTGGTGCTGATTCCGGTGATTATCACCGCTGTTGCCGGCTGGCACTGGTTCTCGATAGCAACTTATCATGCCAACTGGAATACTTCATCTGTCAGTGACTCTCATGCTGTAATTAACAGTATTTTGCTCTGTCTGTGGGCTTTTGTCGGGGTTGAATCTGCGGCTGTCAGTAGCGGAATGGTCAGTAATCCGAAACGGACGGTCCCTTTAGCCACCATGCTGGGTACGGCCATTGCCGGTTTTATCTATATTGCCGCGACTCAGGTGATCTCCGGTATGTTCCCGGCCGCGCAGATGGCAGCCTCAGGAGCACCTTTTGCCGTAAGTACTTCAGCGATTGTTGGTCGCTGGGCCGCACCGCTGGTATCAGCCTTTACAGCATTTGCCTGCCTGACATCACTGGGATCCTGGATGATGCTGGTGGGACAGGCCGGCGTCAGGGCAGCAAATGATGGTAATTTTCCGAAGATCTACGGAGAAATGAATGCTGACGGGGTACCTAAAAAAGGGTTATTGCTGGCTTCCTGTAAAATGACGGCATTAATGATATTAATCACCCTGATGAATTCTCAGGGAGGGAAGGCCTCAGATTTATTTGGTGAGCTTACAGGAATCGCTGTTTTACTGACAATGTTGCCCTATTTCTATTCCTGTATCGATTTAATCAGGTTTGAAGGGATTAATATTAAAAATATTATCAGTCTTATCTGCGCTGTACTGGGATGTATTTTCTGCTTTATTGCTATTTCAGGTGCCAGCTCATTTGAAATCTCCGGGACATTTATTGTCAGCCTGATAATCCTGATGTTCTACGCGAAAAAAATACATCCCGCCGACCCGACGGTAACGCCATTAAATAAATAACACTCTTCACCGGTATGGGGAGTGTCACGCTTTTTCTGAACTGTTAACCAGAATATAAAAAGGACTGAGTTATGAATATCATTGCTGTTATGAATCATCTTGGTGTGTATTTTAAAGAGGAACCTGTCCGGCAGTTGCATAATGCTCTGGAGGAGAAAGGTTTTTCTGTGGTTTATCCAAATAACCGTGACGACTTATTACGCCTGCTGGAAAATAATGCCAGGATTTGCGGTGTTATCTTTGACTGGGACTCTTATAATCTTAGCCTGTGTGAGGATATCAGTAAAATTAATGATTATCTTCCCCTGTATGCTTTTGCCAATAACTATTCGTCACTCGATGTCAGCCTGAATGAACTGCGAATGCAAATCCGTTTTTTGAGTATGCACTGGGTGCGGCAGATGATATTGCTCTTAAAATCGAGCAAAATACCCGCGATTATGTGAATAAGATATTACCCCCGTTAACCCGCGAGTTATTTAAATATGCACGTGAGGGTAAGTATACTTTTTGTACTCCCGGACATATGGGCGGAACTGCATTTTTAAAAAGTCCGGCGGGGGCATTATTCTATGATTTCTTTGGTGGTAACACCATGAAGTCGGATATCTCGATCTCTGTTTCTGAACTGGGATCTTTACTGGATCACAGCGGTCCCCATAAAGAGGCAGAAGATTATATTGCACGTATATTTAATGCTGACCGCAGTTATATCGTGACCAATGGTACTTCGACCGCGAATAAAATTGTGGGGATGTACGCGGCCCCGGCAGGCAGTACTCTGCTTATTGACCGGAACTGCCATAAATCACTGACCCATTTAATGATGATGAGTGATGTTATTCCGGTTTATTTCCGCCCAACCCGTAACGCTTATGGCATTTTAGGCGGAATCCCCTGCGCTGAGTTTAGTCATGAAACGATCAGCCATCGGGTCGACAGTACTCCCGGAGCCAGCTGGCCGGTACATGCGGTGATCACTAACTCTACTTATGACGGTCTGCTGTATAATACTGATTTTATTAAAGATACCCTTGATGTCAGCTCGATTCATTTTGATTCAGCCTGGGTTCCCTATACTAATTTTCATCCGATTTATCAGGGAAAATGCGGAATGAGTGGTGAAAGGACAGCCGGAAAAACCATCTATGAAACCCAGTCGACCCATAAACTGCTGGCTGCGTTTTCTCAGGCATCGATGATCCATGTGAAAGGGGACATTGATGAGCATACTTTCAATGAATCTTACATGATGCATACCACCACCTCTCCGCACTATGGGATAGTCGCCTCTGCTGAAACGGCGGCCGCGATGATGAAAGGTAATTCAGGGAAACACCTGATAGAGAGTTCGATCCTGAGAGCCATTAAGTTCCGTAAAGAGATTAAGCGGCTCTATAAAGAATCTGACAGCTGGTTTTTTGACGTCTGGCAGCCGGAAGATATTTCCCGGACTGAATGCTGGGAATTAACCCCCGGCAGTACCTGGCATGGCTTTAAGGATATTGATCACCGGCATATGTACCTTGATCCGGTAAAAATCACCTTACTTACCCCCGGAATGGACCATCAGGGGGCAATGACGCCTTTTGGTATTCCGGCCAGCATTGTTGCAAGATACCTGGATGAACACGATATTATTGTCGAAAAAACAGGTCCCTATAATCTGTTATTCCTGTTCAGTATCGGTATAGATAAAACCCGGGCGCTGAGTTTATTACGGGCGCTGACGGAGTTTAAACGCGCCTTTGACCTGAACCTGAAAGTTAAAAATATGCTGCCTTCGCTGTACAGTGAAGCGCCTGAGTTCTATAAAGAGATGAGAATTCAGACGCTGGCTGAAAATATTCACCAATGTGTAATGCATCATAACTTGCCTGATTTAATGTACCGCGCCTTCGATGTTCTGCCGGAAATGGTAATCACTCCTTATCAGGCTTTTCATCAGGCACTGAAAGGGGAGACGGAAGAAGTCTATCTCGAAGAGGTCGCCGGCAGGATAAATGCCAATATGATCCTGCCATATCCGCCCGGAGTACCGCTGGTGATGCCCGGAGAAATGATCACACAACAGAGTCTGCCGGTACTGGAATTCCTGCAGATGCTATGTGAAATAGGTGCCCGTTTCCCGGGGTTTGAAACAGATATTCACGGGGCTTACCGGCAGGAGGACGGGCGTTACACGGTTAAGGTCCTGAAAAAAACGCACTGATAACCTCAGCAGATCACCGGATGCCGCTTTGCTGCGGCATCATTGTTTTGGGGACAGGGCGGCATTGCCAGAAGTCTGGCTTGAATGACGAAAGCTTTCCCGGTAACGTGCCCTGTAGTCTTATCCATCACTGGCAGAACAATGAATCAGAGCACTGTGTTTTCCGGAGATATTCCGCTTTTCGGCTTTAAAGATTTACTGGTCGCATTTAGCGGCGGGCTGGATTCTGCGGTACTGCTCCATGCGGTCGCCGGGCTGCGGCATCAGCAGAATATCAGGGTACGGGCTGTCCATATTCATCATGGGTTAAGCCATTACGCCGATGACTGGGTGACCCATTGCCGGCAGTTTTGCCGGTCACTGGATATTCCCCTGAGAGTGGAATATGTGCAGCTGGATACCAGAGCGCTGGGGACGGAAGCCAGTGCCAGACAGGCACGCTATGGTGTTTTCTCTCGTTTGCTGAATCCGGGAGAAGCCCTGCTGACGGCGCATCACCAGGATGACCAGTGTGAAACGTTGCTGCTGGCCTTGAAAAGGGGCAGCGGTCCGGCAGGACTGGCCGCTATGCCGGCAGTAATGCCATTTTCCTGCGGGTCGATACTGCGGCCGTTACTCTCCTGCAGCCGCCGACAACTTGCCGGTTATGCAGAGCAGCACGATCTGCGGTGGATTGAGGATGACAGTAATGACGACCCGGCTTATGACCGTAACTTCCTGCGGCTGGAAATTTTACCGTTACTGACCCGGCGCTGGCCGCACTTCCCGTCAGCAGTATCCCGCAGTGCCGGGTTATGTGGTGAGCAGGAAGCCTTACTGGATGAACTGTTACAGGATGAACTGGCCGGGCTGATTACCCCGCAACAGGCGATACCGGTAGCTCCGCTGACGGATATCAGCCCATTGAAACGGGCAGCCATACTGCGGCGCTGGCTTGCCTGTTGCGGAGCATTAATGCCATCACGCAGCCAGTTAGCCCGTATATGGCAGGAAGTTGCCTGCAGTCGTGAGGATGCCAATCCCAGACTGGTTATTTCCGGCGGTGAAATCCGGCGTTATGCCGGTCATCTCTGGTGGGTCAGGTGTTTTCAGGGACAGCGCGATACCCGGCTGGACTGGCCTGATCTGCAGGTTCCCCTGATATTACCGGATAATCTGGGGCAACTGATCTCTGCCCCGCAGGGCATTCGTTTAAGGTTACCGGACAGAGCAACACAGGTATCCGTAAGGTTCAGTGCCGCCGGCCGTTTATATATTGTCGGACGAGACCGCGGACGATCACTGAAGAAAATATGGCAGGAGTGCGGGGTACCTCCCTGGCTCAGGGAAAATACCCCTGTTTTGTTTTATGACGATGAGCCGGTATGTGCACCGGGGGTCTTCGTCTGTCAGCATGCTCAGCCTGCTGAGTCAGCTGACAGCCAGTGCTGGTTCCTGCAATGGCAGCAGGAAGAACAAAGTAAAGATTAAGTCGTGTGTTCAGGGCCGTGTCTGCAGCCCTGAACACAGGGTCAGCTTTCGCTGATCACCACAGTCCCGATTTCCGGATGACTGAAGCTGTTTATGCTGTCCAGCCGCAATTCACGTTGCGATCCCGCCTGATCAACTATCAGATACTCAACTTTCTTTCGTAGCAGTAAATCGCGGGCTGTTGCCTCAAACGTTTCACCATTTTTCAGTGCAATCATCAGCATCAGTTGATGCTGGCAGGCGAGTTCAAGATAGTCATAATCATCACAATTAATGGGTTGATAAGTATCATTCATTGACATAGTCGCTCACCGTGAGTTCTTAGCGGTCATTGCCGCATAATCCCTGAAAAATCCGCTATATCCTCGCTCGTACCGTTTCTGAGCCAGGCGCCTGACGCTTCCGGACCGGCCGAAGGTCCCTGATAATGTCAGCATAGCGCGCTTGTACTGATTCACAATATTTATCGACAAAATCTGACATCAGTCAGTTATCATCGATCCGGCCTTGTCTTTAACAGCCTATGCCGTTGGTCCGGCGATAGCAAGATGCTGGCAGTCGGACTGTTCCGTAACGGAAAAGATAATCGTTTTTTCTGTCTTTAGCCGCTTTCCGTTACAATAACCGGATTCAGTTATCGGAGGGGCCATGGCCTTAAAAGCAACTATTTACAAAGCGGCAGTTAATATTGCCGATCTCGACCGGCAATATTTTTCGGATACACAGCTGACACTGGCCAGGCATCCTTCAGAAACTCAGGAAAGAATGATGCTGCGTTTACTGGCATGGATCCTGAATGCAGATGATAAATTACAGTTTACTAAAGGGCTGTCCGCAGATGACCAGCCGGAACTCTGGTTACATCATGATTATGGTACGGTAAAACTATGGATCGAACTGGGTCTGCCGGAAGAGCGCAGGCTGAAGAAAGCGTCCGGACTGGCAGAGCAGGTCGTGCTGTTTGCTTATAGTGAGCGGGCCGCGCAGGTATGGTGGCAGCAAAACCGCGAGAAACTGAGCACCCTAAAAAATCTCAGCATCTGGTACATGGATGATCAACAGCTCGGGCTGCTGAGCGACCTTGCCAGTCGCAATATGAATCTCCAGGTGACCCTGCAGGAAGGGATGATTTGGCTGTCTGACGGTGAACGGCATGTTGAATTGCAATTAACACCCTGGCAGGCGAGCACATGATTGACGTCACCCGTCAGATAACTCTCGACCCGGAGGATATCCAGTTCACGGCGATCCGTGCTCAGGGGGCGGGCGGGCAACATGTGAATAAAGCGTCAACGGCGGTGCATCTGCGTTTCGATATCCGTGCTTCCCGGCTGCCTGCTGAAATTCAGCAAAAACTCCTGAATGTGAACCATCACCTGATAACCGCAGACGGGGTTGTAGTGATAAAATCGCAGTCTTTCCGTAGTCAGGATAAAAACAGGGCTGCTGCGGTTCAGCGGCTGGTGGATGTGATCCGTGAACTGACTTATGAAGATGCCCCCCGCAAAGCAACCCGCCCGACGCGTGCTTCAAAAGTCAGACGGTTACAGTCAAAGGCTCGTCAATCGGCAACCAAAAGTCTGCGTGGTAAAGTCCGCGATCAGGGGTAACTGCCGTACTGCCTCCGCGGCTACAGCATGACTGAAGAGTAAAAAAAAACACATAACCCGCGTTATGTGTTTTTTGTTTCTGCCGGGCCAAAAGCCCCGCAGGCCGGTTACCCGCGAATACGCGATGTCAGATAATTAACAATATCGCTGGTCTTAATCATCTGCTTCTCAGCCTGACGACGGTTTTTGTACTCAATTTCTTCGTTATCCAGATTACGATCACCGATAACAACAGTATGAGGAACACCGATCAGTTCCATATCCGCAAACATCACACCCGGACGTTCTTTACGATCATCGAGAATGACATCAATGCCAAGGGCCTGGAACTGCTGATACAGCTCTTCGGCCAGCTGCCGGACGCGGAAAGATTTATGCATATTCATCGGCAGGATGGCAACCTGGAAAGGGGCCAGCGCATCAGGCCAGAGAATACCGCGCTCGTCATGGTTTTGCTCAATGGCGGCGGCAACAATTCGGGTGATCCCGATACCGTAGCAACCCATGGCCAGTGTCTGGTTACGGCCATCTTCACCCTGAACTGTGGCTTTCATCGCTTCAGAGTATTTGGTACCCAGCTGGAATATATGGCCCACTTCGATACCACGTTTAATCTGCAGTACGCCTTTTCCATCCGGGCTGATATCACCTTCGATAACATTACGGATATCAGCAACCTGTGCTTCCGGTAAGTCACGCACCCAGTTAATACCAAACCAGTGTTTACCGTCGATATTGGCACCGGCACTGAAATCACTCATTTTAGCGACAGTACGATCAGCAATGACCGGAATTGTCAGACCGACAGGCCCCAGAGAACCAGCTCCGGCGCCCAGTTCACTGCGGAGTTCTTCTTCGGTAGCGAAGCTCAGAGGGACGGCAACCTGCGACAGTTTCTCCGCTTTGACTTCGTTCAGCTGATGATCACCACGAACCAGCAATGCCACCAGACGGTGACCGCTCTCTTCGGCGGCCTTGACCACTAGCGTCTTCACCGTTTTCTCTACCGGAACCTTAAACTGTTCAACCAGCTCAGCGATAGTTTTTGCATCGGGAGTATCAACCTGAACCATGGCCTCCGCCGGTGCCGGACGTTCACCGGCCGGAGCAACAGCTTCGGCCAGTTCGATATTCGCTGCGTAATCAGAGTCGCTGGAGAAGATCACATCGTCTTCACCATTTTTCGCCAGTACCTGGAATTCATGCGAAGCACTGCCACCGATTGAGCCGGTATCAGCCTGTACGGCACGGAAATCCAGCCCCATCCGGCTGAATGACTGACTGTACGCACGATACATAGTGTCGTACGTTTCCTGCAGCGATTCCTGTGATGTATGGAAAGAATAAGCATCTTTCATAATAAATTCACGGGAACGCATTACTCCGAAACGCGGGCGTACTTCATCGCGGAATTTGGTCTGGATTTGATACAGGTTGAGAGGCAGCTGTTTGTAAGAACTGAGTTCATTACGGATTAGATCGGTCACCACTTCTTCATGGGTCGGTCCCAGAACAAAAGGACGCTCATTACGATCATTAATACGTAACAGCTCCGGGCCATATTGTTCCCAGCGGCCACTTTCCTCCCACAGGTCAGCGGGCTGAACCACCGGCATACTGATTTCGATGGCCCCGGCACTGTTCATTTCCTCACGTACGATATTCTCGACTTTTCTGAGGACACGGATACCGGTCGGTAACCAGGTATATAAACCCGAGGCCAGTTTACGGATCATGCCGGCACGCAGCATTAACTGATGGCTGATAACCTCAGCATCAGACGGAGTCTCCTTAAGGGTGGAGAGTAAGTATTGAGAAGTACGCATTAATTAATATTCCAGTTAAACGGAAAATCGGAAAAAAACTGTTTTTAGTTACCTGATAGTGTATCAGTCAGTCGCGCTGCCAAAAAGTGCGATTTAGCCGGGCTCAATGGCAAAAACCTCGTTACGTCCGGCGATTATTCGCCAGCGCACATTAAAATTGAGTACCCGTACAGCATACTCCCGGTTGTCTTCGTTGTTTTTACGATATGCCGGGCGGGGATCCTGGGCCAGAACCTCTGACAGAAACTGTTGCAGGTGCGGATAATCACCGCCCAGCTGCTGTAATTGGTGGCAGACATCCGGTGTGAAAATCACCGGCATATTCCCTTCCGGTGCCTGTCCGGCATAGCCTGCACTAGCCTCAGGAACCGATTCAACAAACGGAAGATACGGTTTAATATCAATGACGGGTGTACCGTCGACTAAATCCAGACTGCCCAGTTCCAGAACCACCTGCTGCCGGCCGGTGCGGATCCCTTTAAGCTGAACCAGAGACATTCCCAGCGGGTTAGGACGAAAGGTCGATCGGGTCGCGAATACGCCTATCCTCTGATTCCCGCCCAGCCGGGGAGGACGGACGGTCGGATGCCACCCTTGTTCCATTGTCTGATGAAAAACGAAAGTTACCCACAGATGACTGAACGCTTCCAGTCCGCGCACGGTATCGCTCTGATTATAAGGAGGCAGCAGGTGTAACTCACCGCCGCCATGGGTGACCAGCCCCGGCTGACGGGGCACCGCAAACTTCTCTTTCCACGGGGAATGTATTACCCCGATTTGCTGAAAGGTAAAGCTGGTCATTGACGGGTGACTTTCAGGGCAGAACCCTGACAGACGGCCTGACGGTAGCATCCTGCCGCGGTAGTGACTACCGTACACTGGTGCAGTAGCACTGCATTTGCTTTGATCTCTGAAGCCTTGATCTGCATACGTTTCCGGGCGGTGTTGATATTCGCCGGAGAGCTTTGCGGGCCTGACTGGCAGTCTTCGCCTGAAACTTCGCCTAAGTCACGGAAAGGTTTACTCAGCAAATCTGTCGGAGAGGTATAAACGTCTACCGGAGCGGCCCGGCGAACCGGTTTGCTACGTTCAGGTTCAGCATGCCGGCCGGAATTTAGCGGCTGATGTTGCGCAGGTGCTTCATGATGAACAGAACAGCCTGTCAGCATTAACGCAAACACGCAAAGCGGGAACAGACGCATGGAATTACCCTCATAGAATAGAATTGCGGCTATTGAATCAAGAGCGGGAAAAAATAACAAGCCACTGGCGCGGATAAATAAAAAGGGCGACATCACTGTCGCCCCTGTTTTAGGTTACGGATTGGTTTACCAGCCTTTCACCGCACCGCCGTTGAAAATTTTCTGAGCCGCTGCAGCCACTTCATCAGACTGATAAGCCTTAACGAAATTTTTCACGTTTTCTGCGTCTTTATTATCTTCACGGGCAACGATCAGGTTAACGTAAGGTGAGTCTTTATCTTCGACAAAAATACCGTCTTTTTGCGGAGTAAAGCCAATCTGGCTGGCATAGGTCGTGTTAATAATTGCCAGAGTAATTTTATCGTCATCCAGGGAACGCGGTAATTGCGGCGCTTCCAGTTCAATAATTTTCAGGTGTTTTGGATTTTCGGTGATATCCAGTGTTGTAGGCAGCAGACCACTGTTGTCTTTCAGTTTAATCAGCCCCACTTTTTGCAGCAGCAGCAGTGAACGTCCGAGGTTCGTCGGATCATTGGGTATAGCAATCTGTGCGCCGTCCTGCAATTCGCTCAGGGATTTGATTTTTTTCGAGTAACCGGCAATCGGATACACAAAAGTATTACCAACCGGTACCAGCTTATAGCCACGATCTTTGATCTGCTGGTCAAGGTAAGGCTTATGCTGGAAGGCATTAACATCAATATCGCCTTTGCTCAGGGCTTCATTTGGCAGTACATAGTCATTAAACGTCACCAGCTCTACGTCCAGGCCATATTTTTCTTTAGCCACTTTTTGTGCGACCTCAGCAACCTGCTGTTCGGCACCGGCAATCACGCCGACTTTAATATGGTTGGGATCTTCTTTGCTTTTCTGGTCGCAGCCTGTCAGTGCCATCACACCGATCAGCGCACCCAGTGCGGCCATTTTCTTAAAGGTAAAAGTCATAGGTTGTCCTTAATTAACATTTTTCTGACTGACTTATTTATGAGTGACAGCACGAACGATGCGGTCACCACCAAACTGAATTAAATACACCAGAATAACTAATAATACTAATACCGTATTCATTACCAGAGCGTTGTAACCGATATAACCATATTGAATACCGATTTGTCCCAGCCCGCCAGCACCGACAGCTCCCCCCATGGCGGAGTAGCCGACCAGAGTGATCAGGGTAATGGTAGCCGCATTGATCAGGCCGGGTAAGGCTTCCGGCAGCAGCACTTTACGGATAATTTGCAGCGGAGTGGCTCCCATCGCCCGTGAGGCTTCGATCAGCCCGGCAGGCAATTCCAGTAATGTATTTTCGACCATACGCGCAATAAAAGGCGCTGCGCCTATTGTCAGAGGCACAATAGCAGCCTGCAATCCGATAGAAGTACCGACCAGTATCCGGGTGAACGGGATCATCCAGACCAGCAAAATAATAAACGGGATTGACCGGAAAATATTAACGATAGCTGAAATGGTCCGGTACAGGGTTTTATTCTCGATAATCTGACCGGGACGGGTAATGTACAGTAATACACCGACCGGCAGTCCAATCACGAAACCGAAGAATCCCGACACAAAGGTCATTATCAGCGTTTCCCAGACCCCGCCGGCCAGTAACCAAATCATGGCCTCAGACATAGCCTAATACCTCTGCTTTTACATGTTGCTCGCGCAGCCAGTCAATGGCTGCCTGACTGTTTTGCTGATCACCACTGACTTCTGTCAGCATGATGCCAAATTTAACCCCTCCGGCATAATCCATCTGGGCACTGATAATGTTGCAGTCAACCGCAAACCGTCTGGCAACCTCGGAAAGCAGCGGGGCATCGACTGACTCACCGGTAAATTCAAGACGCAGCAGCGGAATTTTACCTTCGGATGCGCGGTCACTCAGGCGTTGCTGATAATCATCCGGAATATCAAGATGCAGGGTGGACTGAATAAACTGCTGGGCAAGAGGCGTTTTAGGATGTGAAAACACTTCACTGACCTGATCTTTCTCTATCAGTTTTCCCTGACTGATAATCGCAACCTGATCACAGATACGTTTCACCACATCCATCTCATGAGTGATCAGCATAATGGTCAGCCCCAGACGGCGGTTAATATCTTTCAGGAGTTCAAGGATAGAGCGGGTGGTTGCAGGGTCCAGGGCACTGGTTGCTTCGTCACAGAGTAACACTTTCGGGTCACTGGCCAGTGCGCGGGCAATAGCGACGCGCTGTTTCTGGCCGCCAGACAGGTTACCCGGACGCGAATTATGTTTATCTCCCAGTCCGACCAGCTCCAGTAAATCTGTCACTTTCTGGTGAATTTCGGCGCGTGGGCGATTTTCAAGTTCCAGTGGCAGAGCAACATTGCCAAATACTGTACGGGAATTCAGCAAATTAAAATGCTGAAAAATCATGCCTATCTGGCGGCGGGCAAGGGTCAGTTGTTTCTCAGAAAAGGCGGTCAGCTCCTGGCCATCGACCACAACCCGGCCAGAGGTCGGGCGTTCCAGTAAGTTTACGCAGCGAATAAGGGTACTTTTTCCGGCACCTGAAGCACCGATCACGCCATAAATCTGGCCGGCAGGCACATGCAGACTGACATCGGACAATGCCGTGATGGTCTGTGTCCCCTGGCTGAAGACTTTGCTGATGTTTTCTAATTTAATCATCTAAGTAATCGTTATTTTGTAAGATTTTACCGTCGTTATCAGACATGAATACAGAGACAATGTCTGTGATTGAAAAGGATGTTAAGGCATCCAGACGTCTAAATCAATGAAAGTCTTAGTGCCATTTTGCATAACTGATAGCTATCCGGAAACAGCAGTAAGCTGACTGCTACCGTAATCACACTCTGTCAGGCTGTTCCATCCCATCCCATAGACCCGGCCGTATAAGCAAACCTGCTCCTGTTCTGTGTAGCAGTTTACTCCGTGCCGCTATTCACAGGGCTGGCGGATGGTGCGAAGTGACGGTGCCGGTGATGTACTGATGAAAAGAAATCATCAGGCGCAGAGAGGGGAGCAGTAAACCAGTACCGGCTTCCCCATATAGATGAAGAAAAACAGCATCAGGGATGGCCCGGTATTTATACAGAGGCAAAGGCCCCTGTTGTCGTCAGGGCATCTTTCCGGCTTTTAATACACTCCGGCAGATGAACATGCGATACTGAGTACAGTTAAACAGAGGAGTAAATGAGTGGCGAACAAAATACCGGCAATTTTTCTGGATCGTGATGGCACAATTAATATTGATCATGGATTTGTACATCAGGTCGATGATTTTCAGTTTATCGATGGTGTCATTGAAGCGATGCAGGAACTGAAAGCGATGGGTTATGCGCTGGTGGTGGTCACAAACCAGTCAGGTATTGCACGTGGTAAATATACAGAAAATCAGTTTATGCAGCTGACTGAATGGATGGACTGGTCACTGGCTGATCGCGGTGTGGACTTAGATGGTATCTATTATTGTCCTCATCATCCAGAAGGCGCTGTTGCTGAGTATAAGCAAGTGTGTGAGTGTCGTAAGCCCCTGCCAGGGATGTTGTTATCCGGTCAGCAGCAATTGAATATAGATATGGCAGCATCCTATATGGTGGGAGATAAGCGCGAAGATATGCTGGCGGGTCAGGCTGCAGGGGTGGGGCATAACATTCTGGTACGCAGTGGCCAGCCTTTAACCGCTGAGAGCGAATCTGCTGCTGACCGGGTGTTGAATAGCCTTGCAGAACTGCCGGAACTGATTAAAAAGTCTGCGGTGTAGCTGGTTAATAGTTCAATTTGTGTGAAGTTTCAGCGAACAGAAAATAAATGATTATTTGGGGTTGCGCTTCCGGAAACATTCCCTATAATGCGCAACCACTGACACGGCAAAGCGCGATGCGCAGCGGCGTGACAGGGACCGAAGCGATTCGGTCCGGAGAAAAAATCACGAAATAGTGGTTGACTCCTGAGGTGAAAAGCGTAATATACGCCACCTCGCAGTGACAACCTAAACGGTTGAACTGCAACGCTCTTTAACAATTTATCAGACAATCTGTGTGGGCACTCGCAGGATTGATATCAAACGTCTCCGGACGTAAAAAATATCAAGTCTTAAGAGTGAACACATAATGAAATTCATTATGAGTGTTTTACACTTGAGCATCGCTTAAACATGTTTTAAGCAAATCAAACTTTAAATTGAAGAGTTTGATCATGGCTCAGATTGAACGCTGGCGGCAGGCCTAACACATGCAAGTCGAACGGTAGCACAGGGGAGCTTGCTCCCCGGGTGACGAGTGGCGGACGGGTGAGTAATGTCTGGGAAACTGCCTGATGGAGGGGGATAACTACTGGAAACGGTAGCTAATACCGCATAATGTCGCAAGACCAAAGCGGGGGACCTTCGGGCCTCGCACCATCGGATGTGCCCAGATGGGATTAGCTAGTAGGTGGGGTAATGGCTCACCTAGGCGACGATCCCTAGCTGGTCTGAGAGGATGACCAGCCACACTGGAACTGAGACACGGTCCAGACTCCTACGGGAGGCAGCAGTGGGGAATATTGCACAATGGGCGCAAGCCTGATGCAGCCATGCCGCGTGTATGAAGAAGGCCTTCGGGTTGTAAAGTACTTTCAGCGGGGAGGAAGGCATTGCGGTTAATAACCGCAGTGATTGACGTTACCCGCAGAAGAAGCACCGGCTAACTCCGTGCCAGCAGCCGCGGTAATACGGAGGGTGCAAGCGTTAATCGGAATTACTGGGCGTAAAGCGCACGCAGGCGGTCTGTCAAGTCGGATGTGAAATCCCCGGGCTCAACCCGGGAACTGCATTCGAAACTGGCAGACTAGAGTCTTGTAGAGGGGGGTAGAATTCCAGGTGTAGCGGTGAAATGCGTAGAGATCTGGAGGAATACCGGTGGCGAAGGCGGCCCCCTGGACAAAGACTGACGCTCAGGTGCGAAAGCGTGGGGAGCAAACAGGATTAGATACCCTGGTAGTCCACGCCGTAAACGATGTCGACTTGGAGGCTGTGCCCTTGAGGCGTGGCTTCCGGAGCTAACGCGTTAAGTCGACCGCCTGGGGAGTACGGCCGCAAGGTTAAAACTCAAATGAATTGACGGGGGCCCGCACAAGCGGTGGAGCATGTGGTTTAATTCGATGCAACGCGAAGAACCTTACCTACTCTTGACATCCAGAGAACTTAGCAGAGATGCTTTGGTGCCTTCGGGAACTCTGAGACAGGTGCTGCATGGCTGTCGTCAGCTCGTGTTGTGAAATGTTGGGTTAAGTCCCGCAACGAGCGCAACCCCTATCCTTTGTTGCCAGCGATTCGGTCGGGAACTCAAAGGAGACTGCCGGTGATAAACCGGAGGAAGGTGGGGATGACGTCAAGTCATCATGGCCCTTACGAGTAGGGCTACACACGTGCTACAATGGCGCATACAAAGAGAAGCGACCTCGCGAGAGCAAGCGGACCTCATAAAGTGCGTCGTAGTCCGGATTGGAGTCTGCAACTCGACTCCATGAAGTCGGAATCGCTAGTAATCGTAGATCAGAATGCTACGGTGAATACGTTCCCGGGCCTTGTACACACCGCCCGTCACACCATGGGAGTGGGTTGCAAAAGAAGTAGATAGCTTAACCTTCGGGAGGGCGTTTACCACTTTGTGATTCATGACTGGGGTGAAGTCGTAACAAGGTAACCGTAGGGGAACCTGCGGTTGGATCACCTCCTTACCTGAAGATACACTTCTGCGCAGTGTT
>NZ_JAERJP010000012.1:1485-3483 GCF_018257575.1 Tatumella sp. JGM91 | reverse complement strand
GAAGTCGTAACAAGGTAACCGTAGGGGAACCTGCGGTTGGATCACCTCCTTACCTGAAGATACACTTCTGCGCAGTGTCCACACAGATTGTCTGATAGAAAGTATGAGCAAGGCGTTTACGCGTTGGGGGTGGTGACAAAAAACATTGTCGCTCGGTTTTCTGAAGAAAAACCTCGCCCTTACGTGAAATTAGCGAATCAGTGATTCGCGGCAGCAAATTTCACGTCCCCTTCGTCTAGAGGCCCAGGACACCGCCCTTTCACGGCGGTAACAGGGGTTCGAATCCCCTAGGGGACGCCACTTGCTGGTATGTGAGTGAAAGTCACCGACCGATATATCTTAAAGATGACTTACGAGTCATGTTTAAGATATTGCTCTTTAACAATCCGGAACAAGCTGAAAATTTGAAAACAATGAATAACGAGAGTTATTCAGAGTCTCTCAAAAACTTTTACGATTCATAAGTCGTTGCAAGACGTCTGTGGGTTGTGAGGTTAAGCGAATAAGCGTACACGGTGGATGCCCTGGCAGTCAGAGGCGATGAAGGACGTGCTAATCTGCGATAAGCGTCGGTAAGGTGATATGAACCGTTATAGCCGACGATTTCCGAATGGGGAAACCCGGTGCACTCAGTGCATCATCGCAACATGAATACATAGTGTTGCGAAGCGAACCGGGGGAACTGAAACATCTAAGTACCCCGAGGAAAAGAAATCAACCGAGATTCCCCCAGTAGCGGCGAGCGAACGGGGAGGAGCCCGGAACCATCATCAGTG
The DNA here is from genome assembly GCF_018257575.1 of Tatumella sp. JGM91. Taxonomy (GTDB): domain Bacteria; phylum Pseudomonadota; class Gammaproteobacteria; order Enterobacterales; family Enterobacteriaceae; genus Tatumella; species Tatumella punctata. The sequence goes on along the minus strand of NZ_JAERJP010000012.1, from coordinate 2,707 downwards.
TGTGTATTAATGGAAGCGTCCGGAATGTCGCACGATACAGGGTGAAAGTCCCGTACATGAAAATACACACATTGTGAGTTCGAAGAGTAGGGCGGGACACGTGGTATCCTGTCTGAATATGGGGGGACCATCCTCCAAGGCTAAATACTCCTGACTGACCGATAGTGAACCAGTACCGTGAGGGAAAGGCGAAAAGAACCCCGGCGAGGGGAGTGAAAAGAACCTGAAACCGTGTACGTACAAGCAGTGGGAGCACCTTTTATGGTGTGACTGCGTACCTTTTGTATAATGGGTCAGCGACTTATATTCTGTAGCAAGGTTAACCGAATAGGGGAGCCGAAGGGAAACCGAGTCTTAACTGGGCGTTAAGTTGCAGGGTATAGACCCGAAACCCGGTGATCTAGCCATGGGCAGGTTGAAGGTTGGGTAACACTAACTGGAGGACCGAACCGACTAATGTTGAAAAATTAGCGGATGACCTGTGGCTGGGGGTGAAAGGCCAATCAAACCGGGAGATAGCTGGTTCTCCCCGAAAGCTATTTAGGTAGCGCCTCGTGAATTCATCTCCGGGGGTAGAGCACTGTTTCGGCTAGGGGGCCATCCCGGCTTACCAACCCGATGCAAACTGCGAATACCGGAGAATGTTATCACGGGAGACACACGGCGGGTGCTAACGTCCGTCGTGAAGAGGGAAACAACCCAGACCGCCAGCTAAGGTCCCAAAGTCACAGTTAAGTGGGAAACGATGTGGGAAGGCTCAGACAGCCAGGATGTTGGCTTAGAAGCAGCCATCATTTAAAGAAAGCGTAATAGCTCACTGGTCGAGTCGGCCTGCGCGGAAGATGTAACGGGGCTAAACTGTGCACCGAAGCTGCGGCAGCGACACTATGTGTTGTTGGGTAGGGGAGCGTTCTGTAAGCCGTTGAAGGTGGTCTGTGAGGGCTGCTGGAGGTATCAGAAGTGCGAATGCTGACATGAGTAACGATAAAGCGGGTGAAAAGCCCGCTCGCCGGAAGACCAAGGGTTCCTGTCCAACGTTAATCGGGGCAGGGTGAGTCGACCCCTAAGGCGAGGCTGAAAAGCGTAGTCGATGGGAAACAGGTTAATATTCCTGTACTTGGTGTTACTGCGAAGGGGGGACGGAGAAGGCTATGTCATCCGGGCGACGGTTGTCCCGGTTTAAGCGTGTAGGCTGAGATTCCAGGCAAATCCGGAATTTCAC
>NZ_JAERJP010000012.1:0-1388 GCF_018257575.1 Tatumella sp. JGM91 | reverse complement strand
ACTGAAGTGACAAATGCCCTGCTTCCGGGAAAAGCCTCTAAGCTCCAGGTAACACGAAATCGTACCCCAAACCGACACAGGTGGTCAGGTAGAGAATACCAAGGCGCTTGAGAGAACTCGGGTGAAGGAACTAGGCAAAATGGTGCCGTAACTTCGGGAGAAGGCACGCTGGCGCGTAGGTGAAGGGACTTGCTCCCGGAGCTGAAGCCAGTCGAAGATACCAGCTGGCTGCAACTGTTTATTAAAAACACAGCACTGTGCAAACACGAAAGTGGACGTATACGGTGTGACGCCTGCCCGGTGCCGGAAGGTTAATTGATGGGGTTATCCGCAAGGAGAAGCTCTTGATCGAAGCCCCGGTAAACGGCGGCCGTAACTATAACGGTCCTAAGGTAGCGAAATTCCTTGTCGGGTAAGTTCCGACCTGCACGAATGGCGTAATGATGGCCAGGCTGTCTCCACCCGAGACTCAGTGAAATTGAAATCGCTGTGAAGATGCAGTGTACCCGCGGCAAGACGGAAAGACCCCGTGAACCTTTACTATAGCTTGACACTGACTATTGAGCCTTGATGTGCAGGATAGGTGGGAGGCTTTGAAGTACGGACGCCAGTTCGTACGGAGCCAACCTTGAAATACCACCCTTTAATGTTTGATAGTCTAACGTAGACCCGTAATCCGGGTTGCGGACAGTGTCTGGTGGGTAGTTTGACTGGGGCGGTCTCCTCCCAAAGAGTAACGGAGGAGCACGAAGGTTAGCTAATCACGGTCGGACATCGTGAGGTTAGTGCAAAGGCATAAGCTAGCTTGACTGCGAGAGTGACGGTTCGAGCAGGTGCGAAAGCAGGTCTTAGTGATCCGGTGGTTCTGAATGGAAGGGCCATCGCTCAACGGATAAAAGGTACTCCGGGGATAACAGGCTGATACCGCCCAAGAGTTCATATCGACGGCGGTGTTTGGCACCTCGATGTCGGCTCATCACATCCTGGGGCTGAAGTAGGTCCCAAGGGTACGGCTGTTCGCCGTTTAAAGTGGTACGCGAGCTGGGTTTAGAACGTCGTGAGACAGTTCGGTCCCTATCTGCCGTGGGCGCTGGAGAATTGAGGGGGGTTGCTCCTAGTACGAGAGGACCGGAGTGAACGCACCACTGGTGTTCGGGTTGTCATGCCAATGGCATTGCCCGGTAGCTAAGTGCGGAAAAGATAAGTGCTGAAAGCATCTAAGCACGAAACTTGCCCCGAGATGAGTTCTCCCTGACTCCTTGAGAGTCCTGAAGGGACGTTGAAGACTACGACGTTGATAGGCCGGATGTGTAAGTGCAGCGATGCATTGAGCTAACCGGTACTAATGACCCGTGAGGCTTAACCTTACAACGCCAGAGGCGTTTTGC
>NZ_JAERJP010000011.1 GCF_018257575.1 Tatumella sp. JGM91 | reverse complement strand
GGTAACGTTGAACCCGGAACGGGAAAAACAGGCGGCTTAAATTAACCGGGGGTGACAACTACCTTGACACTTACCGCGTGTGCTGCTTACGCGTCTTCTTTATGGTTGATGCTGGCTTTGTCATGTGAGCTACCTCTGGTTGAGAGTTTACTCACTTAGTCGCGTGTCCACTATTGCTGGGTAAGATCAGTTACCCTGAACCCGGAACGGGAAAAACAGGCGGCTTAAATTAACCGGGAATGACAACTACCTTGATACCTACCACCGGGCCGGAACCACCAAAACGCGGTGACTGGATATGCCTGAACCTGTGGTTTTCCCCGCAATCGGTAAGTTCCCGGTCAGAGAGACTCCCCTTGTCGGGATATATTTATGGTTCATTGTAACCTTAAATATTATACGGACACTTATTACTAATAGAGTGAATAATTCCATTTGTAACAAACCATGTTAATTATTAAAAAAATGATCCGTTCAGCTGAATTTATTAATCATTAACGCACTGCTTAAAGATTAAAGTACCGTAATCGCCGTGGTATCACCCGACACCGTGGCATGCACAACCGCTTTACACTTTGCTTACCCTTCCATTACTTCTATTATTGATATTAAAAATAATTCTCATTAGTATTTTAATTCAAAAAAACATGCAGAAACTTTACTCTTTTATGGCAAATAAATCATTGAAATACTCGCTTCTGGCATCTCTGGTGGCAGGCAATTTTATTACCCCTTTGTCTAACGCAGCCGATACTTCAGATCAGAATGTCATGCAAAACATCAGAGAGCCGGTTAAAAAACAGCCCTCCTCTGAAACAAAAAAAGTACTCATTCCTGAGGCGAAAAAAGAGGACGGCCCCCCGCTGGTAGTGACTGGTCGGCTACAGACGCTGCAGGCCCCGGGCGTCTCGATCATCGATCAGGAAGCTATTAAAAAACATCCCATCCAGCGCGATGTATCCGAAATTATCCGTACTATGCCAGGCGTTAATCTGACGGGAAACTCCACCAGCGGCCAGCGGGGTAACAACCGACAGATTGATATTCGCGGTATGGGGCCGGAGAACACGCTGATCCTGATTGATGGCATGCCAGTCAGCAGCCGTAACTCAGTACGCTACGGCTGGCGTGGTGAACGCGATACCCGTGGTGACAGCAACTGGGTACCTCCGGAAATGATCGACCATATAGAGGTTATCCGTGGCCCGGCCGCGGCATTGTATGGTAACGGTGCCATGGGGGGCGTGGTCAATATTGTGACCAGGCCCGCTGGGAAAACCTGGCATGGCAGCTTTAATAGTTATTACAACGTCCCGGAGCACAAACAGGAAGGTGCGACTAAACGTGAAAACTTCGACCTGAGTGGCGGGCTGACCGATAACCTGACCATGCGGCTGTATGGCAACTGGAGTAAAACCCAGGCCGATGGTCAGAACATTAACGACGGTCATTCCGCAGAGCGTACCGGAAAATATGCCGGTATGGTTCCGGCCGGCCGTGAAGGGGGCGTTAATAAAAATATTAACGGTGTATTGCGCTGGGAATTTGCCCCAATGCAGGCGCTGGAATTAGATGCAGGCTACAGCCGTCAGGGTAACCTGTATGCCGGAGACACTCAGAATACTAACAACACCACTCTGACCAAAGCTTATTACGGTAAGGAAACTAATATTATTTATCGCCAGACTCTGGCGCTTAAGTACACCGGTGCCCGGGACAATGGTGTCACCACCAATAACTACATACAGTTTGAAAAAACCCGTAATACCCGACTGAAAGAAGGCTTATCCGGAGGGGTGGAAGGGCTGTTTTCCTCCATTGATGAAGGCTTTGCAACCATTAATCTGAATGATACTAATCTCCACTCGGATATTAATATTCCGATTAGCGGCCGGGTACAGCAGAATCTGACCTTTGGTGCTGAATTTAATCACCAGACGATGAAAGATCCGACATCGAATACTCTGGCAGCAACATCAGATATTGACGGCGTATCTGGCAGCTACCGTAGTGAATACAGCTCGGCAAATATCTGGGGTATCTATACCGAAGATAATATCGACCTGACCGACTCAACTCGTCTGACCCCGGGAATTCGCTTAAATCATCAGTCCTATACCGGTAGTAATGTCAGTCCGTCTCTGAATCTGTCACAGGATCTGGGTGGCGACTTTACCCTGAAGATGGGAATTGCCAGGGCATGGAAGGCTCCGAATCTGTACCAGACTAACCCGAACTATCTGCTGTACAGCAGCGGCAATGGTTGCTATGACACAGGTTCCAGTTGCTACCTGCAGGGCAATAAAAACCTGAAGGCTGAAACCAGTATCAACAAAGAAATCGGCATTGAATACCATCATGAACGTGTTCAGGCCGGTCTGACCTGGTACCGTAACGATTACCGTAACAAAATCGAAGCCGGCACCAGTTCTGCCTACTACAACGGTACTTCCAACGTCTATCAGTGGACTAACGTACCGAAATCAGTGGTACAAGGGCTGGAAGGGACCTTTAATTTCCCGATCAGTGATCGGGTGACTATGAATAATAATTTCACCTATATCATTGATAACGAGAATAAATCCACCGGTGATTATCTGTCGATAATTCCTAAATTCACCATAAACTCAGAGCTGGACTGGCAGGCAACTAACGATTTAGCCGTTCAGGGAACCATGACCTGGTATGGCAGACAGAAACCGCAAAAATATAATACTCAGGGTGTGGCAACTTCCGGCAGCGAAACCTGGCAGGTGAACCCTTATGCGGTGTTCGGGTTCAGCGCTGTCTACAGTGTGAATAAAAATATGGATGTGACCGCAGGTATCGATAACCTGCTGGATAAACGTCACTACCGTGAAGGTAATGCGTTAACCACAGGTTCCAACGGAACTTACGCCTATGGCGCCGGTGCCCGGACCTACAATGAATCAGGGCGGACCTACTACATGGAACTGGGAATGCACTTCTGATCGTCAGTGCGACAGGGGCGGTGAGCTGCTGCCCTGCCCCGAAGGCTGTCAGCCCCTATCTGACGGAGTTAACCTGATACCGCCCAGCTCTGCCGGCGGTATTGCTATTGGAGAGTGATGTTCATGAATGCTTCTGGCCGCAGGCTGGCTGACTATAAAAATCTGATCTTACTGGTTTGCATTAGCGGATCTATGGCCGGTGCCTGTTCTGTGGCGGATGCCAGGCCGAATATGGCCCCGCTGGGACCCAACATTGCTGATAAAGGTTCGGCAGTGTATCACTTCAGGGTCAAAAGTTTCGATTCGACTGACGGGCAGCGACATTACAGAGTGTGGACTGCGATTCCGGATAAAGCACCGCCGGTGAAAGGGTATCCGGTGCTGTATATGCTGGACGGCAACGCGGTGATGGATAAACTCTCTGAACCGCTGCTGGAAAAGCTGTCGCAACATAATCCGCCGGTGATTGTTGCGGTCGGTTATCAGACCAACCTGCCTTTCGATCTTAAAGGCCGGACCTACGATTATACTCCGGCGGTGACTTCCGGGAACGGTTCATCGCAGCAGCAGGATCGCCGCGGCAGGCCCGCCGGAGGAAGTCTGGTGTTTCGCAAACTACTGGAAGGCACTATCGCGCCGCAGGCAGAAAATAATCTGCCACTGAATACCGCACAACGTGGGGTATGGGGCCACTCATTCGCCGGACTGTGGGTGCTGGATTCTTATGTTCATTCGGATTTCTTTCATCAGTATTACTCCGCCAGTCCGTCGTTGGGACAGATGGACTTTAATTTGCTGACACTGATGACATCACTTCCGGCTGACCGGCTACGGAATAAACATCTGTTTCTGATGGAAGGTGACGGAGATCTGCAGCGGAAAAATACGGCTCCGGGTAATGATATCCTGGCAGCGGTCAGTAAAAGCGTCTCTCAGTTGCATGATAAAGGCGTTACGGCGAGTTATCTATTGTTTCCCGGTCTGAGTCACGGTCAGATGTTCCCGGCATCACTGGAAGAGGCACTGTTGCGGGTATCACAGCAGCCGTAACTGCGGTTTTACGACGGAGGGCCGGCCCTCCGTCAGCTTCAGCTTACTGTGCTTTCAGAACCACCACTGCGTAGCGGCACAATCGATCGTTGCCGTGAGTAAAAATACAATCCGCAGGATCTTCTGATTCCAGGCCGTCGCCGCAAATCGCAAAAAAATAAAAAATTCACGTAATCGCGTGGTTTTTTTATTCCGGACTGCCCCGGCTGGTTTTAAAAAAAGCAACTCATCGTGGATGGACAGTGAATACCCGGCAGTAAAACGGGCTAAAGTTCGCGAAAAATATCAGTACCCTGTCAAAAATATCCCCCGGTACCCGCTTCTTAAAAGCCTTCAGCAAACGGCTAATGATATCCACCGACAATTGTCACGAAAGCACGTCGTATCCTTTTATCAATTTTCAGATTACGTTATCGCGCTGGAACATTGTAACTGCCTTGTTTTATCAGGCTTTATGAGTGGAAAGTAGTATGCTGGTTTCCGTATTCTGAATTCCTTCGATACGCCTGACCCGGCCCAGTATCCGGTCAAAGTTTTCCAGTGAATCCGAGCGAAGCTCAACTAATAAATCCCATTTACCATTGGTCGTGTGCAGTGTATAAACCGCCGGATCGCCACGCAGTTGCTGAAGTACCGTTTTCGCTTTTGTTCCTTCTACCGCGACATTCATCCAGGCCCTGATTTTGTTCTGTTCGACACCCGGTTTTACTTTGACGGTATAACCGGTTATGACGCCTTCGTTTTCCAGCGCTTCCATACGTTTCTGGACGGTAGCACGGGATACTTTCATTGTTGCTGCAAGTTCAGTTACTGATGCCCGTGCATTTTCACGCAGCAGCGCCACAAGGTGTTTGTCTGTATCTTTCATCTCAAAATGATTTTCTGCATTTACATATTGCTAATAAATATATCTTTTTGGCCTTTTTATCAACTTATATAAGACAAATTAATGTTTCATACTGTTGTTTCAGGACCACAGGGAGAATCTTTAATGACGCGATTTATTGATACGCATGATATGAGTAAGCTGGTAAACCTGTCCGGCGTAGCCGGATTTATCAGACAGCTGGTTGATTATATTGAGTATGATTTTTTACGTTGGGGAGAATTTGATAAAACACCACGGGTGGCAAGCCATTCTGATATTGGTGTGATTGAGCTGATGCCGGCGGCTGACTCTGCATATTACGGCTTCAAATACGTGAACGGGCACCCTCAGAATACCCTTCATAATCAGCTAACCGTTATGGCTTTTGGCGCGCTGGCAGAAATTGCGACCGGCTACCCGCTCCTGTTGAGCGAATTCACGCTTGCCACCGCGCTACGCACAGCAGCAACATCGGTACTGGCTGCCAAATATCTGATGCGTAAAAACGCACGACATATGGCCGTAATTGGTAACGGAGCACAGAGCGAGTTTCAGATAATCGCGTTCAGTGAAGTCCTGAAACTCACGGATTTCTGGCTTTACGATGTCGATGATACAGCCACAGAAAAACTGGCCGCTAATCTCAGGGATTATGCTGGCATTAACCTGCATTTCTGCCGCAGTGTTGATGAAGCCGTGGCACAGGCCGATGTTATTACCACCATTACTGCTGATAAAACCAATGCGACCATTATTTCTGCTGCACAGGTTAAGCCGGGTATGCATCTCAACGCAGTTGGCGGCGACTGTCCGGGCAAAACAGAGCTTGAAGCCCGGATACTCAGTGAAGCAGATATTTTCGTCGAATTTACCCCGCAGTCACGTATAGAAGGCGAAATACAGCAGATGCCGGACGATTTTTCCGTTACGGAGCTTTGGCAGGTGCTCAGAGGAGAGCGTCCCGGCAGAAAGAGCGATACAGCGGTGACCGTATTTGATTCAGTCGGGTTTGCCATTGAAGACTTCTCGACGCTCCGCCTGATCAATGACATGGCCCGGCAACACCATATTGGCAGCACTGTCCGTCTGGTTCCTGCCCCGGCTAACCCCCGCGACCTTTACCGTTTTCTGAAACACCCGGAGTAACATTCAAGATGCAAACAACACATTCTGTTCTGATGGTACGTCCGGCGGCTTTTAAAGGAAATCCCGAGACACGTCTGAGTAATTCTTTCCAGAAAACATTAAGTCAGGTTCCTGACGTCGCAGAGCTTGCAAGGACCGCTTTCGATGGTTACGTCACGGCACTTGAGGAGGCAGGGGTTAATGTCAAGGTGATAGATGAGGATACAGCCCGGGATACACCCGACTCCCTGTTTCCCAACAACTGGATAGCCATGATGGGAGACGGCACTATATATACGTTTCCGATGGAAGCGAAAAATCGCCGGCGAGAACGCAGGCAGGATATCATCGCCGACCTGACGCAAGACTATATTGTTAACCGAAGAATTGACCTGTCTGTTTTTGAAGAAAAAGGTCTTTATCTCGAAGGAACCGGGTCACTTATTCTGGATCATGATCATCGTATCGCCTACGCATGCCGATCGTCGCGCAGTTCGGAAGTGGCAGCCAAAGAATTTGAAAGAATATCAGGTTACCGTATGCACTGGTTCAATGCATATGACCGCCATCAGCAGCCTGTTTATCATACTAACGTGATGATGAGCCTTGGGAAAAAATATGCCATCGTCTGTCTTGAATCCCTCTCGTCCGGAGCGGAACGACAGCGGCTGCTCGCATCTCTTCAGCGTACCGGCAAAGAAGTTATCGACGTGACCTGGCGCCAGATGGAAGCCTTTGTCTGTAACGTTATTGAGCTAAAAGACTGTCACGGCCAGCCGGTATACGCCATGTCTGGCCGGGCATGGGCATCCTTCACGCCGGAGCAGCAGCAGAAGATTTCAGATTACGCCCGACTCGCCCTGGCGCCTATTGACATCATTGAAGATCTGGGCGGAGGCGGTGCACGTTGTATGGTGGCTGAAATATTTCTGGAAAAGAAAATGCCGGTACCTGAAACCTGTAATCATTATTAGTGACAGCCTGACCCGGGGTGTCGTGCCCGGGTAACTTTCAGGCAGCAGCAGAGTATTTCAGACAGTTATCTTCCACAATAATAACAGGCAAACTGTTCACTCTCCGGGCTGTGTGGGTTTCCTGTATAGCCGTCATATAAAAATATAAACAGATTGAAGGTAATTTCAGCAGCTGAATCAATAATGTCTATACTGTTATACTATCAAGACTATTTGGAGAAACAGTAATGAAACTAAAGCACTTATGCTTATTGACTGCTGTCACGAGTATTATTTCTATACCTGTAAGCTATGCCGCTACCAGTAATTCTCCTGACCAGGCCAAACTTCATCGCTGTGCAGACCCTGTATTCTATGCACAGACCTCTGATCATGATAAAGAAGTAGAGGTCTGTATTATTCAGTCAGAGGTATCATACTCATTCGGCCAGACCGTCTCAGGTGTAACACAACAAAAAAATATTGTTGTCCCGAAAAGGAATACATCATTTATTAGCCAGGGGGATAAAAAACATAGCCTTAATGCGTTCACAGTCTACAATGAAAACACTGCCTATCAGGTTGCATACGGCACGAATGATACAGGGGCGCCTTTTGCGACTCTTGATATCTATAATAATGCTTCCGGTGATAAACATGCTATAAGCCATATTAATTTTGACCCGGATACAGTTATTGGCAATATCAGCTATGAACTCTCCGGTCAGGGTATACCGGCAGAAAAACCATAATAAACAGAACAATGGCGGATATTTTTATATTTAAATAGCCGTCATTGTTTATTAAAAATGATGACGTTAGCGTATAACTTGCTGTTGCATCTGACAGGAATGTTCGTCAGCCACCTGCCCGGCATATAAATATCCAGCCGGTTTTGATGACGGACACTTATGCGACCATCACTGGCCTTGCCTGTTAAACAGACTCCTGTCGTATTAGCAGCTATAGCACACCCGGCAGACAAAGATAAGCCAGCGACTCATCCCTCACCCTGTTATGACCTTATCCGTCAGACACATCCGGCTTATCCGCAGAGAGTGAATACGGTTACCGCTGTATTGCCCTGTGTTGCTGCGAAAATTAACCGGGTGTACTTGCCCTGACTTTAAGCACACCGGGCATTTCAATATATTTGTCACCGGGCACATCATTAAGCAAATCGAGAAGGGCTTTGCCGGCCCTGTTTCCGATATCATGCCAGGGGAACTCAACTGTCGTTAAAGACGGAGAACATACCTTTGATAAGCTGCTTCCCCCCAGACTGGCAATGGCAAGAGTATCAGGGACTTTTATACCTGCATTATGGCAGGCCATCATACACCCACAGGCTATTTCATCCGAGGTACAAATTAACCCGTCGAGGTCACTCCAGGTAATCATCAGATCGCTGAACACATTCAGCCCGGTGGTGATAGCTGAAGGCAGATGAGTGGCTACTACCCTGTGCGGAGAACGATTCAGGGAAAGCATAGCTGTATTCCAGCCACTCAATATCTGACGAGACATCCTGTTGTTCGCGGGGGTACAAAGCAACGCAATATTTTTTAAAGAGGCGGCAGACAGTTGTGTCACAAGCATTCTGACTGCCTTAGCATAATCCACGCCGATACTGATCCCGACCGAATGCGGATTCAGCGCACCAATATCGAGTATCGGTACCTCAGTATGTGACAGCAGCCGGCTGCAGCTGTCGATAGTGTCAGTATTAAACTGAATAATCGCCGCCGGGTTGTAGGCAAGAATTTTCTCAAAAGCTTTATATTCAGTGCGGCCATCATTACCGGATTCCATTAGCATCATGGTATACCCCTGTCCGGACAGCACAGCCTGCAATGATTCTGATATTGTTAAAAAGCCCGGTGAAGAAAACGCCGGGGCCACAACCAGTATAAGATCTGAATGTACCGAAGCCAGATTACGTGCCTGGAGATTCGGTACATAACCAAGCTGACGGACGGCTGCATCAATACGGGCTCGCAGCTCGGAATTCACTTTTTCAGGCATTCTCAATGCCCGCGAGACAGTCATTGCACTCACGCCGACGAACTCAGCCACTTCCGTCAGGGTAATTTTACCCGTCCCCTTGCGGCGTTTTTCTTTCGGACTACTGTCTGCGTCTGAAATTTGCAAAAAAACTCCGACTGTTTAAAAAACAGGAAATTGAGAACCATTATCTACGGCTGATAGTATAACTTAGTATAGGACAGGTGTAAGAACATTCTAAATTATGTTACCCGCAACCCAAATTTTAACTCTCCGGAATGTTAGCGCTAACTTCGGGAGTCTGATCACAGTTGTGTTCTGTCTGACTGTTTATAGTTCGCCATATCGGGGTTCAGAGGGAAGATATAATCAGTAATAAGAACACATTAAAAAAACACACCTGCTGATATAACGGATAACCTTACAGACATCTCCCGGACTGAGGGGAAAAATATAAACAGCAGCTATTAAAATTAACTAATGGAACACGAAAGACGTAATAATAAACTGACTCTTATATACCAGCCAGCCGATAAACAGATAAAACTTATAACTCTGCGGCGGTACGGGACGGATGCCCGGAAAACATATGAAATAACTTTAAATGACAGGATTAGTCAGGCCAGACATAAAGACATATAAAAGGGAAACACAATGAATAAAGCACTGATTGTATGTGGTAACGGACCAGGCAGCAGCTTTATTGTCGAAATGAATGTAAAAAAATCCTGCGAGAGACAAACAGACAGGCAGATGTCAGCCACACAGATGTCAGCTCTGCAAAAAGCGAAGTGGCTGATATTATCCTCAGCGCAAAAGATATTGCCCGCCATCTCAGTGGCCATTCTGCAAAGGTCTTCGGGCTGAGTAATCTTTTGGATAATAAAAAATAACAGATATTCTGGAAGAAAACATTTGAAGGCTCGTCATCTGATTCGCGGAGTATATTATGCTTCAGTTCCTTATTTACGATGTGTTAGGGACACCGGCGATATTGGTCGGCGTGTTTTCACTGACCGGACTATTATTACAAAAGAGAGCCATCTCTGAAATTATTGCCGGTACATTAAAAACAATAATGGGTTTTGTTATTCTGACTGCCGGTGCAGGTATCATCGCCAGTACATTAACAACCTTCAGTCAGTTATTTGAACACTCTTTCCACCTTCAGGGCGTCGTTCCTAATACTGATGCCATGGCGGTCCTGGCACAGAAAGATTACGGTACTGCTACCGCCATGATTATGGTATCAGGGATGCTTATCAATATCCTCCTCGCACGCCTGACACCATTGAAATATATTTTCCTGACCGGGCATCATACGCTCTATATGGCTGCAATGCTGGCCGTGGTCTTATCTGCCGGAGGTTTGTCAGCTCCCATTGTGGTGGCAGCCGGCTCAATCACTCTTGGCGCAATGATGGTTATTTCACCGGCCATTCTACAGCCCTTTACCCGGAAAATTACTCACTCTGACGACCTCGCATTGGGGCATTTTGGCTCAGCCGGCTACCTGCTCGCCGCCCTTATTGGTAAAGTCACAGGGAAAGGAAGCCCTTCGATTGAAGAGGTTAAGGTTCCTGACTCCCTGAACTTCCTGCGAGACTCGTCTGTCGCAATAGCACTCACCATGATGGCCCTTTTTCTGGTGTTAGTGACCGTTGCGGGTAAATCCTTTGTTGAAGAAACCCTGAGCGCAGGTCAGAACTATATTATCTTCGCCGTTATTCAGTCCCTTACTTTTGCCGCTGGCGTCTATATCATTCTGGCAGGCGTACGTATGGTGATAGCTGAAATTGTACCGGCGTTTAAAGGTATTGCTGACAAATTAGTGAAAAATGCAAAACCCGCGCTGGACTGTCCGACCGTTTTCCCTTTTGCCCCCAATGCAGTCATCGTCGGATTTCTGTCCAGTTTTTCTGCAGGGCTGGTAAGTATGTTTCTCTGCCCGCTGTTCGGTCTGAGTGTCATCGTCCCCGGGCTGGTTCCGCATTTTTTTTGCGGTGCAACGGCGGGGGTTTACGGCAACATCACTGGCGGGCGCCGCGGTGCAGTGGCCGGCTCTTTTTCCCACGGCCTGCTGATTTCGTTCCTGCCAGCCATTCTGTTACCGATGATGGGCAATATGGGGCTGAGCTCCACCACCTTTGGTGATGCTGATTTCGGCATTATCGGGATTATCCTGAGTCATATTATGACAATTTTTAACTAACTCATTTTATACGGGAGGCAATTTATGCATGCAAAATTTTCACCTTCATTAATGTGTATGGACCTGACACAGTTCAGAGAACAGATCCTTGCAATGAATAACAAAGCCGATTTTTATCATGTCGATATTATGGATGGTAACTATGTCCGTAATATCACCCTCTCCCCTTTCTTTATTGAGAATCTGAAAAAAATCACTACAGTCCCTATTGATGTCCATCTGATGGTTAACCATCCGGAAGATATTATTCCCCTGTGTCTGAATGCCGGCGCTGACATTATCAGCTTCCACCCGGAGACGGCGAATAACAAAATATTTCGACTGCTTAATCTGATTAAAGATGCCGGCAGAAAATGTGGTGTGGTGCTTAACCCGGCGACTCCGGCAGAAAGTATTAGTGAATATGCACACCTGCTGGACAAAGTGACTGTGATGTCCGTAGACCCCGGTTACGCAGGCCAGAAATTCATCCCGCAGTCACTGAGAAAAATAAAAAAACTCATCAGTATGCGTGAGAATAATAATTACCACTACCTGACTGAAATTGACGGGTCATGTAATGAAAAAACATTCGCCAGGATCGCAACATCAGGGGTGGATGTATATATCGTTGGAACCTCCGGCCTGTTTTCTTTGCATTCAGATATCGGGCTGGCATGGGATAGAATGCTGGATATATTCCGAAACCAGACTGACCACTGACACCACAGGAAATATATTCAGGTCATGGTGTATATACGGTAATTAACTATCACCCATTAGTAAAGAAGGTAAGTTATGGATATTTCCGAAGTGCTTTCTGTCAATAATATCTGTTCAGAGATGATGGCCACAACCAAACAGCAAGCCATCGAAGAACTTACAAATATGTTAGTCAGGGATGGTGCCATAATTAACAAAGATGAATTTATCCGCGATGTATGGCTGCGTGAAGCCCAGGGTTCAACCGGTTTCGAAAATCATATTGCTATTCCGCATGGAAAATCATCGGGAGTCGCCCGTACTGCCCTGGCTATCGGACGCACCCGGCAACAAATCCCCTGGGAAACGATGGATGGCAGCGATGTCCGCTGTATTATCCTGTTTGCTGTTCGCCCGGAAGATCAAAACACTGCCCATATCCGTTTATTAGCACAGGTTTCAGCCTCACTGGCCGATGAAGAAATCATATCCAGATTACTTAAGGAAACGGAACCAAAAAAAATTATTCAGTTATTTAATTCTGAAGATAAATAGCATCACCGCTGATGTTATCCGGCAGCGGATTTCGCCCGTGATGCAATAAGTTAAAAACATTGAAACATTATGGAGAATACCGATGAATATTGTAGGCGTTACTGCTTGTACCGTAGGCATTGCACATACCTATATTGCGCAGAAAAAGATTGAGATTGCCGCCAAAAAGGCCGGGCATAATGTGAAGATCGAAACCCAGGGTACCATTGGCATCGAAAATCCCCTGACTGCTGATGAAATTGCCAGCGCAGATATCGTGCTGTTAGCTGCTGACGTGCAGATTTCCGGAGAAGAGCGTTTCGCGGGGAAAAAAATCGTTAAAGTTTCCACCGAAATCGCAGTCAAATCGCCGAACAAACTGATCGAAAAACTCAGTGCATTAGTCAGTTGATAGTTATTCACTAATGCTTACCCAATATAAATTAAAGGGTGTAAGTTATGAGTATAAAAAAAATATGGAAAGCAGCGAACCCTAAAGGCCATCTGCTGACGGCTATCTCCTTTTTAATTCCCATTGTCTGCGGTTCCGGCTTTATTATTGCGATCGGGATGGGCCTCGGAGGAACTGTTCAGCAGACTTTATTGCCGGGCCAGTTTGATTTATGGCAGGCTTTTGCCACCCTGGGCGCCAGGGCGCTGGGACTTTTACCGGTGGTTATCGCTATCGGGATTTCCGGCTCTATCGCCGGTAAACCCGGTATTGCGCCGGGTTTTGTCACAGGACTGGCCGCGAATGAGATTAGTGCGGGGTTTATCGGTGGTATGATCGGCGGCTACATTGCCGGATATATAGCAGTTACGATTATTAAAAATGTGAAAGTCCCGGACTGGGCCCGTGGTTTAATGCCGACACTGATTGTGCCTTTTTTCGCATCGGTTATCAGCTGTCTGGTCATGCTGTATATTATAGGAACACCTATTGGTATTTTTACCGATGCTCTGACATCTTTGCTGCGAAATATGGGGACTTCCTCTAATCTGGTTCTGGGTGCGGTTATTGGTGCTTTGTGTATTGTCGACTTTGGCGGCCCGATCAATAAAACCTGTTTTGCCTTCGTTCTGACACTCCAGGCTCAGGGCATCAATGAGCCCATTACTGCCCTGCAGTTGGTTAATACAGCAACACCTGTTGGTTTCGGACTCGCTTATTTTATTGCCCGGCTGCTGCGTAAAAATATTTATAACAACGCAGAAATCGAAACATTAAAATCGGCAGTTCCGATGGGCATTGTGAATATTGTCGAAGGGTCCATACCTATAGTGATGAATGATATTGTTCGCGGTGTTTCTGCCGCAGCCATCGGCGGTGCCTGTGGTGGCGCTATCACGATGGTATATGGTGCTGATGCAACAGTACCCTTTGGCGGGGTTTTGATGATACCTACCATGTCACAACCTATGGCAGGTGTTATGGCATTACTGGTCAATATCCTTGTCACTGGTGTCGTCTATGCCATTATCAAGAAAAACGTGCCGCGTGACGTTATGACAGATGATAGTTCTGAAGAAGAGGATATCCATATGGATGATATAAAAATAAGCTGATGATATTGACACCTGATATGGCGTTTTTTGCTATGGGATAAAAAACAGTCTGATCTCTGCTCACGCAGACTTATATCATCTCCACAGCTCAACGCCTCGCTGAAAATACAGTTACACCGGGTGGCAAGGCGCTCTCCCCTGCCCCCGGTCATATTTTCTGCAAAGTCAGGCAATGATCGTCAGCGTTCCCGGCTACAGTGTTCGCATCATAATAATATCCCGTTGGGGATCTGAACCAACCTGAAAAATATGTTCGCCTGCTTCAGTAAAGCCGAATTTTTTATAAAAACTGATCGCTCGCGGGTTATGCTCCCATACACCAAGCCAGGCAATATCTGAACCTTTCTGCTCAAGTTCCCGCAGGCAGGCGCGCATCAGGTCATGGGCCAGGCCGCTACCATGATACTGCTTATCCATATACAAACACAGAATTTCACCCGCTTGCTGGCTATTGATACAGGCCGGAAACTCTTCCCACCGCAGCCGGGCATATCCGGCCAGCTCTCCGTGATCTTCACAGACCAGAGTGACCTGGCCGGGGGTCTGGATTTCCCTGAGCTGAATTGCTTTACCGTAACTTTCCCGGCAATGAAGTTCCATATCTTGTGCTGTATTACCGTCCTGAAAAGTATCCCGGAAGGTACGTTCTGCTAACAGAGACAGCGGCTCTGCATCGGAAGGTCTGGCACTGCGAATCAACACATCTTAGCCTTTGGTTAAACAGAATGCTTATCCTGTCCGGAGATGAAAGTCACCACCTGAAACCACCATTTCCGAACACACTATGTAAGCGCCACAGGTTACTGCCCGCCGGGAATAATATATTGATCCGGATCGAGAATTTTTCAGATCCGGATATATTCTGCGGGTAATTGGTCAGGTCCCGGGAAAAACGATTACCGCACCGGCAACCGGCTGGTGGCGGTTTTTTTCGCCAGTCACTGCGTCGATGAAAAACTGATTAGTCACTGGCCGGTTGCCCTGCAGCGGCTAACAGAACAGATAAATTTCGTAGTATATTACATACTTTATTTTTTAACCGGCGTACTGCATGTTTTACTCGATTGGTGAATTTTCCCGGCTGTGCGGGATAAATGCGACCACGCTGCGCGCCTGGCAGCGTCGTTATGGCTTACTGACCCCGCAGAGGACCGAAGGCGGGCACCGCCTGTACACAGATGATGATGTCCGGCTGGCCCTGAAAATTCTCGACTGGCTAAGAAAAGGGGTACCGGTCAGTCAGGTAAAACCCCTGCTTAGCCGCCCGGAAACCGGCCTGACCAATAACTGGCTGTCCCTGCAGGAAAAGATGCTGCAACGCCTGAAAGAGGGAAAAATCGATGCACTGCGCCAGATAGTTTATGACGCTGGCCGCGAATATCCGCGGCCGGAACTGGTGACTGAGGTTCTGCGCCCGCTGCGCAGTCAACTCTCCGCCAACATTCCGGCCATGCTCACCCTGCGGGAAATCCTCGACGGTATTATTATTGCCTACACTTCTTTTTGTCTGGAGGGTGATAAAAAAGTCGCGGGCGATAATATTCTGATCGGCGGCTGGCTGCTGGCAGACCCTTGTGAAGTCTGGCTCGAAGCGCTGAAACGGACCGGAAAAGGTCTGCGGCTGGATGTTCTTCCCCGGCCCGCTGCCACCCCGGCCCCGGTGACTTTCCCCGATAAAAAATGGTTACTGGTGACCGGTGCCCCACTGACGGCTGCACAGGCAGAGCAGTTTCAGCGCTGGCAACAGCAGGTAGCGTCTCTGGAACTGATTACCCTGTACTGACCTCTGTGGTTAACCCCTCAGGCAGACAGAGAGTCTGAACAGGGCTGATCAGTACTGTTCAGGCTGCCGGCGATGGTGATCAGCAATCACCCGCTGTCTGCGTCCCAGCCATAAACTGTTAACCCACCACAGTAATGACAGAGGCACTGCCACCCACGCCATCAGAGCCACCGGTATACCGATGGCCCCCATCGCCGCCCAGCTCCAGGCACCCACCTGATCACCCGCCCGGTACACAGCCGTATCAATAAAACTTTTCGCTTTGTATTTATCTTCCCGTTGTAACACGGTAAACAACACCTCACGCGCCGGCCGGGCCAGGGCAAAATTCCCGGCACGGCGGAATATGCTGAACAGCATGACCGCCAGCAGGGTCGGCCACAGAGATAACGATAAAAAACCGATGATGGTCAGAACCGGCAGAAAACAGAGCACCAGAGCCGTGCCATAACGGTTAAGCAACCGGCTGGCGATAAAAACCTGGGTCAGTAGTGTCAGGATATTGACCGCGAGGTCGGTGGCTGCAAAGAAAGTGGTGCGGGCATCTTCACTGTTAAACGCATGTCTGACCAAATCCGCCTGCCGAAAATACAACAGGGTCGATGTCGTGGAAAACAACAACATATACAGACAGATATTCCTGAGGTACGGCGAACGGAAAGTATGTGTGATACCGGCAAAAATACTGCCGCCGAGGGCCGGGGCGTCATTGTCGCGACTGACTGAGGTATCAGTCGCAGCGGATCGGCTCAGCCCGCAGGAATGATGAATTAACCGCCGTACACAAAATATGGCGCATAACAACAGCAGTGCCGAACACAGCAATAGTCCGCTGATATTCAGCAGACGGGCAAACAGGGTTGTCAGAAAAGAGCCCCCGATAGCACCGACAGTGGCACCGGCTGCCATCAGGGCAAACAACCGTCCGGCACGCTCGGTACTGAATAAATCCGACACCAGCACCCAGAATACGGAAACCGCATACAGGTTAAATACAGACACCCAGACAAAAAACAACCGCCCCGCCCACACCCGTTCACCGGCCGGTAACCAGTACATCAGTGCAGCAAAAATCAGTAAATTAATGACAAAAAAGTAATAAATCAGCGGGATAAGACGCTGCCGCGGAACCGAACGGGATAACGCCGAAAAGGGAATATTCAGCACCAGCATACAGAGTAATGTGGCAGTGAATAACCATTGCAGGTTATGCACTCCTCCTTCAACACCCAGCGTGTCTCTGACTGGCCGTAAAATATAGTAGGAACATAACAGGCAGAAGATATAAGCCATACACCAGAGCAAAGGCTGCCACTCTTCAGGCCTGATATTGAAAAATGCCAGTACCCGTGCTTTCGTCTGCGGCCCCTGTCTGAATTTGTTTAGATTCACCATACCGGATTAACCCGCTTTCAGGAAACCTCTGTCACTGGCAGCAACTACCGGGTCTGTTTCGGCAATATGCTGCCGGTCACGCCATCACCATACAGCAGCTAAAGCTAGGCACCTTTTGCGCAACTGTCAATTAACGGCTCAGCCTGACAGGCTGTGTTGCTGCAGTGGGAACCCGTCTGAACCGCGTATTGCACCAGGCGGGCAGCAGCACAGGAAAAATGTTTGATTATGTATATTTTTGTGTCGCTTAACCCTTCCAGGGAAAATGCCCGCGCAGGGACAGGGCGCGCCGCTCCCCGCCGGTTACTGATGGTGCCGGTCAAAACGCCGCAGCAGTATCAGTGCCAGCAACAGGAGACTCAGAGGCAGTAACAGTGCCGTCAGCAGCGGGTTGAATGACAGCAGTAACCCGAGGCTCAGTACCACCTGGTAACTGATATAGGTCAGCAATCCGGTAATGACCCCGACAGCCAGCCGCCCTCCTGCCGAGGCGCGGGGTGCATTCAGAGTGAAAGGAACGGCCAGTAACAGCATCGCCACCATCAGCACTGGCTGTCCTGCTTTTTTCCATAAACTAATCCGGTACTGGTTGTCCGGTTGTCCGGAGGATTGCAGATAACCAATATAGTGCCATAACTGCTGTACTGAGAAACTGTCCGGAGGCTGTATCAGATCCGGCAAACGCGCCGCCGGGAGTATCGGTTGCCACGCTGTCTGTTCAAGGCTGCTCAGGGTTTCCTGTCCCTGCCGCCATTGTTTCCGGGTGACCTGATGCAAGGTCCAGAAACCATTTTTTTCAGGGGTTGCGGTACGGGCATAGCAGTAGCGGTTAAGGGTGAAGTCCGGATTGTAGATGAAAATCTCAATATCAAACGGCTCACCGGCTGCATCCGGATATCTGAGGGTAACAAATTGATTATTTCGCCGCGCCCATAAGGTATTTTTACCCTCCGGCAGATCGGTCTGAGCGCGTGCTTTGATCACCAGCGCCTGTTGCTGCAGAGGTGCAGCAATCCACTGATCGACCGCCGCAGATATCACGGCCGCCATCGCCCCCGCCAATAGCATCACCCGGCCAAGGGCGCAGACAGAAAGTCCTGCACTGCGCATCGCCGTCAGTTGCTGGTTTTTTGCCAGCAGCCCGAGTCCGGTAATACCACCGAGTAAGGCAATAAACGGGCCGATATCGACCAGGGTGCGCGGCACCGTCATAACCACCACCAGCAGAGCCTGCGGCCAGCGATAGCCGCTGGCAGTGACATCCTCCAGCTGACTCATCAGATTAAACGTGGAAAAAACCGGCAACAACAGAGCCGCTGAAGCCGCACAACCGAAGAACAGATAACGGATCAGGTAACGTTCGATAATCCCCATCAGACACGGTGCCGCAGTGACGAAAAGTCCCTGAACATCAGCATCAGTAAGACTGTGGCGATGCTCACCGTCACCAGCCAGCCCCCGGGGATCTCCGGCAACGAGTTATTGGCCACCAGGGTACGGCACAGATTTCCGCCATAAAATATGGCAATAAATACCAGCGTTAATGGCAACAGCGCGGCATAGCGCCCCTGGCGGGGGCGGCAGCGGCTCAGAGGCACCGCAAGCAACACCATCATCAGGGTATTGATGCCGCGGCTTTGTCGCCATTGCAATTCTGCGATATTTCCGGGGACCGGTACATCTAACAACTGCCTGACCGTGGCAGACTTCTGCCCAGTGCGTAGCGGTATCACCGTCGGTTTCAGCGCCATTTGCAACACATTATAATGTTGCAGGTTATCATCCCTGCCCTGCCGGTCGAGACGATAGGCGGTGCCCGCCTGTAATCGCACCCCGGGACGGAGCGGGGACGGATCAGTGACAGTGACTCGTTGCGCACGGTATAAACGGGTAATATTGCCGGTGCGCGAGTAGATAAGTGCATCGGTTAACTGACGGGTAGCAGGATCAATCCCCGCGGCCAGCACCATTCTGCCACTGTTATTCTGATTAAACGTATTTGCCTGTAAATGGCTGACATCCAGTGCTGACTGTGACTGTTGCTGCAACTGGTAAATCTGGTTATACGCGCGAGGTCTGCCATACAGCGACAACACCGAAACCAGCAACGCCAGCACCACCGCCGGAAACAGTACCGCTGTATACACCCGCCACGGACTGCCACCACAGGCAAAAAATGCAGTTATTTCCGAATCCGTGTGCAGTCGCCCCAGAACCACTGCGGCAGCCACATATAATCCGACCGGTAAAAGCATTTCAAGTGAGATCACTATTTTATAAAATATTACCGCCAGAACAACCGGCAGAGCCAGGGTCCCGTTTGCCGCTTCCGTCAGATAACGTTGTGCCGAGTAGCTGGCGAACATCACCACCAGCAAGCCGCTGATCAGTATCGCCTGACGGGCTATTTCGCGCATCAGATAGCGTTCAATTACCCCCATGGTTTTTCTCCGCCATGACAGCACGCGGTTTTAGCGCCTCCTGCCGCTCCCCGGCGACCAGCTGTTGTAACAGACTGAATACCTGACGGCTGTCGGCCGCTGTCAGCGGGCCTTCCTCAACCCGTCGGACCAGGCCGCCTTTATCCAGCACAACCAGCGCACTGCTGTCTGCCTTCAGCTGCCAGCGCCTGCCGACCTGCCCGTCATTATCGATAACAAACAGGGCCCACGGATAACGTTGCTGGAGCTTTTCTATTTTCCGACGCACAAAATAACCTGTTCCGGGAACAGTATCGTCCATATTCACAATAATCACCGGCTGGAAGGCCGTGACCGGAAAGCGGGCATGCTTTACGGCGATCATCAGTTGATGATCATTGTGTTTTACGGTGCTGCGTCCGGCCATCACCAGTACGACCCTCACCTTACCTGCCAGTTCACCACTGTCCCAGGGACGGTAGCTGATACTCTGAGCACTGACAACCAGCTGACCGCGATCCCTGATCTGCAGCGGGGCCACCGGCTGGCCGTACACCAGATTATGTGCCGCCGCCGCGTGGATGATCAGCCATGGCAGCAGTATCAGATAGCGGAACAGGGTCATCGGTTACCCTCTGCCGGTAAGGAAAAAGCGGTCAGTAACTGTTCCAGACGCCGGCGGATATCACTGTCCAGTGGTGCCGGCCGATCGTAGATATCACCGCCTGACAGTTTATCAGCCACCATCTGGTCATGACGGTCCCCCATCAGGCCGTTAATCACCGCCATAAATCCGGACATCTGACGGGCATGGATATTTTCCGGGGCCAGTGAACGCAAAGTGTCATAAAAGGACAGCTGCTGGCTGACGATTTTTCTCAGCTCATGGAATTCTGCGCCACTCAGCGTCTGGCGGGTGGTTAATTGCCGCAGCCGCTGTAGCTCTGCCCGCCGGTAAACGGCAAACCCCTGCTCAGTCTCAATTTCCGTATGCTGCAGTGCATAATCAATCACTGACCAGACAGCTGTACTCAGTAGTCCGCGCAGGATATAGCCATATTTACGTAGTTGCCCCTGATTCCCGTGGCGGAAGGCATCCTGAAAGTGGCCAAGCATCACCGTCGTCATATTCAGCAAACGACCAGGCCGGTGACCGGTACTGTACAGCCGCAGGGCAAAGCGCAGGTGTTTGTAACGGGCACGGATATATTTGTAGCGCATCCGCACCGCCAGTGGCTGGTTACTGTTCTTCAGAAATGTATTGATCAGCGCCAGCAGTTCTTTACGGTGACAGCCCTCTTCCCAGAATTGCAGACAAAGGGCGTAGTTTTCATACAACACCAGTGACGGGTAGCCGAATTCAGCACAGGCCGGCAGGCTGTCTCCGGCCCCGATAACATCATCCTCTTCCACCGCCTGAAATAATAATGCCGTGGTTTCGGCAGGGAACTTTTGCCAGTGTTTACCCATGTTACTGCCTCTCGCGGAACATAATCCGTCCCGGCCGGTGACGGCCACGGTAGGCACGCAGTGTCGGGATCAGGGTTAACAACATACTCAGGCATTGTCCGGCAAAGTAAGCATAGGCGGCCCCCCGCACACCGGACAGATAACAACTGCCAGTCAGTAATATCAGGTAACAGAAACAGGCCAGTACCTGATAGATTAAAAACGCCCGCTGTTTTCCGGCCATCAACAGTAACGACTCCAGCGGGAACCCCAGCATCGATACTATGGTGGCCCCCAGCATAATTTTGATTAAATCGTAAGCCGCCAGATACTGATGACCAAACACCGCCGTAATTAACGGTTCTCCCGCCACCAGCACCAGTAAGGCCACAGCAATACCCAGTCCTCCGGCCATCAGGGCTGCACGTAACCCCAGTCGCCAGGGAGCGGAGGTTCGCGGGTCAAGCCGCATCACTTCCGGATAAAAGCTTTTTTCCAGTAACCGGGCCGGTGTTCCGGTAGCATCATAAAAGGTCATGGCTATTTTAAATAACCCGGCAGCCGCCGGGCCGGAGACCAGTCCGACCAGCACGGTGCTGCATGAGTTTCTTGCCGCCCACAGGGTATGAGCGATATTGGTCGTCCAGACAAAGTCCCAGGCCCCGTGCAGGTTTCTGGCCGCGCCAAACAGGGCCGGTTTCAGCGCATGACGGATATTACGCCGTTTCAGTTCCCGTCCGGCAAACCACCAGAAAAGGCTGCCGCCTGCCAGGTTAGCGATATACCAGCTGATCATAAACCCCGCAAAACCGAGCCTGAAGTAATAGCAAATCACGCTGCCCGCCGCCTGTAAAAATGGCCTGACCGCCTGCTGTATCGCAATTAAATCAAAGCGATCCAGGGCGCGTAAAATACCGGTCGGTGTCGAAGAAGTCATGGAAGGGATTAAGGTGCAATACACCATCGCCAGCCAGAGGGTTTCCCGGTCTAACCCCAGGGAGGAGGTAAGAAACGGCAACAAACCAATCCCGCCAGTAATTGCTATCAGACTACTGACGATATCCAGACCGAATGAAAAGCGGACGACTTCACGGAAGCGGCCAGTATTATTCTCCTGCAGGGCCGGGGTGCCAAACTGCACCACAAACTGCCAGGTCTGAAACTTAATCAGGTCACTGACGGCTTTGTTATAGGCCTGAATAACCACCAGCACGCCGAACATACGTGGCGTCATACCTTTACCTGCACAGGATAAGGCCAGCAAACCGAGCAACGCACTGACCACACTGCCGCAGCAAAGACTGACAGCATTACGTAACAGGGAACGGAAGGCACCGTCACGCAACCAGTGCTTCATGGTTTACCGTCCGCACATTTTACCGGACAGTGGCCGGCTATCAGGCTATTTTCCATAAAAAATATCCTGCTGCTGTCGGATATCACCGCCGTCAGAAGCCAGTCGCGAAATTGCCGCTAATGCATTACTCAGCACCCGTGGATAAGCGATCCGTGAGTCCAGCTCAATAATACGGGCGCCGTTATAGCTGATACGCTGCATCTGTGAAATTTTGTCCTGCAACTCTTCGTAAGAGTGATCCGGTTTACGGGAAAATGCCGTATCCGCGTCAATATCCAGCCGCAGGATCAGTCCGGGACGGATTGAGGCCATCTGCTGATAGAGACGCCGTTCACTTTCGGCCAGCCGTGTCAGTAAGCGGCCCCTGACCCGTTCGATACCAATGCCCGGCCCGTCATAATAGAAGCCGGATATTTCCGCCTGTGGGTAACGATCACAGATCACCAGCACTCCGCTGTCTGCCAGCCGTACCGTTTTACGCAAACAGGCGGCCCGCCACAGAGAAAAACCATACATAATCAGCGCCACCCACAGGGACGGAGCCTGGTTGCTCATACGCTGGCTTTTATCAGATTTGGCCGCCAGCCTGCGTTCCAGCCAGATGCCAATCAGCGGTAATTGTTTAATTTTGTCGCCATTTTCACCGGAAATAAGTCCAAGGTAGCGCCGTACCACCGGACGCTGTACCCTCAGGCGGTTAACGATATCAGCTGTCAGGGTCGACTTACCGGTGCCATCGCTGCCGACCACCGCAATCAGTCCCTTAATGCACTCAGCCGGACGGCGGGTGTTGAACGGAGTTTCTGTTTTCATAAATTTCGCCTGAAAATTCCCTGACCATCACATATCTGGCGGGGTCAGTCGCTGGAGTATGGCACGTAACGATGCCTGACAGATCTCGGCGGCAGGCGCAGTACCATCAAGATCAATAATGGTGGCCCCGTTAAAGGTCAGAGACGGGATCACCGCTATTTTTTCGCGCAATGCCACCGCAGGATGATCCGGCTTGCGGGTACAGGCGGTTTGTTCGTCCACGTTCAGCCGAATCAGCAACCGCGGCGGGTATGAGGCCATCCACTGGTACAACCTCTGCTCCCTGCGGCGCAGCCAGCCCAGCCAGCGGTTTCCGCCACTGGTTTTCGCCAGTTGTGCGCCATCAACCCGAAACCCTGCGACCTCAGCCTGCGGATAGCGATCGGTGATCAGCAATCTCCCCTGGCGGGCTTTCTTCAGCATTTTCCGGAATTTATAACCTCGCCAGCAAGAAAGTAAGAAGATGACCAGTGCGGTCAGATTGCCCGGCAGACGGGAGGGATGTTCACTGACCCGCTGTGCGCGGGATAAAAGAAACCGCCCCACCGGCCCGCCAACCAGCGGCAACTGTCCCAGCCATCGGCCTATCGCCCCTGATGACTGACCGAGATAAATCAGTTCTGTAGGGTTGTATGCAGATAAGTAATTCACCAGACTGTTCGCCAGCGTTGATTTTCCGGAGCCATCACAACCTGTGATAGCAATTATTTTCCCTGCCGACGGAGGAAGGTTTTTTATTTCCTGTGCAGACACAGTGATTATCCATAAATTAAAAAAATCATTTTATTCTAAATAAAGACATATTCAACATAGCAAAACTGAAATGCGCAATTAAAGTCAAAAACATAAAATAACTTCCGGTTATTACTTTAATTTATTTATCACTTAAATAAATATCACATAATAACTAAGCACTATTTGTCCACCACCGGCACTAAAATGCCCTGTTTTTTGCAGAATTATTAAATAACAGCTGTTATATTCGGGATTATTTTATCAAAAGAGCAAACCATGATAAATTCCAGTTGGCCACCGCTAATTGCGGTTATTGGCAGTGATGGTTCGGGAAAGTCAACGATTTGTAAATATCTGATCAATGAACTGCGAAGATATGGCCCGGCGATGCCGGTACATTTAGGTAAACAGGCAGGAAACACCGGCCGTGCATTATCTGCTTTACCTTTACTGGGTAAACCATTAAAAAAAGCCATTGTACATAATACAAAGAAAATAAAATCACCACAGGCAAATGTCAGTCTGTTATCCGCGCTGGTTATTATGGCTTTTGTCGGACGACGGTTATTACGTTTTCGCAGGATGCTGAAATACCGGCGTAAAGGATATATTGTACTCACTGACCGTTTTCCGCAAACACAGGTGCCCGGCGGCTATGACAGTCCGTCATTCCCCGAACAGATAACCGCCGGACGGGTTATTCAGCGGATGGCAGAAAAAGAACGTAAGTTATTTGCATGGATGACCCTGCAACAACCGGATATGGTGATTAAACTGAATGTCAGTCTGAATATTGCCTGCCAGCGAAAACCCGACCATTCTGAAGAAAAACTGGCCAGAAAAATAGCGGTGACACCACAGCTTACTTTCAGTAATGCAGAAGTGGTGGATATTGATGCCGATCAGCCCCTGAATCAGGTGATTACCCTCGCCGGTCAGGCAATCGGGCAGTTTATGGAACGTCGCGGCTACTGCCCTCCTGCCGGTAATGCACCGCGGCAATAACCATTGTCCGGATTACGCATCCGCCATCATTATGCGTAATCCTGTGACGGTTATTGTTTTAGCCGGGTAAATACCTGAATAATTTTATCAATTTGCTGTTCACTGTGCGCCGCATTGACGCTGCAGCGCAGCAGAGTCATACCGGCCGGGGCCGCCGGGGGCAAGACCAGATTAACGTACACCCCGTGATCAATCAGGTCACGCCATAAGCGCAGCCCTTCCTCCTGCGAAGCAATCATCACCGGCACCACCGGGCTAATGCGCGGCCCCGACTGATAACCGGCCAATGACAGCCCGTGGTATAAACGTCTCGCGTTGTCCCACAACTTATTTCTCAATGCCGGGCAACCGGCAATGGTACGTAAAGAGGCCCGCACTGAGGCAATACTGGCCGGGGAAGGCGATGCGGTGAAAATATATGGCCGGCTGCTGTAACGCAGTACTTCCATCTCTTTACTGCCGGTAGCAAAACCGCCAATCGCGGCCAGACTTTTACTGAATGTGCCCAGAATAATATCAACATCCTGTTCCACACCCGCTTCTTCAGCCAGTCCGCGGCCATTAGGCCCGGTCACGCCGAACGAGTGCGCTTCATCCACCAGCAGGTAGCCACCCCGCTGTTTTTTTACAGCGACAATCTCCGCCAGCGGGGCAACATCCCCCAGCATGCTGTAAATGCCTTCGACAATGATCAGTGCCTCTGCAGCCCGCTCTCCCAGCCGTTGCAGGCGGCGATCCAAATCGGCCACATCATTGTGCCGGAAGCGGATAATCTCTGCCCCGCCCAGTGCGCAGGCATCATAGATACTGGCATGGCTGTCCGCATCTATTAATACCACTGCCCCGGGACAGGCCAGCGTACTGATCACTGCCAGATTAGCCGTATATCCGGTAGAGAACACAATCGCCGACGGACGGCCAAAAAATGCCGCCAGTTCCTGTTCCAGTGCAAGGTGGGAACCATAGCTGCCGTTGGCCATCCGTGAGCCCGTGGTTCCGGTGCCCTGCTGTGCCATTGCCATCTGACCGTCAGCTATTGCCTGCGGGTCGAAAGTCAGGCCCAGATAATTGTTGGTCCCGGCGAGTATTACCCGCCGGTCGCCGATACGTCCCTCAGTTGCCGAATAAACTTCATCGATGCAGGTACCGAACGGATTCAGTCCCGAGTGACTGAAATACTGCCGCTGGTTTTTCAAACGGGAGAATTTATCATAAAGACCCATTTGCGTTCTCCAGCCAGGGTTGCAAGGCGTTCAGTAACTGCCGCGGAGTTCTGACGTCCAGCAGGATATTAATCGGAATCGAGATATCCAGTTTATCTTCAAGCATCATCAGCAAATCCAGCACCCTGACAGATTCCAGCCCCAGGTCATTAATCAAATCGCTGTCGGGGGTGATTTCCACACCACTGTCAGCAATATTTTTCAGGCAGGTCAGAATACAGGTCATCACAGCATCACGATTTAGCATAGCTACGTTGTAAAACCTCGGTTCAGAGAATTAAAAAAGCCGCTCACGTAAAGCACGTTCGAGACTCACTTCAGGACGCCAGCTGATAGCGGCAGTCAGCCGCTGATTACTGGCAGACCAGTCCGGATGGATGATTTCGCGGATTTTAGCCGGGGTAAGCATTGGTGCTTTCCCCGTCACGCGGTGGCACTGCACAGAGATCGCCGCCAGTAATCTCAGCACCGTTAACGGGATACTGGCCCGCCATACCGGCCCCCGGCGGACACTGACCCCGATGAGCTGCAGGCGTTTCCAGCTATAGCCTCCTGGCATGCCGTCACAGAGTTCATAAATACCGGTGGCCGGAGATGCGCTCAGCAGCCACTGGCTGACTGCAGTAGCTAAATCACTGACGTGCAGAAAAGAAAGTGTCCCGTCATGGCCTGCCGGGCAGGGTAATACCCCGCGTAACAGGCCGTTCAATAACGGGTAAAGTTCTTTATCACCACAGCCATAGACCGCTGTCGGCCGGAAGATACCGAGGGAAATATCTCCTGCAAGCGTCTGCAGTTGCTGCTCAGCCCGGTGTTTAGAAGCGGCGTACCAGGAAAGTTCCGGATGGCGGGCGGCCAGAGAAGAGATAAACAGAAAACGGCGACACTGACCGCTGTGCAAAGCTGCCTGTAACAACGCCTGGCTGCCGTGCAGATTCGTGCGGGTAAAAACGTTTTCGCTGCCGCCTCTGACCTGACCGGCACAATGGATCACATCATCGGCCCCGCGAACCAGTTCACAGAGCGCCTGCGGACTTTCCAGACAGCCATGCACCCAGCTTAGCCGTGCGTCAGGGGCTGAACGCTGAGTACGGGTCAGGGCGCGGATCCTGAACCCGCGTCGTAGCAAATCACCGACGATATACCGGCCAATAAAGCCGGTGCCGCCGGTCAGGGCAACCGTACGGTTCATGGGGCGAATCCGGGGACCGGCAGCGCAGGACAGACTGCCGTGGTCATCCAGCGCTTCCTCGCTTCTGCCCTCGCCGGTTTACCGGAAGAAGTACGCGGCAGACTATGGGGCGGCAACAGTTCGATCTCCACCACCACCCCGAATTCGCTCTGGATGCTGGCAGATAACGAGCGGACCAGCTGTTTACGACGTTCTTCTGAGCTGATCCGACACTGGATTTGCAGGATTATCCGGGCATTCTCCCCGTGATCCTCCGTCACAAAAGCGATGGCATCGCCCCTGTTCACTTCGGGTTCCGACTCCGCCAGATACTCAATATCCCGTGGCCAGATATTGCGGCCGCGGATGATAATTAAATCTTTTTTACGTCCGGTGACATACAGGTAACCTGCCGACTGGTATCCGAGATCTCCCGTGTCCATCCATCCGTTATTCAGTAGTTGTTTTCGTATTTGCGGGTCACCAAAATAGCCACTCATCAGGCTGGGGCCGGAAATACAGATATGGCCGACCTGTTGCTCAGGCAGTCTCATTCCGGCTTCATTTCTGATTTCAATACGGTGACCGGGTAATGCTTTACCGCAGTTAACAAACACAGATACTGCGCGGGTACGGGCAGATGGTACAGCCGCCCGCCCCTCGTACTCCAGAATATCGCGGTCGATCGTATCCGTCTGTACGCCGCAGTTTTCATCAGAAAAACTCACCGCCAGGGTATTTTCAGCCAGCCCATAGCAGGGCATAAATGCCGTCGGGTTAGCGCCGACCACGGCAAAGTGCTCACTGAACCGGGCTAACAGTTCCGCAGGAATAGGTTCGGCACCGACCCCCGCAACCCGCAGACAGGAGAGATCCATCCCTGCCAGTTCTTTCTCACTGCTGCGGCGTAAACAGAGATCATAACCAAACGGTGGTGCCACCGTGACAGTACCGCGGTTTTTATCAATCAGTTTCAGCCACTGTAACGGTCGCATGGCGAAGTCCTGGGTACGCAGATAATCAACGGATAACTGGGTCGCCACCGGTGTAAGCAGAAACCCTACCAGCCCCATATCATGGTAAAAAGGCAGCCAGGAAACACAGCGATCGCCGGGACGTAATTTAATGCCATCATGGCTGATGACCTGCAGATTGGCCATGACCGCCCGCTGGGTAATGATCACCCCGCGCGGAAAGCGCGTGCTGCCGGAAGTATATTGCAGATAGGCAATATCATCGCCGGACGGTTCGCTCAGCGGTATCCGGCCGCAGGGCAAGGCACGCATCTCCTGATGACTGAGGACATAAGGGCCGGATCCCTGCGTCATCGCCGAACGAACCAGCGACAGCCACTCTTCACCGCTAATAATCACTGCCGGTGCGCAGTCATTAATCAGGCCCTGTAACCGGGTAATATAGGAGGCTCGCTGACCGATCCCCATCGGAATTGCCAGCGGGACCGCAATCAGCCCCGCATACTGACAGGCGAAAAATGACTCAGCAAACCCGGCGCTGGTTTCGGCAATTAAGCCAACACGGTCACCTTTTTTCAGCCCCAGCGACAGCAAACGACCGGCGGCAGAGACTGCCCGTAGCCTGAGTTCAGTGTAGTCCAGTACTTCAGTCAGCTGATTACGGCGATCATAGAAATTCATTCCGCTGTTTCCCCGGGCAGCATAATCTAACGCTGCCGTCAGCGACGGAAAATCAGCATAACGCATGGGAAGAGAATGGGTAGCACTGGTTTCTTTAACAGAAAAATTAGCCATAAATTTAATTCACCAACGACGACAGATATTATTGGTTGAAAAACTACTGTTTTATTTTTTAAGACATTCACTGAATAGTGCTTTCCCCGGAGAAAATCCTCCCGCACTAAAGGATAATATTTTTATTTCAGCTTACCTCCGTGAGAATAACAAGCAGCAGCTAAACTTCCCTGCTATAACCGGAACATTATAAAGTCACCTTGTATTATCGGCGATCGAACAAAGTTAAACATATCGTAAACAATAACCGGAAGTAGTTTAAAAGTGAATCTCTGATTTGTTTTACAGCACCCAAAGGCATTAAGTGATAAAAATACAGTATAACAGATTGAAAAAATCTTAAACTCCGATTAACAGGAGCTAATCATTAATTAACTATTATTTTGAATAGCACCAAACGATTAACGCTTTATAAAAATATCTGTCATTACTTTTCATCCGCAAGAGAATAGCAATAGCCATCGGATATAATATGAAATTATATTTTCCGCCAGTTATTATTCAGATAAATGAAAGAAATAATGCTGCTGAGGCAGTGAGTATATCCGTTATATAAATACCCCGTTACTGACCGGTACTGGCTGATGCCGGTAATATTATTTAAGGCTTTTTATGATTCAAATTGACGCTGTACAGGATAAAGACGATCTTAAAGATTTTATTAATTTTCCTTCATCATTGTACCCTGATGACCCGAACTGGATCATTCCTTTATTTGTCGAACGTGCAGAACATCTTTCAGACAAAAATCCGGCTGCAGAACATATCGAATGGCAGGCGTGGCTGGCCAGAAAAAATGGTCATATCGTCGGACGAATTACGGCACAGATCGACCGCCTGCATCAGCAGTTATACGGTAACCAGAGTGGTCATTTCGGTATGATTGATGCTATCGACGATAATGCCGTATTCGCTGCATTATTTACTGCTGCAGAGGCCTGGCTGCGGTCCAAAGGGGCAGTGATGATTACCGGTCCCTTTAGCCTGAATATTAATCAGGAAAGCGGATTACTGATTGACGGTTTTGATACCCCGCCGTCGGCGATGATGAACCACGGTAAACCCTATTACGCTGCCTGTCTGGAACAACAGGGATACGCTCAGGATACGGATTTACTGGCCTACCGGATGAAAAGGACAGACCTGTGTTTCTCAGACTCACTGAGAAAACTGATGTCACAGGCCAGCAGCAAAGTCACCCTTCGGCGTCTGGACCGTAAGCAGTTCTCCGCAGAAATGCAGTTGCTGCGTGATATTTTCAACTCCGGCTGGCAGCACAACCGCGGATTTGTCCCCTTTACTGCCCATGAATTCGCCACTATGGGGGGACAACTGAAATATCTGGTGCCCGATGATATGATTTACATTGCCGAAATCAATGGCGTGCCCTGCGCATTTATCGTCGGCCTGCCCAATATTAATGAAGCCATTAACGGCCTGAATGGCAGCCTGTTCCCCTTTGGCTGGGCCCGGCTATTGTGGCGATTGAAAATCCGTGGTGTACGCACAGCCAGAGTCCCTTTAATGGGCGTCCGTCACGAATATCAGTTCAGCCGCCTCGGGCCGGTTATTGCCTTATTACTGATCGAAGCATTACGTGAGCCTTTCGCCCGCCACCGGATTGATTGCCTGGAAATGTCGTGGATTTTGGAATCGAATAGCGGAATGCGCACTATCCTGGAGCGGATTGGTGCCGTGGTTTATAAACGCTACCGTATCTATCATAAACAACTGTCATCGCCGGTATAGCCTCAGCCCCCCACAGGGCAATTACCCGTTGACCTGTGACAGACGAAGAACTGTGACTGAGAAGGCGGTAATCACCCTGTTACTGCCGGTGCTGACCGGCCAGCGCGGGTTAACACTGACCGCAACAAGGAAAATATTATTTTTATGAATCTGAGCAGAAAAAAAGGATTAGCAAGATTAACTGCCAGTATCAATAACTCCTGGCAGGGGTTTAAAAATGCACTCTCTACGGAAGAGGCTTTTCGTCAGTTAATCATTATTAATAGTGTGCTGCTGGTCATTATCCTGTTTTTGCCTGTCCCGCCGCTGGAAAAACTGCTATTGATCGCCTGCAGTTTCTTGTTACTGGTGGTGGAACTCCTGAATACGGCCATCGAAACCGTCGTTGACCGCATATCCTCACAGATCCACCCCCTTTCAAAAAGAGCAAAGGATATCAGCGGTGCCGCCCAGCTGGTGGCCGTAACCCTGACTATTCTGGTGTGGACCGTGGTACTGGTGTGGGGCTGATGGCCAGTTAATTTTCCCGCCACTGACCTACACTGCTTCTCAGAATTATCCCTGCTCAAGCCACCTTTTCGCTGCTATACTTTAGCCGTTTTCATCTGAAACCGGCCAGTGACCGGGCAGTGGAACAACAATACTGATGGTGCAATACCCTTCCCGGCAGGTTTCGGCTGCCGGCTGTACCGGTCTCTGTGTTATCAATAACCGGCCGGAAACATCTTAATTATTGATGTTAATTCATTTGCATACACTAATCATAACGACAGAGCCGTGGGTGGCAGGCTGGAGTATCGGTTATTTAAAGGAGCAATAATGTTAAATAAACACGCTGCTGGCGCAATAATGATCATTGCAGGAGCCATCTGTTATGGCATGCCGGGGATTATACTCAGTCTGGCACTCCGCCATGGCGCACACACCAGTAACATTATTGCCACACAATACTTATTCTCTTTTATTCTGTTTTTTGTGCTGTCGGAGTTTACCCGGAATAAAAAAGCCACCATCCCGACCAGAGAAAAAGCTATCGCCTTGTTTACAGGGATGCCGCTACTGGGCGTCACTTACTGCTTTTTTCAGTCGGTCTTTTATATCGGAGTCCCGACAGCAACATTACTGATGATGCAGTCGTCATGGATTGTGCCGCTCATTAACGCCATTATCAGAAGAACGCCTGTCGCCCGTAAAGATATACTGTTGTTACTCTGTATTATCACCGGGGTCGCCATTGCCACCGGGGTCTTTCGCGGGTCGATGCGCCTGAACATTATCGGTATCAGCTGGGGACTGGGGGCGGCTCTCTGCTATAGCCTGGTGATACTTTCGTCGTCACAGATAGCCAAAGAAAGCCGTGTTATTGATAAGGCCAGATTACTGACTCTCG
The DNA here is from genome assembly GCF_018257575.1 of Tatumella sp. JGM91. Classification (GTDB taxonomy): domain Bacteria; phylum Pseudomonadota; class Gammaproteobacteria; order Enterobacterales; family Enterobacteriaceae; genus Tatumella; species Tatumella punctata. The sequence continues at coordinate 163,843 of NZ_JAERJP010000011.1, read as the reverse complement.
GGGCGTTTATTACCGCCATCTGTGTCATGAAAGATAACGTCGATATTTCGCCGTTTACCACCGACAGTTACTGGTCGCTGTTAACCGCCGTATTCTCGTCAATACTGCCCGTATTACTGTTCGGGCTGGGGATGCCAAGAACCGCCCCGTCACTGGCCGGTATGCTGGTGACCATCGAATTGCCGGCGGCGTATGTCTTTTCGTACCTGATTCTGGCCGAAAAAATCAACATCGATCAGATTGTCGGCTGTCTGATTATTGTCTTGTCACTGGTAGTACCGGGGCTTATCGGTAAGTATAAATCCCGCTGAAGTTTCTGCCCTGCTACACTCCGGCCTGCGTCGGCGAAAGCTCTGGCCGGTAGCGCAGTGCTTCAATCAGCAGGGAAAATGCTGCCGGGTGCTGTCTTCGGCTCGGATAATAGAGAGAGTACCCGGCAAAAGCCGGGCACCAGTCATCAAGTACCGTCAGTAACCGTCCCCCGGCAATCGCCTCTGATATCTGGTCCGCGGGGACAAATACCAGTCCCAGCCCGCAAAGCGCTGCATCAATGCGTTGTGAAAGGCTGCTGATGATCAGTGCCCCGTTAACCCGTACCCGCAGCGGCTTGCCCTGTGCTTCAAATTCCCAGTGATACAATGCACCGCTTCCGGGCAGGCGCATATTAATACACTGGTGTTGCAGTAAATCCTGCGGAGTCTGTGGGATCCCCCGTGCGGCAAAGTAGTCCGGAGAACCGGCAACCACCATCCGTATATCGGGGCCGATAGGTACTGCCACCATATCTTTTTCGATACTTTCCCCGAGCCGGACTCCGGCATCAAACCGCTGCTCAACAATATCGATAAAACGGTTATCGGCCACCAGTTCAATACTGATTTGCGGATACTGGCGGGTAAAGAGCTTTATTTTAGGCCATAGCAGGCTTTCCAGCGCATGCTCACTGACAGACAACCGTAAACTGCCTGTCGGCTGACCACTCAGTTGTAACAGGGCATCAAACTCCTGTTCCAGTGCCGACAGGCGCGGTGCCAGACAGGCAATCAGCCGTTCTCCGGCCTCAGTCGGTGCCACACTGCGGGTAGTTCGTGTCAGCAACCGCAGGTTAAGGCGGTTCTCCAGGGCTTTCATCCCGTGACTCAGCGCCGACTGGGATACTCCTAACCGGGCCGCGGCTTTAGTAAAGCTGCGTTCCCTGGCTACCACCAGAAAGTTTTGTAGTTCGTTAAAATTTTCTTTCAGCACTACCCGCTTCCTTATTTACGACCCATCCGCCTGCCGGGGGGAGCAGGCGGCGAACACAATATGGCCGGTAATAGCCCCTGACCGGATAGCACTGTGCCTGAGTGCCATCGCTGCCGCCATTTACTGTCCGGCCGGTGCCAGTTCTGCAAGAGATTTACGTTTTATCAGGGTTGCCGCTGCCAGAATCAGCATGACCAGCGCTTCGGCGGCCAGAAACCCGGCCATCGCCTGCGGGTAACTGCCCTGCTGATGATACTGATGCAGGTAAACTGCACCGGCAACGGCAGGACCTAATCCAAGGGCTGCCTGCTGCAGGGTACTGAGAATCGCGCTTCCGGCCCCGGCATCGCTGGCCGGGATATCCCGCATCCCTACCCGGTAAAAGCAGTTAACAATAATTGCCTGACCCAGCCCAAGTAAAATGCTGCCCGGGGCGATAGCCAGGGCGCCGGTTGAATTCCCCAGTATCCAGAGGGTCATCATCAGCACCAATACCCCGCTGACCTGAATTAAAATGCCGGTCAGTAACACCGGGGCCGTCGAATAACGACGGATCAGCTTCGGGGCATAGAGTGCCGACAGAAAATAAGCCACTCCCAGCACAATAAAACTGTTTCCCGACTGTAAGGGCCCCATTCCGGCACCGGCCTGTAACGTCAGTGCCATGCAGAACATAAATCCTGACCAGCAGCTGAAAAAAAGAAATGCGATCAATAAACTAAAGCGTACCCCTGGCAGTTTCAGCAAATGCGGCGGTAACAGCGGCTGCTGACCGCGCTGTTGCTGGGCCAGCGCCCCTTTACGCATCAGTAATGCCAGTGGCACAGTAATCAGCAGCATCACTTGCATTTGCCACGGCCAGTGCAGAGAGGGGCCGAGAGCCAGCGGAAACAACAGACAGCAAAGAATGATTGCCAGTAACAATGTGCCCTGCCAGTCGATACGTGATGCCCTGTCACTACGGGTTTCAGGAATAAAGTGCCGGCTGAACAGCAATACCAGCAGGCAAATAGGAACATTAATAAAAAAGGCATTACGCCAGCCCAGACCGGCGATATCCGCCGAAACCAGCCAGCCGCCCCCCATCTGACCGATAATAAAGGCGATACCGCCGATCCCGCTGTACAGACTGATCGCCCGCGCATGGGCAGTGCCTTTCAGCGTCACATGCAGAGTGGCGAGGATCTGCGGGACAATTAATGCCGCTCCGGCCCCCTGTATTGTCCGCGACACTAACAGGGTATTGACGCTTCCGGCCAGACCACAAAATAATGAAGCAATACCAAAAATAACCACCCCGGCCAGCAGTACCCGCCGCCGGCCATAGTTGTCACCCAGTTTACTGCCAACGGCCAGACAAACAGCAAATGCCACCCCGTACAGGGCGACAATCAGCTCCAGATCTGTGGCAGTACTCGCCAGAGAACGGGTAATAGAGTCCAGTGCCACATTAGTAATCGACGTATCGATCAGTGGCAGCATTTGGGCGGTTAATAACAGTATCAGGCCGATTTTCCCCGGCGAGGCAGGTGAAGCGTTCATTGAAACTCCGTTGCGTGATTCACTTTCTGGCCGTAGTATTGACGATAATTTAACAGGGTACCAGTAGCTGTTTATACTGGTACTGGCACTACTATGCAGGAGTTTCAGTGACTATCATCACCCGCCAGGCCACCCTCAGTTCTCCTGAAAGAAACAGCCGCCAGCTGCTGGCCACCTTTTTACGTACCCGCAGAGAAAGTCTTGATCCTCAAAGGCTTGGATTACCGCGCAGTGGCCGTCGCCGGACACCCGGTCTGCGCAGGGAAGAAGTGGCCATGCTGGCCGATGTCGGGGTGACCTGGTATACCTGGCTGGAACAGGGCCGGCAGATGAAACCTTCGGCTGCCGTACTGGCCTCGGTCAGCCAGGCACTGCAATGTACCCCGGCCGAAACCCGCTACCTGTTTATACTGGCGGGACTGCCGGTGCCCGGAGAGCCGCCTTCTTCCGTGTGTCAGCAAGCCGGGCCCGCTTCCCAGCGGCTGCTACGATCGCTGATGCCTAATCCGGCGGCACTGGAACGGCCTAATTTTGATCTGATTGGCTATAACCAGAGTTTTTGCCGGTTAATGGGCGTCGACCTGGATCAGGTACCGCCGGAAGATCGCAACTGTATTTATCAGTACCTGACCAGTGCCGAATGGCGCAGCCGTTTCTGTGGGGAAGACAAAGTGTTACCCGTATTTGTCGCTTATTTCCGTGCCGGAATGGCAGAATACCGCGGGGACCCGCGCTGGGATACGCTGCTGGAACGTTTTTTTACCGTATCTCCGCGGTTTCATGAATTGTGGAATCAGCACTATGAAATCCGCAGCATCGAAAATCATATAAAGAACTTTAACCATCCGCAACTTGGTACTATTACTCTGCAGCAGATGAACTGGTATTCAGCACCACGCGATGGTTCGAGGTTGCTGGTTTACCTGCCACTGGATGCCAGTGGTGAAAAGACTGTCGCTGCCCTTGCTGCCGGCCCGCAGGCCGGTCAGTCCCCCCATGACAGGGAATAATCCGTTGTCATACATGAAAGCTGCTGTCGGCGATATCAGTAATAAACATATGGCCCGGAGCGTGGCTGATAGCAAAAGGTAACCGCGAGGCCATCACTGCCGCCTGGGGAGTCACTCCGCAGGCCCAGAACACGGGGATTTCCCCCGGTTTAATCTGTACGGCATCACCGAAGTCAGGCTGCGCCAGATCACGGATCCCCAGTGCCGCAGGCTCACCAATATGTACCGGCGCACCATGTACTGCGGGATAGCGGGCAGTGATTGCCACCGCATCTGCTACCCGATCCGCCGCCACCGGCCGCATTGAAACCACCATTTCGCCCTGTAAACATCCCGCCGGACGACACTGACGGTTAGTGCGATACATGGGGACATTACAACCGGCGCTAATATGCCGGATCTCAATACCGGCTTGCTGCAACGGTGTCTCAAAGGTAAAACTACAGCCAATAAGAAAGGTCACCAGATCCGGATGCTGTGCCCAGAGTGACGACGCATCGGCAATTTCTTCGGCCAGTGCGCCATCCCGCCAGACCCGGTATAGAGGAAGATCGCGGCTGATATCTGCGCCTGCTGCCAGCGGGGTCGTTGTTTTTCCGGCTTCTATCACATCCAGTACCGGACAGGCTTTGGGGTTACGCTGCGCATACAGCAAAAAATCCCAGGCCCTGTCGGCCGGTAAAGCAATCATATTGGCCTGGGTCATGCCGGGGGCAATACCGGCAGTCGGCATCACCCGCCCCTGACGAAATGCTGCCCGGGCAACCGGGGCGGTTACCCCCTGATATACAGCTGTATCATTATCTGCTGACATGCTTATCTCCGTTATATCGGTATTTGCGGCGAAACCGTTTTTTCTGTCGCGCCGCGAAAACAGTGATCAGGATGGCTGATCCTGATTAAGCGCCATCCCACGGGTTTCCGGAAGAGCCAGACAGGCGATAATCACCAGCAGATAGCTGCCTCCCGCCATATAACCAATCGCGGTCCCCAGCGGGATATAACCGCTGAGAAAGCCGACCATCCCCGGGAAAATAGCGCCGATAGCACGGCCAGCGTTATAACAAAACCCCTGACCAGAACCACGTATATGGCCGGGAAAAAGTTCACTGAGATAGGCCCCCATTCCCGAGAAAATCCCCGACAGGAAAAAGCCCAGCGGAAAACCGAGGATCATCATCACCTGGTTAGTGATCGGCAGTAAGGTATAGCCGCACACCAGCAAAATAGCGCAGACGGCAAACAGAATAAAACAGCGCCGGCGGCCTAAATAATCCGATAGCCAGGCACTGGTCAGATACCCGGCAAACGAACCGGCAATCAGGACCACCAGATAGCCGCTGGTATTGAGTACCGACAAGTGCCGCTCTGCTTTCAGGTAGGTCGGCAACCAGGTTGTCACGGAATAATAAGCTCCCTGCATACCTGTTGCCAGCAGACTGGCCAGCAGAGTAATACGCAGTATCCGCGGATGAAAGATCTGCATAAAACCGGCGGCAGATTGTCCGGTGGCCTGCCGCTGACGGCGGGCAGCAACAAAAATCTCCGGATCCTGCAATTGCCGGCGCAGAAAAACCAGCAGTAATGCGGGTAACGCCCCGACCCAGAACAGCACTCTCCAGGCATATTGCGCATCCACCAGCGCATATATTGCCCAGTAAGCGATAGCCGCAATACCCCAGCCAACCGCCCAGCTGCTTTGTACCAGTCCGACAGCTTTCCCCCGATGCCGCGCACGGATCATTTCAGCTATCAGTACTGACCCGACCGACCACTCTCCGCCGAAACCCAGCCCCTGCATCACACGGGTAAATAACAATTGCTCGGCGGATGTGACAAAGCCACTGCATAAGGTGAAGAAACTGAACCATAATACGGTCAGTTGCAGGATCCTGACACGGCCATAACGGTCGGCCAGAATTCCGGCTATCCAGCCCCCGATCGCCGACGAAATCAGCGCGCCGGTTGCAATATATCCGGCTTCTGTTTTACTCATGCCCCACAGAGTAATAAAGGTCGGGATCATAAAGGTATAGATCATTGAATCGAACGCATCGATCCCGTACCCCATAAATGCCGCCGCCAGTGTCTTGCGCTCGCTGCTGTTTGTTTCTTTTAACCACATAATCGTCCCCTGCCGTCCGGTGTTGCAGGCCGTATATCACACGGCCCGTTTTTCAGGTCATCTGCATATATTTTTATTGGTTGTCTTACTGTCACAAGCAAGGCCCGTGCCAGTATTCTCCTGCCCCTGCAGGCGGTTGTTTACCTCCGTCAGCCATATTGTTGAACAATATTCAGGGCTGTGTTCCACTAGCGGACCGGCTCTGCCCGCAACGGCCTGCCAGGGAAGCACTTTTATAGTGCAGGCAAGGGGGCAGATAGCACCATAAAGGTGCATTTAGCGGATAACCGCTGGTCAGGACGGGTTATTTGGCATTTTCCTGCCTGATATGAGAATGTGAAGTGAATATCATCAATATTGCAGAGCTTATGGTTAATACTCCTGTTCCCGGGTTATCCCCACAAAATCTGGCTGACCGGATTGCCGATCAGTTAAGAAATGAATTAGTTCACGGAAAATATGCGCCGGGGATGCACCTGTCAGAAGCCGGTCTCTGTGAACAGCTGAACGTCTCGCGGAACACCCTGCGCGAAGCTTTCAGAGTGCTGATCAAAGAGGGCTTGTTGCAGCATATTCCTCACCGCGGGGTCAGTGTGATTGTCCCGACACTGGAAACGATTATTGATATTTACCGGGTACGTAAACTGATTGAATGCAGGGCTGTGTCACTGGCGTATCCGCTGCATCCGGCGGTGAAACGGATGCGCAGTGCGGTCAGCCAGGCAGAAGCTTATCAGCAAAAAAAACACTGGGCAGCGGTCGGCACTGCCAATATGGACTTTCACCGTGCGATTGCTGAACTGACCGACAGCCCGCGTGTTATTGCACTGTTTGATCACCTGCTGGCTGAATTACGGCTGGCGTTTGGTCTGCTGGATGATGCTGAGTTTCTGCACTCCCCCTATCTGCCGATGAACGGGCAGATCACCACTCTGCTGGAACAGCAACAACCGGATACCGCAGCAGAATTACTGAGTGATTATCTGCATCATTCGGAGCGGGTGATCATTGCCGCTTATAGCCGCCGGATGAGGACCGATAGCCGCGGCAACGGATTCAGCCATAAGTAATCCCCGTCAGCGCCCCCAGCCTGGCGATACTGCGTAAAGGGCCCCCCTGACTCAGGGAATATTCCCAGACATTACCGCCGAGGTCGGTGATCCACATCCGGCGGTTGTCCGCATCTCTGACCAGGGCTATCGCTTCCTGTAACCCGCGCGCCAGGATCTGGTGGTCGGTCAAACGGCCATCCACCAGCCGGGCACAGTTCAGAGAGTTCCCCCCGCTGGCGTCGTCACCACGATCCGTCCAGTACATGATCCCGCGGGCAGCATCATAGTCCAGGTCAATCGGTTCCGGCAGTCCTGACAGCATGACTTCAATATCCGGACGATTACTGGCTTCTGAACCGCGGGGCAGCCTCAGCCCGGCACGTAAGATCTGTCCCTGTCCCCCTTTCGGCGGCCCTTTCAGGGTCCAGTAAATATAGCCCTGCTGATTGTCTATCGCCACCCCCACACAATGCCGGGTATAGTCGCCGCTATCGGCCGGAAACAGGCCGGTTTGTACCAGCACCTTCAGGTCACTGCCATCTTCCCTGGCACAGAAAACCCGCATTCCTTCACGGTCACACCAGTACAACAGACCGTTTTCCGCATCATGGATTAACTGCTTACCGGTAACAAAGATCCCGTTTCCCGCCAGCAGACGACGATCACGGCCTTCTGTGGTCATCGACTCCAGTCGCCCGTCGGCCTGGAAAAACTCCGAACTATCGGCGCGGGTCGCAGCCCCCATATAAGTCACAAACAGGCGCCGGTTCAGAGGATCGATTGCAATACCGTCCGGATGGGTGTTAAGCCCGGCAACCAGGGTTCGTAATCCGCCAGTGTCAGGATCCAGTTCAAGGATCCGGCCCGGCGTAGTGACCTGCAAAAGATACAGTTTTTTGCCCATTTTATCGCTCCGCATCATCGTCATCTCAGATTCCTGTGCATATCAGGGGGCCGAAACAGCCGGGATTAATCGGCAATAAAACGTAATAATCGCTGACTGAGGCGGCGGTTTTCCCTGTCCAGCCGGTCAATCCGGTCCAGTAATGATAATGCGACGGCAATCCCCGGCCAGTCCAGCTCCAGCTCACGCTGCAGACGCTGTGCCCGGTGAAAGGCAGCGATCGCCTGGTCATCGAAGCGCCATTCCTCGGACGGAGTCTCCTGCTCTGCCGGACGGAGTACACCCAGCCCGATAATCTCCGTCAGTTCGGTCCGGGACAGTCCGGTATGCTGGCAAAATTCAGTGACCGTAAAGCGGATATTGACGGTAGCCATTATTTTTTCCCCCATCCCTGCCGCGGATCGTAGCCGGATCCGGCTTCCGCCAGCTGTTGCCATAACTCACGGCTTTTTTCATCCGTGGTTGCAGGGACCACTATTTTGATCACTGCGTACAAATCCCCCTGCTGTTTTTTACCGGATAATCCTTTCCCTTTCAGTCTCAGGCGTTTACCGGCCTGAGTACCGGCAGGGATGGTCAGCAGAATGCTGTCATGCAGGGTGGGTAACGCCACTTTGGTCCCCAGTACCGCTTCCCAGGGGGCGAGAGGCAATACCACTTCCAGATCATTACCCACCACATCAAATAACGGGTGCGGCGCAATACGGACCACCAGATAGAGGTCGCCCGCCGGTCCGCCGGCACTCCCCGGTGCTCCCTGCCCTTTCAGCCGGATACGCTCGCCGTCACCGACCCCGGCAGGAATTTTCACCTTCAGCGTTTTAGGGGTTTCGCGGATCACTGAGCCAAAGACGTCATACTCCGGCAGTGTATAACGGATAGTCCGGGTTTCACCGGTTTGTGCTTCTTCCAGAAACACAGCAACTTCGGTTTCAATATCCTGTCCGCGTTGCGGACGCTGCTGACGAGACTGGCGGCCCTGCTGGCCGAACATCGAACTAAAGAAATCAGAGAAATCGGCACTGTGCTCGTCACCGTAGCTGTGCTGAGACTGTCCGCCAGACTGGTGTGCATTAAAACGGGGATCGTTACGGTGCTGCCACAGCTGGTCATATTCTTCGCGGCGTTGTTGATCTTTGAGGACTTCATAAGCTTCAGCGATTTCTTTAAACCGCGTTTCAGCATCTTTTTCGGTGCTGACATCAGGGTGGTACTTGCGGGCCAGCCGCCGGTAAGCCGTTTTAATCGCTTTCAGGTCGTCGGTACGTTCAACGCCCAGGATGGCATAATAATCCTTTAATTCCATAGTATTATCTTCCGGATCAGTAAACAGAATTATACGGGATGGATAACGGTATTAGGGTTACCGTGCAGTAAATATAGTCTCCGCCAGGAGGATTTGCAGCGGTAATTTATCAGCCGCTTGCGGAAAAACACCGGCCGCAACACTCTGAGCTGAAGCCGGCAGAGGCAACAGGCCCTGACACCTCAGCTTACATTAATTTATCCGCCTGGCTGAAAGTATCCCTGTTGCCGACCAGCCCTGCACTCTGCGGCCCCCCGCCCTTAGCAGCAGTCCCTGCTGTCAGGCATTGATCAGCGCATATAACACTGCGTTTATCCGGCGATGGCCACGGATAATATTTATTTACCTTACAACATAACTGCCGGAGGTTTGTGCCCGCGCCCGTTTCAGTCCGTATACAGAACTGTCAATCAGGACTACTTTATAGGTTGCTGCCGGCCGCGGACAGCATGCTAAATAATGTCACCGGCTTATCTGCAGGGAGAATATTGTGATTGAATTGATAATTGCGGCTCTGTTACCGATTGTTGTAACGCTGATGCTGGGGTTTGTCGCCGGATGGCACCATGATTTTGACGCCGGGCAAGGCGCGGTTCTGAACCGGATGGTGATGCTGTATGCACTGCCCCTGACATTATTTGCCGGAATGATGGGATTATCGCGGTCCGTGTTGCTCTCACAAGGAACAATTGCCTTGATTCTGCTGGCAGGGATGGCTGGCGGATATTTACTGGTGTTTCTGCTGGCACGGCTGGTGTTTCGCCAGGCCGCGGGGGTTGCCGCGTTACTGGCTCTGGCAATCGCCGGCCCGGCGGTGCCTTTTGTCGGTGTTCCGGTACTCGGCCATTTATACGGCACCATCAGTACCCTGCCGATCGCCCTGTGCAGCATTATTATGAACCTGTTCCAGGTACCGCTGACGTTACTGATACTTTCCTCTGGCGCACCTGACAGAAAAGACGCCGGATTTATACAGCATATTGTGCATACGCTAAAAGAACCGGTGGTGTGGGCCCCGCTGCTGGCGCTGGTGTTACTGCTGTGCAACCTGCATATTCCCGATCAGTTCCGCAATGCATTACAGCTGCTGGGCGGCACCACCGGCGGTGTTGCTCTGTTTGCCTCCGGGGTTATTCTTTATTCCTACCATGTGGTTTTTAACCGCGGCGTTATCCTGTCAGTGATTGCCAAAAATATTATTTTACCGCTGGTGATTATGGCCCTTGCCCTGTGGATGCATGCGGATAAGCAGACGCTCGATTTATCGGTGATCAGTATGGCCATCCCCACCGCCTCAGTCTGCGTCATCCTGGCGGTGCAGTATAAAACCGCAGAGCAGGAAATGGCGTCGATTCTTTTCTTCAGTACTCTGTTCTCAATTCTGACCATGGGCGGATTATTATACTACCTCGGGGGGTAGCTAGCATTCCGCACCAGGGTTACCTGATAACCAGTCTCCCGGAGGTGTTGTATGACGACTCAAACCAGCAATGTCGCAGAATTTATGGTGTCCTGTCTCGAAGCAGAAGGGGTGGAATATGTGTTTGGTATTCCGGGTGAGGAAAATATTAAGTTTGTCAGGGCTGTCACCGCTTCCGATAAAATACGTTTTATCCTGGTACGTCATGAACAGGCAGCCTCGTTTATGGCCGATATTTATGGCCGCCTGACCGGAAAAGCCGGTGTCTGTACCGCAACCCTCGGCCCCGGGGCAATTAATCTGCTGCTGGGAACCGCCGATGCCCAGACCGATTCCAGTCCGCTGGTGGCTATTTCTGCCCAGGTCGGTCTGAACCGGATTTATAAAGAATCACATCAGATTATCGACCTTGTCGCCATGTTCAGGCCGGTAACCCACTGGGCTGAGACTATTTATACCCCGGCCGCCACCGCCGAAATGGTGCGTAAAGCCTTTCAGCTGGCCCAGCAGGAACGTCCCGGCGCCACTTATCTGGCGGTGCCTCAGGATGTTGAAGCCATGCCGGTGGACGCAACACTCACCCCGTTAATGCCCTCAGTGACAGGCCGCTCAGCCCCGGAAGATGCCGCGATACATCAGGCGGCAGAATTACTGCGTAACAGCCGCTTCCCGGTGATTCTGGCAGGCCACGGCGTCGCCCGTAACCGCGCTTCTGAGGCCCTGACCCATTTTGCGGAACACTACCAGCTGCCTGTCGCCACCACTTTTATGGGAAAAGGGGTGATCAGTGACCGCAGTACACAGGCGCTGGGTGTTATGGGGTTTATGCGTCATGATTACGAAAACTTCGCGTTCGATCAGGCCGACCTGATTTTGTCTGTCGGTTATGAGTTACAGGAGTTCGCCCCCCAGCGAATGAACCCGGATGCTGATAAAAAAATCATCCATATCAATACGTTCCTTCCGGATACCGATCAGCATTATGTGGCGGATATCAGTATTGTGGCCGATATTACCCTCAGTCTGCAGGCCCTGGGCCGGGCACTGGGGGAAGCACCGTTACACAGTCAGCCGGCTACCGCCCGTATTCGTCAGTTACGCCAGCAGGAGCTGGATAACGGTCAGCAGGATGACAGCTTTCCCCTCAAACCTCAGCGGATAGTCGCGGATATCCGCGCTGCGATGGGGGATGATGATATTGTGCTGGCCGATACAGGGGCAATAAAAATGTGGGTATCCCGCCTATACCCGGCCTGGCAGCCTCTGACCTGCCTGACCTCGAACGGCCTGTCAACGATGGCTTTTTCTTTACCCGGCGCGCTGGCGGCCAGGCTGGCTTTTCCACAGCGTAAAGTGCTGGCGGTAATGGGTGACGGCAGCTTTATGATGAACTCTCAGGAGATCGAAACAGCGGTACGTGAACAGATCCCGCTGGTGGTGCTGGTCTGGGTAGACGGCAGCTACGGACTGATTAAATGGAAAATGGATATGGAAGAAGGTGCCCATGATTCGGTGGATTTTGGTAACCCGGACTTTGTGAAATATGCGCAGAGCTTCGGGGCTCGCGGCTGTCTGATCGCCGAAGCAGCACAGCTGTTACCGGCACTGAACCGTGCCCTCGCAGAAGACGGCGTGACAGTCATCGCCTGCCCGGTGGACTACCGGGAGAATATGGCACTGGTCAGTAAGCTCGGTGAACTGACTATCGCCCTCTGAACGGCCTCCGGCAGACAATGAGTGACACTGTCACTTAATTACCGGAAGGGGATCGAGGTTCCGCCGGCAGAAAACAGTGCTATGCTGATAATACCCGCCCCATCTGCTGTCCATCCGGCACAGCACCTTGCTCCGGGCCAATGTGCCGCCGTCAGCCCGTCTTCAGGTGACTGCGGCGGTGCTCTCTGTGAACAGCAGCGATTAGCGGCTGCTTTTCTGTAAGGCATAAGGCAAAAGTATGACTGTGGATCTCACTAATAATCACGCCCCGTTCGGTACCCTGCTCGGTTACGCGCCCGGCGGCGTAGCGATTTACTCCTCCGATTACGACTCACTGGACAGTGAAGAGTATCCGGATGACTCGTCATTACGCAGTTTCCTCGGTAATGAATTTATGGGCTACAAATGGCAGTGCGTGGAATTTGCCAGACGTTTTCTGTATCTCAATTACGGTATGGTGTTTACCGATGTCAGAATGGCTTATGAGATTTTTTCTCTGCGTTTTCTGCGCCAGGTCATCAATGACGATATTCTGCCGTTGCAGGCCTTTGCCAACGGCTGTCCGCGCCCTCCTGTATCGGGTGCATTATTAATCTGGCAACAGGGCGGCGAATTTGCTGATACCGGCCACGTCGCGATGATTACGCGGGTATTTGCCGATAAAGTGCAAATTGTCGAACAGAATGTTATCCACAGTCCGCTGCCCGCGGGACAACAGTGGACCCGGCAACTGCCGTTGCGCCGACAGAATGGCCTGTTTTTTATTGATGATACCTTTGACGATACGCAAATCCTCGGCTGGATGATACAGACCTGTGATAACAGTGACAGCCTGCCGGAACCGGTGACTGCCGGTAAATTACTGGCAATCCACCCGCACAGAATCAGGGATAACGGCCAGTTTTCCGGTCCGTGGCTGAATGAAGACGATCCTGTTCAGTCGGCCTATATCCGTGCCAGCCATGGTCATATAATTAACGCCGATCCTCACCAGTATTTCACCCTTTCACGCAGTGCCGAACAGGAACTGATTAGGGCAACCAACGAACTGCATCTGATGTACCTGCACGCTACCGATAAGGTGTTACGGGATGATGCCCTGTTGCGCCTGTTTGATATCCCGGAAATCCTCTGGCCACGGCTGCGTCTGTCATGGCAGCGGCGGCGTCACCATATGGTGACCGGACGACTTGATTTTTGTCTGGATGAACGCGGGCTGAAAGTGTACGAATACAATGCCGATTCTGCTTCATGTCATACGGAAGCCGGAGTGATCCTCGGGAAATGGGCGCAACAGGGCGGAGTCAGTGCCGGAAAAGATCCCTGTCGCCGGCTGGTGGAAAACCTTTCAGCGGCCTGGAAACACAGCGATGCGCTGCCGTTTGTCCATATTCTGCAGGACGAGGATGCTGAAGAAAATTATCATGCATTACTGATGCAGCAGGCGTTAACCGATGCCGGTTTTGACAGTAAAATTCTTCATGGTCTCGGTGAGTTACACTGGAGTGCGACCGGATTACTGATTGACGATGACCAGCGGGAAGTTAACTGTGTCTGGAAAACCTGGGCCTGGGAAACGGTGCTGGAACAGCTGCGTCAGGAAACAGAAAACGATGCCACCGCTACCCTGCCGGTACGTACCGGTGAAGCCGATCAGGTGCGGCTGATGGATGTGTTATTACGGCCAGAGGTGATGGTATTTGAACCCCTGTGGACTGTTATTCCGAGCAATAAAGCTATCCTGCCGATCCTCTGGTCCCTGTTTCCGCATCATAAATACCTGCTGGATACAGATTTCACCGTAAATCAGGAACTGCAACAGACCGGCTACGCCATCAAACCTATCGGCGGGCGCTGTGGCAGTAATATCGGGCTGGTCAGCCATCAGGAGCAAATGCTGGATGAGACTGCCGGTAAATTTGCTCATCAGACTAATATTTATCAGCAGCTATGGTGTTTACCGCAGGTGGCCGGACGCTATATTCAGGTCTGTACCTTTACGGTCGGCGGCCACTATGGCGGAGCCTGTCTGCGTTCCGACCCGACACTGGTGATTAAAAAAGAAAGCGATATCGAACCCCTGCGCATTATTAAAGACAGGGATTTCAGCCGTTAACTCCGCCCTGTCCGTGGCAATCCTGCCACGGGCTTTTTTATAATAACGCCAGGAAATGTTCTCCGGCTTTACTCAGATTATGTCGCCGCCATGCCAGTGCAACCTGGGCGGTCAGCGGAGTGCCTTTTACCGGCAGGTAGCGTACGTTGGCCTGATCAATTTTACTCAGCGACGCAGGTATTATCGTATAACCAAAACCGGTGGCGACCATGCTGATAGCCGAGGTGGTCTGGGGTGATTGCGCAACATTGGGCGGAGTAAAACCTGCATCACTGCAGGCATTGATCACCGAATCATACAGCCCCGGAGAGATCTCGCGCGGGAAGATAATCAGCGTTTCGTTACGTAATTCAGCCAGAGAGCTGAGCTGATGATTCGCCGCCAGAGGATGATTAGCGGGTAACGCAACCACCATTTCTTCATTATCAATGATCCGGTACTCCAGTTCTCTGCTGCGGGCGCAGGGCAGCCGGATAAAGGCCAGATCAATCGCTCCCTTCAGCAGTTCATCCACCAGCGCTGACATATGCAGTTCACCGGGGTGCAGATTGATCATCGGATAATGGTCGCGGAAAGTGTGCAGCAAAGTGAACACCCGTGGATTGAGGGCCGTTGATGAGGCGAAACCAATCCGCAGCCAGCCACTCAGCCCGCGTCCGACACTGCAGGCTTTTTCAAAGGCGGCATCAGACATTTTCAATATTTTAATAGCATCTTCATATAGCACGCGGCCGGCATCGGTCAGTTCGACACTGCGGGTCAGACGGCGCAGTAACGGGCTGCCTATTTCGTGTTCAAGCCTCTGTATCTGCTGGCTGAGGGGGGGCTGTGATATCCCGAGATTTTCGGCAGCACGGGTGAAATTCCCCGCATCTGCCACCGCAACGAAATAGCGTAAATGGCGCAGTTCCATATCAAAAACGTCTCAAAGTGGGTACTGCATCATATTGGAATTATCTGCGGTGACCTGTCAACCTTTAGGCCACAAGGTTAAGTAAAAAACCGCAGGAAATAATCATGGAAACAGCAAGTTGCGGATGCAGCTGCATCAGCGATATCACCCGGGCAGCACTCAGACTGGAAAAAAAACAGGGTGAGAATGTCATTTATCAGGCTTCCCTGATGAGCGCCCTGTTGAGCGGTGTTTATGAAGGCGATACCACAATCCGTGAATTACTGGAGCACGGGGATTTCGGGCTCGGCACCTTTAATCATCTGGATGGTGAAATGATCGCTTTTAACAGTGACGTATTTCAGTTACGCAGCGATGGCAGTGCACGCAGCGCCCACCCGGACCAGAAAACGCCGTTCGCGGTGATGACTTTTTTCAACCCGACCCATGAATATACTATTGACCGCCCCCATACCCGCCAGCAGATCCATCAGATTATTGACGAAACGGTCGCCAGTAAAAACCTGTTTTGTGCCCTGCGCATCGACGGTCATTTCGAAAAGGTAGATACCCGTACCGTGCCGGAACAGCACCGTCCTTATAAACCGATGATGCAGGCTGTTGAAGAACAGCCGGTATTTCATATTCAGCGCCAGGACGGCGTGCTGATTGGTTTTCTGACGCCCGAGTATATGCAAGGCATTAATGTGGCGGGTTACCACGAACACTTTATTAATCAGCAGCGCAGCAGCGGCGGCCATGTGCTCGATTACCAGGTCAGTGAAGGGAAACTGACGTTTGGCACTATCGAAAAACTGCTGATTGATTTCCCCGGAGATAACGATTTCCGTAACGCCGATCTGAATCCGGACGATCTCAGTGCGGCTATCCAGTCAGTGGAAGGTTAACCCTCTGCGCGTAACGGCTAAGTAAGGATTTTACTGTGAAAGATACTGAGAAAAAAACCGGGTGGGAATGCGGCGCAGATTTGGTGGTCGCTCAGCTGGAAGAGCAGCAAGTTAAGTATGTGTTCGGTATCCCCGGTGCGAAAATTGACCGGGTATTTGACTCTCTGGAAGACTCTCCGATTATCACTGTTCCGGTGCGGCTGGAAGCAAACGCCGGATTTATGGCCGGGGCCATTGGTCGTCTGACGGGTAAAGCCGGTGTGGCGCTGGTCACTTCAGGCCCGGGGTGTTCAAACCTGATTACCAGTGCCGCTACTGCCACCTCCGAAGGTGACCCCTTTGTCGCCATCGGCGGGGCCGTTAGCCGGCAGGACCATCTGAAACAGGTACACCAGACCATGGATACCGTGTCGATGTTCCGTCCGGTCACCAAATATGCGGCCGAAGTTACCTCCTCATCGGCGATTGCCGAAGTCCTGTCTAACGGGTTCCGTGCCGCTGAGTTTGGCCGTCCGGGGGCATCATTTATCAGCCTGCCGATGGATATTGTCAACGAGCCCGCCAGCGGACATGTGCTGAGCGCACGCCTGCCGGCACTTGGCAGCGCACCACAAAAAGAGATTAATCAGGTTGCCGCACTGATCCGTCAGGCCAAAAACCCCGTATTGCTGCTCGGTCTGATGGCCAGCCAGACACGTAACGCCGATGCCGTACGCAAGTTACTGAGAAAAAGCGACATCCCTGTGACCAGCACTTATCAGGCTGCCGGGGTGATCGATCAGGATCACTTCTCACGCTTTGCCGGCCGTGTCGGTTTATTTAATAACCAGGCCGGCGACCAGTTACTGCGTAATGCTGACCTGATTATTACTGTCGGTTACAGTCCGGTAGAATATGAACCGGCAAAATGGAACCGCGGCGCGGCACAACTGGTGCATATTGATGTGCTGCCGGCCGAAAATGACAGTAATTACTCTCCGGATGTTGAATTAATCGGCGATATTGCAGAGACCGTCGATTTGCTGGCCGGACAGATTGATCAGCGTTATATATTAAGCAGCGGCACAGCCGCCATTTTGCAGGAACGCCAGCAGCAACGTGAGTTACTGTCGCGCAAGGGTCACAGCCTGCAGCAATTTGCCATCCATCCGTTACGGCTGGTGAGGGCAATGCAGGATATCGTGAATAACGATGTCACCCTGTGCGTGGATATGGGCAGCTTCCATATCTGGATTGCCCGTTACCTTTACAGTTTCCGTGCCCGTCAGGTGCTGATCTCCAACGGGCAGCAGACCATGGGCGTGGCACTGCCATGGGCGATTGGTGCCGCACTGGTTGACCCGCAGCGTAAAGTGGTGTCTGTGTCCGGAGACGGTGGTTTTATGCAGTCCAGTATGGAGCTGGAAACCGCAGTCCGGCTGGGCGTTAACCTGCTGCATATTATCTGGGTGGATAATTGCTACAATATGGTGGCGATTCAGGAAGACAAAAAATATGCCCGCACCTCCGGGGTGGATTTTGGTCCGATTGATTTTAAAGCCTACGCTGAAGCCTTTGGCGCCAAAGGTTTTGCCGTCACTTCTTCTGAAACGCTGGAAAGCACGCTGCGTGCCGCAATGGATGTTCAGGGCCCGGCGGTTATCGCCATCCCTGTGGATTACAGCGCCAATGCCCTGCTGATGAGCCAGCTGAATATGGCCGAAATGTTTTAACCCGCGGCGGTCATCACCGCAGGGGAGCAAAAGTGCTGCCCTGCGGCTGTGGTGATACGGGTTACGGACATGGGTTGTTACCCGGGTTAGCCGTTGCAAACACTTTCGCTGCAATAATTCGCCGGGGTTAAGCTACACTCTGAATTGCTGATTTATTATCCTATAACCGGAGGTTTCAGATGATAGCCGGATTTGTTGCCCTGATGATTGCTCACTCCCGTGTACTGCCTTTTTCTGTCGCCCTGTACTCTACGGAATCCCGCTGCCAGACCGCCATCAGCCAGCAGCAGCCAAAGTATCCGAAAACGCCACTGCTGTGTGGTGAGGTGATGCGCGGCAGCTATATGTAATGGTCAGTTGTCTGCCGCTGGCGGCACCATCCATGCGCGGGTGAAGTCAAACCAGCCGAGGTTATTCAGATGAATACCCTGTGCCTGCCCCGGACCTTTCAGCCGCATCCAGTGGTGGAACAGCGGCTGTAACCAGCCATCGCGGATCACTTCACGGGTCAGTTGTTTTGCCCCCAGTGTCTGCTCCCGCCACTGCTGTTGCCAGCCGGCAAACCGTTGCCTGTCCCCGCCGGATACTGAGTGTTTTAGCAGTGGCATCCCCAGCAGCCAGCTGCCGACGTGCCAGCTTTCAGGGACCGCAAAGTTAACCGTCCCCAGCCAGAGATCGGCTTCCGCATCGCCGCGCGCCCATTGCTGATACTCCAGCCCGAGCAGAGTCAGGGTAATATTGTGTTGCTGCAGCAGATGCTGCATTTCGCAGGCCAGCATGGCAAATTCCGGGTGCTGAAGATGATACGCCAGGGTCAGTTGCCCGCAGCCCTCTGACAGGCGTGTAAATGGCGGAATGGTCACCGGGCCGTCATCCATATAGTGCAGCCAGTCCGGTAACAGGCTGCCTGCAGGGATCCAGAATGGCCGGATCGGCGCAATAAAACGCTGGATCAGCGCGTAAGGGTTCAGTACTTCACGGATCCAGCGGCGGTGTTCTGGTTTTTTCCAGTAAGCCGAACGGCTGTCGCAGAGCAAAAAATAACCGCCTTTTTCGGGAAACATCTCACCGGAAACATCGTCCGGCGGGCCGCTCAGTCCTGCGGCCATCCCCGAAGTGTATTCGATATCACTCAGGCTGGAACTCAGCCATGCCGCCGGAGCAACCGGATGCAGCCGCGCGGTGGCTTCTGCCGGCGGCGCAGCCTCTCCCTGTTCCGATAAAGGCCAGACAATCACTTCGATATCATCCAGCAGCCCGCGGAAACCGAAATAGTCATCAAATGCCTGCATCCGTAAATGCCACTGATCATTTTCGGCGACAAAATACGGTCCGCTGCCGATCGGTCTGACAGCAAAGTCTTTGCGGCTGGCATGGTCAGCTGGCAGGATCAAGGCAGCAGTGTCGGTCAGTAATAAAGGTAATTGCGGATCAGGCTGGCTCAGTTCAATCACTACCGTCAGACTGCCCTGTGCCGTAACCTGCCGCAGGTGCGAAAACAAGGGTAATTCTGCGCTGCGGATTAATGAGGCCACCACATCCTTGCTGGTCAGTTCTTTACCATCATGGAAACGGACCGCCGGCCGCAGATGAAAAGACCACTTCAGCTCACTGCTCTGTGACCAGAAATGAGCCAGATCGGCTTCCGGCCGGCCACTTTGCGGATTAATACGGGTCAGCCCGCTGAAAATCTGTTTCACCAGATGCGCTTCTGAACGACGCAGAGGGGTCCCCGGGTACAGATGCGGCATGGTCCGGTAATAGGGGATCCGCAGAGACTGACGATCCTGGCGAACACTGTAGCCCAGTTTTTTCCTGAGCAATGCCGACACCAGCGGCTGCTGATTATCAAGTAACCGCACGGCGCTGCCAATGTCGCCGTCATCCAGCAGATGTTCCGCTTTTGCTAACAATAGCTGCTGTTCGCTGCAACGCAGGATCAGCCGCGACTGATGACCACGTCCCGCATTTGCCTGCCATTCCAGCCAGCCCGCATCCTGCATTCTTAAAAGTAATGACCGCATGTGCCGTTTGGTACAGCACAGCTGATCAGCCAGCGCCCCTAAGGTGGTAGTGATATCCCGTGACGGAAAATAGTTCAGTAATCTCAGATAATGTTGTTCAAGTCGTGTTACCGGCATAAAAGAGGAACTCCTTTAATAAAAACACAGCCGTTTTTACCTTCCTCTTTTTAGTTCATTATCAGAGTGACGACAAGTTTTAACAAATTTATCAGTGTGGTCTGCCGTCCGGACAACCTGAAAAAAACAGAGCGACAAGGAGTAATGTATGACCCGCCAGATTAATAAAGACACCACCATTTGTATGTCACTGGCCGCACGCCCCAGTAACTTCGGTACCCGCTTTCATAATTACCTGTATGACGCCCTGGATCTCGATTATCTGTATAAGGCCTTTACTACCCGCGATTTACCTGCCGCTATCGGCGGTGTCAGGGCATTAGGTATCCGTGGCTGTGCGATTTCAATGCCTTTTAAACAGCAGTGTATTCCGCTGGTCGATGAACTGGATGCCTCCGCCGCGGCGATTAATTCAGTCAATACTATCGTCAATACTGACGGTTATCTGAAAGCCTATAATACGGATTACATTGCGATCGCCGCCCTGCTGAAACAATACCAGGTCAGTAATCAGCTCAGTTTTGTCCTGCTTGGCAGTGGCGGTATGGCAAAAGCTATCGCCTGTGCCCTGAAAGATGCCGGTTTTAAAGACGGCTGGGTGATCGGTAACAATGCCGACAGCGCAGCGGAACTGGCGGAGCTTTGTGGTTTTCGTTCAGCGACCGATATGACATCGTTGCAACCGCAGTTACTGATTAACGCCACCCCTATCGGTATGACAGGAAGCCCGGACGCAGAGAAACTGGCATTTTCCGTCTCGCAGATACAGGCGGCAGAGATAGTTTTTGATGTGGTCGCCCTGCCGGAAACAACGCCGTTGATTAACTGTGCCCGTGAACTGAATAAAACCGTGATCACCGGTTCGGAAGTGTTTGCTATTCAAGCCGTTGAACAATTTGCACTCTATACGGGGATTCGTCCGTCGAACCAATTGTTCCGTGAGGCCGCCGCCTATTCACGACAATAATCTGCCGGCCTCTGTACCCGGTAAGCTTAAAACACCTGTTAAACCAATAATACGAACTGAAATATAAGGTGTATTCCATGAGTCAGCGAATGGTTGCAGTAACCGCCTGTCCTACAGGTGTCGCACATACGTTTATGGCCGCAGAGGCTCTGAAAACCGCCGCCGAAAAGCTCGGTTACCTGCTTAACGTGGAAACCCGTGGCTCCGTGGGCGCACGGGATTTACTGAGTGATGACGATATCCGGCAGGCAGATGTCGTCATTATTGCCGCAGATATTGATACTGATTTATCCCGTTTCGTGGGAAAACGTATTTACCGCACCAGCACCAGTGCGGCACTGAAAAACCCGCAGCAGGTACTGCAACAGGCCGGCGAGTCAGCCACTGTGTACAATACCGCCGCCTCCGGCAGGAGTGGCGGGACAAAAAACCAACTGCCCTCCGTCTACAAACACCTGATGACCGGGGTGTCACATATGCTACCGCTGGTAGTCGCCGGGGGATTATGTATCGCCTTATCTTTTGTCTTCGGGATTGAAGCATTTAAACAACCGGGCACCCTGGCGGCGGCATTAATGGATATCGGGGGGAAAGCGGCTTTTGCCCTGATGGTGCCGGTGCTGGCAGGCTATATTTCTTATTCGATTGCTGACCGTCCCGGGCTGGCACCCGGCCTGATTGGCGGTATGCTGGCCGCAACCGGTGGCGCCGGTTTTCTCGGCGGGATTGTCGCCGGATTTCTGGCCGGTTACACCGCCCGCTTTCTGACGCAGAAAATCCGTCTGCCGGCGTCCATGGAGGCATTAAAACCGGTACTGGTGATCCCTTTACTGGCCACTCTGGTGACCGGGCTGATTATGATCTTCGTGGTGGGCGGACCGGTGGCACGGGTAATGGCCGGCCTGACGAATTTCCTCGCCAGTATGACAACCGCCAATGCAGTACTGCTGGGGGTGTTACTGGGAGCAATGCAATGCTTTGATCTCGGGGGACCGGTCAATAAAGCGGCCTATACTTTCGGCGTCGGTCTGCTGGCATCCCATACCTACGGTCCGATGGCCGCAATTATGGCTTCAGGCATGGTTCCGGCCCTCGGCATGGGAATCTCCACCTGGCTGGCGAAAACTAAGTTCAGTCAGCAGGAGCGGGAAGCCGGTAAAGCCTCCTTTGTTCTGGGCCTGTGCTTTATTTCAGAAGGTGCTATCCCCTTTGCCGCCAGGGATCCCATCAGGGTTATCCCGTCAACAATGACAGGCGGCGCACTGGCCGGCGGGATGTCGATGTATTTTGGCTGTACCCTGATGGCACCACACGGCGGGCTGTTTGTACTGGCTATTCCAAACGCGGTTGATCATGTGGGACTGTATCTGCTGGCCATTATTACTGGCAGCCTGGTGACCGGGGCAATGTATGCGTTACTGAAACCGGGGCTGGCACTGACAACAGTAAAATCCTGACGGTTAAACGGCTCCGGTGAGCACCGGAGCCGTTTACTGGCTGAAACAGATTAACGGACCTGAGAAGAGATCACCTGTTTACCCGCCTGCCAGACACGATAGCTGACCTGTACGCCCTCAGGCGCATAAACAACCAGCGGCAGTTTACTGTTATAGCGCAGTAATTGCTCCCCGGCCGCAGGCAGCGTCACCAGAGTATTTTTCTTAGGGGTATCGACACAAGCCATGCGAGTTGATACCGCCCCGGGCTGCAGGCTGACCTGATAATAAGGATAGCCCCAGCCTTTGACGGTCTGCTCACTGAGTTCCCCGGCCAGCCGGACCTGGTTACAATCGGTCAGCATCTGTTTACCAATAATCAGTTCCACCCTGTGCTGTGGTTCGTCGGCAAGTACCGGCAACAACATGACATGGCGCTGCATATGTTCAGCAGCCGGAGGATAAGGTTTAAGCTGTGCTTCAGCGTCCGCTGTGGCGGCCTGTGCCGCACTGCCGAACAATATTGCCGGAACAAACACTAAGGCTACGGAGAGTCTGATCATAGAATTTCCTAAAGTAAGTAATACAACATCATTCTGTACTGGCCTTCAACCGCTAAGGTTTCAGTGACAACCCCTGCCGCCACGACAGGCAGTACATTGTCTGCAGGCCATCGCCGGACTGGCCGGGTTGAAACTGCGTGGTGTACAGCGGGACATTAACAGTATCAGCAGCAGGTTATATACTATCACCCCTGTCAGAATCAGTCCGGCACTGAGAGGGGATTCGCGAAAACTGATTAACTGCCAGCTGACTGTCGCGACGGACCAGGCAATACTCAGCCCCCAGAACACCGAAAACAGCATCCAGTAACGATTACTTTCGCGGGTGATCGCCCCCATAACCGAGGCACAGGGTACATACAACAATACAAACAGCAGATAACAAAATGCGCCGCCACTGCCGGCAAACTTCTGCTGCATCAGCCCTGAGGCGGCAATCCCCATTTCTGCATCCCCCTGGCTGGCCTGCAGAGGATTTTCCAGTGCCGCCGGACTAAAGGTTGCTGCCAGACTGTCACGCGTCGCTTGCCAGGCTGCTGTCAGTTCTTCCCATGGACTGAACTGTGACGGATCAAAAGACTGTTCTTCCATCATTTGTGAAGTATAGAGCGTATTTAACGTGCCGATCACCACTTCTTTCGCCATCGCGCCGGTGATCAGGCCAACCGTTGCCTGCCAGTTATCCTGCCGGATACCCATTGGCTGCAGCAACGGTGTGATAAACTGGCCGACCGTTTGCAGTGCCGGCGGGTTTTCAGGGCTGACCACTTGTCCGTTAATTGCAAAACTGTTCAGGCCACTGATCAGTAAGCTGACCACCACTATCACTTTCCCTGCCCGCCAGACAAATTCCCGTAATCTCTGCCAGCTTTGCAGCATCAGGCTTTTCATATGCGGCAGATGGTAGAGCGGCAGTTCCATAATAAATGGCCGGGCTTCGCCACGCAGCAATGTGTATTTCAGTAATAAGCCGGTCATTATCGCAACCACAATCCCGGTAAGATACAGGGCAAACACCGCCAGGGCGCTGTGGTGACCGAAGAATACCGACGAAAAAACAGCGAAAATCGCCAGTCTGGCACCGCAGGACATAAAAGGTGCCATTAATATCGTCATCAGTCGTTCCCGCGGGGAGTCGAGACTGCGGGTCCCCATCACCGCCGGGACATTGCAGCCAAATCCGGTGATCAGCGGGACAAAGGATTTACCGGGCAATCCCAGCCATTGCATCAGCCGGTCCATGACAAAGGCCGCCCGTGCCATATAGCCGGAATCTTCCATAAAGGTCATCAGCAGGTACATAATGCCGATTTGCGGTATTAAAGGCAGTACCGTATTGATCCCTCCGCCAATACCGCTGGCCAGAAAATCCGTCACACCGGACGGCAACTGTCCGGCCCAGCCCAGCCATTGAATGCCGTGAATAAACAGGGTCACGGAACCAAGGTCAAACAGGGGTTGCAGGGCCCCGCCGACATTAATCGCCAGAAAAAACATCAGGTACATCATCAGAAAAAATACCGGTAATCCGAGCCAGCGGTTCATGACTATCCGGTCCAGTCTGCGGGTCAGCAGGTGCGGTGTGGCGGACTGCTGGCTGACAACATCATCCGCCAGTTGCCGCGCTGTCTGCTGACGTAACCTGGCCATTTTTAATGGAATATCCTCCTCCTCTCCCGGCAGTGCATCGGTCTCTGTCAGGACGTTTTCTGAAAGATACTGCCGACTGCAGATATCCCCTTCCAGTACTTGCAATGCCAGCCAGCGCCGAAGTGCCGGCGGAAAAGAAGCACTAATATGCGCTGAGATTTGCGATGCCAGCTGATCTATTGCCGGGGGTAATGCCAGTAAGTCAGGCGGTTGCCTGGCTGGCGGTGAGGCCTGGCTGTGATCGATAGCATGTTTCAGGGCCACCAGCCCCTGTTTACGGGTCGATACCATCGGGATCACCGGACATCCCAGCCGTGCCGCCAGTCGCGGAATATCCGGAATAATGCCGCGCTGTGCCGCCACATCCATCATATTAAGCACCAGAATGCAGGGAATTCCGGTAGCAAGTAACTGTAAGCTCAGCCATAAGTTGCGTTGCAGGGCACTGGCATCAACCACATTAATCAGTAGTCCGGCGTTATGCCCGACAATAAACTGCGCTGCGATTTGCTCATCAACCGAGGCTTCTGGCGAGGTCACGGTCAGAGAATAGAGCCCCGGTAAATCCACCAGCTGGACCAGCGCACTGCCGGTAGTAAAAAAACCTTCTTTACGTTCGACGGTCACACCTGCCCAGTTACCTGTGCGCTGACTGGCACCGGTTAACTGATTGAACAGGGTGGTTTTACCGGTATTCGGGTTTCCTGCCAGCCCAATGGTCAGTGGTTTTCTGCTCATCGCTGATCGCCTCCGCCAGTGGCTGGCAGTCTTTCCAGGCTCAGTGAGCGTAAATCTCTGCGGCGTAACATCAGATTCATGGTGCGGGTATGGATCTCCAGCGGATCACCTAACGGGGCGACCCTGACTACCTGAAAATCAGTACCCGGCAGTAAGCCCAGTGACAGTAACCTCTGCCGGAATGCAGGCGGTGTTTGCGGGTTAATCGCGCGGATAAGATAACGGTGACCGGCAGTCACTGTCATAGCAATATTCCTTATTCAGTCATTCGGTATCAGTCAATGACCGGTATAATAATGAGAATAGTTCTCAATTGATTTGACGCAAAGCAAAGAATCCGCCAATTGTGTGATCTGACGCGAGGCAGGGGCAGCAGGCAGGACGCGGCGAGGGTCGCAAATACAGCAGACAGAAGGCTGACAGCAAAAACCAGCCGGCGGTGCTCACCGCCAGCCGGCTGGCAGGTTTAGCAACCGGAGGAAGCCAGTAACCCGTACTGATGAATAAAGCTGTGCAGTTGTACCGGGGTAGGTAATGCCGGCAGTGCACCTTTGCGGGTGGTTGCCAGTGCGCCACAGGCACTGGCCTGAGAGATAAGTGCACTGATCTGACTGAGATCCGGCATGCCATGGCGTGCCAGCCAGGCCAGTAAGCCTGCCATAAAAGCATCCCCCGCCCCGGTGGTATCAATGCTGTCCACCGGATAGCCGGCAAAGCTCAGGGTCTGTCCCTGATAGATAACCACCACACCGTCTTTACCCCGGGTAATAATTTTCAGGGCAGCCGGATAAGGTTCCAGGCAATGCAGCGCCTGCTGTAATTCCGTACTCTGATCGTCAGCCAGCCAGAATAATTCATCATCAGACAGTTTCAGAATATCGGCGGCAGCACACTGCTGCCGGACGACCTGCCTCATCTGTTGCTTATCGGCCCACATTTGCTCACGCAGATTAAGATCGAAACTGACACTGCCATTGTTTTCTTTAATCCGTGATACTGCCTGCAATGTAGTATCGCGACAGGTTTCTGCCGCCAGGGCCAGTGAACAAAAATGTAAAATATCCCGACCGAAAGGCGGCAAATCATCACTGGTCAGAAATTGATCTGCCGATGGATTCACCAGAAAAGAGAAACTCCGTTCGCCGCTTTCGGCTAAATCGACCATCACGGTACTGGTGCGGTGTTCTGCATCGCGGATCATATATCCCGCGTCAACACCCTGTTCTTCCAGTGTTTTTTTCAGGAAGCGACCGAAGGTGTCTTCACCTACCCGGCCGATAAACGCGGTTTCTGCCGCCAGCCTGGCCGCACCGACAACCACATTAAATGGCGCTCCGCCGGCACAAGCCTGGTAGCGCATTTCGCCGACGGGAAGCAGGTCAACTACCGCGTCACCCAGAGCCCAAATTTTCATGTTATTTCCTTCATTTTGTCTGTCAGGGGACACCGGCAACCCCGGTTGACGCTTCAGAGACACCCGGTTTTTACGGCGACGAATTATAACGGAAAATAAATAATGTTCGTTCATAATCACAAAATTTATTTATTAATTTTTTATGCATAACCGCTGATTAAGCCATTATTCCCGTGCAGAGTGGCCATAAAAGGACAATAACCACAGGAATCAGGCCCTCAGTTACATTTCTCTTACACTTCTGTCCGGCGACAGCGTCTAACATATAACTTTTTATTATGGTAGATTAGCCCACTTTTTTTATTTATCGGGTGGATACTCTCGCAAGATGATTAAATGTTGGTCGAAAGAAGAAACTTTATGGAGTTTTGCGCTCTATGGCACTGCGGTAGGGGCCGGAACGCTGTTTCTGCCCATTCAGTTAGGCTCCGCAGGCGCAGTTGTGTTGTTTCTGACAGCATTACTGGCCTGGCCTCTGACCTACTGGCCACATAAAGCATTATGTCAGTTCATTCTGGCTTCCAAAGCCGGTCATCTCCAGGATGGTATTACTGCAGCAGTACGGGAGTTTTTTGGCCGCAAAGTCGGCAATCTGATCTCTGCGTTATACTTTGTCGCTTTTTTCGTGGTGATACTGATTTATGCTGTTGCTATTACTAATTCACTGGCGGAACAGCTGGCAAGGCATATGACCGTTGGTCACGGTACCCGGATATTGCTCAGTCTGGCAGTGGTCGCGGTACTGAACCTGATCTTTCTCACCGGACGAGGTATGACGATTAAGGTGATGGGCTTTCTGGTCTTCCCGCTGATAGCTTACTTTCTGTTCCTGTCCGTCTACCTCAGCAGCCACTGGCAGCCTGCCCTGCTGACCTCCGGTCTGACTTATACCCCCTCTACCCTTCATGCCATCTGGTTTTCTATCCCTGTTATGGTGTTTGCCTTTAGCCATACCCCCATTATTTCTACCTTTGCTGTTGCACAGCGCGAGAAATATCATGACCAGGCGATGGCTAAGTGCAAAAAAATCATGAAGGTTGCTTATCTGATTATCTGCCTGAGTGTGCTGTTTTTTGTCTTCAGCTGCTTTATGGCCATTCCGGAGGCTAATGTCGAGGTGGCTAAACAGCAGGGTCTGACCATCTTGTCTGCACTGTCAATGATGTCTTCCTCTGCCGGCTGGCTGAGTGTCTCAGGGATTGTTGTCGCGGTTGTCGCGATGTCTAAATCGTTTCTCGGCACCTACTTTGGTGTGATCGAAGGGGCGACTCAGCTGGTCTCTTCTGCAGCGCAGCAGGCAGGTTTCAAGCCGGGCCCGAAACTGAGCCGCGGCTTATCTGTGGCTATCGTGTCGGTGGTGACGTTTATTATCTGTTGCCTTAACCCGAATGCACTGTCGATGATTTATGCCATCAGCGGTCCGTTAATCGCACTGATCCTGTTTATTATGCCAACCCTCTCCTGCTGGCTGGTACCTGTATTACGGCCATACCGTTCCCTGGCCAATGTGCTGGTGCTGATTGTCGGTGTGTTATGTGTCTCGGTAATGTTTTTTAAATAATCCCCTGCCAGCCTGTTTTCCTGACAGGCTGGCTTGTTTTCTCCCTGCCAATATCGCATCTGTTTTGCTATAAAAATCACACATCCCCCGGTTACAGACTATTCTGATAATTGTAAGTTTCCGTATGAAGACAGGCACTTTATCGCGGAATCAGGTACATAGTAGTAACAGTTAATTTGGTCATGGAGGTCTGCATGCTAGCGTCTGCCATTAGTCTGGTTCGGTCCAAGGCAGGTTTTGTCCAGCAATTTATTCGTAATCCGCGAAAGGTGGGCAGTATCACCCCATCATCGATAGCATTGTGTGAAACAATGGCTGCCTGTGCTGACTGGAAAGATGTCCGCCGGGTCGCGGAACTGGGTGCCGGAGATGGTGTGTTAACGAAAGTTCTGCTGAAGCATATGGCGACACAGGCAGAAATTGATGTGTTTGAAATCAGTCCGCCACTGGTACGCAGTCTGAGAGCAATTAACGACCCGAGGGTCAGGGTGCATGCCAATTCTGCCGAGCGGCTCAACGGTCAGTACGACGTGATTTTTTCCGGACTTCCCCTGCTATCATTAGACCCTCCGGTTCGCCATGCCGTGTTGTCGGCGGTGCATAAAAGCCTCGCGCCGGGCGGGGTATTCGTGCAATTTCAGTATACCTCCCTTACCCAGTCAGAACTGTCGCGTTACTTTACCTGGGAACGGAAACGGGTGCTGAAAAATGTTCCGCCGGCCTGGGTATACCGCTGCACTCATCACTGGACACAAGGTTAAACGGGTTATCCGGCTCAGAGCGGTAAAAACACCCCCTGAGCGGATACTGATAACTACCGTGATAAATTAACGGGGTTCCTGCTGCTGTTCTGACAACTCTTCATACATCGCCTGAATCGCCCCCCGGGTGAGTCCTGCCAGGCTGCGATAGAATGCCGTTTCTGCATTCGCTTCAGTCTTACCAAGAAATGCCCCGCACCACGGAAGTAAAAACTGTTCAAACACTGTCATCTGCGCCAGATATTCATCTTCCTGTGACTGGTCTTCCAGCCAGGAGGTCGCCAGTAATAATACCCCGAAATGGTTAGCCGGCGTTTCACTCAGAGGCATACCGCGTTGTTGCAGAAATGTCCGGACCTCATCCTGCTGAGGGCCGCCTTCCCAGTCAGATCCAAACGGTGAGACTGCCGGTACTTCTCCGCCGAATAACGCACGATAATCCTGTTCCAGCGCAGGAAGGTCACAGCTTTTTTGTAACACCGCCAGTAATTCATCCTGTTCCAGTGGCCATTGCTGCTGTAGTTTGCCTTCGCTGATTACCGTCAGCAGTGGCTGCATTACCGGATCGGCCGGTGAGCGGTTATACAATGAACCGAGAATACGACAGATCAGTGAAAATTCATTCATGGAGGATAATTCCTTGCGCGTTAATATCCGGCCCGCGAGATTCTGATGCCCGGCGAATAAAAGCGGGTTGCCGGAAAGTAATATAGCGCAGTATTTAAAGTCCCCTGCCGGCAGTTGTCAATTAAAGCTTGCCGATTGTGAGGTTTTTGCGGGAGATAGCGGTATATCCGGCTATCATGACAGAAATATCAGAGATGCAGACAAAAAGGGCCATACCGGAGGTATGGCCCTTTGTTCAGTAATGCCAGAACAGGCCGTTTAGCCGGTTCTGTTACCCCGCAAAGCAGAATGTATTACCGGGATCAGCTTTTAACTTTTCTGTAAATCCACAGTACCACCAGCGAACCGATCACTGCGACTATAAAGCTGCCGAAATTAAACCCGTTGACTTTGCCAAAGCCAAAAAACGTACTGATCCAGCCGCCGACCAGTGCCCCGACAATCCCTAAGATCACCGTCATAATAAAGCCGCCACCGTCTTTTCCCGGCATAATCCATTTAGCCAGAATACCGGCGATTAGCCCGAAAATGATCCATGAAATAATACCCATAACAGCTCCTTACATTTGATGACTTTACGTAAATCAGAACAATGTTATTCAGTGTAATCACTGTCTGCTTTTTTTCACCCGCTAATAGCCAGGTAATGGACTGCGCAGCAGATACGCAGACTGTCAGGCATTTTGCATCAATGGTACCGGAATTATCCTGCAGTCACATTAATACATCCTGTACAGCAGGTAAGTATAGTCACAGAGTCAGCAGAAGGCGACCTGTCAGAAAAAATTATGACTGGCTGCCGGATATTTAACCAGCAGCCTTAGTAACTCGTATTAACTGTCACGATAAGCATTCGTGACTTTCCACAAATAACGCGGAGCCTGGCTGGCCGGATGTCTGCGCTCAATAAAACGATAGAACTGCTGTGGCGTCATATCATTAATCATCGCAATCGCTGTATTGCGGTTGCGGGAGAAGGTGCGTAATAAGGCACCGGCTCCGTTGGAGTATGAGACGATGGTTGCATATCGCAATGTGACAGGATTATGAATGCCGGACAACATACTGTTTTGCAGGATTCTAATATATGCCGTGCCAATCTCAATATTTTTAGCCGGATCTCTCAGCTCGCTGCGGGTGGGCTGCCCCCGTTTACCCTGCACCCGGTAAACCTCACGGCCTGCGGTGGATGCCTTTATTTGCATCAGACCCACCGCATCAGAACGGCTTACTGCATTCGGGTTTCCACCAGACTCGACACTAATAATGGCGCTGATTAAACGTTGATCAACGCCATAATGACTGGCAGCATCTTCGGTGAAAAGGGACCAGTCATCATTACTGGTCAGTACTCTGGAAGGCGGTGCTTCAATGAGTGGTGTATATTTTTGCTGTACTGTATGCGTCGGTGGTTCACTGGCACACCCTGCCAGTAATAAGGCAGAGAGCACAAGAAATTTTATTTTCACGTTATCGTTATCCTGATCATTTTGCGTCGCCTATGATACAGATTTCTCATCCGCAGAAAATTACCGTTTGTCTTAAATACCCCGGGACTGAAAGGCGTGACTTATCCCGCTATTTTCGCCATGATGGCTCTATTGTCTGAATTATTTGCTGCAAACTTACTGCTATGTCTGTTAACCCTACAATCCGATTAATCGCCCCTTCGGGCTATTGTATTAACCAGCAGGCCGCTGAGCGCGGACTGGATTATCTGCTGACTGCCGGTTACAGGCTGGAGAATACCGGGGTTGTTACCCGGCGCTATCAGCGATTTGCCGGCACGGATGAACAACGACTTGCTGACCTCAACCACCTTGCTGACTGTGAAAATCTGCCGGATATTGTACTCGCGGTACGTGGTGGTTATGGTGCCAGCCGGTTACTGAGTCAGATTGATTATTCTGCACTGGGAAAGCGTTTAGCGGGACAGCCGGTCGCGATTTGTGGTCACAGCGATTTCACCGCCATTCAGCTGGCATTGTTATCCCGGTGCGGCTTAATTACTTTCAGCGCGCCGATGCTGGCAGGTAATTTTGGCGCCAGCCCGCCGTCTGAATTTACCCTGCAGCACTTTCGTAATATTCTGAGGCAAAAAAGTTATACCATCCACTGGTCAGGAAATAAACAAAAAGATTTCAGCGTCAGCGGCACACTGTGGGGCGGGAATCTGGCGATGATCAGTTCACTGACCGGTACCCCCTGGATGCCACAGACAGATAACGGTATTTTAGTGATTGAAGATGTGAATGAACATCCGTTCCGCATTGAAAGAATGTTATTGCAACTGTGGCATGCGGGTATCCTGCAACGTCAGCAGGCAGTAATCACCGGCAGTTTCAGCGGTGCCCGTCCCTCTGAATATGATCAGGATTTCTCACTGGACAGTGTATGGCAATACCTGCAGGAACTGAGCGGCGTTCCCTTTATTGATGGCCTGAGTTTTGGTCATGAACAACAAACTGTAACTCTGCCAATCGGAGCGACAGCAGAGTTAACCAGCAGAGCGGGTCAGAATAGCCTGACCCTCAGTGGTTATCCGGTGATCAGCAGTTCCCGCCAGTAATCCACTGTTTCCGGTTAACTGTTGACTGAACCAGTTGCGGCTGAATAGCTCAGGGGAGTAAGTGTCAGCAGCGGATCGGGACGGCTGTCAGTTCTTTCACAGGGCACCAGTGTTGTGGTGCCTGCATACACAAAAAATGTATTTTGTGTGGCGTTATCCACCATCAGCTGGTCGCCGTTACGAAACAGGGTAATGGATACGGGCTGACCATCCTGTAACCGGGTACGGTCCTGCCCTGCGGCAATCTGAAAGTTATTATCACCCCACATCAGTGTTGAAATACCATATTCCGCACGATCAATGGTCATGGTCGGACGTCCGGCACATGAAATCTGGAATTCGTCCCCGTCATTAGGGGCCGCAAAAGCTAATGCTGTGCTTAAAGGCATCACGATGCCTAATACTGTGGCAATGATCTTTTTCATCACTCATCCTGAGATATGTTTAACGGAGATAATTATTTACTGTGTAGCAAATGATAACCAGATTAAACAACAGAAAACTATCCGCTTAGGTTACAACATAATAAAATTGATGACTGGTGATATATTCCCGCGTGTACAGGTAAAGACTTTATGATCTCTTATCAGCAATTATCCCGCCGTCTGGCTGGCTCTCCGTTTCGCAGCCGGTTTCATCTTGGCGTAAAAGAACGGCAGTATTGCCTGGAAAAAGGTGCTGAGGTGGTGATGCAGCATGCCGCCGACTTTGTCCGCCAGCGGCTGTCGGCGGCAGAGCCGGTAAACGACGGTAAGCAAACCCCGATGCGCGGCCATCCGGTATTTATTGCCCAGCACGCAACGGCAACATGTTGTCGCGGCTGTCTTGAAAAATGGCACCGTATTCCCGCCCGTCAGCCATTAGATGATGCCTGCCAGCGTTATATCTGCGATGTTCTGTTCCGCTGGCTACAGGGTGAGATAACTGCTCCCGCCCCATCTGTTATCTCCGGAAAGTAATCCGCGGCTGTATTATCGTTCACCCTGTCGCCTCCGGAAATGCTATGCTTGAGATCCCGGTAAAACGATAATTACCCGCAATGGACTAAGGTGATGTTATGCGTTATCTGCTGATGGCTGCCGTACTGGTATTAATCACTGGCTGTACCTCCCAGCCCCGCGGGCGTTTGTGTGACGGAGAAGTGTCCAGCCTGTATGGTCAGAATCTCGGCCGCAGTAATGCATGGGTATTTGATCAGGTGAATTATTTTACTGTCAGCAAAAATGCTGTGCGTATTAACAGCGGACCATTAATTTCAGCAGATCGCCAGTTGTATATTCCGGCGGCCGTCACCGCGGAAGGCTATTATGCCCAGCGACTGGGAGATAACCGTTTCCGGCTGATTAATTCACCGCAAAACCTGATGGTCACCTGGACCTGCCCTGCCCCCGGCACTGAATAGTCATGGTGGCCGGCTTTTCCGACAGGTATTTCTGGTATTTCCTGTAGCAGATTTTTATATTTTGTTGCATAACCCGCCACCTGCTGCCCGGCAGCAGAAAGCATGAATACATCAACTATCACCTGAAGAGCGCGCTATCCTCGCCCGGAGGCTTAACAGCCTGCCGGTAAGGTATTATGTACCACTGTTCTTTCTTAAAGGGCTGTCTCTGCCCGATTGGTCCGTAAAGATCCTTCACCCTGACTTAAGAAAATTCCGGTTCCCTGATGAGGAAAAAATCCTCTGCTATACTTAAAAACAACTGATAAAACAGCCAAACAAATCAGTCAAACAAAGGAGAGTTCTGTATGAGTGATAAATTTCAGGATAAAGCGCAGGAACTGGCCGGTGCTGCACAGGAAGCTTATGGTGATATCACCGACTCACCTGAGCATTCAGTAAAGGGTGCTGCGCGTAAATACGCTTCACAGGCAAGCTATGCTGTGCGGGATGCTGCTGATACCATCAAAACACAGGTCTCCGACAAACCTTATACCGGTGTCGCGATTGCGGCGGCTGTCGGGGTGGTGTTTGGTTATCTCCTCGGCCGTAAATAACCGCGGATTGTTTACAGTTAGTACATTACTTCCGGCCCCGTTATTTTTCAGATAACGGGGCTTTTTATTGACAGTGATAGCCGCGGAAATAATCATACACCGGACTAGAAACCGTTATAATCCCCCCTTCCCGGATGACTACCTGAAACAGCAATGAAAAGTAAAATACTGATAAGTGCCTGCCTGATGGGTTTCAATGTCCGTTATAACGGCCGCGATAAACCTTTTGTCTCTGATGCCCTGCAACAACTCCGCCAGCAAAACCGTCTGGTTATTTTTTGCCCTGAAGTGGCAGCCGGGCTACAGACGCCCCGTCTGCCGGCAGAAATACGGGGCGGCAATGGTGACCAGGTACTGACGGGTGCAGCCAGTATTGTGGAAAGTGACGGAACAGATGCCAGTACGGTCTATCGGCTGGCTGCCAGACTGGCACTGACAACCGCCCTGCAGCACGGTTGTCGTTTTGCCTTACTGACAGATGGCAGTCCGACCTGCGGCAGTCAGCACATTTATAACGGAGCGTTTTCAGGACAACAGGTCAATGGCCAGGGTGTAGCGGCGGCTTTATTACGTCAGCATGGCATTGAAGTATTTTCTCACCGACACCCTGAACAGTTACTCGCCAGAATAGCGATCACCGAAACCAATCCGCGGGTCCTGCCACATTTTGCCGGTTGAGAAATAATTCATCTGAAGGGTTAATACTGACAGAAAGGGGTTGCAATTGAGAATCATTACCACTATCTTTAGCTCTGTCGAATAGTTGATTAAAACAGTCAACTATTTGACACGACATTGCTCACATTGCTTCCAGTTATCTTTGCCCGCTGACCGCGGGTTTTTTTTTGTCTGCGGTTGCGCAGACAGTACAGCACCGGAGACTGTGCTGTAGCTCAGAGCCTGCCATAGAAGATGGCAGCGCTCATGACAGTATTTACTGCTTACTGCTTACTGCTTACTGCTTACTGCTTACTGCTTACTGCTTACTGCTTATCAGTCTGAGTTCAGCCTATCCGGATACAACCATTATCCATACCGGCCTGGCTGTCGGGGTTCATCACCACTTTTTCCTGCATACCATTTGCCAGCTTAACCATAAATTCTTTATTGCCAGCAGCCAGATGGCCATTTTCGATTTCTGTCATCTCAGTGACAGCGACGTAACAATGACGCCCGTGTAAAAACATTTTCGCCAACATATTATTTCCTTTTTTATGTTATCTGCTTAATTATCCTGTTGTCAGGTTACAGCAATGTGTCACCGGTTTTTTTTCCTTTCGTGTCTGCGACAGAATGACAACAGGGTCGCCATATTAACCATATAGTTAGCATGGTTACAACGTATTTAACTCTCTCTGCAACAGAGTATAGACCCTGAATCTCTGTCGCTCTCTGTAAAGCACAGCTGAGACCGGTTTTTGTGATAAACATTTCTGCTATTCACTGGCAAAACCCGCAACAGACAACCGAATTAACGTTATAATCCGGAAAATTATTCAATATGTTCAGGTATTACGATGACAAAACTTAGCTTACAAGAACAGATGCTGAAAGCCGGACTCGTCACCAGCAAAAAGATGGATAAAGTTCAGAGAACCGCAAAAAAGTCCCGTGTGCAGGCCCGTGAGGCTAGAGAAGCTGTAGAAGAAAATAAAAAAGCGCAGCTGGAACGAGACCGGCAACTGAATGAACAACAGAAACTGGCTGCATTATCTAAGGAATATAAAGCCCAGGTACGCCAGTTAATTGATATGAACCGGGTACTGATTACCAAAGGCGATATTGAATTCAATTTCACCGATAATAACCTTATCAAAAAAATAACTGTCGATAAAACCACCCAGTCTCAGCTAATCAGTGGCCGTCTTGCCATTGCACGTCTGATAACTGCGCATGCAGACCGCCCCGACTACGCGATTATTCCCGCCGTCGTCGCCGACAAGATTGCACAACGCGACGCCGGGAGTATTGTTTTGAACAGTACTCTGACGCCTCAGGAACAGGATGAAGACGATCCCTATGCAGACTTTAAAGTACCTGATGACCTGATGTGGTAACCCTTGCTGCGGCGGACAGGGTATCTCTCTGTTCGCTGGCGGCAACAGCAGCCACGGTACGGAGTTCAGAACGGGCAGTGACTACCGGCATCCACCACCCGACCGGTGACCGGATGAGTAAAGTGTAATTGACTGGCATGCAGCATCAGTCTCGGCAAGCGGTCACTGCCTGGCTGCTCACGACCACCATAGAGATCACAACCAGCAATCGGAAATCCCAGATGCTGACAGTGAATTCGCAGCTGATGCGTCCGGCCCGTTTCAGGCAGTAATCGTACCCGGCTGACCGGTAATAACGTCCCGTCGGCTAACGGATATGTTTCATACCCGAGCAGCCGGTAAACAGAGCGGGATACCTTCCCTTTAACAGCACAGACCGACATTCTCGGAAACAGGGCGGGATCTTTGGCTATCGGTGCATCAATGATTCCTTCACTCTGTTTCAGATAACCGCACAGTAATGCTTCATATTGCTTGGTGACCCGACGCTGACTGAACTGCTGACTAAGTGCCGCATTTATTGCTTTATTACGGGCAACGACCATCACTCCCGAGGTGCCGAAATCCAGCCGGTGCACCAGTGTGCAACCGGGAAATTCTTTCACCAGCCGGTAATGTACTGAGTCCAGGTTTTGCGGGTTTTTCCCTGACAGGCTCAGTAAACCGGCCGGTTTATTAATCAGCAGCAAATGCTCATCCTGATAAAGAATTTCAATCGAATCAGTACAGGGAGGCGCAATAAAAGTATCGACAATAGCAGACATCAGATGATCCGGAGAATAACAGGCAGCGGATCATAACCAATTTCTGTACTGCTGGCGACCTTTGCCGGTCTTCATCATTACCGCTGATTCAGCGCACTTCCCTGCCGCTATTTTCCTGCGAATGACCGGTATCAGTACCGATTAAATTGTGACTTAGATCACATTAACTGGGATGCACTTCCCCGCGGGGATAAATCTGTCTCACACTGAGAGTCGGTGTTTTTTGTTGCGGAGTAATACTGATGAGTCATTTTTTCTACGATAGCAAAGACCAGATTATTGACAATGTCCTTGAGGGGATTATCCGGACCAGTCCGCATGCTAATCTGACGCGGCTGAAAGCCGATACCGGGTTGCGGGTAGTGATCCGCAATGACTGGGATAAACAACAGGTCGCCCTGATTTCCGGTGGCGGATCTGGCCATGAACCCATGCATGCCGGTTTTGTCGGGAAAGGTATGCTGACGGCCGCCGTCTGCGGTGATATTTTTGCCTCACCGGGGGTTGATGCGGTCCTCAGTGCGATTATTAATGTCACCGGTGACGCGGGCTGCCTGTTAATTGTGAAAAATTATACGGGAGACCGCCTGAACTTCGGGCTGGCAGCAGAAAAAGCCCGGGCACTGGGTTATAAGGTGGAAATGGTGCTGGCCGGGGATGATATCTCCCTGCCTGACAATCCGCAGCCGCGCGGTCTTTCGGGGACCATCCTCGCCCATAAAGTGGCCGGATATGCCGCCAGTCAGGGCCTGTCGTTAACCGAGGTCACAGAGCAGACGCGGGCCGTATTAAATAAAACAGCGACCCTCGGGGTTGCCCTTTCTTCCTGTCATTTACCGGCGTCTGATGAAGAAGACCGGGTGCCGGCAGGGAAAAGTGAACTGGGAATGGGAATTCACGGCGAGCATGGGGTCGCAACACTTGATACACAGAACAGCCGTGAAATTGTACAGCAACTTACCCAACGGCTGTTATCTCATCTCGGGGACTCATCAGATCTGTTACTGATGATAAATAATCTCGGCGGTTTCTCAGCACTGGAACTGGCAATACTCAGTCAGGAGCTGCTCAGCTCCCCATTAGGCAAGCGGGTTAGTTATCTGCAGGGCCCCGCGACCCTGGTCAGTGCGCTGGATATGAAAGGCGTTTCACTGACCGTATTGCCTCTGACCCCGCAACTGCTGGCAGCCCTGCAGGCACCGGTGGAAGTCTCCGGCTGGTCGCCGGTGTATACACCGTCACAGATGCACTGGCATCAGGCCGCCCCGCTGCCGGAAAATAGCCCGGTGACCCCGTCAAAAAATGCACAAACTGCTGCTATTCTGGTCTCAGCATGCCAGGCATTAATCGATAATGAACAACAGCTTAACCGGCTGGACAGTCATGTGGGTGATGGTGACACGGGTTCTACGCTGGCGACCGGCGCACGGTTTGTAGTAAAGGCGGTACAGGATAAGCAACTGCCGCTCAATGATCCGGCAGCACTGTTGCGCTGGCTGGGAGAAAGTATTACCACCCCGATGGGCGGTTCAGGAGGAGTATTGCTGTCGTTATTATTTAGTGCGGCCGCTGAGGGATATGCAGAGCAGCAGCATATAGGTAAGGCATTGCTGGCAGGACTGGAACAAATGAAAAAATATGGCGGGGCAAAAACGGGAGACCGTACCATGGTTGATGCCCTGCAACCGGCTCTGGAGGCCCTGGCAGCAAATGCTGACTGGGATCAGGTAGTCGCAGCAGCAGAGAAAGGGGCCGCGGCGACAGCGGAGATGAAAAAAGCCGGAGCCGGCCGCTCTGCTTACCTGAATGCAGACAGCCTGCAGGGTCATATTGATCCCGGAGCCCGGGCTGTCAGCGAAGTATTTTCCGCAATCCGCCGCCATTGAGGGTAGCGGGTCAGCACGGGAGCCTGTACGCTGCCGTGCTGCCGGACAGAGTCATACTGTCCCTGTTTATCATAAACACCCCCTGCAATATAAAAGCAATCAGGAACCAACCAATAGCTTTAGCTTTGAGGTATCTGTATTTCACAAGGAGGGTGAATATATAAAAATCAGATCTAAATTAATCCCCGCCCCGTTACACAGACATATTCATAATGTGCCTAATGCAATGATTTAATTAGGTTATATTGAGTAAGTTCGTGCACACAGAGCATTGCCGCAATATCCCTCGACCTGACACTTGTTAGTTTGAGTTATATCGCGGCAATTTTTTGTCCCATACATGCCCCACTATTCCGGCCTTTCAAAACTCTTCACCATAAACATCACCACTCCGATCACCCTGGCATCATCCAGAGCATCACCCTCGATAATTCCACCATAAGCAATATTTACTGGTCAGATGACTTGGAGGAAACAACTATTCCTGCGTAAGAATGATGATTGAAAAATTTACGGCATATACAGGCTATCGAATGAACCAATGGTGAGCGTAGTTTTACGAAAGGGGAATTCTATAGTTACCTGTTAATCAAAGTTTTTTCATCAGATATCTGTCCTGCAAGTGCTTTCAGTGCAGATTGCTTATCTGATTCTGATAGTGCCTGACGTGCAGGGATCTGCGGTGAATAAACATTAAGACAAAAATCTCCTCATTGTGTAGTTGCACTCGGCCCCTGAACATTAAATGCAGTACCCGATAGCAAGTTCAGGTTTGCACTTTGTCCCGGTGCCAGTTACGGTGTTTGATTTCATGTTTACTGCTATTTCCCCAGCATTCTATTTATCCTCACTCATTTTATTTCATTAACATACTATACATTTATAATTGCGTACGGGATGTAAAGACCATCAGGGTATATATCTTTAAAGCTACCGAATGGAACCCCCATCGAACCTCCGGACAAGTCTTTTGATGAGAAGATAAACCTTATCTTCTCACCTTCTCTTTTTATGCAAAATGCAATATATATAGTCGAAGCATCGCTACTATCACTGTCACAATAAAATGGAGAAACTAAAAAATATATATCCTTAGGTATGTTATAGAAGGAAATTTCAGAGTTTAAATTAATATCTGGAGGTATAAATAACTCACCAATTATCCGTGGCATTGTTGCACATGATTCAGCCGTCCATATTAGAGTGCCATTTGCATCGTAAACGTTTAAATACTTACCTTTCTCTGGGATTGCTTGCTTCGTAAATAATAACGCCCCCGAATCTCTCTGGAAGTACCCACCCGGAGCCGCTTCAAACCCGTCAAAAAGATTAAACCATATTAACTGACTTAGATTTGAATACTCGTCAGTATATGCATATTGTCTTATAGCCGAAGATCCAGAGTATGAATTAAAACTTCCATATCTAACGCCGCCAGTGAAAGGTGACGGCATGAAATCATCACCCGCCCCATCACCCTCACCTGGAGCAAAGTTACCGCCTATGTCCGTTTTGAAATAATAATTATACGTAGGGTTATCTGACGATATAGAAACATTTCCGTCCTTATTTCTTATAACTATCCCAGCCATGTTAATTCCTCCTGAACACATCAATATTTATATTAACTTTTTGATAATCCTCAGGGCCCGCGCTAGTACAGTAGATCCAAAACCCACCATTTGATGCAGCACAAGGTATCATGTTCGACAACATTGGGTGATCGTCATTGTACACAGTTGACACAATATGCGAAGAATGATCCATCCCCTGATAACTGATAAAAGTTTTTTTTTGAGTTAAAGTCAGACTCAATGAGTCCACTTTCCTAAGGTAATAATCATTAGAATCAAGAATTATATTTCCGTTTTCATCACGAACCACTATCCCGGCCACTTATTATCCTTAGCGGGACCATTAGCCCCGCATTATTGTTAGCTTGAGCTAAGTTCAACCCTCACTACCCCATTACTATCTTTCATCTGGATTTTCCCTCCACTAACATTTATATCTATGAAGCTTGCAAATCCATCTTTCCTGATCAACCATCCAGTTGAGCCATTATTCCAATTATAATTATTTGATGCGATATAATCCCCAATCTTAGCACTTGTTATTGTTCCGTCATTAATGACTGCTGAATTAATAAAAACCTGATTCCCAGAAATTGCAAAAGGAGATGTCACTTGCCCATTATCACCGCTTATCACCGCAAACCGGTCTGCCTGCACCAGGAATTGAGTACCGGTATTGTCGCTGGAAAGCCCGAAGCCAGCCACGCGTTTATTGCCGTTCGAGTCCGTCTGAACTTTCAGTGAATACGTTGCTGAAACTGTCCCATCAAGGGCCGCTACAGTCTTATTAACCGCCGATATCTGAGAACTATTATTATTCACTGACGTGGACAGGCTATTGATGGACTTAGCTTGCGAGTCTATCTCAGAACCATGGTTGTTGACTGTTGTTGTCAGAGAGCTTAATGCTGATGCATCCGCCTTGCCTGAAACAGTCTTATTCGTCTGTGACAGGCTGCTATTCAGGCTGGTGATCGCCGTACCTTGCGAACTGAGCGTGTTACCCTGGTTAGTTACGGTTGTGCTGAGGTTACTG
Source organism: Tatumella sp. JGM91 (assembly GCF_018257575.1). Taxonomy (GTDB): domain Bacteria; phylum Pseudomonadota; class Gammaproteobacteria; order Enterobacterales; family Enterobacteriaceae; genus Tatumella; species Tatumella punctata. The sequence goes on along the minus strand of NZ_JAERJP010000011.1, from coordinate 122,153 downwards.
ATAGCCTTAGCGTTCGCGTCAGCTGACTGCTGAGCCTTGTACCCTTCAGTTGCATCACAGACATATACATCATCAACCAGCATTGATGTACCTTGCGTATTGGCTGGCTGTTGCGGAATAGCGAACCAAAGCACACCTTTAATGCTGTCAGCGGGTACGGTGACGTAGCCACTGTATTTCTTCCATGAGATATCCGATGGTAAGTCTGCAATCTTCACCTGAAAACACGTCGACCAGTTGTTTTGTCCGGCGAAATTATTTGTCCATATCCCCACGTTAGCGTAACCATTCTTGCTGGTACTATTCGCGTCATACCTGAACCATCCTTCGACATAGAATACCTGCCCGGGTCTGACGTTAAACCATCCGCCATAATTGACATCATTATTCCCGCCTGAGCCTGTCGGAGCTGTTCTGCGTAACTTAGCGCACTTACTCCCTGAATGGTGCGTCCCGTCAGTAATAAGGCCAACGCCATCCCGTGACTCGGTGAAAGACTCAAAGCCGGGGTCTGTGACGAGATTCCCGCCTTTTGCCTGCTGCTGGCTGAGGCTGTTATTCAGGCTGGTGATAGCGTTGCTTTGCGTGGTTAATGAGTTTCCTTGCTGAGTAACGGTATTACTCAGGTTACTCAGTGCTGAGGCATCCGCCTTTGTAGCCACGGTCTTATTGGTCTGCGCGAGGTTATTTTGCAGGCTGGTGATCGCATCACCCTGCGACGTTATCTTGTCACCCTGACTTTTCACCGTGTTAGTCAGTGTGCTGAGCGCCGATGAATCGGCCTTAGTCGCCACATCTTTATTGGTCTGCGCCAGGTTGTTCTGCAGGCTGGTGATAGAATTACCCTGCGAGGTGAGCGTGTTGCCCTGGCTGGTTACAGTTGAACTCAGAGTGCTGATCGTCTTCGCATTAGCATCAGCTGACTGCTGAGCCTTGTACCCTTCAGTTGCATCACAGACATATACATCATCAACCAGCATTGATGTACCTTGCGTATTGGCTGGCTGTTGCGGAATAGCGAACCAAAGCACACCTTTAATGCTGTCAGCGGGTACGGTGACGTAGCCACTGTATTTCTTCCATGAGATATCCGATGGTAAGTCTGCAATCTTCACCTGAAAACACGTCGACCAGTTGTTTTGTCCGGCGAAATTATTTGTCCATATCCCCACGTTAGCGTAACCATTCTTGCTGGTACTATTCGCGTCATACCTGAACCATCCTTCGACATAGAATACCTGCCCGGGTCTGACGTTAAACCATCCGCCATAATTGACATCATTATTCCCGCCTGAGCCTGTCGGAGCTGTTCTGCGTAACTTAGCGCACTTACTCCCTGAATGGTGCGTCCCGTCAGTAATAAGGCCAACGCCATCCCGTGACTCGGTGAAAGACTCAAAGCCGGGGTCTGTGACGAGATTCCCGCCTTTTGCCTGCTGCTGGCTGAGGCTGTTATTCAGGCTGGTGATAGCGTTGCTTTGCGTGGTTAATGAGTTTCCTTGCTGAGTAACGGTATTACTCAGGTTACTCAGTGCTGAGGCATCCGCCTTTGTAGCCACGGTCTTATTGGTCTGCGCGAGGTTATTTTGCAGGCTGGTGATCGCATCACCCTGCGACGTTATCTTGTCACCCTGACTTTTCACCGTGTTAGTCAGTGTGCTGAGCGCCGATGAATCGGCCTTAGTCGCCACATCTTTATTGGTCTGCGCCAGGTTGTTCTGCAGGCTGGTGATAGAATTACCCTGCGACGTTATCTTGTCACCCTGCTGGCTGACAGTGCTACTCAGACCGCTGACCGCATGAGCATTTGCGTCAATACCCGACTGAACATCCTCCGGTGCCGGGGACCAGTCAGAGGGGACTGAACCAGCTTCCAGTTGCGGGCATGATAGCCAGACTTGCTGATCCTTCGTACTGTCCTTACTGATGCGAAGCGAAACGATACTTTTGGCTGTTGTTGTCGCACCTTGCGTCCAGACAATCCAGTAACGCTGCATCGTGGTGCTCAGCTTAATCTGAATGCCGCCATCCGATCCTGTGGTGGTGGTTCCCTGAGAGCTGACGGCTTTTACTGTCGTATTCGGCGAGTAAAAGTAACACTGAGCATAATCACCCTCATGGAGAGCCTTTGCATAAAAGCTGTAAACATACGTTGTGCCTGTCACGGGGTTAATTGTGTTTGTATTCCACAAATCAACGTAATTACCCGCATCTGCTTTTGCTTTCTTAATCGTGGCTACCCGGTTGCCGTTAAAGCTTCCGTCAGTTGTACCGGCATTATGCAGCGTTGCAGTATTGGCTATCAGGTTACGGCCACCAATAACCAGCGATGAGGAGAACTGACTTACCTGCCCGGCCGTGGCCTGATCCGCCTGAGACTTCGTATAGTAATCATTTAATGCTGAGGCATCAGCCTTTTTACTTATCGCCGTACCCTGGCTGCTCACAGTATTGTTTAGCTGAGTGATTGCATTCCCCTGAGAGGTTATTACAGTCCCCTGCAGGCTGACGGTATTACTCAGCGTTGTTAGCGCCGAGGCATCCGCCTTAGTCGCCACCTCCTTATTGGTCTGTGAGAGGTTGCTTTGCAGCGTTGTGATTGCAGCCCCCTGGGAGGTTATCTCATCCCCATGGCTTTTTACTGCGCTACTGAGATCACTCACAGCACTGGCATCGGCTTTAGTGGCCACATTTTTATTGGTTTGTACCTGGCCATTTTGCAGACTGGTGATGGCGCTTCCCTGCGATGAGAGTGTGCTCCCCTGCTGGCTGACGGTGTTGCTCAATGCACTGAGGGCTGAAGCATCTGCCTTCGTCGCCACATTCTTATTAGTCTGTGTCAGGCTGTTTTGCAGAGTAGTGATGGAATTACCCTGCGAGGTAACGGTGTCTCCCTGCCGGCTGACGGTCTGCTGCAGAGCATTCAGAGCAGTTGCTTCGGCTTTTTTTGCCACGTTGCTGTCAGTGGTGCTGAGGCTGCTATTAAGCTTCGTAATATCTGATGCGTTGGCCTGAGTTGCTGTGTTCAGCGTGTCCAGTGATTTATCGATGTCAGACACACTGCCATCAAGCTTAGTTTCAAGCGCCTGTCTGGCGGTGGCCTCCGCTTTTATCGCGGTAATTCTCAGCTGCTGCTCACTGTAGATAAGGCCGGACGTTAACTGAGAGGCATCACTCCCCGTATATGGCCCGCGAAGCTGAGTGGCCAGCGTGGTCCTCTGCGTTGCCTCGGCGGCATCCGCATTCACACGCGCTGCCTGCTCATTCTGTAATGCTGCCATCCCGGCCCCCGGTGTTGGCCGGCCAACAGCAATCCAGTCATACTCAATGTAATTATTAGCATCAACCGCGGTTGATAAGTCGAAGCGGAACTGGTCAACGGCGGAAACATTGGTCCACGGTACATCATGAAATGTGATCGTTGCTGTATTATTTTCGTCCCATTCAGGCTCTGCGACAGTGACCATATTGGTGTCATTAAATGACCCCTTACTGTCTTTCCACCGTAGCTGCCCGTCCCAATGCAGTGTTCCTGTCTTTCTCAGTCTGACTTTGAGAAATCGGTACGCCGATGAATTGATGTTTAATCCCGCGGGTGAGTTTATATACTCATCACCACTGACCGCCGGACGCATCCAGCCGTCTTTTGAGATAACAGGATCGCCGCCGTGGCTTGTCCATCCCTCGCGGGTTCCGTTGTCGAAATACCAGATATCGAGGGAGTCGAACTGTTCACCGGTACCGGCGGCGACTTTGGCTATCTGCTGAGCGAGGGAGTTATCACCGTTCTGAATCAGCGTTTTCACGGTCGCGATATCTGCTGTACGTGAATTCTGCTCATTCAGAAGGGCGTCAGCCCTGGCATGAGCTTCAGCGTTGACAGCATCCGCTCTGTCACTCACCTCCTGTGATATTGCGCTGGCGTTATTCTTATCCGCTGACGCCCTTTGCTGAGCTTCAGCCGCAACAGCAGCAGTTCTGTCCTGTGCTTCCTTAATTATCGCATTCGCGTTTTCCCGGTCCGTGACTGCACGGGCCTCTGCTTCGGCGGCAACAGCCGCGGCAGCGTCTTTCTTCGCGTCTGCCAGCTGCTGATTTACCGCAGAGATCGCACTATCAAGTGAATTTTTGGCGGCAGTACTGGCCCCGGATATCTGAGCATCAACTTTCGACTGTTCCGCTTTATTATCAATCTCAGTGGTCAGGTCTTTAGCTAAATCTGTTTTGCTGATTTCCCCGGAAATATAGCTCAGTACATCGCTGGCACGGGAAGACGACTGCCCCTTCACATAATCAGTCCGGTCAGACTGATTACCCGATTTATCTGTGAATGCAGCCCGGAAGTAACGCACCACGCCGGCCGCAAGTCCGGTCAGTGAATAAGTGCTTTGAGGGTACGGAATATCAGCCAGCAGCGTTTCATCTGAATGGTCAGCAAGTGTTGAAACCATAAGCGTAGTTTTCAGGCCGTCATCAGAGCCGGTACCGAATGACCAGGTCAGATCTATCCCGAACACAGTGTTATCAGAGGCAGTCAGTGAGACCGGTACCGGCGGTTTTCCCTGCTTCCCGCTGAGGGTGACGGTATCAGCCGTTCCCCAGGGTGAAGATATTCCGGAGGAGTTTATCGCACGGACTCTGACTTCATAAACACCGGCATAAATATTATTGACGGCAAATCCCTGGCTGCTGACCGTCCCGGTATTGATCCACTCCCCGTTGTCACGCCGCCACTGGGCAGAATATTTAACCGCACCTTTCACGGCACCCCATGACACCTGAAGTGAAGACACACTGATCCCCTGGGATGTGTAACTGACTTCGTTTACCGTTATATTTACAGGCGCGGGCATAACGGCTGCAGGGGTTATCGTTACCGGTGCGGCCTGAATTTTCACCCCGTCATCAATATAGGCAAATTTATTCGGGTCGTACTGAACGCCGGCGATCGTAAAGGTACCGTCACCGTTATCAGAAACAGAGGTTACCCGGAATTGCTGCACCGCAAGGTTATCACTGTCAATCACCCAAACCGCACCAGCGACCGGTGTCTGGCTGTATGCAGTATTCACAGTGAGCGTTTTTTTATCATCACTGATATTACCGATGGTCCGTGCCTGTGATGTGCCGTCAGGCAGATTAAGAATCAGCCGGTCACCTGCTGCGAAATCGGCAGCGCGGTCGAGCGTAAAGACATTCCCGTTTACAGCAGACAGCCTGCCGCCGTTCTGTTTTCCGGCGCGGTACGGATCAGCCACACCAATGATTGAAGCAGGCAGCGGAATATGACCGTCAAGACCGACACTGAAACTTACGGTGCCGTCTTTCGAGTTTGACAGCAGTGCCCAGCGGCCCCGCCGGTTGGCTTCACTTTGTGACGTGCAGCCAATGGCCGTCAGAGTCATTTCGTTCACGCCGTAGCGGGCAATCAGATCGGGCTCACAGACAGGCTCAACTGTGTCGGCGTAATGATTTTGCGGGTCTGAGTAGCTGACCTGGCAGGAGGTATAACGGTTTTTATATGAACCGCCGGCATAAGTGAACAGTCCGTCAATGACATTTGCCGCCGTATAGGTCCAGTCCGGATCATCCGCGGGTGTGTCAGCAGTGACAGTAATCTGATCATTTCCCCAGAAGGTAATGCCGCGGAATACAGCAGCCAGGTCGTTCAGTACGGTATAGGCATCGTCCTGACTCTGAATGAATACGTTACAGGTAAACCGCGGTTCGGTCCCGCCTGCACCATCTGACACTTTCTGATCACAGTAAACGCCAATCTGATACAGCTCCCATTTATCAATCATTGAGGCATCAACACGGTTACCCATACCATAAACTTTATCCAGCAGAAGATCGTAAAAAATCCAGGCCGGGTTATCTGAATAGGCAAGCTTAAAGCCACCGGACCATGCACCGGTGTAAGTTCTGGCTTCAGAGTCATAGTTATCCGGTACGCGGATGATTTTACCTTTGACTTTACACGTCACCTTCGGGGCGCTGCCGCTGAACTGCTCAGCATCGGTTTCTATATACAGTAAGGCGGTATTCGGATAACGCAGTTTACTGTCGATGACTTCCGCAAATGAAAAGACTTTAAAGGCATTAACCAGTTTGCTGTCTGTCGAATCATCGGTGATACGGCGGACACGTACGGCCCAGCCAGACGCTGATGCCGGCAGGTTAATACGGTGATCACGCTGGTATTCTGAGGTGGTTTTACCGTCAAACTTACCGGATACCATGGTCTGCCAGCTTCCGCCGCCGACGGACAGATCGATAGCATATTCCGTGACCGTTCCGGCCATATCGCCGTTGTCTTTGTACTGATACTGCGCAGGCAGGGACAATTTTACCCGCACAGCATCCAGCGCAGCATTGGTAAACTGACGCGTCCAGGGAGATGCCTTTTTGACGAGGATACCGACTGACAATTCATTATCCACCTCTGGCATGCCCTGGATATACGACTGATCCTGTGTGCCGTTACGGAAATCAAATTTAACGCCGGTGAAATTGTAAGACCCGTCACTGTTGGCGAGTGGCGTATCATTCAGAAAAATATCCTGTGGTGACAGCGAACCTTCTATTTCACCTTCGGCAACGGCAACCAGCATTTTCAGCTTATCCGTCGACAGTAAGTCATCCGCCTGTTCAACTGGCGTATGGGCACTTGCAGCCCCGCCTTTGGCACCCTGAATGGTATTCATTGACATAAAAACTCCATAAAAAAACCACCCTGAGGTGGCTGAACATTTCTGAATGATTTACTGCTGGTCGCCGGAGAATATACCGGCACTGATAATCGCCCCGCCCACTTCCCGTTCTCCGTAAAGCAGCGGTACCGGGTAACCCATCGCTACGGTATTCACCGGTGCGCCGAAAGCATAGTTTGGCTTGTTTTCGGTGGATGAGCTGCCGACGGCATATTTGGGCTGAGGGGTCAGCATCTGGACAACACCGCCCAGCGCCATCGACAATCCGATACCTGTTAATGCCGTACTGACTGACGTTGCGCTGAGACCAAGCAGTGTAAGTGAACTACCGGCGGTAAAGTATGCTCCGACCAGTGCAGCGGCACCGATAACAACCTGCAGGAGTCCGCCGGATTTTGCCCCCTGGGGCACCGGCTGCATTGTGTAAGTCTCCGAAGTGCGCGTCAGGCCAAATCCGTCAATACCGATATTGTCTGTACCGGTAAAGAAAGCAAACCGGATACCGTCATGGTGCGCCAGTGCCATGTATTTACGGAAACCGGGCACCTGGGCGCACATAGCCCTCAGCATTTCGTTCAGGTCATCAACATGATACCGGTGCTCTTTACCGAATCGCTTACCGGCCTGACCTTTAAGGATGAGCGTTTTTAACATCAGGAATATCCTTGTGCCGGACAATCCGCACAGTCCGGTCACGGAAATATTGTCCGTAAGGGACCCGCGCTGAGAGATTGCCGAAATTGTGATGAAGAATAAGATTGTTGCCGAGATAAACGGCGGCGTGGTTGGTAACCGGCGAACCGATGCGCATCATAACCATGTCACCTGGCTGAAGGTGCTGAACTTCACGAAAGCCCTCCGCATACCAGTGATCTTCATAGCGGTTTTCTTTGCCGTCCTTCCACCATTCGTACGGTACCGACCAGTTTTTCAATACAATGCCGAACTCCCGCCGGTGGTAATCCATAATAAGTGACCAGCAGTCAGCATGTCCTAGCACCCACGGACGGCCGGTATAATCCCGGTCTGCCCTGGGTGAGAAGGTGCAAAAATCACCCTCCGGCCAGGAGATAATGCCCCACTCAAGACCGGAGTAGTCACACTGAATCCGGTCAGTTTCAGATGGGATAAGCACCGGCACATCTGGGTGAGAGTGGATAATCATGATAATTTCGCCCTGTGCTTCTGCTGACCGGTAATCAGAATCGCGCATCAGGAACTGCTCTTCCGGACTGCCAGCATCGTTATGGCATGGAATATAGTGTTGCCGGTGACCGCACTGTACAATCACGCCGCAACACTCGTTCGGGTACTCGGCAGCGGCATGCTGCCGGATCGCGTCAGTCAGTTTCTCACGCAGCATTATTTCCCCTGCAGGTTAGCGCCCGGGAAACCGCCGAACGGCAGCGGGGAGTCGGTACCGAAACGCAGTTTGCAGTCACTGAGGTAACCACCACACACGTCTTTCGACGGGTCATCTGTCGACACGCCGTCCTTTGTAAAATATTTCTCACCGGCATAATCACAGCCAGTGCCCGACCGGTACCAGCCGCGCATACACCACGTGCAGCCAGGCGTAATCTGACGTGATGGTAGTTGCAGGCTCTGGATGTTAAACGGGGAACACAGCTCGAAATCGACCTGTGCGCGGGTCTCTGAGGTTTTTGAATTGATGTAAAACAGCTGCTTTCGTGATTCATTTGGATTGGCGGCGCTGTTTCCGCCCTTCCAGTTCGCCGCATCGAGGTATTTTTTAAACGTTATATGAATTCTGACCTTCGCTTTCACCAGATCGTCATATTCAAGACAAAGTGCGGCCACAAAATTACCGACATTGCCCACTGACAGGGTCGGCGTTGCCTGAGCACCTTCGCTGGTAACAGCAAGATTAGTTAACTCATAGGGGTGCGGATCGTATTCCTCCCCCTGCCAGATAACTGACGGCAGATTGCCGGTGGTGAAGGACTGCCAGTCAGGATCGGTAATATTATACGCATGGAACCGCAGCACATCCGGCATACCAAATTCTGTGCCGTCAACCTCAATAAGCTGTACAAGGGCACCGGGTTCCAGGTGTTGCAAGTCGGCTGTAAAGCTCATATTTCACCCATAAAAAAACCGCCCGCAGGCGGCCTATTGTTTGTGATCAGATTTACGGTGCTACGGCCTCTTCAAAGGTGAAAGATATTTCGGCCCAGTTACCATAAACAAAAGAGGGGGCAATCGAGTCAGCTTTGACCCGATAAAGCTTCTTTTCTCCCCAAGGATTAGTCCAATAAAAGGAATGAACACAATGGCTGCTCAAAAAATTGCGGACTTCCAGCATATTCTCCGGACGCCCTTTGCTGGTCAGTTCCCAGGTTTCAAGAGCATCATTTAAGCCAACTCCGGAAACCTGCTTATATCCGTCTCCGAACTGGGCTGAGGATGTCTTAACCGGCAGTGTGCCTGATGCGCCTATGCTTACGCAGTAATCAAAGGTATCAGTAGTCATCATTTCCCCTTGATTGCCCGCCAGAGTGGTGTACCTTGCTTCGTTGCCTGCTCGTTAATGATATTCACTACTGCAGCCTGTATTTGCTTGGCAATGCCCTGCCCGTCAGTACCTGAATTGTTTGCTGACGCCTGCCCCTGACCGTTTACGTTCACGATAATGCCCCCCAGGTGAATCCCCCCTCCTGCCGCTGATTGACCACCGACGGCTCTTACGCCAAGTGAACCATCCTTACCGCGAGTCAATGGCATGATAGCCTCTGGTCCCGCCTCACCGAACACGCCAGCGCCTTTAGCAAAAGCGAATAGTTTGGGTGAGCTGTGTACCTGATTGCTGTATGCACTGAGCGATGGAGAGTCGTAAACGCCACCCTTTGCATTCAGTGATAGGTTATTGTAAGCACCTGATGAAAAGGAACTGCCGGATGATGCCTTAACCCCTCCTCCACCTGTAAACATTCCGCTTAAACCACCAATGATACTGCTCGCGATACCGGATATAGCCATGCGGGCTGCGATTCTGGATATGTCACCAATAACCGAATTGGCAAACCCTTTGAATGACAGCTTACCCGTTGTGGTAAAGGTAGCGATGGAATCTTCCATGCTTGAAAAAGCGTCACTGAATAGTGTTTGCGTCATTCCTGATGCATTTGAAGCGCTATCAGCATACTCTTGCCACGCTTTATCGGCTCCGTTTGACCATGAGCCTCGTATAGCGCTCATGCTTTGCGTATGCTTATCGTAATCTGAAAGCATCTGGTCATTTGCTGCCTGCTGCATAGATATTTCTTTATCTATAGTTTCGCGGTCAATGGTCGTTGTAGCAGAGGTTCGCTGCTGTCTCAGTTGGATAACCTTGTCATTCAGTTGTTGCTCAAGTGTCGTTCTTTGCGTGAGAATCCCTTGCTGATAAGCGCTGATAGAACCAGATGCAGACAATTCCTCAGTGCCATACTGTGATTGTCTGTTGCCGATATCTTTATTGATGTTTGACTGATATCCGGAAAGCTGCGTTACTTGTTTTTGTAACTGTTGCTGATGTTCGAGGGCTGCATTCTGTTGGTATAACGCCGTGATTTTATCCTGATTTGCTAACAATGACTTCTGATCAGCTGTCAATGTAGACTTACTTTTCAGATTAGCCAGCTGCTGTTCCCATTTCACAAGCGATTGCTGGGCTGTAGATAGCTTATCCGTCGTGTCGAGCTGTGACACCATTACAGCATGCTGTTGATTCAGCTGCTCGAGCAACCTGGTTCCTGCATCCTCTGTATAGGCTTTTTCATGACGCTGTTTCGGCTGCGCGGGGTCTTTATATTTGTTATCGATATCCTGCCTGAGTTGCGCTTCTTCAGCGGCGCTTATGCTCGTCCCAGCGGCCCGAGTTTTCTTCAATGCTTCGGTAAGCAGGTTCTGTTCTTTTGTCCTTTTTTCAGCATTAGATAAGGATTGTTCCTGGAGATTATCGATATACTCCTGTGCCTTAATACCAGCCTGCTGGGCCTGATTATGCTTATCGATAAAGCCATTTAGCACATCTTGGGTAGAAGCCTGACTTTGCAAAAAGGAAAGCTGTGCTTTTAATGAGGCAAGATGTTTATCCTGGACACCGCCATCGCCGATCCCACCCAAACCAAACATACCCGGCTTAACATTGCCTTGGATATCGGCGATTTGCTTTTGGACGTTCGCTATCTGCTGTTGGAGGGTCTGGCCACGACCAATATCCAGCATGCTATCCCAGGCGCCCTTCGCTGCCTCACCCACTGAATTCCAAATAGTTTCCAGTGTACCAAGGCTGTTTTTAATCTCATTTGCTCTCTGGGTTAGCGCATTGGCGTAAGCGTCATTAGCTACTTTTGCCGCGCCCTGCTGATTACCTTCGTCTTGAAGTGCCTTAATCTGGTTATAAGTAGCCAGAGTGAGGAAATGGTACTGGTCATTCAGCTTGGTAATAGCCGCCACAGGGTCTGCGGCAATATTGCTGAAGTCAGCCACCAGGCTATCTGTGGCTTGACCGGTAGCATCACTCATACTCACAATGGCCGCTGAAACTTTCTGTAGAGAATCTCCCGCAATAGTGCCGGTCGATACCGCTTGAGCGATAACTGATGACGCCTGCCCTTGTGTAGCTCCAGTGGCTGCGCTTACGGTGTCCGCCATATCAGTAAGCTGATCCGCCGTTTTCCCAACCTGGTTACCGGTCAGGATAAGTGACTTTTTAAAAGCCTCTTGCTCCTGTTCTCCTTGATAATATGCCAGTCCGAGAACTGCTACTGCGGCACCTGCAATGGTAAGTGGATTGACTAATCCAGCAAGGTAAGTGCCGACTGCTTTAATTGTCGGCCCAAGTCCACCCATCATGCCGCTTAACATACTGCCCTGCTGAACCAGCGCCATGATAGGCGACTGCCCACTGGCAATACTCGTTACCATCCACGACAGTTGGGACGGTATCATTGCCATGTTGTGGGCCGCATGTCTGGAGGTGTCACCTGTCTTTGTCAGCGCCTCAGAAAAACCAGTTAACTTACTCCTGGCCTGGTCAATCCTGTCGCTGTATTCAGTGAAGGTTTCTTCATCCAGCATACCTTTGCTTTTGAACTTAGATAGAGCCTGCTGCTGATCATCAAGTCGGTTCAGAGCGGCATTAATTGGATTGATTTTGTCCAGCAAAGAACCAAGGGCTTTGGCTTCGTCATTCGTGGCTTTGGTCGCCGCCTGTGTGGACTTAGTAACATCATCTACAAGCCTGGGACCCTGCTTCATCCAAGAGTTGTAATCTTTTGTCGCCCCAGATAAGTTTTCAGTAGCTGTTTCGGCTTTCTCACCAGCCTGGGTAAGTTTTGCGAGGGATGTTGCCAGTGAGTCGGCATTCTTTTGAGCCCCAGAGCTGTCTATAATGACTGCGAGACGTGAAGATTGTTCTGCCATTTACTTTTCTCCGGGCATAAAAAAACCCAGCATTTGCTGGGTCCATAAAAACTAGCTGACTATGGGGTCGTGCCATATTCCTGCTTATAATTACTTTCCATTTGCTCACAAACGCTGGCAATGAATTGCCTCTCAGACTGTGTGTTTGAAACCTTATCCTGATTAGATTTACACAAGCTGATCGCATCACGAGCATGAGCTTTTGCTTTTTCCTCTGGTGAAGAATTCAAAATGGAACCCCACAGAAAAAATACAACAACCACGGCAAAAATAGCCCAGAGAATCCCTTTCATATATACATCCCAACGAATAATTTATAGTGATATTCTTCTACGAATTAGTGCATAAAAAAACAGCAAGATGAGTATTAACTATTGCAGTGTTGCCGTATTGCTATCTTTCTGAACTCCGAGGACACCTTTCACTTTCTCCATTCGATGGATCTCTTTATCTACATCTTTTTCTGCAACACCAAAGACTAAAACATTCATTGTTTTCAGATCATGAACAACACGTATATCATCAGCCTTAGCAGCGGAAATAACGTCCGCTTTACTCTCTTCCGAATAGTGAACAATTATATTGTCTGTTTTCATCACGCGTTCTTTTATATCCTGCTCCTGATGAGAAGCACAAGCCGACAGAACTAAAGCTGAAATCAAAATAAGCTTCTTCACATCCCTACCCTCATTGATAAAGTCAGGATTAATCCTAGGACTAAAATTATGCAAAGGAAAGCAAATCAGCCCTCGTCACCGTCCGAATTCGCTTCGACCTGCTGCTGTTGTCGTGACCATTCTGCCCGATATTCATCATCCAGTGCGAAAATAGCTGCTTCGAATAACTCACGATCTACCACCAACGGGCGTGGTGCCAGATAAGCATCAATATCTCTGATGGAGATTGGCAAAGGTGATGCAGCCATTCCCGTGTATCGCCTGCCGCGGCTTATCGTGGCATAGGAAGACAATAGTAGTGCAGTCAGTTCATCAACATCTGGTTCGTCACCAGATTTGATACCTAATCGTTCTTCACGCCAGCGATTACGTTCACCCTCCAGCCCAGAGTAACGGTTAAGCCACTTCTGCGCGGTTATTACTTTCCCACTGCATCCTGCTTCCGTTCTTCTTTGCCAGCAGCAATCTCGGCACCGGTCTGAATTATAGTCCAGTAGAACTCAGGGTTTTGTTGTAGGAATGCCAGCCCGGCTTCCGGCGTATAGGGGATCGCCTGCTCTTTACCGTTCACCACTTCGCCAACACCATCCCAATCCAGTAGAAGGTGACGACTACACGTTTCCAGCAGCAAGTCATCCATGGAGTCGATATCACCTACAGCGTCCAGGCTGAAATCAGTGGTACCTGCTTTAAACAGACTGTCCAGCTTATCGATGTGGCGGCGAACCAGCGCGGTACGGGATTTAAAACCGTGATTTGAGGTGCTGCCAACTTTCAGTTTCAACCCGGCGACAGGCTCAATCCAGCGGGTGCCATCAGCGTCCAGATGTTTATTAATAATTAACATGATACCTCCGTGTTAAAAGGCCCGAGTCGCCATACAGAACGACATGGGCAAAGATGAGGAATTAACCAGCGGTTGACCCGCTTGTAGTATTTGAGTCGGCAGCTGCCTGTGAATGAGATTTTACAGCTGGTACACGGGTAATGGTCGGGGGTGTGTCCGAACCGGTGATATTAAGCTGCACCTGAACGATGTCAGTATTGCCACCATCCGGCCAGTCACCATCAACCTGCACAGACGGGAAGTTAAAGGTATACGAACCTTCGTCATTCGCGATCGTGAAGCTGAAAGGCATTGATGCACCGGTGAGTGTTTTCTTCCACGCCTCATAGGCTGATTTCGACCAGGACAGTGTGATTTGGCCAGACGGTGTGAACGTGGTCGGGATATTTGCTCCAGCAAAACCAGTTCCGGTACCGATACAGCGCTGTGTCTGCAGGTTGTTGTCGAACTGGATGTTGAAAGTATCGACACAGAATCCGTCACCACCACTTACACCATTCAGGCTGATTGCAGTTACCTGTTTGAATGAGAAACGGAGTTTGCCGTCAGCATCAGTTGGTGAACTGAAATAACTGGTGCCATCGTCTTTGTCAGCCCAGCCGAGTCCGGATAGCGTGACGGTAGCCTGCAAATCGCCATCGTTCGGGATTTCGAGCTTGAAGGTACCAACCTGGCAGCCGGTAGCGATGGACGCCACACCAATGTCTGAGGCAAATGTGGCAACTGAGAATGCGATGCGGTCGTTCCCCATAACCAGCTTGTTATCGGCCCAGTCACTGCCAAAGCAGGATGCCAGGAAAAGGTCATGCTGACCGTAGCGGAATTTACAGACCACATCACCGCCAACATCAGTGGTGCCCGGCGTCTTACCGTTTGCCATACGAGTACCGCCGATTTCGGCATTGTCGATCATGTTCTGCGTAGGTTTCAGTCCATTGGACGTACGTTTCCACAACAGCCATGACGGGTTATTCGGCGTAGTGCCGGCAGTTGTTTCGCGGCAGTAAGCCAACTGTATTTTTGCTCCAGATGACATTTTGTCTCCTGATTAGCGCTACATAGCGCGGTATGGGATGGAAAGATTTAACTGCGCCCAACCGTCTGTTTCTCCGGCATCGACCGCGCTTACAGCGAAGTAATCCAGTGCACCATCCGTCTGGAACTCGAACAATTCACGAATGGCATCAGCCGTTTCGGTGATAAGCAGCGATCGGGCACCGGATGGGACGAACAACTGGATGATGATGGTACCGGTACGGTGGACAACCGGGCCGTCACCGATTTCAACCGCGCCAGCCAGTCCGGGAAGGTTGGTTAACCGCGCCCAGATGGTTTTCCCTGTCGGGTCGAAAATCGGGTCATTCGGATAAGTCACAGAATTTGCAGGCATGGCTGACTGCACCGTCATTCGTTTAATGACAGCGTTGCGTATTTCGGTAAGGGTCATTTGTTGGCCTGCGCTACTCCGTTAAATGCATTGGCGTAGACACCCGTCGGGGCTTGCTTTGAGTGCCCGTTTTCGAGTGGGACGCTGTAAGGTAGATTCGACTGGATATAGATAACTGAGAAAGGCTTACCTGTGGCGATGACTGCATTCCCCTGCTGAATGGTGCGGGAACCTTCTTCATCGGGACCGGCAGGCTCTGAGTAATCAGGCTCACCGACACTGACAAGATTTGACGCCCGGAACGTACCGCCGACATAGCCGGGAGGCGGTTTACTCATCCACAGTTCGGGATTTCCGACCGGCGATGTCATCACAATCTCATTCAGTAACTGAACGGAAATAACCCTCAGTTTTTTTCCGACATCCTCTTTGACCATTCCTGCAAACTCTGACGGGTCAAAACTCCAGCCTTTCGCCACGCTATGCCCTCCGCAACTGGATAGAATACGTGGCTTTCGCCGCATCAGTACCAACAGTGACAACCTTGTACGCCTGCTGTTCGCCAGAGACCAGATCATCGGTCAAAACAACATGCCCTTCTGCTGGCTTGTCAGTGACTTCGTTGGTCAGCGCGGTTAACTTCAAGTCACCGTGAAGGATGTTTACGCCATCGATGCGACTCAGACTATAGTCTGATAACACACCGCGTCCCGAGTAGCTGACCGTCTGGCTAGTTGTTTTCTCAGTCACCGGGTCAACTTCACCGGCCACGACATAACTGGCAGTGAATTTGTTAACGGCATCAGCCAGGCCGCCAGCATCATCGAAAGCAGCGGCAATCTCGGTTTGCAGCTCATCACGAATGCCCACACTACCCCCTTACCAGTCTGACCTGCGATGTGCTGAGCCCGTACGGTTTCAGTATCGCCATCGCCAGCTGTAGGTTTGAATCCAGCAGAGTTGAGCTGTTTGCATCCAGTTCAGCAAAGGTTTTCGATACACTGACGCCGTTGGCATCGACGGACTTACTCAGCAGTGATCCTGAATCGGTCTTTTGCTGGTACAGGCCGCCAGTCGACGCTGCCAGAGCTGCATAGGCACCTGCTGTTTTCACATCATCAGGGATGACCTGTTCATGCGTTACCTTGTCGCACGGCAGGCGCAGTGACAGGCCATTCAGCCAGGCATTAGCCATTAATACTGCTTTCGCTTTGCCGCCGGTATCTGCCCAAGCGCTACCCAGCAATGCATCAACATCATCAACTGTGATAAAGGTGACCATGATTACACCTCAATTTTCCAGCCATGCGCTTTCCAGACTTCAACTTCTTCCGGATGCACATTCGCTTTGGTGGGTGCGTCCTCGAACGCCGGAAACTCTGTCACCATGCAGATAAATGCCGGCTGGCTTTGCGCTTTCTCAGCCTCGCGCTGTGCCCGTTGTTCTTTCGTCAGTCCGGCCATAAGCCCTCCATGAAAACGGGGCCGAAGCCCCGAGGTTGTAACCAGGCTTAAGCCAGCAGGATGGTCGCGTGCTCTGGCTTGATGGATGCCACACCCCATGCCAGACCAACTTCATAACGCACCTGACGGTACTGACGGTACAGCGCCACCTGGAAAGTGATTCCAGACACTGGATCAGTTACGTTCATCACGTCATCAGCGGTATCGCCGCCCTGCGGCATCGCAGGAGTACGTGCAGCCAGCAGGAATGCGTTGCGGTCAAAAGCCATGTTTGCGGTGAAGCCACCAATAACGGTGATTTCAGCATCATCAGCCAGATCTTGTCGCAGGCCGGGTGCCGCCAATGTGATAGTGGTCGCCGTCGTAGCCACTACAAGGTAAGTATTATCATCGCCCGCAAATTTAACCGCATTACCCTGCAGGATACCGCCAGTGCCTGAGTCTACCGCAATGATGATATCGCCTTCTTTTTTAGCCCCGTTCACCAGATAGCCAGTCGAAGCCGTTGCAGCCACTTTTGCAACACCCGCCGACTCATGGATATTGAAGCCTTCAACCCGACCAATCACACCCTCGCGGAGTAATTGATCCGTGCCGGCTTCATTCATTTTGAACAGAACGGATTGTTTACCGCGCATGTTGGCGATGGCCGCTGAACCCAGGACCATTTGCAGGTCAGTGGTTGGTGCACCATTGTCAGTAAGCACCTGGCGAGATAGAGCGAAATCAGACAGGTCATCTTTCACACCGAATGGAGCGGTACCGGCTGTGCCAACTGCGCGGGATGAGTTGAAATACAATGCACCCAGGTCAGCATCGACTTCGTTCGCCAGCGCACGAAATGCCTGCTTGAACTGGTCAGCCAGAATGGTGTTGTAGGTACCGGATGGTCCGATAGCCAGTTGCTCTTCACCGTTCCATTTAACCGCTGCCATTTTGGACTTAGTGATTTGTACGTTAACGGTACCAATATTTTGATCACCGGTATTCGGTGCAGCTGGACCCGGGGTGATATCAACGGTAGTTGCAACCGGTGCGACTGGTGCTGTTACCGTCTGCCCTTTTGCCGCCGCGTCAGTTTTTGCGTTACGGGCCACAGCAGGAATAAAGCCGACCTGTTCGCGTGAAACAACGTCCAGCGCGGTAAAAATGGTCGGGATTAGATTAGTCAGCGTATTCGCCATCTCTTGATTTCCTATTAAGTTGATATGAGGTTTTTTGAGCCATCCAGCTCAGGCACCAAACCCCATCCGAGGCGTGGCAGTTGGTGATCGTTAATCGACGATGGTGACACCGTCTTTGAGTGCAGAGCGTTGCTCAACAGGCCCCAACCCTTTGAAGGTTTCGCTCTTCATTGTCTTTTGTCCGGCTGCATGCTGTGATTGCTGAGAGCCGCCGCCGCTATTGCCGCTGGCTTTCAGAATGTGGTCTTTCTGCGGGTATTGCTCGACCAGGTACTCCAGCGCTTCATCAAATCCTGCGACTTCGCCGGGCTTGGAGCGGGAGTAAACCTTGTTACCGCTGCCGTCATAGGCAACGACCTGACCGTCTTCGATTTTGAATGCCTGACCAAAGCGGGCCTGAACAAAATCAGCAGGAATCGCCAGTTTTTCGGTGATGAACTGGGAGCCAGCAAAGCGACCGCCGATCATCTCGTTGTAGAGCTGACCTTGCAGAGCCTTATTCTGCTGACTTGCTTCGTCCAACTGGGTCTGAAACGATTTGGTGATTTCCGCCTTAACCTGGTCAACAGAACCCGCGTCGATCAGCTTTTTCTGGTCGATTTTGGTCATCATGTCCAAAGCTTCCAGCGCCTTTGACGGGTCGGTGATGCCGGAGAATTTCGCCAGATTCGATTCTGCGGCTTCTTTGGCCTCACGGTGTGATTTGGCCTCGCCATTCAGTGCTGAGATTTTCCCGATAGCCTGTGCAGCATCGAAACCAATCTCTTTGCCGTCTGCATGCACATAGATCGGCAGACCATTATCATCGAGAGCCGCGTAATTCTGACCGTTCACTTCTACTGTTTTCAGTTTCATGCTTATACCTTTGGTGTGGTCATCCGACCGTTGCGCCGCTTGCCATCCGGATTGCGGCCGTAAAAAAAGGCCACCGAAGTGACCTTGTTAGTTGATTCCTGCCTTACTGAATGCCTGTTTGTCCCGCTCCTTTAACTGGTCGAGCGTCAGCCATTCACCCTTGTCGCTGTAAAATTCATCCGGCTTCATGCCGCCGTCACGCATCAACCGTGCCCGTTTTTCGCCGACAATCTGTTTCTGGCGGTCATAGGACTGTCGGGCAAACCAGCTCTGATAATCGGTATCACCTGCCACCTGCCCGTCCATACTGGCACGCGCTGATGGCGGGATTTCTTTGATATCGATACCGAGCTCCTGAGCCGATTTCAGAATGTAGGTTTCGGTCGAGCGGCAGCACCAGTGAATTTTGCCCGGGCCTTGCAGATACGGGATTTTGTGACCGATAGGCTTATTATCCAGCGTGTATTTCAGCCGGTCCCTGATGCGACATGCTGGCGTTGTGCGGTTGTCCAGAGTGGATAGCCACTGCTTACCTTTGATGATGTCATCATTGGCGCTGGCAAAGCTGTTTCTGGCGGTTGATGCCAGGTGCCCTACTGCCGTTTTGGCAATACTGGCCGCATTCGCACGACTGACCTGCAATGCGCTGTCCTGATATCCGTTATTGGCCTGGCCGCGAATCTTCCGGGCTATCTGCTCCGTTGTGTCACCGAGGAGAAACCCCTGACGGACAGTATTGCTGATGCGCGTCATCCGGTCTGATTCGAGGTTGGATGCCCACTCACTCAACAGTCGACCCTGAAACGGCTGGGCCATTGCCGCGGCGTATAGCGTGTCAGGATGGATACCAATGATCGGGTGCAATGCCAGCACTGAATCAGGAATGGCATGCTCAAACAGACTGAGCTGATACCCAGCTTCATGATGGGCCAGTTGCTGCAGTTCATCCGTCAGGCCGGTTTGCATAGCGCGAATGGCTGCGGCGTTCGTTGTTCTGACGCTGGACAACAATGCTTCCAGACGCGTCACTGTGAAGCTCTGAGCATCCATCCCGTCCATTGCCACTATCAAACGCGCGGTAAGCTCTGCATCGCTCTGGTTGAGGATATTGACTATCCGGTTAGCAACGCCAGTGCCGAACCTGCTAATCCAGATGGCGTGTGCGATGTATTCATCCCGCAGCACCTGGTTCGATGTTGACATTATCACCGCCTGTTAGCGTTACCGGAAGATTGTTTAGTTCGTCCACGACTTCGTTAGGGTCTGCATCCGGATCAATGAACTTAAGCGCCTGTAACGTGCGTACTGCATCAATCTTGCGAATGATTCCACCCTGCTGCAGAGACTGTACAGCCAATGCAGACGGCGCATCGTAGGTCTGTGTGGATACATCCAGCTCAGTGCGAACATCCACAGTGCCGCCATTACTTTCGCCAATCCACTCGGCCATGATTTGCAGGATATTATCCAGCGCGTCTTCGAGTGAGTTTGCCATGGTGTATAGCGGCGAATTCTCCTGCATGTGTTCGCTATGAGTCTGGTCGAGTGATTTGGTCGACGTGTTTTCAGCGCGAGTGAGCTTCGCCCCTGCCTGCCGCATCTGGTTTTCGAGGTCATCCAAAGAGGTTTTCCCGGAACCAATCGCAGCGCCGGTATGCTCGGTGTATTCCATACCTTGCGTTGAACGGTCAGAAAATTGCGTTGCACAGGCTGCGCCGATAGTTAGCTCCTGGTCTGCTGCCAATCCGAACACAGACAGCAGCGGAACACGGGCAACATGCAGAATGTTGTCCTGCTCAGACTGTGACTGCCAGTGTTTAACATTCAGATGAGCCAGGTTCAGAAGCGGCGGTGCGCCACGCATAAACCCGGTGCGTTTGGTATAAAGCGTCACCAGTGGGATATCCTGCCGGCTGGTTTGCCAGCTATCGACCATGGTCCAGGCTATGGCTCCGTTTTCACCTTGCGCTGGCTGATAAATCTCGACTTTGCCGGGCATGATATGCCTGATTTGCTCAACTTTCGTCTGTCCGAAGTCATCACCATCAATGATTACGACTTCTTTGATGCGTAGGTCGGTTAAAACGACCTTTCCGCCCTGCACGGCAGACTGCCAGCCGATAATTTGGCGCGGATTCAGCATGGTCACATAAGGCCGGGCGCCGGATTGCTGTTCATCAGCCCGGGTTTTCACCATCGCGGGGTCAGTTTTCGGATAGTCGACCAGGGCATGCGCGAGTCCGTACTGGAACGCGAGACTGAAGAACTGCTGCGCCCAGACATCCAGCCGATCACCTTCCATATCGATGTTTTCGGTCAGCGTCTTAATAGCTTCCGGTGCTGATGTACTTAACACTGTTGGCTCAGCGAAAATACGGCCGATGTTCTGCTTAATGCTTTCTTCGTATGCAGGAAGAAGTGTGGCCACACTGAGGCGCTGCTTATAGCTTTCTTTGTCTTCATTAGGCCAGCGCGGGAGATATGTCTCACCCTGGCGGCGCATTTCCAGCGTACCGCCCATGAGAGCATCGTTAATGTCCCACGCCTCGCACATATCGTTGTAGTCGAGATTGGGTGTTGAGATATCTGGCATGGTTTACATCCGGAGTTGAGTTACTTTGCCGGTTGGCTTAATAATCGGGAATCGCTTCACAATGAAATAACCGCCGCCGTCATTCGCGTGGTCAAACCCTGCTGTTTTGTCAGGTTCGCCGTTAGGTGACCATATCTGCTGCTCCAGTGATTCGGCGTAAACCGGGCACCGGTCAGCATTAATACGGTACCGACGTTCACCTTCTGCATTCAGCAGCATGGCATTGACCGAGTTCACCCTGTCTTTCACTGATGGGTTAGTGCCGTTAACGTGGACGGTAAATCCAGCGGTGCGTAATAGGCTGAGGTCAGTTTCGGAAGCATTCACCGATTTGCGGCTGTTGCCACTGGCATCGGGATAGACATGCACCTTGTTTGCCGGAAACCGGTTCTGCAGCGTCTTAATCACATCAGGCGTGTCGTAGCCCTGCGTAATTTCATCCACGGCGTGAGGATGCTCACCGCGCAGCACATGGACAATCGCCGACATTTTGCCGACGTTGAAGTCCATCCCAACATGAATTGGTTCGCTACCGGTGACAATCTCACTACTACCATTCAGCTTGCGGTCATAACAGTGATATACCGTCCCGCTGGTCAGGTTGACAAAGTCACCGTTCAGATAGGCTTCGATTAACTGCGCGGGATAAGAACTGCGCAATGTGTCAGCATAATCCGGTGGTAAAAACGGGTTGCTGTAAGTGCTGGCCTGAACCATCTCGTAGCCAGGCTTCGGGTTGCGCTTCCACGTCTTATACACGAACCGGAAACCTTCAGGCGTGGTGTAGACACTCACCCGGTTGAACGGGTCAGGCAATCCGTTGGGTCGCTGACGGTTACGGGCAATCACTTTGATCCACACATCGGTCGCATGCTGTTCTTTCAGCGTGTCGATTTCGTCAATGTGGCTGCGATAGGACTCATAACCGACTATCCGCGCTGGGTTATCCAGTGTGCGCAGGACAAAGTCGCCAATGCCCGGTGACGAGGTGTAGATGATGTTCTCTGACTTGTTGTACTTGTACCGGACACCGTACTCGCTGAGCTTATCTTCCATGCGTGGTGCAAGGATTAAGCGGATCAGGTCGTAGGTTGGTTCGTACATCGCTATCAGTGCGTCAGATGAATGACTGGCATCACGGAACGCGCTCACCGCCATGGTCTCCGTCTTGCCTGTGCCGAAGCCGCCGACGAAGGCCGGATATTTGCACTGTAGGTTGAAAAACTTACCCTGTGGTGGCGTCAGGGTCGTTCTGATTGTTCTCCCCGACAATTACCACCTCCATTCGTGTTATCGGCTGGTCACTTCCCTGCGCACTGATTTCCTTGCGCAGTTTTTCAATCTCAAGCTGCCTGCGCTCCAGTTCGAGCTGCTGGAGTTTCTGCGTAATCTCGCTATCAGACAGGCCCATTCGCTTGATAATGGCTTCAAACATCTTTTCACGGCTGATGCTGACCACCTCAATGCCGCCTTTCGTCACCTTTGTACCGGAGTAAGCCAGCCGGGCGATCGGAGACAGCTTGCGAGTGTCCTGCATATAGACGCGCCCCACTCCTTCGCCGCTGCAAACAGGGCAATCAGGGTTAGGGTCAATGGTGCGGTTGTAATCAAGGCCGCCGGAGCAATCAGGCGGTGCTTTCCCCTGGCGTTCGGCTTTATCTTCCTCCTGCCGGTATTCGTATTCAGTCCACTGGTATTTGTGATCGACGCCCCAGCAGTGACGGCAGCAGCCACGACGGTATTGCGTGAGGTCGTTGGCGTCAAAGGTGGCGAGTTGCCACATCTGGGAGAGGATTTCGTCGGCGGTGCCAATGGTTCGTGCGATTGACGCTTTCTGCTGCTGTGCAATGGCCTGCGCAACTGAAGTTTTCTGAAGCAACTGATAACCAATTTGTTCAGCAGTCTTCTTGCTATATCCTGCGCGGATAGCTGCCTGTGTAGCATTGCCATCGCTCAGGTACTCCGCAACAAATTCCCGTTGTTGCTTTGTCAGCCCATCACTTTCAGTTAACTCTTCTGCGCATTCCAGCTTTTGCGCACTGCGCGTTTTACGCTGCGCACTTTTTTGCGCACTCTGCGCAGGCTTCTTAATGTATCGGCGAGCAGTTGCATAGTTCAGCCCCTGCGACTCACACCACTCTTTCGGTGATACGCCGGATTCGGCATATTCGGACAGGAACCGTTCTTGAAGCTCGCTCCAATCCGGCTTTGCCATTGTTTCTCCATTTCCAGACAGCCAAAACCATAATGACCTTGTGATATTGGGGACTGCCGTTAAGATACTTAGCTATTAATTTTACAGCTTTGTTTAACTACCTGATTAGCACTTATGAGAGGGGATAAATTTGATTAGGCTCGTTTCTTTTTTACTTCTACCGTTATCGTTAGTTTCCTGCGCTCAGAAAGGGCCGGATGTACCTTCCATGACAAAAGAGTGTGCTATCTTCATGTCAAAAATGACTGCGCCCATATCCACTGGCACAATGCAAAACCTAGAATGTAACTGTATTGAATCAACCAGGCACAATATCCACTAAGGCGCAGAGTTGTAAGAGAGTTTAATGTGCTCAGATATTGCATGTAAAAAAGCCCACATGATCAGGTGGGCTATGCTATGAGATGACAATGCTCTGATTTCATTACTTACCAAAGGGGTATTACTTACTAATATCTATCTTATCACCAATCAGGCGAAAGCCTTTTTCTTGAAGTTGATTCAGTGATAAGGCAACTTTACACTTGGGTGTAAAAAATCCATATCCCTCAAGAAAAAGTAATATCTTCGAAGCACATCCGTCCTTACCTACCCTGTAAAATCCAGTTTTCATGGCGTCTCTCGCATAAAATTAACAACTCAGAGATTAAATAACCTTACGTTTAAAACTTAGGCTGGATTTTGACCTAAATCAACATTGCCAATACAGAGGTTGATTAATGAGCAGATGTTACAACGGTCAGACAGCCGATTTTCTTTTCAGCCGCCATTCCTATTCCTTGTTATTTAACCGGAAGGTCTATCCTTACCGGATTCTCAATCATTTCGTTATCAATGCTGAATGTTGCTGTAACCTTCGGTATATCGTCAGGGCTACAGTGGATGCCTGCCGATAATTGCCGGTCAATGAGCTCTCCATCTACCACTATCCCATAACCGAAGAATCGGCCATTCCGGTATAGATGAGCGAGTTGAGGTTTCATAGTTGCTCCTTGTTGATTGCATTAAACAGCACCCGGACGGATGCTCTGTGATACATTCGTACAAACCCTATCCTTACGAAACACTTACAAATTGAGTTTAAGTTGAGTTGGAATATAATGCTGCGATTCGAACATTTGAAGAATATTATATGAGTAACTTTTTCCTTTTGGCTTTAGCCTTAGCTCTATTGATCGTGGCAGTTTGGATGGGTGTTTCGTTCTTCAAAGAGTCAAGGAGTAAACGGGGTATTTTCCGCAGAAGATAGTAACTAACACCGAGAGCCGTTGTGAAAGTGGCTCTCGGGTTAACCAGCGACTTTTTGCGGGTCACACAACTGATTTTTCCATCAGAGCCACCATGTCAGGATCTATCTGGTCGATAAGGTTTTGACGCGCGTCATTCAGTAGCGCTTTTCTTCCGCCCGATCCCCATTTACCCATTTTGCTTGCGCACTGGCTTATCTCTTTGGTTTCGCCAGATATCAGGTAATCCAGGCGGTTAAGCTGGTTAAGAATATCCAGTGCATTGGTTCTGCTTTCAATGAACGTGTTGTAGACGTCAATTTCAAATTCGGGCTTTATCCATGCCGCATATCGGACGGCAATCATCTCTACGCCCCACGCCCCTTGATTATCACCACCGTGTATAACTATAAGTGGTTGATTTTGTTCCAAAGCATTTTTTAGTGCTTTGGACTTTAAGGCCTTAACAAAGCGTTTAACTTGGGCGCTTCGTAAGAATACGCTTGGTCGCTGAGACTCCGTAGCCTCTCCGTTTTTTACTGCCGCAGCGTGGAGATCATTGAGGTTATAGCGGCCCTCAGCATCTACACGAACAGAGATACCATTCACTTTTACTGTTGGATATTGCATATCGGAATTACCTTTTAGTGATGAACCTTGTCGCACAGGAAAACGGCCCCCCAGAGAGCTCCGACAGCCAGCCGGTTCCTCAAGGTGCATCCTGAAAGGTTCTGGGTTTTAAGCGCGTGCGTTGCGCCAATAAAAAAGCCCACCGGTTAAAGTGGGCTTGGGGAGTGAAATTACTTGTCGGGTAATCACAATCGAGGCCACCGCAGTGATGGCCTCTGTTCTGATTACAGGAACTTATCTTTCAGTGCGACCAGATCGGTTTCGGCTTCTTTGCCGAAGACTTCCAGACCATGCTCAACAAATTCCACGAAAGCGTCAAATTTGGCTTTGGCCTGCTCCAGCGGTGAGCTGGTTGCAGTGGTATCTGCGTCGGATGTTGCCTGAGCGGCGGTACCGCTGCCTGATGATCCGGTATCAGTTGACACTGGTGTTTCGGCCGCTGCTGGGGTTTCAGTTGCCACTGGGGTAGCTGCTACTGGTTCTACTACGGATTGATCTGACATTTCTTCGCTCTCTTTTTTCGTGAAAAGGCTTTTCAGCCACTGGATGAATTTCATTTGGTGATTTCCCTGATGTAAGCCTGCAGGCCGTTAATCTGTGCAGTGGCCTGATTCAGTTGGCTGCGGAGGGTGTAATAATCTTGTCGAGCGTCTGGACTGATTTCGGCGCTGGTTGCATTAGAGCGGCTGGCGGTGCCGGAGGTTTTGGGCACTCCGACCGGACATACTGCTTTGATGCGCAACCGGACAGCACCAGAGTCAACGCTGTTGCGCAGAGAACTGATTTCATCGTCTTTCGCCTTGATAGTTTTCTGGTACTGGTTGTCGATGTCAGAGACAGATTTCTGCTGCGCCTGCATCGTGATGATAGTTTTGAGCCGGGAATCTGCCAGAGATGATTGCTGCTGAGACGTTGCTTTCCACTCATCCGCTGAATGCCGATAGTGATCCATCAGGATTACAACACTGAGCAGGATTCCGGCCAGTAAAGTGATCAGCACATAACGCCAGTTTGCGAGTAGCCAAATCATTGAGCACCCCACAGGCAGATTTCTTTCTCGATTTCCCGGCGGTTCATTAAGCCAGTGGATTTAGTCCGGCCGATGTACACCCATCGGGTGAGCGAGTTACAGGCCTCGGTATAATGACCGGCGTTGAGCTCACGCAGTAACGATGACCGAGAGAAGTTACCGGCCCCCACGTTAAACACGAAACTGGTCAGAGCGGCTTCCTGCATTTCATTCATCGGGACCTTTACCAGACGGGTGACCGACCGGTTGGCGGTAGCAATGTCCGCAGACAGGAAAGCATTGCACTGAGCGTCCGTGTAGGTGCGTCCGGGAATGACATCAGGTCCGGTGTGTCCTTTGCAGACAGTCCAGACCCCGCCGCCATCCCGGTACGGGATATGCTCTATCCCCTCCTGGCTGCTAACCAGAACTGAGGCAATGGCAATAACACCTCCACCGGCGGCCGCAATCAGCTTCTTTCGGAGTGAAGGTGATATGGCCATGGTCAGTCACCTTCTGGCGGTGCGCTGGGGATTCCCCGGGCAATCGAGTCTTTATAGGCTTTCAGCGTCTGGCTTTTGTACCAGGCATTCACCAGTAGTGTTGCGACACCTACGATGATCCCGCTGATAACGGCTATCTTGTTCCAGTCGAGGTCATTGATCCATTGGGCCACGCTACCTCCGCAGACAAGTGTGCCGGACACGCAATAGCTTGCTGCCGATGCAATTTTGTCGGGCATGATATTTATCTTCATGGGTTCCACCTTTGCTTGAGAAAAGCTCGGTGCTGTGTGTAGGGATTCACCCTGTGCCGTTAACGCTACAGTCAGAGAGGATTTTTAACGGGTCGTCGATTGGCAGAGGGTGAAATCTGAGTATAAAAAAGGCCCTGCCGTAGCAGAGCCTGGATAAAATTTACGGATACAACAATTTCGCACTGTCCGTTCAGCGATTTAGTTCAAGTTAGAAACTTTGCTTGCGAACACGTAATTATTCCCCTTCCCGATATACAAAAAACCCCGCGATTTGATCGCGGGGAAAGCGGGACTTAAATGGAGAAGCCAAGCTTCAGAGAAGACCCTACGTCCCTCTGAATTCCTGACACTATTTAAGAGTAGTTTGTCTGCTCATAATTGAAAGTCTATAAACTAAAAAAGACCCGCAATTTGCGAGCCCTTCGAATTCAATTAGATGCGAAATATAAAAACCCCATCATTGGTGTAAAATCTACCCATTTTCCGCCATTTAGTCAACTGCAATCGATTGTAGTTAATTAACTTCGTCAAAAAATGTGGTAACCAGCCGCAACATGCTATTGGCGTGATTCTCTGATTTATCCAGTTCCGATATCAGTGATTCGTAATATCGCTTCACCTCATAGCGCCACTGCTTATCAGTGATATTGGACTTTATTGCCTTGTAAGCTGATACAGCCGGCAGTCTGGTGTAGCCATCGCCCGAACACCGGTTACACTCTTTTTCCGTGAACACCCCACTTGCTTCAGTTTTCTCCCGATCACATGCTCGGCCAGTACCATGACAGTCTTTACACCTGGCTCCGGGTGTTGCCGCTGAACGGGACCATGACGCAAAGGCGAAAGTTGCGAGTGTTTGCACCACTTTTCCCTTAACCTTTGTTTCAAGTTTGCGTAAGGCTGCCACCTTGTCGCAGTGCTTTAATCCATGCTGTGTCAGTAACTGAATTGCCTTTCGTTTGTCGTTCTCACTCAGATCCATTTTGCCGCTGAAAGCTGTGAATCCGAGTTGAGAGCGACTCTGCACCATCCCGAACGCTCCCATAACGTCAGTACCGGTTAATGCCTCTGATGCAGTTGCTCGTGGGGAGTCGGTGAATTGCGGAGATTTCGGGCTGTGAAACTTAACTGTATTTTCGAGATTCATTCTTCCTCCGGGGTGTGGCATCCCATGATTGCCAGTGAGCGGGTTTTACATCCGGAACTGTCGGGGTGAAATGGTTGAGGAGTTTGGTTAGCCAGGTCATGAATCCTCCCGCTGTTTAATCAGTTCTCTGGTTTTCTTCCTGTAGCGCGCCCTGAGCGATTCCAGTTCCTCTCTGGTATATCGGTGTGGTTCGTTGTTGTTTTCGAGCGCCTCGACCCGCTCAGTGCCGATTTTGGCTATCAGATTGAGACGGTACGGACCGATATTTCCGGAGTGGTGGGTATTACAGGCTGAACATTGGCTATTACAGTTGTCCTCGTTGAACCGAAGCTGACTGGCCTTTGCCGTAGTCCGGTAGTGCCCGGCGTGATAACTGACTGCCGACCGACTGC
This sequence comes from Tatumella sp. JGM91, assembly GCF_018257575.1. Lineage (GTDB taxonomy): Bacteria > Pseudomonadota > Gammaproteobacteria > Enterobacterales > Enterobacteriaceae > Tatumella > Tatumella punctata. The sequence goes on along the minus strand of NZ_JAERJP010000011.1, from coordinate 93,627 downwards.
CGCAGCTGATACAAACCTCCCCGTCGCGTTCCCGAATGAAGTCGTTAAACGCCCGCTGGGTCATGTTTATCCAGTGGCTTAATGGCTTCAGGTCTGCTTTACGTTCCCGGTGCGCTTTCCGATCGGCAATAGCCTGCCGCTCAGCCTGTTTCGCTGATTGGTGCTTGCTGTATTGGATTGCGCAGGATGGTGAGCAGACTATCTGGGTGGTGGTGCGGGGGAAGAATTTTGATTTACAGTGGCGGCAAGTTTTTGGTTTCGGCTTTTTCTGCCTGACCATCATCACCTCCCAGGTCGTAAAAGTTTGGACTCTTTGCGCTGTATAGTTCCTCGCAGGTATCGCAGAGCTGGTTATCAGTAGCCGGGAATCCGCAGGCTGTGCATGGTGTCTCTGCCAGGTTGTCGAGAAATGCCCCGATAAATTCAGCAGCTACTTGCGGGACGATAGCATTGCCGTAACCGCGCAGGCGCACCACTCTGGCGGGAATCCCATTAGCCAGCGGGAATGTTCCGGGTTCAACTGGCCTGAACTTTCCATCCCGGCATCCGAGCCAGTCAGCACCTGGCCAGAAGCTGTTATCCGTATCGGCTGATCCGCCGTCCAGACCACACGACCCAGCAGGCTGTTCAGTGGCACGTTGTGACATTCCTTCCCGTCTTTCCAGTCTCGAGTCGTCGGAGTCGGCCATGAGGATATCGCGGTTGCAGTTTGCAGGTTCATGCCCCCTTGTCGCCCCGATGTTCCCGAGCCGGTTCCGTTGTTCGCTGTCGGAGTCGGCCACGCAGCAACATGATATGCCACGTCGGCAAGTGATATTTGCGGATCTGTTGGCTTCCTCCCTGACATTATTGGTGGTTTTGATTTTGCTTGAGTCATAGTCACATCCGGCGTCGGCCAATACATTAACGGCACCGAAGAAAAGTCTGTCCCTTTTGTGCGGGGCACCGACGCTACACGCTGGCAATACTGCCGACCCGCAGGCGTAGTTTTGTCCTTCCAGCTCAATGAATAAATCATCGAGCCAGTGTTTTCCAATCGCTGCCGCAACTTGTTCGCCAAAGAGGATTGGAGGCTGGCACTGCTCAACGAGCCGCATGAATGTCGGGGCAAGGTGTCTAGGGTCATGCTGACCTTCTTGCTTCCCTGCAACACTGAACGGCTGGCATGGTGGCGATCCTGTCCAGCACGGGTAATCGTCGGGCACTCCTGCAAGTCGTAGCGCGTATGACCATCCACCGATACCGGCAAAGAAGTGGCACTGAGTGAATCCTTCGAGGTCTTCTGGTCTAACATCTGTGATACTCCTTTCATCAACCACGCCATCAGCGATGTGGCCTTGTTTAATCAGTTCCCGAAGCCATGCGGCGGCTTTTGGGTCGAATTCGTTGTAGTACGCTGTCATACGCGCCTCGTTCTCATGCAGTCATATTTCCTTTTGCGCAGCAGATACCCGGGGTCGTAGGTAGTGACCTCAGATGCTGACGGGATTGGTTTGGGTTTATTGCGGGAGAGTGTCATGGGGCGAAATATCAGGTTATCGAGAGCTTTTTGTGTCGGACTATTCATCATCACCCCGCACATACTCCGGCCAGTGTCGGCGTAAAACAGCATCCGGAACCTGGAGTTTTACGCCCAGTTGCCAGGCCTTATGGATAATTGACTTGTCTGTCCGCTTAAGTGATTTGCTGATTACCGGCAGCGGAACCTTACCGGCCACCCTCACGATGTAGTCGAGTTCGTCCTGCCCAAAATGTTTTCCGGTTTTCATCTGTCTGACTCCTCAGAAAAAGGCATACAGCCTGTTTAAGATGTTCGGGTCACTGGTGCCCGAAAATACGTGTTTGATGGCGGCGTTAATCAGTGCGCTGTACACCCTCTCGAATTTCTCCTGGTCCATACTGGCGAATGCCAGACTTTCCGCTTCCGTCCGTATCTCACCGTTTAATCTGACTGTCTGGACATAGAAGCCGGCCAGTATCGTCAGGTCTTTCCGGAACCGGTCAAACTGGCTGTGTTCGTCCATATGCTCCAGGCCGGCACGATTGGCGCACCAGTGATCGAAGCAAAAGCCAAAGAAGGCCATTACCTTGCGGTGAAAAGCTGGGTTACGGGTCAGTTTGATTTCGGCTGTGTAGGTTTCGCCGGTTTTGAAGCGCTGGAGTCGTTCGAGGTCAATGTCGTTTGCTGGAGAGAATACGCCGCCTGAGTGTTTCACCAGGTCGAATTGCATTTTCACTTCTCGATAATGAATTTAATACAAGTACGTTCAATTTATAACAATGAAAAGGGCCGCAAATAAGCGGCCCTGATAGTGCGTCATCATGCAATTATATTTTCCTTAACGGCTGCCCTTCTTCAGCCCATGATCTTGTCATCGCAAGTAAAGCCAGTAACTGCTCTTTATCCATTGCGATGTGACCATTTTTATTAATCAAAAATATCAATTCTCCATCTTGCTCAATTTTAAAGCCAATCGCGTGTTCAGTATCAAATATCTGCATGTATCCGCCACGTTATGAGTCGCAGAATAGCGACTGCCGTATAAAAGTAGTCTGTATTGGGCTATATGTCATGAGATATATCTTATTTTATACCGACAGAGTGATATTTTAGCTTCTAAAGCTCATTTCCATCACTTAGAGCCATGACTAATACATCAATAAGCACCGATACTTCACCGGCCATCAGACAGAAATCGGCGTCAAACCGTGCCGCGACGTCTTCCCGGTCGATATCGTTGTTCTGCTCCAGTAGTTCAGTGGCTGGCTTGATACGCTTCAGTTGTAGGCTGTCAGTGAGCGTAAACTGAATACGCTCCTGCCAGTCAATGCCTACGCTGGTAACGCGCTTCCCGGCTTCGATATGGGTTGATACCTCATCGCTGACCAGGGCCTGTTTTTTACAGCGGACGGTTCCGCCTTCTTCCAGCACCGCTTCCAGTTCGGCTTCGTCCAGTAGCGACATTCCTGCCGGTGTATTGCCGTCCCGCACCCACTCAGTCATCGTCAGCTCAACTGGAGTTTCCATAGTCAGCGGCACGACCGGCAGTGAGCCGAGTGACTTACGCAGCAGCGCCAGGCAATCTTCGGCCCGCTTCGCACTGGAAGCATCGACCACAATCAGCTTATCCTGCGTGTTAATCCAGATGCGTTCCTGCGTGTAGCGGCTGAATGCCCGCGGCAATAGCGAGTGAAACACCTCGTCTTTCAGAGTATCTTTCTCGGTCTTTTTCAGCTTGCGCTGCTGCTCGGCTTCCAGTCTGGCGATTTTGGCTTCCAATGCCTGCTTGATAACCGGTGCCGGGAGGATTTTCTCTTCGCGCTGAACGGTCAGCAGAACGTGGCCACCGGAGATATGGGCCAGCTGGTCGCTGAATGCTTCGCCCATTGGCGGTATCCAGCCAGTTCTTGCCATTTCCTGCGATCCACACGGTGTGAATCGGCAGTGTTCCAGTAATTCTTCCACCTCGCTCAGGCTAATGACGTCACGGGTCATACGGTAAATTGCCGCATTCTTAAAAAATTCCATCGGGTAGTCCTTCGGGTTGGTTGTGGATGAAGTATGTTGGGGTAGTTAGTTTGGGTATTTCGGCGCCTTAGAGCACTGACTTCTAACGCATATGAGATTTAAGGATATTTTTTAGCTTAGCCACATGGTCTACCATGCTCATAATTAACACTGGAGAGGTAAGCAAATTGAAAATTAATCACATAACGCAGGTACCTGATGGAACATTGTTCGATGCTAACCATGATCCACGGATTCTTGAATTAAGAGAAAAAGCGAAATCTATTTGTTACGACTACAATGCTACCAGGCCAGGCAGCCAAAAATTACGGACCTCCATGATTCAGCAATTACTCAAAGGCTGTGGCGACCATCCCACGATTGAGCCCCCATTTGTCTGTGATTATGGGAAAAATATCTCAATTGGTAATTACTTTTACTCAAACCATAACCTGATAATCCTTGATACTTCTGAAGTGACAATCGGAGACAATGTTTTCATCGCACCAAACGTGAGTATTTATACGGCCGGGCACCCTCTTGATGCAAAGCGTCGCAATCAGGGACTTGAATACGGTAAGCCTGTGAGCATAGGTAACAATGTCTGGATCGGAGGTGGAGTGACCATCACTCCGGGTGTAACCATCGGAGACAACTGTGTCATTGGAGCCGGGAGCATTGTTACCAAAGATATACCGCCAAACATGCTAGCTGTCGGGAATCCATGTCGAGTGTTGAGAGCTATCAGCCAGGATGATGCTGACCGTGAGTTTTTTTGACATTTGGTGAGCCGCAGCCCAATTGAACAGAATACACTGAGTATTCCTTCGGGTTAGTTGTGCCGGGACTGTTTCATCATCTGCCGGATGTTGGCTATGTGTGATTTTGCTGTTTGGGTAGTTGACGGTATGTGCAGCTGGGGTATCTGCTTGCGCGGCTCGGGAATTTCTTCACCGGAGGTTATCCGGTCAGCCATTGATTTGAGCTGCTTACCGCACCGCTGTCGTAGTTCTGATTCCGTCAGGTTGCCGGCCTGCATCTGGCTGTACAGGGTGGTGATCATCCAGTAGTCCGCGTTGTTCTCCCAGGGGTAGTTCTCAGGACACTCGTAGAATCCGCGTTCTCCACAGTATTTCATCACCCGCCGGTACAGTTCGTCAGCATCCGGCAGTCCGGCGGCATGGCAGGCTCCGGCCTTACACTGCTCGATGAACTGACCCGGTGACGGCATAAACGGAGTATCTTTCGCCCTCGCCCATTTCATGCCAGCCGTCAGCTGTTTCCGGGAAGTGATCCCGTTTTCAGCGAAAGCAGCAATCCACTGTTTTTTTGCGGCTGATTCGTCTGCCGGAGTGCGCAAATTTGTTGCGGATGCCGCCGGGAATACTTGCCGGAACTGGCGGAACAGTGCGTCGACCAGGCTCTCAGCCTCGCTGTTAACCACGTTTTGGGATGGCTTGTCAGGGTAGTTACCGGCGATCTGAGATAACGAACTGGCGTCACGGCTGGCGACCGCCTGAAGTAATCGGCTCATATAAATTCCTCCCACGATTCAGCGCTGTTCCAGTGTGGTTCAGACTGTTGGTTGACTGGCGATGTAGGTCTGCCCTTGGGCTTGAACAGGCCTTGGTAGCCGTTGGCGATACTGGAATCAATCACCGCCGCTGGGTCGTGCCCCTCGTCGTAGCATTCGCGTAGCAACTTGAAGGCCTTGGTCACAGTGACCTGAGTTTTGATTGGCTTACCAGACTGACGACGGTATTCAACCCATTCGCTCCAGGACTGGCTGTTCAGGAAGTCAGGAACGGGAATACTCAGGGGGTCAAATTTCGACGATTCCCCCTTGGGGGATTTAGGGGGTTTATTACTTTCTTTCTTTTCTTTTGGATAATGTCTTTTGTGTGTCTCTGGATTAGAGACAGGTAAAGTCTCCAACTTAGAGACACTTTTTGTCTCTGGCTTAGAGACAAAGTTACTAACTTGGAGACACTTGCTGAATTGCCACGCCGAAACCTCCTTGTTAACCCCGATTTGATTCCCTTCCATTAACAGGCAATTCATTGAAAGCAGTTCTTTTTTTGCTTTGTTGACGTTCTGTCTCGATATCCCGGTAACCTGAGATATCTGCTCGTCAGCAATGCGATCTGTTTTCTTGTTGAAGCCATACGTTTTACGGATGTAAGCCATCATGACCTTCAACTGACGCGCTGTTAAATCGGCGCTTGCGATAGCCTCCAGTAGCTCGTTAGCGATTTTGGTATAACCATTATCGGTATCGACCACACGGCGCTCCACGGCCCGGAGATCGGGCCTGATTGGTGAAACGTTTTCATATGCGAGGTTCATTAAACCTCCCCTTGCCGGATACCGGCTCTGTAATCTTCCAGGATGCGAAAGATTTCGTCTTTCACACCAAGCGGGACATGAATAAATTCAGGCCCTGCAGTTCCCTCTGATGCATCGACCAGAAGCTCCAGCACTCGCCTGGCTTTCGATGCACTGAACAGCGGCATAGCGTCAGCACGGGTTATTTTCTTCTTCCCCGCGGCCTTAGCCTTATCCAGTTGCCCGACTGCAACAGATATCGCATGCGGACCGTGCTCACGGGATAACGCCACAGCCGTTGTTGCTGCTACCTCACCCGAACGAACCATGTCGAGCAGCTCAGTGCCACAACGGACCAGATCCAGATGCAGGTTAACGTCCGATACTGACCGTTTAACCTTTCTGGCAATCTCTGCCGGCTCCCAGCCCTGGTTAATCATCCGCAGATACGCAGAGCCACGCTCAATAGGTGTCAGCGGCTTACCCTGGGATGATGTGACCATGAATGCGATACGATCAGCATCAGACCCGACGAAGTCCTTACACTCAATGCGCAGGATCGGGTGCCCTGCTTCCGTAGCGGCCAGCGCCCCATAGTAGCGATGGTGACCATCCAGAATCTTTATACCTTTCTCTGTGACCTGAACGGCCAGCGGAGGCAGGTATTCACCGGCAATGAACGCATCCCGGAATTCGGCAACATGTTCCTGATCGATTTCGCGGACGTTAAAGCCAGGTTCAACGTACAGTTCAGACAGCGGTACCACGTAAGTTTTGTTAACTGACGTGCCGGTACCGTTTTTCTCTTTGTGCTTGTAAAGCTGATAAAGTGAAGACATAATTACTCCTGTAAATTGATCCAGTTAAAAATCAATTGTTATCTGTGAAGAATCCTCGGTTGCCGCCGGGGATTTTTTATTGGTGAGAGCTTTAAATACTTCCTGAAACGCCCTGCTGATCGGACTCACGTCTGATGCCATTCCGAAAGCACAAAGCACCGAAGCAATAAATCTCCAGTCCGTTCTGCTTATCTTCGATTCGTGGCACCCTACGAGAGTCGCCAGCTTGCGCTGCGTTAATGTGGCAAGGTTGATGAGCAAGTCAGTCTCTGCTCGGTCTATGGCTCTCTGAGAGAGCTTGCTGTTACTTGCGTTATCCATTGCTTAATATCCTTGTGTGTTTAGTTGAGTGATCAGCAAAGGCTGTCACTTGAGTTGGTCCCTGGTATTCCGAGGGTGACTGACTGTTAAAGAGCGGGTGATACTTACTTTCTGGTGCTTGGGAAAGACTTCAGTTCTTCGGCTTTAACCGAACCATCGCTCAAGACGGTCACGAAAATATTTCGCCCTGTCCGAATCGCTTTGCTGATAGCGCATTGGATAACGCCGAAATCTTTTGCAGTCTTAGCCTGACCATGGATCTTGGCGTAATCCTCTAACGTCATTTTGTTCATATATACCTCCTTGGATATCCATCAAGAATACTACAAGTATTTATCTAAGTAAATATCCCAGGTATTTCATTATTGATTACTACTAGTATTACAATGCGATCATGGAATCTAAAAAGACCCTGACGACAGAACAGCTTGAAGATGCGATGCGTCTGAAGGCCTTGTATGAGTCAAAAAAGAAACAATTAAAAGTTACTCAATACACTATTGCTGATGAGATGGGCATTTCTCAGGGTGCTGTTGGCCATTATATTAACGGTCGAATTGCATTAAACGTCCCCGTAGTCACTGAATTCGCCAGAATTTTACAGGTTCAAGTTTCAGAGATAAGCCCCAAGCTTGCCAAAGAGGTTGGACGCTACGCCGCTGCTTTTGAAAGTAACGTCAGTAACCTGACCACCTATGCTCCTGGCAAACGCTACCCCGTCCTCAGCTCTGTACAAGCCGGTTGCTGGGCCGAGGCTATCGAAGCCTATACCATCAACGATGTGAGCGAATGGCTAGAGTCTGATGCGCATATTCAGGGCGAGGCGTTCTGGTTACAGGTCGAAGGTGACTCGATGACTGCACCAACCGGAATGAGCGTGCCTGAGGGTATGTATGTGCTGTTTGATACTGGCAAAGATGCCATCAACGGTAGCCTGGTGATCGCAAAACTGGTCGACTCCAATGAGGCCACGTTTAAGAAGCTGATTATCGACGGTGGTCAGAAGTACCTGAAAGGCCTTAACCCTGCTTGGCCGATGATCCCTATCAATGGGAACTGCAAGATAATCGGCGTGGCAGTAGAAGCTAAGATGCGGTTTAAGTAGTACTAATTTCGGCATTTGCCAAGACACACACAGTGCTAATCCAGCAAAGATTGGATAGCAATAAAACTTTGAGCACCAGATTTTATAATAAGGTTTTTTAATGACAGCAGAAATTGCAGTTTTTAATAGTAGTGCAATAGCACTTGCCGCCGATTCAGCCGTAACAACCACTCAAAACAACATGGTGAAAATTAATAATTCTGCAAACAAATTGTTTGAGCTTTATAAAGGCCATCCTGTAGGCATAATGATTTATAACAATGCCTCTCTTGCAGGTTCACCATGGGAACTTTTAATAAAAGAGTTCAGAAAAAGTATAACCTCATCTAAGGATACAATAAACGAATATACTGATTCGTTAATTGACTTTCTGCAATCTAATCATTCAATCATTAACGGTCAGATGCGACTACAAAATGCACAGGAGCTGTTTAGAATAAATTTATCCAAAATAAATGAGGTCGTTAACACTATTGATTTTGTTAATGAAATGAAAGCTTCACCGATACCTTTGACGGTAAGTGATTATTACAATTGCTTGGAAGTCAAACTAGATACAGAAATCCAGTATTTGATAGGAAATCCTTTCTATCCGTCAATGGATACAGTTAGTGATGCTGAACTAGATTCATTTGTATCAGGGTATGTGCAAGAGGTGTATGTAAGAATAATACCCATAGATCCAGCAGTATCTATCCCAGTTTCTCTTCATAATAAGCTGACAGAATTCGCGAAATTAATTATTAGTAGAGTCAGTGGGAAAAATATTTTTTTTACGGGTGTTGTGATAGCTGGTTATGGAGATAAAGAATACTATCCAGCGGTTAAATCAATACACGTACATGGTGTTTATAAAAATAAGCTTCTCTATACTGTCAATGATGATAAATCTAAAAGTAATGATCCCTACCAGTCTGGAATTATTCCTTTCGCTCAAGAAGATGAGGTAATCACCTTTATAAAAGGGTGTAGTGAAAATGTCAGCGTTGAAGTAGATAAGTTAGTTAGTAATGTATTATTAGAATTCAAAAAATCTTCAGAGATCTTTTTAGCAGGTAAGCTTACTAATCAACAATTGCAAGATTACTCGGATCAATTTGAGTTATTCAGAAATCACTTGCTTGTTGATTTTAGGAATAATAAAGATGCGTTTATAAGCGCCAATCATGTTACAAAGATGCTCTCTATGCTTGACTCACTAGGGAAAGTTGATCTAGCTTACATGGCAGAATCTTTGATCGATATCACAGCTTTCAAGCGAAGAATCACTAATGATCATGAAACTGTTGGCGGTCCAGTTGATGTTGCGGTAATATCTAAGGGAGATGGGTTTGTATGGATAAAGAGAAAACATTACTTCCCTAAAGAATTGAACACAAGCTTTTTTAATCGCCCGTAATTAAGCGTAGGAGAATTTATGACAGTTCAGCAAATGTTTGATAATGCTTATAAAGCTATAGTGTCAGAAAAATTTGGTACTAATAACGGAACTTCTTCACAAGCCTTGGTCAGTCGAAAAAATTGATAACACCCAGCGCTTACACCACCCGGCCACCGCGCCGGGTTTTTTGTGCCCAAAATCCTCAGCACCCTCCCCACCTGATGGCCGATCCGGTCGAGTAAAAAATAAATATTCATAGTATTCAATAACATAATAAAAACACACCCTAAAAGAATACTAAAGGTATTTACATAAATAAATACTGCAAGTATTCTTAAGCCATCGAAACGAAACATCGATGCGGTAAACGGACTGCCTACCGCGCCGGACATGAAGTCAGGCTGCTATTTAAAAACAAGGTTCCTGTGAATACACAGGCCGAAGTGAGTTCTTCGGGGAGTGGTGAATGCGCAGGCTGATGCGTAAGTGTAAGACCTGATGGGTATCGTGACTGACTGGACGAAAAAAATGTTGAGTAAGCGGCCCTAAAGTCCAGTGATAGCCCAATAAACAGTAACCGAAATCTTCGCCCCGGTGAAACTCCGGTGTCAACTAGGTTACTGATAGTCATGCCGGAAAATCAGTGCCGGCCACCACTCCACCAAAGAACTTACAGAGGACATTCCAATGAACAGAAACAGACGCCGCATGGCAGAGTTCAACGCCCGTAAATCAGCAGAGGCTATGCAGTTGAAGCCGGTAGATCGGATTGAGCGGGCACTGAAAGCACCTAACTGGCGTAACCGTCCGGAGCAGGTATCGCAGTGTATGCCGGATGTCGCAATTTACTCAGCCAGCCACCGAACCAAAGGTGACCGGGTAACATGCACCGGCCGGCAGAAGTCGCGCGGTCGTTCGATTCCTTTAATGTGAGGTGAAGTATGGAAAAGCACGACGAAGAACTGAGGGCTGCCGTCCAAGCATTCTGTGACGAGGAGGGTATTAGCTTCGAGGAGGCAGTAAAGGTGGCAGTTAGCGCGCTGGAATATGAAGTCCAGCGCAGGAAAAGATTTAAAGGTGTTTCTGCATGTGGTGGATCTACCGCTTAGTGAGATACCAGGCTATATCAGCGACCTCAATAACCAGTAAGCTAAAGTTTTGATTAACTGACCGAACAATACCCATGACGTCATTTCTGACGTTAGCTGCGCTGGAATCAACATTTATTACGTATTCAGCGGTTGGAAGGTAAACCATGATAAATCTGTATCTTGAATAGATTGGTTATAGCCTCTAATTCTCATTGATTCATGTAGTTTAGTGTAGTCGTTTGAATCCGCACCGTGCAGCTCAACTCGAACAATAAATCTTGCCATTAATTAGCTTCCCTTACCTGCCTGTGGAATAGCCAACGTAGCAGTTTCCTTTGTCTGTGGAAAGCAGGGAAAACGGGAGCCTATCCCGGTAAAAACAGGCGCTATTTTTATGTCCTGATATATTTAGATAGGTTGATGAATTAAGAAATTCTGAATGCTATTCTCGCATCCAACCATAGTTCAGCATGTCGTCAACAACATTGTTTATTGTCTGTTCGCCCTGAACTGTAACATCTTCATCAGTGAGAGTCCTGCCGCAACCGCCGCAGGTGACGCCATCATACCCATTACTGGAGTCAAAATCGGCTGGAAATACAAGGCTTTGACTACCACATTGCGGGCAATGCAGATATATATCACACGCCATAGCTACACCCTCATATTATTAGGTCAATATATAAACAATCAGTTTTATTTATATATCAAGACTAGGGATAGGGGTAATTAAGCCCGTAAAAAAGGCACTAAAGCATCATTTTTAAAGCCTTCTGATATCAGCCCTTCATTCGTGGAGGGCTTTTTTATGCCTGTTATACAAGCGTCCATTCACTGAGTGGGCGGTTATATGACCACATTCAGGAGAGGATTATGACGGAAACAACCGATTTAGCTTTACTGGAAATTAAGCCGGAGCAATCCCCTGCCCTGTACGTCCAGAGTGGACTCGATCCATATCTGGAGATGATCCGGGAAATGGCAAAGGAAGTGCCAGACGTAACTACCAAAAAAGGCCGTGACCGTATCGGCTCACTGGCTCAAGCAATCAGCCGGAGCAAAACTGCCATTGAGAAACCGGGTCGTGCCTATCTGAAGCACCTGAAAGAAGCCGTTAAGCCTGCGGAGCAGGAGCTGAAGCGGTTTGTGGATGAATGCAACAGTATCCGAGATTCAGTGCTGAAAGTGCGTGAGGAGTGGGACGCAGAGCAGCAGCGACTGGCAGAGATTGAAGCTATGAACACCGCCCATGCCGAAGCGCTGGAAATGAACAACGCATTCGATAAAGCAGCAGCTGAGAAATTCGAGTCCGATCATGAAATCGCCCTGCTGATGAATGACAAGCATGACCGTGACCGCGCCGAAGCCGCACGGTTGGCAGAGCAGCAACGCATTGAGCATGAGCAGCGCATCGCCCGTGAAACTGAAGAGCGTGTGAAGCGTGAGGCTGAGGAAAAAGCCAAGCGTGACCGCGAAGAAGCCGAGCGCCGGGAACGTGAGCTACAAGCCGCAGCCGAAAAGGAAAAACAGGAGCGTATCGCCGCAGAGCAACGTGCCGAGCAGCAGCGTATCGAAGCCCAGCAACTGGCTGAGCGTCAGGCGCGTGAAGCCCGTGAAAAGGCTGAGCGTGATAAGCGGGAAGCCCGTGAAAAGGCTGAGCGTGATAAGCGGGAAGCTATCGAGGCCGAACGCCGCAAAGCCGCTCAGGTCGAGCTAGCTCGACTGGCTGAAGAAAAACGCATCAAAGATGAAGCCGACCGCCGGGCCAGAGATACCGAGCATCGTCGCAATATCAATCTCGCAGCAGTATCTGCACTGGTCGAATCCGGCCTGACCGAGGACTGTGCAAAAGCCTGCATCAAAGCAATCGCTAAAGGTCAGGTACCAGCAGTAACCATCAACTACTAACCAACGGAGTATCGCTAATGGCTACCACCATCGGCGGCGTCATTGGCGCTGCTACCAACCTGTTAAACCACGTTAAATCATTCACCACTACCCAGCTGGATCGCATTCAGAAATTCGTCAATGATGCTGCCCGTCCGGGGCCGGAGGCTTTCGCATGAGGTACATCATTCAGGGCCCAGAGCTGGTAATCGCATTCAGCGGGTCGGTTCACTTCTATCCGAATACACCGGCTGGTTATTTAGACATGGTCAGAGATTTCCGGAGGTCGAAATGAGTCTGAACCTGAAAATCGAATGCTCAGACGTACAGATGCGCGGAGCAATGAGGCCTGGGAAGGTCAGCGTATCTCTTGAGGATTGCGCGTTCGATGGCCTGACCTCGGAGCAGCAAACGGAACTCTGTGGCCAGATGGATTTTAACGTACTGGTTGAGTATGTGAATTCGCTTCTGGAGGTGAACCATGCTGCGTGAGCCGACATTTGCAGTTGCCGAAAGTATCGAAGCCCAACGATGGGATCGGCACTACGCCGAATTGAATTATGACGAAGCGGTGCGGGAACGGGCTGAAGAGTTGTCCGCCCTATTCCCTGACGACATCGAACTGTTCGCCGCGGCTAATCCGGCCTATGCATTCCTGCTGGCCAGCGATGACGCACAGGACGCTTACGCCGAGTTCATTGATCGCATCTGCCTGGATAAAGCAAAAGCCGAATGGAGCTAATCATGGAACCAGGTATCTATCACGCCATTTCCAACCATGACTACCACGCCGGCGCGGGTGTCAGTAAGTCACAGCTGGATGATATTGCTATCAGTCCGGCAATTTACCAGTGGCGCAAGCTCGCACCGGTTGATGAAGAAAAGACAGCGGCACTCGATATGGGTACTGCTCTGCACTGCCTGCTATTGGAACCAGAAGAGTTTAGCAAACGTTTTGAGATAGGTCCGGAGGTCAATCGTCGGACTGTCGCAGGGCGCGAAGAAGAGCAACAATTTCTGGATCGATGCAAGCGGACGGGTATCACACCAATCACTCATGACGATGACAGGAAGCTGAAACTCATGCGAGACAGTGCCATGGCCCACACCGGTGCCCGTTGGTTGCTGGAGGCAGACGGATTCTGCGAAAGCTCAATTTACTGGCGGGATGATGAAACCGAAGAACTGTGCCGGATCAGGCCGGACAAGTTTCTCAAAGCGCAGCCGGTAATCGCTGACGTAAAAAAGGTCGCTGACATGGACCGATTCAGCCGTCACGTCGAAGAATTCCGGTACCACGTACAGGATGCCATGTATCGGGAGGGTTACCTGAAAGAATTTGGCGAATATCCCCTGTTCGTCTTCATCGCCGTCAGTGAAACCATCAATTGCGGCCGATACCCGGTCAGGGTGTTTGAACTCGAATCACAGGATGTCGAGGCCGGATATAACGAGTTCCGGAAAAACCTGACCACCTATCACGAATGCATCGCTACCGGTAATTGGGGCGGTGTTGAACGTCTTGCACGGCCCGAATGGGCCAGAAGGAGAGATTCCCTATGAGTCACGAAATCGCACAAACACCAGCTAATGAAGCCGATACCAAAGCAGCCATTTTCAGCCCGAGCGGATTGCAAAAGTTACAGGCCTTTGCCGCGGTCATGGCAGATGGAAAAGCTACTGTGCCAAAATATTTATCCGGTAACACCGCAGACTGTCTGGCAATCGCGTTACAGGCAGCTCAGTGGGGAATGAATCCCTATGCGGTTGCACAGAAGACGCACCTTGTAAACGGTACTTTGGGTTATGAGGCGCAACTGGTCAATGCGGTGATCACCAGCTCTACCGCTGTTCAGGGTCGTTTCAAATACGAGTATGCCGGAAACTGGGATAACTTCCGACCCGGCGACAAAAACCCGAATACAGAGAAAGGATTATGTGTTCGCGTGGGTGCGGTGCTTCGCGGCGAAACGGAGGTCACCTGGGGGGAATGGCTGAATTTTGAGTTCGTCACCACCCGCAACTCACCGTTATGGAAAACAGCACCCAAGCAGCAGCTTGCTTATCTCGCTGTTAAATATTGGGCCCGGCTGTACTGTCCGGACGTGATCCTTGGTGTTTACACGCCTGATGAATTTGAACCGACTAAGCGGGCTGAGCGGGATATCACGCCGGTGCGTACTTCGGGTGACCTGAACAACCTGATCAACCAGAAACCGGAACAGCAGGCTAATACTGTCCAACATCATACTGATGAGCGAAGTCCTGATGAAATCCTCGAAGCGTTTAAAGAAGCAGCCACCAAGGCCGCATCGCCTGCCGATCTGGATAAAGCCTACCGCTATGCAGCCCGGGCACTGGCCGGCACACAGGAATTACTGGATGTGGCCACCGACATTTATGGCCTGCGTACCGATGAACTCAGCCAGAACGCGGCATAACAGGGAGAGTTAAATGGCAAGCAAAGGCGTAAACCGAGTGATACTCGTCGGGAATTTGGGACAGGACCCTGAAGTGCGGTATTTGCCCAATGGAGGGGCGGTAACCAACATCACGCTGGCAACATCGGAGAGCTGGCGGGATAAGCAGACAGGCGAGAACAAGGAAGTTACGGAATGGCATCGTGTGGTGCTGTTCGGAAAATTGGCAGAGGTCGCCGGGGAATACCTGCGTAAGGGATCGCAGGTCTATATCGAGGGCCAGCTTAAAACCCGCAAATGGCAAGACCAGGGTGGACAGGACCGGTACACAACGGAAGTGGTCGTGAATGTCGGCGGCACAATGCAGATGCTTGGTGGCCGACAAGGTGGATCGGGGGGGAATCAGGGTAGCCAGAACAGCGGCCAGCAGTCCGGTATCCCGCAGCAAGGATGGGGCCAGCCACAATCAGGCCACCAAAGGGACGATGAGCCACCATTCTGAATAAAATAACCCTCCCTATCCGGAGGGTTACTTATTGGAGGGGAACGTGAAGAAGATGAAAGCAATCGCATTAACCAGACCATGCAGTAACTGTCCATTTTTGGACTCTCCGCAGTCGATATCTCACACACTAAGGCCCGGGAGGCTGGCGGACATTAAATCAGGCCTTCTTGCTGATGATATGGCGCCGTTTCTGTGCCACAAAACACTCTCAGGCCATGAAGATGATAATGGCCAGTATCAGCATAGTGGCAAAGAATCGCACTGCATGGGTTCAATGGCATGGCTTTATCGTCAGGGCCGTTTTAATATCAGCATGAGACTCGCTGCAATGGATAAAACATGGCTCGAAAACCTGAAGCAAAGCGCCCTTTTGGTGGTGCGATGATCCAGAGAACAAGCATGCTGATAATCAGGGGCTGGTACCCTGCTTACATTAAGCGAATAGCGTTCCGCATTGCTCTGTGGGATGCGTACAGGAGGAAATGATGATACTCGCCGGATACGTCATCCTCATTATCTCCGGTAACCAGGCAACTCCCCTCACTGAAACAGTCTACCCCACCGAAACACAATGCCAGACTATCATTGACAGACTTCATACGCGGCGGCCGGCTGCAGAGTTATTGTGTGGAATGATTTACAGGAGTGATATATAAGTAATCTTTTAGATAAGATTGAGGGTGGATTATGGAGCCGACTCCTGTAGGAAATTTAGAAGACACTGAGACAGTCGCCAGTCAGTTTATACTCCTTGCTACTTGCGATAATTATAAGGACTCAAAAATTCTAAGCATAGATATTTATGCCGAGCCTACCATTTCGGTGAAAAGTGCCAGTGATCACATAATGAGTATATTGAATGATTCGGAATTACTCAGTGATAAAAATATCAATACGACTGTGAGCCCTATTGGGGGGCATATTGGTAGACATTTCACAATTTCAGTTACACCAAAATGATAAATTTCAACCAGTACCAAGCCGCCCACTGAGGCGGTTTTTTTATTGCCTAAAGGAAACCACTATGCCGACAACCGAAAATTCGTCGTGTTTTGTTTTTTCTGAATACCAGCCAGACCCGGAGGATATCTGTACCTTATGTGGTGCTAATGCTGGCCGAGACCGGCTGGTTACTGCGAGGAATAATCTTCTGATATGCGAGGACTGTATTGATGTTCTCTCAGCTATAAAAGTGGACAGAATATCTAAGCGCAATCAGATGGCGATTTCAGAACTGCTTGGGATTGAAGGAAAAATGCCAGATACCTATTCGCCTTACGAGTTCGTATCTGCGATCGTCGAAAACATCCGCGCCGGGAAAATCCCAAGCCTTAAATTTCATTTTTGAGGAAACCACCATGACCCACGCCGACCCGCTCGACCAGGCATCAGAACTGGAGCTTCAACAATTACAGGTAGCCATGGCTAATCGCCCACTACCGAAACCATTCTCAGCAATTTGTCTGAATGGTGATTGCGGAACAGCATCGTTACCGAAATCTAATTACTGCTGCCCTGAATGTCGCGAAGATGCAGAAAAGCACGAACGCGCCGCCAGATTTAAACGCCACTAACCCCACCAACTAAACCACACCACCCTATTCCCGCACCGGTTACCGGCGGTTTCATCGTGCCTGCGGGTTGGGTAAAGGAGAATGCTATGAGTCAGGTTGTTTTACTCAAGCCCGCTAAGTGGGTAACCAAAGAAGTGTTAACCTTGACCACCGGCCTGAAGCCAGGAACGATCAGGCGGGCCCGGGAGAAATCCTGGTTGCTGGGACGCGAATACTTGCACGTATCCCCAGAAGGAGAACCGCTTGAGACAAGCGAGTGTATGTATAACACGGAGGCAATTGAAAAATGGATTGAGTCCCAGATAAGGAAGCAACCAAACGGATTTGGAACAAAAGTGAAATCAGCCTTTAAGGCTTAAGAGAGGAAATATGTCAGAGAGGAAATATCCGCCGGGAGTAGAAAGCCATGGCGGATATCTGCGTATCAGTTTTATGTACAAGGGAGTCAGAGTTCGGGAAAAGCTATCTGTTCCTGACAACGCCAAAAACAGAAATCAGGCAGCAAAGCTACGTGAAACAGTAATCTATGGAATAAAAACGGGGACGTTTGACTATGCCAGTATGTTCCCGGCATCGGTTAACCTGCATAAGTTCTTTTCTGTTCAGGCTCCGATAACCCTCAATGAAGCTCTGTCTAAGTGGCTGGCAATAAAAGAAACAGAAGTGGCCGCATCAACCTACTCTGTTTACCAGAACATTTGCAGAACCATTCTCAGTTATCTTTCCGGCTCAAGAATGCTTGATTCAGTCACAGTAGAGGACATTCTTACCCTTCGCTCACGACTGCTTAAAGGTAAATTCTTTTCCGGGAGATACTTAAACCACGAAAGAAACGGAAGGTCAGTACCCTTCGTGAACGGATGCATAACACTCCTGTCGTCAGTTATGAAGTTCGCACACGAAAGCGGGTACATATCCCGGAACGTTACATTGTCTGTATCCCCCCTGAAGAAAGACAAGGTAAAACCAGACCCGCTAACGAGGGATGAATTTTACCGAATGATAGATTCATTGCGCACCAGACAAATGAAAAACCTGTGGTCACTGGCCGTTTTCACAGGAATGCGTCATGGGGAGTTATGCGCACTTTCATGGGGGGATATCGATACAAAGAACAGGACTATCTCAGTAAGAAGGAATCTTACATCAAAGGGCTACTTTACGGTCCCGAAAACCAACGCCGGTATCAGGAAAATATTTCTGATAGATGCCGCGTGGGAATCTCTGCGTGACCAGATGGAGTTAACCCGAATGATGCCAGAAAGTACCGTTTCAGTAATAAAGAGAGAGTACGGGAAAAAGGAAACTGAAGTGCTGGCATTCGTTTTTAGCCCAAAGATTAATGCAACAAAATCAGAGTCTGCAAATCACTACAGTGTTAAGTCACTCCCACAGACATGGAGAGCCGCACTTAAACTGGCGGGAATAAAAGACAGAAAGGCATACCAGTCCAGACACACATATGCATGCTGGTCATTGGCTGCCGGAGCAAACCCAAACTTCATAGCATCCCAAATGGGCCACACAAATTCTCAGATGGTACACAATGTTTATGGGACATGGATGCCAGATAATGATGAGTCACAGAGAGCTATCCTGAATGAAAAATTAAATGATTTTGTCCCATCACTGCCCCATGGAGTAATAGCAATGAATAATTAATATTTAAAAACAATATATTAACCACATCACACAGACATATTCATAATGTCCGTATAAGCGTTAACCAGTTTATTCCTTACCTGAACGCCCATTTGCAGAGATATTGTGGCTTTTTGCATCTCCAGCATCAGGTCATTAAGGGAAATATGACTATTCCCGGCATCGAATTTTTCCGAGTCAGCCTGTGAGCGATTATAGTGCTGGCTGATATTGCCTAATGCCGACCGCAGTAAACCGCTGAATGACTGGCCCTGTTCTGCAGCTTTTTCTTTTCCGCCCGCAATCCCTGCCATTACTGACATCTCTGCGGAGACTTGCTGAATTAATGATGACATATATCTTCCTGCGAATAACCTTCAGTCAATAAAATCTACAACAGACACAAAATAATAAAGCGGGAATATACCCCTTAAAAAGCCGATTATTTCCGCCATCATTCACCGTCAACCGGTAAATAATGCGGGATATTGCCCCCCTGCCCTCATCACGTAATACAGGAGAATGATGTGTTGTTAACAGAAATAAGGCCAGGCTCTGTGGCCGGGATATTCCAATGACAATAAACCCTGCAGATATTTCGACAACATTTTCCGCCAGAGCACAACACCTTCTGGAGAAGTTACGCACTTCCGCAGGTATCCCGCTGATTTTTGCTGCCGCAGTCTCTGTGGCAATCGTCGTCGGTTTAGTACTCTGGGCTAAAGCTCCGGATTATAAAATGCTGTACAACAATATTTCCGAACAGGACGGCGGAAATATTATCAGCAGCCTGGGGCAGATGAATGTGCCTTACCGGCTGGATGAAAATACCGGCAATATTCTGGTACCTGCCAGCCAGGTACGTGAACTGCGTCTGAAACTGGCTGAGCAGGGGTTGCCGCGCGGTGGCAGCACAGGATTTGAGCTGCTGGATCACGAAAAATTCGGTATCAGCCAGTTCAGTGAGCAAATCAATTATCAGCGGGCGCTTGAAGGTGAGCTGGCGCGGACTATCGAAAGCCTCGGGGCGGTCCGTACTGCCCGCGTTCACCTGGCCGTCCCTAAAGCCTCGGTCTTTGTCAGAGATAATGCGTTACCGACGGCATCGGTCACTTTACAGTTGCAGCCGGGACGGGCGCTGGATGATGGCCAGGTCAATGCTATTGTGCATATGGTGTCAAGCAGCGTCAGTCGTTTACCCCCGGCTAATGTGACCATCATTGACCAGAATGGTGCGTTGCTGACCAGTTCCGTCTCCGGCGGACAGTTACTGAATAGCGTACAGCTGAAATATACCGCCGAAGTCGAGCGTAATATGCGTCAGCGGATCGAAGATATTCTCGGACCGGTGGTCGGCCGTGGCAATGTCCGGGCCCAGGTCACAGCAGAAATCAATTTTGATAAACAGGAACAAACCGACGAACATTATACGCCAAATAATAAACCGGATAGCCAGGCGATACGCTCACAACAGTCCAGCGACAGTCAGCAAAATGGCGGAATATTACCAGGCGGTGTGCCCGGGGCGCTGACCAATCAGCCATCCCCGGCCCCTGTTGCGCCGGTGACCACGCCGCAAACTGCCCCGCCAGCGACTCCGGCGGCACAAAATGGCGCAGCCACCAGCACGGCGGCCGGTACAGCGGCCAGAGCCCGTGCCACAGTTCCCCAAAATCAGCAGTCACAGCATGACTCAACCACTAACTATGAACTTGACCGGACAGTCAGGCATACGCAACTCAATACCGGTGATATAAAACGGTTGTCCGTGGCCGTGGTAGTCAATTATCAGGCCGGCGAACAGGGAAAAGCCCGGGCTCTGCCGGAGCAACAGTTACAGCAGATCACCGCCCTGACGAAGGAAGCAATGGGGTTTTCTGCCAGCCGCGGTGACTCAGTCAGGCTGGTAAATACGCCCTTTAACCGTGTGACAGACGATAACAGTCCGCCTTTGTGGAAAACACCGCAGTTTGCTGACCTGCTGCTGTCTGGCGGCCGGTGGCTGATAGTGATTATTGCTGCCCTGCTGCTTTACCGTAAAGCCGTGAAGCCGCTTCTCGAACAACGCCGTGCTGCAGCCAGTCAGGAAAAAGATATCGCCCTGTCCTCGTCTGCGCCGGAAACTGAACCTGACAATAGCAGTGACGGCACCTTACAGGAAACGGCACGCAAGGCACAACAGCGTATCAATAGTGAAATTTTAAGCAGGCGTATCCGCGAGATGTCAGAAAACGACCCGCAGGTGGTCGCACTGGTAGTCCGTGACTGGATGGGGAATGAACTATGACACTGAACGGAACAACAAAAAGTGCCATTCTGATGATGGCACTGGGAGAAGAACGGGCTGCCGGGGTATTCCGGCACCTGAACCAGCGTGAGGTCCAGCACCTCAGTGCAGCCATGGCCACCATGAAACAGGTGTCTCATCAACAGCTGACCAGCGTATTACAACAGTTTGAAAAAGAAGCTGAACAATATGCCGCCCTGAACCTGAATAACAATGAATATCTGCGGACCGTTCTGGTCAAAGCGCTGGGTGAGGAGCGGGCCAGTAGTCTGCTGGAGGATATTCTTGATACCCGCGACACAACGTCAGGAATGGATGCCCTGAACCTGATGGATCCGCCTTCCGCGGCCGACCTGATCCGTGAAGAGCACCCGCAAATTATTGCTACTATCCTGGTACACCTTAAACGGCCTCAGGCCGCGGATATTCTGGCACAGTTCGATGATAAATTGCGCCAGGATGTGATGCTGAGGATTGCCACTTTCGGCGGAGTGCAGCCTGCGGCTCTGGCCGAACTGACCGAAGTACTGAATAACCTGCTCGACGGACAAAACCTTAAACGCGCCAAAATGGGCGGGGTACGCACTGCGGCTGAAATCCTCAATCTGATGAAGTCCCAGCAGGAAGAGTCTGTCATTGAAGCGGTCCGTGAGTTTGATAACGAACTGGCGCAAAAAATTATTGATGAAATGTTCCTGTTTGAAAACCTGGTCGATGTGGATGACCGCAGTATTCAGCGCCTGCTGCAGGAAGTCGATTCAGAGCAGTTGCTGGTTGCTCTGAAAGGGGCTCAGCCACCGCTACGCGAAAAATTCCTAAACAATATGTCCACACGGGCTGCAGATATTTTGCGTGACGATTTAAGCAGCCGTGGCCCGGTAAGGATGTCAGCCGTGGAAAACGAACAAAAAGCGATACTGTTAATTGTCCGCCGCCTGGCCGAGTCAGGCGATATTGTGATCGGAGGGGCAGATGAAACCTACGTCTGAGTTACCGGAAAATATGCACTGGCGCAAATGGCAGCCCGAACATTTTGAACTGCCTGCTCCCGTGGCAGCAGAGCCGGAAACTCTGTCCGCCGCAGAGCCGGATACGGCTGAAGTGATTAACAGTGCACCGCTCACAACATCCTGCGCCCCCGCGGAACCCTTGCCGGAGCAGCAGCGGCAGCAGATATGGCAGCAAGGTTATCAGCAGGGATTTACCGCCGGTGAAACATCCGGACATCAGGCCGGATATCTCGAGGGGAAACTGGCTGCCGGACAGCTGCCGCCGCCACCTCAGCCGGCACCGGAACAACAACAGATCCGCCAACTGGCGGAAAGTTTTGCCCATTCGTTACAGATAATCGACGCGGTTATCACCAGCCGGTTATTACAGCTGGCACTGCAGATTGCCTTACAGATCACCGGTGACGCGGTTAAATGTGACAGCCAGCGGGTTGCCAGGCAGATCAGCCGCTTGCTGGAACAGGACCCGCTGTTCAGCGGAACGCCACAGTTACGGGTTCATCCGCAGGATTTGCCACTGGCGGAGAAAATATTCGCCGAACAAATCGCGGCCCGTGGCTGGAAACTGGCCGGTGATACTGCTCTGCAGCCCGGCGATTGCCTGTTACAGGGGGAGGAAGGCCAACTGAATTGCAGCATCTCAGATCGCTGGCTGGCACTTTGTCAGAGAGCGCAAACAGGAGCCTGCTGATGCAATATCCTTTCGAACGCTGGCTGCAACAACTGGATCGTTTTGAAACATCATTACTGTCTCTGCCAGAGGTCCGGCGCTACGGGCAACTGACCCGGGCCACGGGGCTGGTGCTGGAAGCCAGCGGACTGATATTACCGCTGGGGGCGGTCTGTCTGATTGAGCGCAGGAATGCACCTCCGGCCGAGACCGAAGTCGTCGGATTCAGTCACCATAAGCTGTTCCTGATGCCGCTGGAAAATACCGACGGACTGACACCCGGAGCCAGAGTGTTTGCTGCCGGACAGAGTCATACCGGTAATGGCGAAGGGAAACAACTGCCCCTCGGCCCGTCGCTGCTCGGCCGGGTGCTCGACAGTAATGGCCGCCCGCTGGATAACCTGCCCCCGCCGCGGGTGACTGATTACGGATCCCTGTGCAGTCGCCCGATAAACCCGCTGCAACGCACACCGATTCAGCAGGTGCTGGATACGGGGATCCGCGCGATTAACGGGTTGCTGACCGTTGGCCGTGGTCAGCGCATGGGGCTGTTTGCCGGATCCGGGGTCGGGAAAAGCGTGCTGCTGGGAATGATGGCCCGTTATACCCGCGCGGATGTGATTGTGGTCGGGTTGATTGGGGAGCGTGGACGGGAAGTCAAAGATTTTATTGACAATATTCTCGGTGCAGAAGGTCTGGCACGTTCGGTGGTGATTGCGGCTCCGGCCGACCTTTCGCCCTTACTGCGTATGCAGGGAGCTGCCTACGCGACACGGATTGCTGAAGATTTCCGTGATCGCGGTCAGCATGTGTTGTTAATTATGGACTCCCTGACTCGTTATGCGATGGCCCAGCGGGAAATAGCCCTGGCGATGGGTGAACCTCCGGCAACCCGCGGGTACCCTCCTTCAGTCTTTGCCCGTTTACCGGCTCTGGTCGAACGGGCGGGCAACGGTGATGATGGCAAGGGATCGGTTACTGCCTTTTATACGGTACTGACCGAAGGTGATGATCCCCAGGACCCGATTGCCGATGCGGCCAGGGCTATTCTCGACGGCCATATTGTCCTGTCACGGCAACTTGCCGAGGCAGGCCATTATCCGGCCATCGACATTGAAGCGTCAATAAGCCGTGTAATGTATGAATTAGTCAGTGGATCACAACTGCAACAGGCACGTTATTGTAAGCAACTGCTTTCAGCCTGGCAGCGCAACCATGATTTGATCAGTGTCGGTGCGTATGTCTCTGGCAGCGATCCGTTGCTGGATGAAGCGATCAGACTGCATCAGGTAATGACCGCTTATCTGCAACAGGGTATCCGGCAGTATTGCAGTTATGCGTCTGCCTGTGAGCAGCTGGAACATTTGTTTAGTCGTCCGGAGGAACAGTCATGAATAACCGCCCCGTACTTGTCACCCTTTGTGAGCTGGCCAGCAACCAGGCCGACAACGCAGCCCGGCAACTGGGTCAGCTGCAATCGGCACAGCAACAGGCCCTGAACCAGCAACAACTGCTGACCGGTTACTATCAGGATTACCAGCAATACCTGCACCAGAAGATACAACCGGGGATGCCTGTCGGCCACTGGGATGACTATCAGCAGTTTCTTCCTGCGGTGCAACAGGCGATCAGCCTGCAGCAGCAGGCAATACAACAGGGTGAGCAGTATATCGCCAGCGCACTGGCGTACTGGCAGAGCAAAAAACAACGACTGAATGCGTTGCAGACATTGCTGCACCGCCATCAGCAACGCCTGAATGCGCAGCAACAGCGACAACAGCAAAAACTGACTGATGAATTTTCTGCCCGCCGTTTTCACGGAGCACAATCATGTCGCAGCTGATTATCCTGGCGCAGGCGCTGAATAAAATCAGTAGCCACAGTAACAACCTGTCTGCGGGAAAACCCGTCGCGGCCTGGCCTTTCTCCGACCTGATTTCCTCGCCTGACGGGCTGATAACCGCTAAATCCGGCCGCCACCCGATCGCGAAAAAGGCGACAGTTCTGCCGTCCGGTAATAACATCACCGCCAGTCATATCACGCCATTGCTGGCCATGCTGACAACACCGGTTATCCCCGGCAGGCTGATGCCTCCAGCCGGGACAGAACTGCGGGAACGTCTGGCAGGCCCGCTGACAAGCACGGGTCTGCCAGACCACCGGTCTGCATCCCCGCGTCATCTTCCGCCCGCCGCCACAGATATCATGACGCAGTCGTCTGACCAACATCTCCCCCGACAGTCGCGGTTCCCTGTCCTGCCCGGCGGGGATTCCCGCCAGCACTTACCGGTAACCGGCAAACGGCCAGCACCGGCTGCGCCAGCGAGGGGGCAGCATCCGTTGACGGCAGAAACACCCCTTGCGGCCGGGCCCCGCCAGTCGGTGCCGCCCATACCATTGTTCAGGGTGCCGCAGGCCAGTCCGGCGCCGGTCAGTGACCATATCCGGCCGGCACCGGTCTCAGCGTCCACTGCACACACTCACTTGCCGTCGATCATCGCCTTATGCAGCGATAACGGGGGGCCTCTGGCTGCCGGGCGGGCGATGACCGCCAGCACACCGGTAAGTGTTCCCGCGGACAACCCGGCATGGCAACAACAACTGAGCCGTCAGGTGATTTTTATGCATCAGCAAGGCTTACACACGGCGGAACTGCGCTTACATCCGCAGGAACTCGGCAGTCTGAAAATTTCGCTGGTGATGAAAAGCGATCAGGCGTACCTGACGTTATTGTCCGGCCACAGCCAGGTCAGAACGGTACTGGAAGCGGCATTACCCGACCTGCGACATGCACTGGCCGGGAATGGTATCAGTCTGGGAGGAAGTTTCGTCGGTAACGAGGACCCCTCATCGTCGTCAATGTTTACCCCGCCGGATAGCCGACAATACCCGTCGGGCTCCCCTGCCGGCAGCTCGCTGGCCAGCGAAGATCCGCCGGTGATGCATAACACTGCCGGCGTCAGGATGCTGACACTGACCGACGGCCGGGTCGACCTCTTCGCCTGAAACGCTGTGTCATCACCCTGGCTGATGGTACCGGTATATCCGGAAGTATGCTGCTCTCTGTTCAGAAACAGGCTCTTTTCGGCCCATTGTCCGGTGATTAACCCGTGATAATCCCGGGCAGCAGCAAAGATTTACCTCTATCAAGGAACTGATTTAGCTAATGACTACACTCCCGAGAAAGAAAACAGCAAAGCGTCTGTTACTGTCGCTGATGGTTATTGTGATTCTGATCGCTGCCTGCACGATTGCCGGTTACAGTTTTCTGAAAATGAAACAATCCGATCCGGGAACGCAGAAAAAAACAGCGACTGTCGCTGCCCTTCCCCCGGCCAGCCCGGTATTCCTGGCGCTGGATGCCTTTACGGTGAATCTGCCAGCCAGTACCCCCGACGATGAAGACAAGGTTCTGTATGCCGGATTTACTCTGCGCCTGCCCGATGAGGCGACCCGCAACCGGCTTAACCAGTATTTACCGGAAGTCCGCAGCCGTCTGATTTTACTGCTGACCAGCCAGAATCAGCGGGATCTGGAAACAGAACAGGGTAAGCATGACCTGACCGGAAAAATTAAACAGGTACTGGCACCGTCATTTATACCCGGTCAGCCGCCACAGGTGATTAACGATGTACTTTTCACATCCTTTATTCTGAGATAATCCATGGCTGACAATATTCTTTCTCAGGCTGAAATTGACCAGCTCCTGAATGGCGATAACGGCAGTAACGACAGCACAGCAAGCCCGCTGCACGGCGAAGAAGCGGTTAAAGCTTATGACCCGGCGACCCAGCGCCGGATTGTGCGTGAGCGTCTGCAGGCGCTGGAAATTATTAATGAACGTTTTGCCCGCCAGTTCAGGATGGGATTATTTAATCTGTTGCGCCGCAGCCCTGATATCAGCGTCGGGCAGGTTAATATTCAGCCCTATCAGGAGTTTGCCCGTAATTTACCGGTGCCGACCAACCTGAACCTTATCCATCTGAAGCCCCTGCGTGGTACCGCACTGGTGGTGTTCTCACCCAGCCTGGTGTTTATCGCTGTGGATAATCTGTTTGGCGGCGATGGACGCTTTCCGACCAAAGTTGAAGGCCGGGAATTTACGTATACAGAACAGCGGGTGATCCACCGGATGCTGAAACTGGCACTCGATAGCTACAGTGAAGCATGGCAGGCGATTTATCCGTTATCAATAGAATTTGTCCGTTCAGAAATGCAGGTCAAATTTACTAATATCACTACGTCACCAAACGATATTGTGGTGAATACCCCGTTCCAGGTAGAAATTGGTAATCTGGTGGGTGAGTTTAATATCTGTATTCCATTTCCGATGATCGAACCATTACGCGAATTGCTGGTGAATCCTCCCCTGGAAAATTCCCGTCAGGAAGATAGCCAGTGGCGTGAAACCCTGGTCAGAGAAGTACAGCTTTCAGCACTGCAAGTCACCGCCCACTTCGCCGATATCGCCCTGCCCCTGTCGCGGATTTTAACCCTGAAAACAGGGGATATCCTGCCACTGGATAAGCCTCAGCATGTGACAGCACATGTCGATAATGTGCCGGTATTTACCGGACAGCATGGCATTTTAAACGACCAGTATGCCCTGCGTGTACTGACACTGATTAATCCGACATTACACTCTTTGCACGAGGATCAGCCTGATGAGTGATATACAGCATCCGTCAGAAAATAACGGGCCAGAGCAGGACCTGTGGGCCGAGGCTATGCAGCAACAGGCGGCTACAGTGACCGACACTGTCCCGCCGCAGACCGCCAGCGAGGATGCCCCGGACACGGCGGAAGCACAGGATGTCAGCCTGATTATGGATGTTCCGGTACGGCTGACGGTGGAGCTGGGCCGGACCCGGATGACCATTAAAGATCTGCTGCGTCTGACGCGGGGATCGATCGTCCCGCTGGAAGGGCTGGCCGGTGAACCTCTGGATATTCTGATCAATAGTTATCTGATAGCCCAGGGGGAAGTGGTGGTGGTTAACGATAAATATGGCGTCAGGATCACCGATATTATCACCCCGTCAGAACGTATGCGTCGTCTGAGCCGCTAATCATGCCACTGCAATCATTAACCGGTACGCCTGTTCCATCCGACAACCTGTTCGCGCTACAGGATATCGCCCACACCAGTGCTGTTTTACTGGTGTTACTGGCGGTGCTGTTTGCCCTGCGCTGGCTGCTTAAAAAACAGCGCATTACCCGCCATACGGGCCGTAGCGGGCTACAGATCAATGACAGCCTTGTCGTAGGTCAGCATGAGAAAATTGTGGTGGTAGCATTGTCTGACTGCCAGCTGGTACTGGGGGTAACAGCTCAGCAAATCACCCACCTTTACACATTACCTGCCACAGAGCCGCCCGCGGCGCCTGCTTCTCCGGCCACCGACAGCCAGACTTTTCTGCTGCGCTTACAGACGCTGCTGACACATAGAGGATACCGATAATGAAATTGTCACTGCCCTGTCTGTTATTACTTTGTCTGATCCCCGCCGCGGGATATGGGGCACCCGTGCCATTACAATCACTGACGGCTGACAGTCCGGACTGGCCCCTGCCGGTGCAAACTCTGGTGTTTATCGGGGCACTGACACTGCTACCGGCGGCCTTACTGATGATGACCAGCTTTACCCGAATAATTATTGTCTTTGGCCTGTTACGCAGTGCACTTGGCACGCCGTCGGCCCCGCCGAACCAGGTGATGCTCGGGCTGGCTCTGTTTCTGACTTTTTTTGTGATGTCACCGACCCTCGACCAGGTATACCAGCAGGCCTGGCTGCCTTTCAGTGAAAACCGGCTGCCTGCCGGAGAGGCACTGGCTGCAGGCAGCCGTCCGCTGGCCCGGTTTATGCTGAAACAAACCCGTGAATCAGATTTGGCCCTGTTTGTCCGGCTGGCGAAGCATCCGCCAATCCAGCGTCCCGAAGATGTTCCTATGCGTATTCTTGTTCCGGCCTATATCACCAGCGAATTAAAGACAGCCTTCAGGATTGGCTTTACAGTATTTATTCCGTTCCTGATTATCGATTTAGTGGTCGCCAGCATACTGATGGCGCTGGGAATGATGATGGTGCCCCCGGCAACGATTTCTTTACCCTTTAAGCTGATGTTATTTGTGCTGGCTAATGGCTGGCAGGTGCTGATTGGTTCACTGGCACAGAGTTTTATTCAATAACCCTGCGGATTACCGTTTAAACCTGATAAGGAATAGCTGATGTCTCCTGAAGCTGTGATGTCCGTAGGACAAAATGCGATGAAAGTCGCATTGTTGCTGGCATCCCCGCCATTGCTGGCGGCACTGGTCAGCGGATTAGTGATCAGTTTATTGCAGGCCGCCACCCAGATTAATGAACAAACGTTATCTTTTATCCCGAAAATTCTGGCTGTGGTGCTGACCCTGCTGATTGCCGGCCCGTGGATGCTGAATCTTTTACTGGAATATATGCGCAGCATTCTGACTTCCGTGGCTTTTGCGACGAGCTAGAGATGATGCCCCCTGTCAGTATCAGCCAGCTACCGTCCATGGTCAGTGATTTTTTCTGGCCTTTCTGCCGGATTCTGGCCCTGATCAGCGCCGCCCCGTTGCTGAGCGAAAAACAGGTCAGTCCGCGGGTAAAAACAGGGCTGGCGCTGGCCATTTCCGGGCTGATTACCCCGCTACTGCCAGCCAGTGGTATTCCGTTATTTTCCCTGTCGGGGGTACTGACCCTCGGTCAGCAATATATGATTGGAACCGCGCTTGGCTGGGGGATGACATTTGCTTTCGCCGCGGTCCGGCTGGCGGGTGAAGTTACTGGCCTGCAGATGGGACTGTCATTTGCCTCATTCTATGATCAGTCCAGTCACAGTACTGTATCGGTACTGGCCCGGATTTATTATATGCTGGCCCTGTTATTGTTCCTCAGTTTTAATGGTCACCTGTGGTTACTGGAAACAGTGACAGAGTCTTTTTCTGCTCTGCCCGTCGGCGTTCGCTCTCTGTCACCGGGGGGAGTCAACGCCCTGTGCCAGTTCGCGGCAATAATATTCAGCAGTGCCCTGCGGCTGGCCCTGCCATTGATTATGTTTCTGCTGACCCTGAACCTGACTCTTGGCTTGCTTAACCGCATGTCACCACAATTATCGGTATTCGTGGTCGGGTTCCCCCTGACACTGACCCTCGGTATTCTCAGCAGCAGGTTATTATTTCCATGGTTTATACCTTATACCAGTCAGTTATTTAGTCGAATATCAGAGCAACTGAGCGGAATATTATTACAATGACTGGTATTCACAGGAACTGGCTGATACTCTGTCCCGGCTAATGATTTGCTTGCGGGATTATAATAATACAATACGCTGGTGGGGCCATTCATCACCTGAGCCTGATGAACTATACCCTGGCATATAAATAAAAATCTTATAAAAACATTGCTGTACTTTTTTCAGACACCGGATGCTTTTGTGATACTTTTTGCTAATACTAAACCTTCCTGCCGGATGTGTTTTGTATTTCGCGTGTATGTGTGATTTTTTCATTCGGGCAGGAACATATTTATGTCAAGCGTTATTATCGATCCATGTCATTTCACCCGGACCGGATTAAAAGAGTATCTTAATTCGCAAGGAGTAATAAGCCACTGCTGTCAGGATGTCATTAATCCGCAACAATTGAAATGCACACTGGATAGTTTAACACCTTCTCTGGTATTTATTTCTGAACAATGTCTGGATAACCATTGCCGGGAAAACTCAGAAATTAAAAAAGTCATCGCTCAATATCCCGATACTGTATTTTTTATTTTTATGGCATTGCCTAACAGTCATTTCAGCGATCACCTCTATCTGCGTGAGAATATTATTGTCACCACCAAGGCACTGGATAAACTTTCACTGGAACGTCTTATCTCCCCTTATCTGAGCAAAACAGGCAAAAAATTCTCACGCCGTAGCCGTCAGCCAGTCGCGAAACCGGTGGCTTTAAGCCGTGCAGAATCAGATATGCTGAAAATGTGGATGTCCGGCTACGACACCTTACAAATTGCCGGGCTGATGCAGATAAAAGCAAAAACTATCTCTTCCCATAAAGGCAATATTAAGAAAAAAATTAAGACGCAGAATAAACAGGTAATTTATCATCTGGTGAAACTGACTCAGACGCTGACCACTGGTCTTCATTCCGGACACTGACAGCCGTTTTTTACGCAGCAGAGCGGATATGCTCTGCTGCGGGCTGCCTGTGCAGGTTAATCGCCTTGCCCGGGTTCGACAAATATCCCGTCAGGATCGTTCTTTTCATTAAAGAACCAGACCCCCTTCGGGTAATCATCCAGAGCGACCAGAAACATAACACCTTCACTGAATGTTTCCACCGCCAGTACTTTACCCTTACGCCGTGGCCCGTCTGCGGTTTTTACCGTTACCCACTCACCTGTCTGCATGTGCTGTCCTCTGCTGGCTTTATCTGACTACCGGGTCAAAACAAAACAGGACAACCCGAAGGTTGTCCTGTTTTACTGTCTATAGATACCATTGCTCACAGACTCAGATTTTGCAGCCTTCGCAATCAGCCTCGTCACTGAGATCCGCCGGAATTTCAGTGGCTTTTTGCTGTGCTTTGGCTTCTGCATCGGCCAGTTGTGCATCAATGTCAAATTCAAAAATATCGTCGCTCATTCTCTGTTACTCCGCTACTCACATGCCGTGCCAGTTATACCTGTTCACGACGGATTTTTCCAAACAGTTTCACCAGACACAGCACAATCGACCCAATTATCGCTCCGGTAACCAGTGGGGCGGCCGTGCTGCTCAGTACTGATAACCACAGGCTCCCCGCCGGGCGGCTGAGTTGTTCAACCCAGTGGTGTAACCAGGGTATACCGTGTATCGCTATCCCGCCACCGACCAGTAACATTGCCAGTGTACCGACTACCGACAAAATCTTCATCAGCAACGGTGCCAGCACCAGTAATCCGTCCCCCGTACGCCGAGCGACAGATGATGTTTTCTGTTGCAGCCAGTAGCCAAAGTCATCAATTCTGACAATTAATGCCACGATACCGTAAACACCGACCGTCACCAGCAGTGCAATTCCGGACAGGATAAGGATTTGATTCAGCAGTGGTGCTTCTGAAACAATCCCCAGCGTCAGGGCCACAATTTCGGCCGAGAGAATAAAGTCGGTACGTATTGCACCTTTAATTTTATCTTTTTCATAACGTACAGCATCCTGCTGACTGAAATTTTCCAGTCGTTTCTGTCTGGCTTCCGGTGTTTTTCGTTGTTTATCCGCAGTCAGCCAGTGAATAATCTTTTCCATACCTTCATAACTGAGATAAGCGCCGCCAAGCATTAATAACGGCGTAATCAGCCAGGGAACAAACGCCGAAATCAGTAATGCCAGAGGCACCAGGATCACTTTATTCAGTAAAGATCCTTTAGCAACACCCCAGACTACCGGCAGTTCACGGTTTGCTTTTACCCCTGTGACCTGCTGAGCATTGAGGGACAAATCATCACCCAGTACTCCGGCGGTTTTTTTCGCCGCCACTTTTCCCATCACAGAAATATCGTCCAGCAAGGTCGCGATATCATCAAGCAGAGCAAGCAGACTGGTTCCGGCCAAAAATAATTCCTTACCTGTTATCAGGTGTAAACGTGCCGCGGGATAATGCGGCACTGAAGATTAAGCAGAGTGACGCGCTATATTTCCGTATCCGCCGGATGGCAGCACGGGCATATTTCCATTTCGGTGACGGTCATATCGGCAATCCCCGGGGTCTGCCACTCTACCCGCACCGGCTGGCCCGCGGTCAGCTGGTGATGAATATATTTACTCACCGGTGTTTCTGTCAGACCACTGATCTCTTCAGTAGCTACCGGTTGGTCTCCTACATAAACAGTGGCAGTCGCATGGGTTCTGACCATCCGTTCATTCTGCAGGGCATAAAGACGCTTTACTGTCAGTTTGATACTGGCCATAACTGAGTTCCTGATAACGGGGATATAAGGTCACCCCTCACTTTACTCAATAGACCGCATGACAGGCAACCTTAGCCGCAGCACTGAAACACTATTTACTGCCCGCCTCTTTACTGACAAATACTCCTGAACGTGACAGACCAGTTTAGGCCACCGGTCCGTCAGCCGGGGGTTACTCCGGGGATAATTTTTGCCATAAATTCCTGCTGAATATTCTGATCCGGCTGCGGCTGTCCCCCGGACAGTTCGCTGCTTAACCTGGCCATATATTCAACCAGGAATGACGCGTGATATTCGGCCAGCACCCTGCCGGTTTCCGTATGCATCGTCGCCGGTAAACCGAGCAGCTTTGTCTGAAAGTGATCCAGTGACCACTGCACATCATTTAACGGCCGCTGGCGGGCAAAGGGATCATCACTGTCAAAAAGTGCCCTGCCGAGGGCCCCGGAAGTATAAAACACTCTGGCAAGACCAATCGCCCCCAGTGATTCCAGCCGATCAGCATCCTGCACTATTTTCGCCTCCTGGCTTTGTGCCGGGATTCCGGCGCTGAAACTATGGGCTTCTACGGCGTGGCTGACCGCCGGGTAAAGTTCACCGGGAAAATCGGCAAAATCTGCCTGCAGTACACGCAGAGTCTCGCGGGCTGCATAACGTGAGGCAAGATGGCGTTCCGGATGATTTTTAGGCAGATTGACAATATCATGGAAATAACATGCCGTGAGTACAATCAACGGGCTGGCTTCAGTACCGGCCATTATTTTACGGGCACTGGCCCAGACGCGTTGCAGATGCGCCAGATCATGAGCTTTATCCTGATGGTCCCAGTTAGCGCTGAACCATTGGTCAAACAGGGATTGCCATTCAGCGACTGATTTCATATTTACACTCCCTTTGTCTGGCCTGAGTACACTGCTATCCTTGTTTATCATAAGCCCGCATTCTGACAGTAATACGAATCACAACCAAATTTAATGTAACAATCGTCGTGTCGCCGTGGAAATACTGTCCTCCTCCGGAAGATTACTCAGCAGTCAGCGCCGTAAATTCTTAACCTCCGCCGGAGTCATTCGTTTTACCCACACCGGTCGCTGTTGTCTGATTGCTGATATAACTCTTTTTTATATTTTATCTTCAAAACTGCAGTAAAACTGTTTTCACAGCCTCTCTGTCGCGCTAGTCTCTTACCCCTGAATGCCCCCCTGACGATAATAGCGCGGTGTCATTCCGAAAAGTGATAAAAAAAACTAATTACTGGCAGGACAACTATGGACTCAACACTTACATCAGACAGCCATGGATCAAATGGTGACACCCTTTCCCGGGCCAGACGTGCCGCCTGGGGAAGCTTCGCCGGCGCAGTCGTCGACTGGTATGACTTTCTGTTATATGGCATCACCGCGGCTCTGGTGTTCAATCATGAATTTTTCCCGCAAATCAGCCCGGCAATGGGTACGCTGGCCGCATTTGCCACCTTCGGTGTGGGCTTTTTATTCCGCCCGTTAGGCGGCATTATCTTTGGTCATTTCGGCGATCGACTGGGCAGGAAGCGAATGCTGATGATGACCGTATGGATCATGGGATGCGCAACTGCAGCTATCGGTCTGCTGCCTTCATTTACTCAGATTGGCTGGCTGGCGCCGGTACTGCTGGTAACCCTGCGGGCAATTCAGGGATTTGCCGTCGGTGGCGAATGGGGCGGGGCCGCTCTGCTGGCAGTAGAAAGCGCCCCTGAGAAGAAAAAATCGTTTTACAGCAGCGGTGTTCAGGTCGGTTACGGTGTCGGGCTGTTACTCTCTACCGGACTGGTATCACTGATCAGTCACTTTACTACTGACCAGCAGTTTTTGAGCTGGGGCTGGCGCATTCCTTTTATTTTCAGCCTGTTATTGGTTGCCGGTGCACTCTGGATCCGTAACGGCATGCAGGAGTCAGCCGCGTTCCGCCAACAGGCATTACCGGTAAACTCTTGCCCCCCGCGCAAAGGATTACCGGTATTGCAGGCATTGATCAGACACCCCGGTGCATTTCTGCAGATTATTGCGCTGCGGTTATGTGAGCTTCTGACAATGTATATCGTGACTACTTTTGCGCTTAATTATTCCACGCAGAATCTTGGACTTCCGCGCGAGCTATTCCTGAATATCGGGCTGCTGGTCGGTGCTATCAGTTGCCTGACTATTCCCTGTTTCGCCTGGCTGGCCGATACCTATGGGCGCAAGAAAGTTTATATTGGTGGTGCGTTAACAGGCACTGTGTGCGCTGTCCCGTTCTTTATGGCGCTGGAGTCTCAGTCGGTAGTATGGATCATCTTTTTTTCTCTGATGCTGGCCAATATTGCCCATGATATGGTGGTCTGTGTACAGCAGCCGATGTTTACCGAAATGTTCGGTACCGGATTCCGTTACAGTGGCGCCGGGGTTGGTTATCAGGTGGCCAGTGTGGTCGGTGGTGGTTTCACCCCGTTCATCGCTGCCGCGCTGGTCAGCTGGTCTGCCGGAGGATGGCACAGTGTTGCCGTTTACCTGGCCGCCGGATGCCTTATCTCGCTGGTAGTTGCTGCATTTATGAAGACCCCTTCCCGCTGACAATTTCAGTTGCGTATCCCGGGATCCTTACCGGGGTACGCCCTTTTCATCTCCCCGCCCTATTGACACTACAGCCAGAAAGTATAGGATTAGCATCGTATCATTTTGTTATGTTATAACATACTTAAAATAATCTATCGCATTATCACGGGGATGCTCATGCCAGAATTTAAACAATCAGTCGCTGATATTTCTTCACCTGCGGATTCCGCCGCAAGGATACGCAGGGCAAAAAAACCGTTTTTCGCCCTGATGACACTGTTTAGCGCACTGCTAACCACCAGCCCACAGAGCATAGCCGCCGGAACATCAGTCGTACATGCTATCGGTATTGAAAATCAGTATGCCGATGTCATCAGTCAGATTGGTGGAAAATATGTCGATGTCACCTCGATTATCTCAGACCCGAATACCGACCCGCATACCTTTGAAGCCAGCCCGGGGATTGCACGACAGATAGCGGACGCGACCCTGATTGTCGAAAACGGTGCCGGTTATGATGACTGGGCAGATAAACTGATGGCAGCGTCGCCGAATGCTGCACGTAAAGTAATCAATGTCCACTCCCTGTTAAATCTGCCACAAAATACGGCTAACCCGCACCTGTGGTATCAACCTCAGACCATGCCTGTGGTTGCAGAGGCGATTGCAACACAACTCGCCGAACAATTACCGGCCCATGCCGCCTGGTTCCGTAAAAATGCCGAAAAATTCCGTCAGTCAATGCAACCGGTTGATCAGGCAATCAGTGCCTTCAGGACTGACTTCCCTGATACGCCGGTTGCGGTTACCGAGCCGGTAGGCGACTATCTGCTGGAGGCTATGGGGGCGAAGATCCTTACGCCCAAAGCACTTGAATACGGCATTATGAATGATGTCGACCCGGCCCCTCAGTTAGTCAGCGAACAGAATGCTCTGTTGTCAGGTAATAAGGTGCGGGTTTTCGTGTATAACCAGCAAGTGACCGATCCTGTCACCAGCCATTTCCTCAGCCTGGCGAGGGAACATCATGTGCCGGTGGTGGGTGTCTATGAAACCATGCCTGAGCCCGGCTATCACTACCAGTCCTGGATGCTGGCGGAAGTAAAAGCATTACGCAAAGCATTAACTGATAAGGCCTCAACCGAATCTCTGATGGCCGGAAAACAGTAATATGTCTGACAGGTCTCAGGTTCTGAGCGTCCGCGGGCTGGGGGTCAGTTACCCCGGCCGGCAGGTACTGCATGATGTGAATTTCGATATTGGTCAGGGCGAATTCTGTGGGCTTATCGGGGCTAATGGCTCAGGAAAAACAACATTATTCCGTACATTACTGGGCCTGCAGACCTTGAGTGAAGGCAGAATACTGTTAAATGGCGGTCAGGTTCAACAGGGGTTAGCCGCTGCGGGCTATGTTCCGCAGAAAAACTTCCTTGATCCTGATATCCCTCTGACGGCACGGGATGTGGTTGCTCTGGGCCTCGACGGACATCGTCCCGGCTTCAGCCTGCGGCCCCGTCGTCACCGGCAAATTATTGATGAGATGCTGGCAGCAACAGATGCACTCTGCTTCGCCAGCCAGCGGATCGGACGTTTGTCGGGAGGACAACAGCAACGGGTGTTAATCGCTCATGCCCTGGCCCGTCGTCCGCGCCTGTTACTGCTTGATGAGCCACTGGCTAATCTGGATATGGCTGCAGCAGCGGACATTATCAGTTTGCTGAAACGTCTGGCCCGTGAACAGCAGGTATCGGTATTGTTATCTGCTCACGATATTAATCCCCTGCTCCCGGTCATGGATCGTGTGGTGTATCTGGCAAATGGCCGGGCTGCCAGCGGACCTGCCGGAGAGGTGATCCGCACCAGCGTACTTAGCCGTTTATACGGATATCATATTGATGTCATCCGTGTGCATGGCCGGATGCTGGTGGTCGCGACAGATCCCGCAACCGCGCTGGCCGCTCCCGCCGATGATCAGTTGCCCCATGTCACCTCTGTTCCTTAGGTCTCTGCGTATGTTTTCTGTTTTTCTCTGTCACGGTTTCTTCAGCAGCCAGCCGGTGCAAACAGCGTTGATCGTCGGTGGCGGTGCTGCAGTGGTATGCGGTATCACCGGCGTCTTTGCGTTAATCCGTGGTCATGCTTTTGCCGGGCATGCGTTATCGGATATCAGCAGTGCCGGAGGCGCCGCCGCTTTTCTGCTCGGAATAAACGCCCTGGCCGGATTTACTATTATGGCGCTGGCAGGAGCCGCTGGTATTGAACTCAGTGCTGCACGTCACAGCCGGGAGCGTAGCCTGTCAACCGGCATAGTACTCAGTGCCGGACTGGGTTTTTCGGCCCTGTTCCTTTATTTTGCGGTCAGAAAACATAATTCTTCCGGTGCAACCTTATCGGTCATGTTCGGTTCTGTCTGGACCCTGCCGGCCGCGATTGTCCCGTGGATTATCATTTGCGGCGGATGTGCTCTGCTGCTGCTGATCTTAATCTGGCGTCCGGTATTACTGTGTGCCATTGACCCGGACCTGGCGAGGATGCGCGGGATTAATGTACGGCTGGTCGGGGTAATGCAACTGGCAGCTCTCGCTCTGGCCGTCGCCCTGTCGTCAATGACCGTCGGCGCTATTCTGTCTACCGCATTACTGACCGGCCCGGCAGCTATCGCACTGCGCTTTAGCCGATCGCCCCTGACTGCTGTCTGTCTGGCAGCGCTCAGTGGACTATTATCGGTCTGGCTCGGTATCTGGATGGCTTATCAGAGTTTCTACTGGACCAATAGTCAGGGCTGGCCGGTCAGCTTCTTTATCGTCAGTATTATTTTTACCGGCTGGGCAGTCAGCGGCCTGTTCCCGCGGGGGATCGGTTTTTTCCGCCAACTTTTCAGGAAGAAGCGTCATGTTTAGCGGTTTTATGTTTACCAGCTGGATAGCCGCCAGTCTGGTGGCAATAGTCTGCGGGCTGGTGGGTTTTTTTGTGATTCTGCGTGGTGCCTCATTTACCGCCCATGCACTGCCGATGAGTGCTTTTCCGGGAGCCGCAGCCGCCGTTTTACTGGGGGTTAATCCGTTCTACGGAGTTTTGTTATTTTCTGTACTGGGAGCATTAGGTATTCATACCTTCGGCCGCCATCATCACCGGGAAGTGGCTACAGCTTTGTGTCTGGTCACTCTGCTGGCTATCGGCACACTGTTGCTCAGCCTGAGCGGCCGTTATGTGCAATCCGTATACTCGTTACTGTTTGGTGATTTACTGGGTATCAGCCGTTCACAGCTGTTACCGCTGGCCATCAGCGCACTGGTTGCCGTACTGATGATCGCAACACTTTTCCGCCGTCTGCTGCTCAGTTCGTTTTCACCGGAGCTGGCGGCAGTGAGAGGGATCCCATTGCGTAATACCGAGCTGTGGTTCCTTGCGATCCTGGCGTTAACCACCAGTATTGCATTACCAGTGGTGGGTTCCCTGCTGGTCTTCAGCCTGATGATTGCCCCGCCAGCAATTGCCCGCTCATTATGCAGCCGGCCAGCCAGCGCCCTGTTATTATCGGTGGTAATCTCCCTGACTGTAGTTTGGAGCGCGATTGCCCTGTCATGGTTGACTGACTGGCCGCCGGGTTTTTTTGTCGGGACGCTGGGGGCACTGTTCTGTCTGATGGAACGCGGGTATTCTCGGTTTCGTGAAACAGCGTGCTCAAAGGACAGCTAAATTTTACCCGTATTCCCGCCACGCACGGCTGAGGTACGGGTTAGGTACTCAGCTCAGCCGCTGATTACAGTGGCTGAGTACCTTCCCCATTACCCGTATCCGCTATTCCCGCCAGTCGGGCGCTGAAATATTCAGCACTCAGTGCCGGCAGCACTAAAATGGCTTTGACAACCCTGCCAGCCGCCGTTAATATTCGCCCCGTCTTCACGACAATTCCTCTGTAGTTCAGTCGGTAGAACGGCGGACTGTTAATCCGTATGTCACTGGTTCGAGTCCAGTCAGAGGAGCCAAATTATTGTTTTCATGCCGCTTTGCGAATCCTTATACGATTTAGATTCAATAGGTTAGCATGAAAAGTCTTCCCGATGCATTTTCAGTTTACCCTCTGCATCGGGAGAATTTGGTGGTCAGATTTGGGGTCTTTCCGGTTCGATAATGGAGTGACCCGCATATGTCTCTTAACGACACTAAAATCCGCAACTTAAAACCACCTGTTACCCCCATAAAACTATCCGATTCACACGGCCTGTATCTTCACGTTAAACCTACTGGTTCGCGCCTCTGGTACTTCAGATACTATTTTTTTGGCAAAGAGACCCGCATAGCGTTGGGCGCTTATCCGTTAATCAGTCTGTCAGAAGCACGCCAGAAACGTGATGAACTCCGTAAACTGCTGGCGCAAAATATCAACCCAGCTCAGCAACGTGCCGCTGAAAAAGCAGCTCGTTCTCCTGCGAAGAGTTTCAAGACCGTGGCATTGAGCTGGCATAAAAGCAACCGAACCTGGTCAGAGAACCATGCCGCCCGTCTGCTCGCCAGCATGAATAACCATATTTTCCCGATCATTGGACACCAGCCAGTCACAGAACTGAAAACTCGCCACTTCATCGACCTGCTGAGAGGGATTGAGAAAAAAGGTTTGCTGGAAGTGGCGGCACGAACCCGACAGCATATGTGCAACATCATGCGTCATGCCGTGCATCAGGAGTTGATAGAGCACAACCCGGCGGCAAATCTGGATGGCATCATCGCTCCTCCCGTTAAACGTCACTACCCTGCCCTTCCGCTAGAGAAACTACCAGAACTGTTGACCCGCATTGAGAACTACAAGCAAGGGCGAGAATTAACCCGTTTGGCAGTATCGCTCACCCTGCACCTGTTCATCCGTTCCAGCGAATTGCGTTTCGCCCGTTGGTCTGAGATCGATTTCAGAAACAAAATCTGGCCTAGTGGGAGCGAAGCTGCAAAATGCGACATCTGACTTTTTTGAACTGGATCTGAGTAAAAATCAGTCACCTGTGAAATGGTTGCCTCATTGATGATTCAGGGAGTTGGGATGATGTCACAGGATCAGACTTTTGATGACAGGGATGAGTGGCGTTTGCTTGCTGACGAGCTTTCGCTGTTACCGGGAATGACCGATACGGGGCGTTTGGGATTTGCCATTCAACTAAAATTCCGACAGGTACAGGGCCATTACCCTGAATCAATAAACGATTTCCCTTCAGGTATCGTACATGCTATTGCTGTGCTGAGCAGATCGGATGCGCTGCTGTATCCCTTGAAAACTATCCGTTTCATGGACGGCAGGCTCAGCGACACCGACAACATATTCGTCGCTATCTGGGTGTCAGACTCCCCAATAAAGCTGACATTGCACGACTTAGCACCTGGTTAACCGAGTTTATTCTCCCGTTAAATCCGCAGGCTGTACACGGCAGCGAACTTGTTACTGACTGGTGTCAGGAACAGCTGATTGAACGTCCGGCTGCCGAGCACCTGGAGCGGATTATTCGTTCAGCCGTACACCAGTTCGAAACAACGCAACAAAACACCATATTTACCCGACTTTCACTCGACAGCAAGGTTGCCATCAATCATCTACTGTCAGCCGAAGAACCGGGCACTGCCCGGGTAAACGAAGTCACATTCAGCGGCCTCAAAGCTGACCCGGGAAAGCCCAGCCTGGAGAATGTCCTTTCCGTCATCGCCCAGCTAAAATGCCTTGATGGTGTTGCGCTACAGCCGAATATTTTTCAGGGCATATCCCCTAAATTCATCGTGCAGTTTCAACAACGGTGTGCCAGTGAATCGATCAGGGAGCTTCGTCGCCACCCTTCAGCGATCCGTTACAGTATGGTGGCTATGTTTTGCTGGCGTCGCCGCCAGCAGCTGACCGATGCGTTGATTGAGATGTTGATGGTGCTAATCCATAACCTTGGCACCCGGGCTGAAAAAAAGGTCGATAAAAAGCAGTTTGCGGCGTTTAAAAAAGTCAGGGGCAAGGCGCGTTTGCTGTTCCGCATGGCCGAGGCCACTGTTGACCAGCCGGACGGCGTCATAAAGGAGGTTGTCTATCCCGTTGTCTCACAGAAAATGCTGCAAAATCTGGTCGATGAATTCAAAACGCTGGGGGTAAATACTGAGCAGGAAGTACAGGAATCCATGCGTTCTTCTTACGGTAGCCACTATCGCCGGATGTTGATGCCGGTACTGGATCGGCTTGAGTTTCAGTCCGGCAACGCCCTGTATCGGCCCGTTATTGATGCTATCCAGATTATTAAGGAAAACAGAACCAGCAATCAGCATTTCTATGCGGTGGGTGATGTGCCTGTTGACGGTATTATTCAGAAAAAATGGCGGGATGTTGTCATCGTACAGAGCCAGTCCGGTGAAGAACGCATTAATCGTATCAACTATGAAATTTGTGTTTTACGGGCTTTACGCAAAAGCCTGCGCAACAAAGAAATCTGGGTCACAGGCGCTGATCGCTATCGTGATCCGGCAGAAGATCTCCCTGCCGATTTTGCCACTAACCGCGCATATTATTATTCCCTGTTGCAGGCACCTACTGATGCGACAACCTTTATTAATCAGATCAAAGGCAGGATGCGCCAGTGGCTCGGTACCCTGAATAATGGCTTGCCAGATAATCCCAAACTTCGCATCAGGGAACAGGGGAAAAATCGTATCCACCTGACGCCGCTGGATAAACAAACTGAGCTACCCAACACCGCTGCGCTGAAGCAGGAGATTGGCCAGCGTTGGGCCGATCTGGAGTTGATATACATACTCAAGGAGGTGGATTTACGGGAACATTTCTCGTCGTTATTTCGCACATCTGCCAGTCGGGAAGTTCTTGAGCCTGAGGTATTACAACGCCGCCTGTTATTATGTCTGTTTGGCCTCGGTACCAATGTAGGCCTGAAGCGTATCGCCAGCCAGCAACCCCGCGTTAACTATGATGAATTGCGCTACGTTAAACGGCGGTTTATTCAGAAAGATGCTTTACGCTCAGCGATTTCACATATTGTGAACGGTATTTTCCGTATTCGTCAGCCCGCTATCTGGGGAAATGCGACGACATCCTGTGCTGCGGACTCCCGAAAGTTTGGTGCGTATGATCAGAATCTGATGACAGAATGGCATGCCCGCTATGGCGGGCGCGGTGTGATGATTTACTGGCATGTCGATACGCACTCCACGTGTATTTATTCACAATTGCGCCGCTGTTCCTCATCGGAGGTGGCCGCGATGATGGAAGGAGTTCTGCGTCACTGTACCGATATGGAAATAAACCACCAGTATGTGGACAGCCACGGGCAAAGTGAGGTGGCCTTTGCGTTCAGTGATGTGCTGGGGTTCGATTTATTGCCGCGCCTGAAAGCGATCGCCCGACAGAAACTGTATGTGTGTGAAAAGGAAGATGCCTTGTTGTACCCGCATCTGACGCCGGTTTTAACCCGGGGGATCGACTGGGAGCTTATTGCACAACAGTATGACGAGATAATTAAATATACAGCGGCACTTAAAACCGGAACAGCCGAACCCGAGGCCATATTACGACGATTCACCCGCAATAACATTCAGCATCCAACCTATAAGGCACTCGCGGAGCTGGGCAAAGCGATTAAGACTATCTTCCTCTGCCGTTATTTGCAGAATGAGTCGCTGCGTTGCGAAATTAATGCGGGTCTCAACGTCGTGGAAAACTGGAACAGCGCCAATAATTTTATTTTTTATGGTGAACACGGAGAATTTACCAGCAACCGGCCTGCGGATCAGGAACTGTCGATGCTCTCTTTGCACCTATTGCAAATCAGCCTGGTCTATATCAATACCTTGTTGATTCAGAATGTGCTCGCTGAGCCAGTCTGGCAGCATCGAATGACAGAAGAAGACTGGCGTGGTCTGACGCCATTGATATACCACCATGTTAATCCATATGGTCGTATCGAACTGAACATGGATCAACGGCTGGCGCTGGCAGCCTGATAGTGTCCAGAACCGTTCGGTTTCGTACACTGGATCTCAATACTGTCCGAAAGTAAGTGAAATTTATTTCGGACACACATTATAATCCGTACATCCTTTTCGGACGGAAATTTCATTATGTCACGCGTTTTTGCTTACTGCCGCGTTTCCACACTGGAGCAGAACACGGAAAACCAGCGCAGGGAAATAGAAGCTGCCGGTTTTGCCGTCAAATCCCAAAGGCTTATTGAGGAGCACATCAGTGGCTCCGTTGCTGCCAGTGAGCGGCCGGGATTTACCCGTCTGCTCGACAGAATGGAAAATGGTGACGTGCTGATTGTCACCAAACTGGATCGTCTTGGACGAAATGCTATGGATGTCAGAAAAACAGTGGAACAGCTGGCTGCGTCAGATATTCGGGTTCACTGCCTGGCACTGGGTGGCGTGGATCTCACCAGCCCGGCCGGAAAAATGACCATGCAGGTGATTTCTGCCGTAGCGGAATTTGAGCGCGATCTGCTGCTTGAGCGCACACACTCGGGTATCGCCCGGGCCAGAGCATCAGGGAAACGCTTTGGACGCCCCTCTGCCCTGAATGATGAACAGAAAAAATCGGTACTGGAACGGCTCAGTACGGGAATGTCTGTGAGTGCAGTGGCCCGTGAATTTGGAACGACCCGACAGACTATTCTCAGGGTAAAGGCGGCTATTCCAGCAGCGTAAACCACCATGTCTGACAGAATCAGTCGTTTCTTTGTCCCGGAACAATGACGATAAAATATCGCCTGGTTACGATGGAATGTTATTTATAGATAAAAATGTGCAGGGAATCAGCATGGAAATTATTGGCGACAACACCTGTATTACCAGCATCAGGCCCAAAAGTAAGGTTGTTTACTGTCGCGGTGAGCCGCATAAATACTGGCTTGAGCTTCAATTCGTGGATGAGAACAACAATCCGGTTACCGGGCTGAATGTGCAGCTGGAATACCACCCGCTGGCCTCTGCAAAGGAGGTCGCTATGTGGAAAAAATATGGTAACCACGACTACAACCCCACGCCGCCGCCTAATCCGCCCGCCGGGGTGACCGACAGCCAGGGACTGGTTCGCTTCGACGACCTGTACTGGATAGCTGTTGACGTGAAGACCGACGCCCAGACACTGGCCGACGA
Source organism: Tatumella sp. JGM91 (assembly GCF_018257575.1). Lineage (GTDB taxonomy): Bacteria > Pseudomonadota > Gammaproteobacteria > Enterobacterales > Enterobacteriaceae > Tatumella > Tatumella punctata. Next base: position 49,393 of record NZ_JAERJP010000011.1, on the reverse strand, counting down.
GATGAAAAAGCGCCCGCTGGGCCTGCGGCGCAACCCGAACAGCCAGCCGGTGAGCAACAATATGTTCCGGCCGGAAACCCGCGATCCCAAATGGCGTTCAGACGTGCAGGAAAAGGCCGAGGCAGCCGGGTACATCCATCACTATGTGACCATCGGGGAGCTTTGCGACCGGCTGCCGGAGATCGAGGGCTGGACTGAGCCGGATCCGCCGAAGTTTCATTTTCCACCCGGACGCTCTCTGAAAGGCACCGAGATAGTGCGGGAGGCTCTGGAGAAGCGGCACGTTATCGAGATCTGCCCGTTCCGGGCGTGGGTGCTGGATCTGCACGATACGAAAGAGTATGACCTCGCCAACGGGCTTAACCTCGGCATCATGGCCGACCTTGCCTATTCAGCCGAAAAAGAGAATAAAACAGTCGATTACTTCTTCCGGCAGAAATGTCTGGACCTGTCCTGCATCCCGCAGTTTGTCGAGTTTCCGTCTTATTTTCACACGCTGTCGGTGGACGTGCCGTTCCGCGATCGTTATCTGGCACCTGTATATCTGAATACAAAGGACAGTGAGCCATCGGAGGGTGATAGCCGCTTTTTTACGGCCGAGTGCGGTACTCATGTGCTGGTTGCGTGGTGCGGAACGGACAGCCTTCTGAATGCCCTGACGGATGCCTCATTCGGGCCGAAGAAGTGCCTGCCCGAGCTTGCCGGTGCGGGTAATATTCACGGCGGTTTTCTGGAAGCCTATGAGCTGGCTAAACGGAAATTTAAGGACGAATTTGATTCAATAAAAGCTGTGATAAAAAATCAGAAATCTTTATTTGTTTGCGGTCACAGTCTGGGGGGTTCCCTGGCACTGCTGTATGCCGCCGAAATGAAAGATAACCATCCGGTACTGTACACCTACGGGATGCCGCGCACATTTACCCGCGCGGCAATGCCGTTTCTGGACAGCATCACTCACTACCGCCACGTCAATGATAACGACACCGTGCCACAGGTGCCGCTGGAAACCGATATGGACAATCTGTTCTATCAGACGCTGGGGCCGCTGGGCGACAAGCTGGGCTTTAACTGGCTGGCAACGTCGGTTGCCGGTCTGCCGGTCTCTCTCTGGCAGAAAGACATGGAGTTAAAAACGGGGATACGGCTGAAAAAAGACCCGTACTGGCATCACGGCAACACCGTCGTCTTTTTCCGGGCGCAGCAGTGTTCGATGAAGCTCACCAGCCCGAACAGGAAGAGTCTGGTTGATGGTGAGGTATATACCCGGCATTTTGTGGCCGTTAAGCTCTTTCTGGTGCCCTCCCTGAACGATGAGTGTCTGAAAGCAACCGGCGAGCATCAGGCGGCGTTTATCCAGTGCCTGAGCCCGGCCAGTCTGGCAAAGACCTTTCCCAAGAACACCAACCCCACGCTGGACGGCCTCGGCACCGATCCGCGCAGCCATTCGATGGCGCACCGCTACCTGTCCTATATCCATAATCAGGTGCTGGAGCTGGCCGATCCGGCGCGGGAGATGAGCAGGAAAGCGATGCGGGAAAAATTCCGGGAGGAAGTTGAGAAAAGCGAACCCTACAGCAATCCGGATGAGGTTGAGCGTAACCGGCAGTTCATTGCCCTTCAGAATATGCTGCCGGTTACGCTGCACCGGACACAGACAGAGGAAACGGGGAAGAATGCTCTGATCCGCTTTACGGCGGTAACGGAGGAAGAAGTTGAATTCTCTATCTAAAATCGCCGTATTTTTGCCTGCTGTCGTGTTGTTATCAGGGTGCGATGGGCATACGGATCAAACGCTGTTACCGCCGGATAATGCGCGGCGGGTGACGGTGGCCGTCAGGGTACCTGAGGGGATTACGCTGCTGCCGATGCAGATGCTTTACCGTTCGGAACGGTGTAAGAGCAAAGACTATAATTCGAGTAATGAAGCCTATGAAATTCGGGGGTTTAACGGTTTTAAGCAGGCGTTCAGCCCGCAGGGTAGCGGCGATCTCTGGCAGCAGAATATCGCCATTGACGGCGGCGGTCCATGCCAGTGGCAGCTTAATTCTCTGCGTGTCAGCTTTAAGATTTCTGACAGCAACCCTCTGGTGAAGGGGAAAAAGGTTATTGAAACCAGCTATATCTTTGATTTTGATGATTACGGGCTCAGTGACGGATACGGAACAGGAAGGGCGAAAGAGGCCAGTGGAGACCTTGATTTAAAGACGGATTTTTTCCCGATGGAGACCCATTTTTCTGATAACGATATTAGCCTGAAGTTTTTCGGAGGGGATACCAGACTTGAAAATTGGCGTAGACGTTTCCGACTTCATGATACTCAAAATATCCTCATTGAACCGATAGTTCACCTTGATAAAGTTGTGACGTTGGAACCACCTGATAAACCTGGTAATTGGATGGCAATGTACCCCGATGGTAGTCGTTCAGAAATTCCTCGCATCGCCCCGGATTATGACAGGTTACTGTCAATGAAATAGGAGATATATGTACTGAATAAAAATCCTCCGGCATAGCCGGAGGTTTTTCAGATGCGCCTATAAGGCTCTGTTACCAGCAGCGCCCTAACAGGCGCATACGATCTGACATTTGCATCATGAACCGTTACTTACTGCCCGTAAACGGGCTACCCGGATACGGCATCGACAATTGTTCTCCCAGCTTGTCCTGAGACAGTTGATGCCTTATGTATTCCTTTATCTTTGTCGTATTTTTTCCTACCGTGTCAACATAATACCCACGGCACCAAAACTCTCTGTTTCGGTATTTAAATTTCAAATCGCCGAACTGCTCATAAAGCATCAGACTGCTTTTACCCTTCAGATACCCCATGAAGCCCGATACGCTCATTTTTGGCGGGATCTCAAGAAGCATATGGATGTGATCTGCACAACATTCCGCTTCAAGGATATCCCTCAGTGTCAGCATAGTTGGGGGGGCTTACCAGGGAATATATCAATCATCAAATTCTTCCTTATAAAAATCACAAGTTAAATTTATTTGCCACGCATCCTGTTAATTTGAGGTTTCCGTTGATGTAATGAGAACTATTTCATCATCAGAGTTTCGGACTAACCTCTGCATCGCTGCATTAAAACGATAGTCCACCACCAGCACCTCTTGTTCTATCCAGCGCTGTTCCTGCCTTAATTGCCTGAGTTGAGGGCAATCCGGAGCGGTCTCCCAGGCATATTTTCTGGCCCCTATCATGTCATTAATCTGGTGTGCTGACGGCCAATAGTCCGGTAACCAGATCCGGCAGGGGCGGGCTAATGAGTGGGATAGTTGTCGGGCAATCGTCAGACCATTCGGATCAAGATCGGGAAAATGTACCCAGGGGATATCCTGTCCGTATTGAGAAATCCATCGGCAGGCAGGTTGATAATTCATACCGGGAGCCAAAATCAGTATTAAACCATCAACAAGCGGCATATCAACATACGCGCCTAAATTCTCAACGGTCATGATCAGTTGCGCCGATGTCATGTCCAAAGAGAGTAAATCAAGTAGCATTCGTTCTGGAAAACAACACTCCGAACGCCATCGACTCTCATCATCTGCAAATAAAACGTTTTCCCCGTTATTACAGGTAAACGTTAGCCGCAGTTCCGTCCCCTGACTACGAAGTCGCAGGACATCATCATAGGTAACGGTCTGCCCTTTGACTAAGGGCTGGCTCAGACCTGCCTTACTATTACCTCGCCATGCCGACGCTGATTTATGATGGATCCTTTGCAGGCGCCGGGGGATAGCCGGACGATGCTCTTTCCTGCCAACGATCTGTTGCTGAATCTGTTGCTGCACCTGCGCGAGCAGAATTTCCAGGCGTTCACTTTCCACCAGCCGCCAGCGGTTGCGCGTGGAAGGGATAATAATACCCAGTTCAGCCAGATAATTTCGCAGCGACTTTTCCTTAGCATTTTCGGACATCATTTTCCGTTCTTTCAGTTGCTGAAGAATATCGCCAAGTTCACTGACCGGGAAACCTAACTGAAACAGTTCCTGATGCATTAAATTACTTTCACCTCGTCACTTTCAGCATTCTCTGCTGTAGCCAGATAGCTATCAACGTCAAATGGCAGCTGCTGGGCGTCGCGGACACCGGTAATTTTCACCTGATGGCGCGTAACACTTTGCCCGCTGGCCCCCGTGTTCTCTGTCCTGACTATGCGCACCAACTGGTAGCCAGTTCCGGTAATTTTACCTAACGTTTCCGGGGCCGCAACCAACATCTGGCACCCAGTTCTTACCGCCAGTTCGTGGACTGTCGCCTGAGAGGCGGCATCCAGACGGGAAACCTCGTCCATCACCAGTGGCAAAGTGAAAGGCTCTTTATTGCCATGAGAGCTGCGTCCCCAGTGCCTGAGCACAGCAATCAGCACTGCCAGCCCGGAGCCGATTCGTTCCCCGGTTGACAGGCTGGAAGCGTTCAGTAGTTCAAATTGCTCTGCACCACGACGCTGGATTAGTGTTTTTACATCCAGGTAGTTACGGTGATCCAGCAAATGTGAACCCTCAATTTCATGTTGATTGATTTTTTTATACAGACCTGCCAGCGCTTCGGTAACGGTTCCTGCCGTGGAAAAGAGATCGTCCATGCCATAACCGCCTGATTTCAGCGCGTCCAGAGTATCCTGAAAATGTTTAACCGTCCTGGCTTCCAGACGCACACTGGCAACCTGCCCAAAACCAATCCCGGTAAGTTCAGCACTTAACCGGCTTATCGCCCTTTTTTCATCGTTGATCCGGCGCGATAGCGCGTCGGCCAGCTCATCTCTGCGCATCTGGAATGCAGCTTCGGTTTCAGCAAGCATCCGCTGTGCATCTTTCGCTGCCTGAGACAATGCCAGCAGCATTTCCCGGGGTTGCGTGGTGCGCTGGATATCCTGACGAGCTCGTCGGCGAAACAGCGCCACTGCGCGGCTATAAAGCGTGACACAGACTTCAGCAATGTCAGATGTCTCCTGACCGCAGAGCGTCAATTGCTGCATGAAGGGGTCGGCTGAAGAAATAGAATATTCAATAGTTAGCCGGGTCAGTTGAGTCAGTCGTGGTTGATCGACCAGCAAGGGCTCTCCTGGTGAGAGTACTTTGCCATTTATCAGCATCTCGCGCATTTCAGTTTCCAGCTCAGCATAAGAACCATCAGCTTTTAATGCGCTTATAATTCCGTTGCGCTGCTGAGTTATCTGTTCAATTTTTTCAGCCAGGGCAGTGAGTTTGTTATTTTGATTTGTCAGGTTTAATTCTTCTTTTGAGCGTTGCTGATGCATCTCAGCCGTTTTTGTATTGCACTCTCTTAAATTGTTATTCAGTTTTTCAAGTTGGCTCTGTAAATGTGTTAGCTGTGAGGCAAGGTTTGTTTCCAGACCAAGTGTGTAGGGAAATGGTAAATTATCCAGATCATTTTTAGCATCATCACGATTCTGGCGGTAGTGAGTGATCGCAGATACCATATCTGAATAAAATTTATCTTTTTCAGCTAACTCACTTTTTGCATTTGTAAGTTCTTGTTTAATCCGTTCGCCGTCCTGTTCCAGTCGTTTTTGATCGTCTGATAAGACGATTTGCGCTTGTGCTCCATCTTCCAGTATTTTCTGAGCATTAACATATTCCGGATTAAGGTGAGCACGCACACTGTCTAACGCTTTCACCCGTCGAGCGCGCATTGCAGAGGTTTGCCAGGTTTTCTCGCTCTGCTCAACCTGCTGGCGTACTTGCGCGATATTCTCCGGGTATTCTTCCCGTAGTAATGGGTACTCTTTTTCTATCTGATTAATTAACGGCTGATAGCGTTTAATATCACGCCCGGCAGCTTCAGCCCGTTTTATCTGATCAGCAATCCCGGCCAACTCCTGAGGAAAATCGCGAAACAGTATTTTTCTGTCTGGTTCACATTCCTGTAGCGCCAGTAAGAGACTCCGGCTTTTTTTCCACTGACCGGACACGCTTCTGTGTTTTTCTTCAATATCTGTCAGAGCGGTATGACGATGGCTTCGCTGCCGGCGAGTATCTTCCAGTGGCGGTTCATCATTCCAAATAAATGAGGGGGCCGCGCTAACGGCCTTAAGATGTTCGTTGTTACGTTCAGCGTCTTCAATCTCACGTTCCAGCGTCTCGATCTTTTTTTCTGCCCGTTGAATCTGTTGGTCCAATTGAAGGATAAGCGCCTCACGGGCTTTATCACCTAATACGGGCTCTGAGCGTATCTGGCTGATACGGCGGTATCGCGGTTCATCTATAACACACCAGGGCGGGAGGATACTCTCCGCTGTGTTATATTCGTCGGTGATATCTTTAAAAAATGATTCCGACTCGAACGACCCGTTGCGTAAAACGTCTATAGGCTGGGTTACACTGATCAACAAAATATCGGGAAGCGGCCATTGCTCATCGTATTGTGTAAGTAATTGTCTGACGGCATCATCGACATCGCCATTGACAAGTATGGCGAACATTAACGGTCCTAATGCCGCCTCGAAATACCCGGCATCCTGTACTTCAATATCTGCGTACAATTCAGCCACCGATATTCCTGATACGTCAGCGGCAAGAGTCCGTAAATATTCAAGACTCCCGGCTTCTCTTCCGCTCAGTTTGTCACGACGTCCACGGCATTGTTTGATTTCAGTTTCGTAGCCACCGACTATCTGCCGAAGTGATTTAACGTGTAACGCATGATCAAGAATAAGTTGTTCGCAGCGTTGTGGCGTCAAATCATCATCAGGATAAATAGTGCGTAAATAACTAACCGATGGCTGATATTGATGCCACTGCTGACTCTGTTGCTCATAGCGTGCAATATCGATGTCAAGCTGATTAATTTGTTCTTTCACTTCGATCTGACGTTGTGCTAATTGTTCCTTTTGTTCACTTAAGTACAATTCTTGCTCTTGTTGCATCGTCAGTTGCTGCACAAAATCTTCATCGTTCAATGGCAAGGATATAATGCCAGCATCACGAAGCCGCTGCTGAAGGTGTCGCTGTTTTTGATGAGCGCTCTGTAGTACCTTTTGATGCTGTTGTCGCCCCCCTAATTGAGCATCTTCGATATGCCATTTTTCCAGTTGAGCACCTTTTTCTCTAAACCAGTTCTGGGCGTCTGGAGGAGAAATATCATCCCCCAATTTTCGCGCGCTGTTTGCGGAAAAAGTATAAGCATCCAGGATATCCTGATGAGATCGTAATTGGCGCTCCACATGGTTGAGGGTCTTTTCCGCCTCTTTTTCCTGCTTCACGAGTTGTTCAATGAATGCGCTTAATCCAGACAGTGTAAAAACCATATTCCATTGGTTAATCTCATCATAGAGCTGTTTGGCGTGGTTATATTGCAATGCCATTTTCTGGGCAATGCTATAACGCGACACAACATTAGATAACTGTTTGGCTGTGCGTAGCTGGCTCTCTTCGTTCTCACTTTTTTTTCTTTCCAGCTCATCAACAATACCTTGCTGGAGTTTGCTTGCTTCTTTCGCACTCTCTAACTGCGGTTCAAGTTTATTCAGTTCACCAATTGCTTTTTGCTCATGATCAAAGTAAATCCTGCCATCACGAGCACATAACCGCCGTGGCTCAATATCACTCATCTGCTGTTGCGCTATTGATTGTTCCGATTTTATGGCGTCTTCCTTGCGCCTTAGGGTACTCAGGGTTTCTTCAATTTTTTCCAGCTCACGTTCAATCCGATATTTTTCTCTCTGAATAGTCGTACGCTCTTCATCATTCATCGCCAGTGTTTTCTCAATAACTGACCACGTATTGGCTGAAAATGATAAACTCAGCGTCAGTAATGAATTAAAAAACTGATAATCCTTTTGATAATTTTGCAGATCTTGCTGCGTGAGCCTGACTTTAATCATCGACTCATGCACCATATTCACAACGGAATGTATATTCCCGCGAGTATGGGCCATTAAATAGGCGCTGAGATGTTTTTCTATCGATTTATCCAGACGCCCGGCCATTGCCGAATGAAGGATCTGGGCCAGACGGTATTTATCATCAGGTGACTGACAGGCTCGGGGTAAAATGCCATGCTGAAACAGTGCCAGCATGTAGGCATTTGGGTCTTTAAATGTCTGAATAGCGCATCCTAATAGTGCTGCTTTATCGCGTAGCTGATCGGTGGTGACCGGGTGAGCCACTTGTTCTTTACGATCAAGTAAACAATCCAGAGGGTTAACGCTATCGGGAAGTTTCAAACAAAATAGCTGGGTTTCTAATGTTGTTCCTGTCTTTTTTTCAGCCCTGACGACGTACAGATGCCGGTGGCCTGTCCCGCGGGCCTCAATCTCCAGAGCAACAATACTGGGCTGCCCTAAGCGTGGAAACATTTCGCTGTCTTTTATTGATGTTGAAACTTTGAAATCATCCTTAGTCCCTAAACTAATATAGCGAATATCAGGGATTTGGCTGAGCATAAACGCGCCCAACAAAGACGTTTTTCCCGCACCATTATTGCCCAACAATGAAATGGTACCGCCATACTGTCGCGATGTACTCAGTGCGTGAGGATTCACCAGATTTAACGTTCGGGCCATAATGCCATTAATGTTGACAATACTAAGGCTACGTATCAGAGGATAGTGGTTCACAATGGGCCCCCTTCATGAGTCCCGGAAGCAAATAAATCGCCCGTGGTATTCATTTCTTCTTCGGCAGAGAAACGATCTCTCTCTGCCAAATCTTCATCTACACTATCCCGCGCTGCCTCATCAATATTGACCAGATAACCTTCCTCGATCAGTTCTTCCAGGCGTTGTGGAATTTCTGACTCGTGCTGTAATCCTCGCAACGGTTCAATAAAACGATAGATCGCGGGTGTTGTCTGGAAGGATTGCCGATCCTTAGAGAGTTGAATGAAAGCATAGCGATCGAATACTATAAGCGACTTTCTGATTTCATCCTGGATTTTAGACAAATCGTATTGGGTCTGTTGGCCAGGACGACGGCGAAATAACTCCAGCATTCTGGTTTCGGATAACTGATTACTCATTCGCTCAAGTAGTTGGTTCGTGGTGAACCACTCTTTTTGGCTAAGTTGTTTTTCGAGTTCCATTGCAACCATAGTCAGGCCCGTGACCATCTGTAACTCATTAAATCGCTCTAAGGGTATTTTTCCACGGCGCCGGGGCAATAAGTAATAAACAGATTCATTGGAAAAGCATAAAGATAAAGACAAACAGTCGTAATATTCGCAAAGCGGATTAAATGCCTGATGAACAAATGAATACAGCATATAATCTACAGGTAATATATTAACCCCTCTGCGTAATTTATAATCTGCAACTGGGAACAGAGGTGATTTCATTACATCCAGAAATGTATTAAATTGATCACCCTGTGTAGCTTTAAGCTCAGTCATTGAGATCACCTTGTGAAGTTAGCCATTGCTCTTCGATTTCGTAATTTGCTGACTCATCCATTAAAACCCATTCCGGGGAGATATCATCCTGAATATTATCACTCTGTGTCATCAGTTCTTTTATTGTGCACTGTGCCAAGCGAAAGCGATCTGTTTCATTAAATGGGAATTTACTTAAAATATTTCTGATAACAGAGACGTTACTCACCGGTTTATTATCACGTAATGCCTTTTCAACAAACTCCCTTGCGAAACTCTCTAACTGAAACGCAGGCATCTCCCGTACCAATTCTTCATCATCATTATCATCAAGGAACAACGCATTATCCGCCGGAGGTGGCGGTGTGTCCCATTCACGTAATTGCATTAGCTTAACGGTCGAAGGTAATGCTAACGACCATGATGACCGGCCAAATAACTCAATAGTACGATCGATTAAATATCCCAGATTAGCATTAGGATCTAACGCAATACGGATGCGTATACGATCCAGTACGCTGCTAAAGAATCCGGATAAATCCCTTAAGGAATGATTAGCGAATTCCCGAACATCCATTAGTGAACCAAACAAAGAGGATAATGTATTTTTTAATCGCTGAGCCCCGCCTTTTTGTACGACTGTATTTTGCAAAATTTCCAGCTGTATTAATACTGAATCGGCACGGTTCATTACCAACATTCTTAAATCGTTGATCTGACCAGCCAGCGTGCGTATTATTTCCAGAAGTTGCTGAATTTCCGTTTCCAGAGAAATACCAATTTCAGTTTGTATCTCGGAGCGCATTGAATGAAATTTAGAAATAAGGAATTCCTGATTTTTAAAAACCCCCGTCAGGAGATCCTTCAGGCTCGGTAAAAAAATGTCTACCTTTACCAACCATTCACTATCAGTAATTTTTTCTCCGTCGCTGGCAGCATTTAAACTGGACAGTTCCTGATCAATTCTCAGATAACGTTGACTTAATGTTTCTTTATCCTCTAATTCATCAGATTGTTGGAAAGGTTTTAACAAATCATATGCCAACTGAGTCAGGCGATATGTTCCACCCACATCTGCTACAGACATCCCGGCCAGTGACAACAATCCCTGTTCCAGCGCTCGTTTCAGAAAGTTATTAACCCGAACATCGGTGGTATTAGGATCTTCATTTATTCTTTCATCAATATAACGGATGATGCTGTGACATGTCGTTTCATCGTAGCCGGATTGTACAAAGTGATGCTCATTATTCGATTCGACACCTGACTCCTCCATACCCCACATAGCCATCGCTGCCAGATAGCTAAACTCATTAGGGGTAAGGTGCAAATTCGGCTGGTATTTACTGATTTTTAACAGTATGCAGCTTAGTGGGCTAGTAAACTGCTGCGGTGTAGGTGCGACATTGTCCATGATAAAGCTCACCTCGGCTTTTCTCGTTCAGTATCTACGCTATTATATCAGATTACCTTTTTTCTCGCTGAGAACAGTGACATAAATTCAACCTCCGCCTCAAGATCATTATAGAAATCGATAATAACTTAAACTCCACTACTATCCCGACAAATCACTCCACACAAGCACAACTCCGGCGGCTTTGCCGGTGTAATAACCCCAATCCTGACTGGCAAAAAGCCATCTTTTTGACATTGTTTCTTGATAAGCTGCCAGTTCTCAGTTTCAGAGTCCATATGGGTAATCAGGGAATCAAAGGCTCCATCGGCAACTTCTATTTTTAGCTGTTTATCTTCTCCACTGTCAGCGAGATTAGGTTCAGTCCCCTTCGATACCTCGTTTTCCGGTCCAGAAAGATTATTTTTTAACTCTTTATAACTACCTTCAGCCGCTAGAGGAGAATGGAAGAACAAACCGCTAATAAAAATCGCTTCCATCACTTCATAGAAGGAAAAAGAGGTATCCCCATAAAAAAAACGACTACGATCGGTACTATTTACCCCAGAGGCACTTTCCCTTAGTAACTCATCCTTCTGCAAGGTCATCAGCGTTTGCTTATTGTAGAGGATCACTGGCAGATTTTTAATTTCGTGAACATTTTCACTAAGGCTCCAACGTTCTTTATCACCTTTGATAAAACCGGAAGCATCGCAGCTACTTTCTATATCAAATTCGTCAATTGGGGTCCGCTCACGATTGAGCCAGGTTGTAAAATCCTCACCGTCTCCCATATCCTGACTCTGGTATGCTCGGTAGACAGAGATTTGGCGATCAATGCCAATCCACTCAAGATCCCATGTAGTGGGTTTGGATGGTTTTCTTACTTCGTCAATATAGGCCCCAACGTCCCGATCTAAATAAGCGGTTATCAGTTCCTTCCAAGGCTCAATGGCAAAAAAAATATTCGCCAGCGTTGTTCCTTCTTCAATCATCACTGTATGACGGAAAAACCTGAGAAGAAAAAAGAGATCGGTATCAGAAATAGTTTTTTGGATTGATAGCAACGGAAGTGCTGTTGTTTCATCATAATCAGAGCGAAAGCGTAATATGGAGTCCGAGCAGAAAATTAGTTGGCCTTCTAACATTTATCTTGCTCCTGATGTTATATAGCAATCCTTGGCTTATCTACCGCACAGCTTATCTGGTTTGAAGGAAAGTATAGATGAGATGGTGTACAAACTATAGTACTCAACTTACATGCAGAAGGGAAAACCAGAAAAAATCGGTGATCATTCTGGTGGTCTTGACAGAAAAGTCATTCTGATTTAGCTACTTATTAGCCAGTTACTGGCAAAGGCGATCCCAGTCAGAGAAGCCATATTAAAGAATCCCGCTTAAGGGAAATTAAGCGGGATTTTTGCTTTCTATACAGCTCTGAAAATTATTATGTGATTATAATTCAATAAGTTAGAGTAAAAAAATCTTCCCGGTGCATTTTCAATTTTTCCTCCGCAGCGGGAAAAAATTGCTGGTCAAATCCGCGGGCAGGTTAGATCGATAATGGCAGACAAAACGAATACTGATTTGCCGAAGCCGGACCGCTTCTTGTGCCATCTGCTTTCGATGCGATGGCCTTACCACTTTTTTGCCATGGCTTCCTGAATGATTTCAGATTTCAGCCGTTCTTCGGCATACCTCTTTTTCAGGCGGCGTTTTCCGGCTCTTTCTGACGGGACATGAGAGCAGCATCCATCCCGGCACAGTTCCGGAACCGGGGTACCCTCTTCAGCCTGCTTAACAATGGCAATGATCTCGCTGTCTGTAAACGTAACCGGTGAGCTTCGCTGCCCTTCGGGTCATAGACATCCCCCTGAATTCAGGTGAGTAAAAAATTTTGTTTATAAACACCCCGGTTTTTCGGGGGGGATTACCGGATGTGGACAGAATGATGGCGCAACTGTAGCCGGGAGATGTGAGGGCAATGTTTGATGAAAAACCTTTCCTCACTCTCAGCGAGCCTGCCTGTGGTGCCGGTTGCATGGTACTGGCTTTTGCCGACGTTCTTAATCAGGCAGATTACGCCTCACACCGCTATCTGTGGTTTTCCGCGACGGATATTGATCCACTGGCCGCTGACATGGCCTATATCCAGCTGTCGCTCTGCGGCGTGGCCGGAGAGAGCGTCATTGGCAACGTATTGAGTGACGAACAGCGGTGGGGACTGCTGACGCCGGGCCACTATCCCGGTAACTGGTCGCTTCGTCTGTATTCACTGCGAAACAAGGTCGCATAATTACACCATAGCGCTCCCGCCCGGGAGCGTTTTTTATATTCTGTATCATCGTAGCGTTGACAATATGCCTCAGTCTGTATAGTTATAAACTCCTTCCATCGGACAAAAAGCGAACAAATGGATTTAATGAAAATTAGCAAGGAGCGGTTATGTACAACAACAATGAAGTCATCAGTTACCTACAGGCCAGCAAGATTCTTGCACTGAAGCTCGATCATGCTGTTTCTGCTGTCGGCGAACAGATCAGAAACCAGGTTGATACATTAGGGAAGGGGGCGACCCGCCTGCTGTATTACACGTCCTGTTTTACCGATGAATATAACGATGTTTGCCAGCAGCAAAAGACGGAAGACCTGCGCTTCAGGAATGCTGTTATTCGTATTATCCAGCATGGTGACGTTGTCTATGAAATGCTTCGGATCTACTTTGAAAAAATATTTAAATACAAAACCAGTGAACAATTAGAACATATTAAAAAAGCGCTTATGGCCGTGAATGTCCATATAGCTGCCAGCACCCTTACAGGTGCAGGGTACGCTTTAGCGGTCGCTACCAGCGTCCGTATTGGACTGAATCTAAGTATGCAACTCAGTGCCCTTACGGGACGAACAGCAGGTACGGCTGCAGGAATAGTGGCTACATATGGCTTGGTTCAGAAAGCGGCGGATAGTGCCCGCCGTCTGCTCGTCCAGTACCCAGCCTATTACTCTGCACTTTACATGCAACAACTGGAAATGATGTATTTCCTGATTGAACCAGTCTTCGAGCGCGCGGGCGCACTTGAAGCACAATGGTCGTCTGATTCCGGTATAGCAAACATCATCACCCGGATGGTCAGATAACCATGATTCAATCACTAAAGAAATTCCTACTGTGGCAACTCAGGTTTTTATCATCACTGTACGGGCCTGTGATCCTCACGATTATTTTCGCACTGCTTCAGGGATATTTTTTTCCTGACAGCCCTGTCTGGCCTATAGGCGTATTCGCCATAGTTATGATTGTTATTTTTACACGTTACTGTAAATGGTGACAGCGCGAATATCGCAGCTATTTAAATCATCACTGATAAGGAAATTATATGTCTGCTCCCGCTCATTTATGGCTTGAAGATGAAAACGGATCGCCGATTGTTGGCAGTTGTCTAATGCCACTGCGTCCGGGCTCAATTGAGTTAAAATCATTTTCGCATGGTGTAACCATTCCAGTAGATCCCATCCGGGGAAAGCTTACCGGAACGCGCGTTCATAGCCCGATCACGATAGTGAAAGAATTTGACCAGACGACACCTGCTCTGTATCGCGCCGTATGTGAAGGTCGCACGCTGAAAAAAGCCATAATCAGGATGTACCGAATACTTGAATCGGGCATTGAGTCGGAATATTTCAATATCATTCTGGACAACGTCAAAATCACGACTATTTCCCCTTATCTTGCCCCTAATGGCACGAGCAGCACTCATCTTGAAATACTTGAATTGCGTTATGAGACAATTGCGTTATGAGACGATAGCCTGGAAGTATACGGAGGGTAATATTATCTATCGTGATTCATGGAACGATCGTTGCTGTGCCTGATGACAATTGATCTCTTCCCTTTGTTCAGTACCGGTGTAAAGTAGAGCTTCCGGCTCTTTCAGACGGGACATGAGGGCAGCATCCATCCCGCCAAACTTCGAACACCAGTTATAAAAACTGGCACTGCTGATGCCATGTTCCCGGCACAGTTCCGGAACCGGGGTACCCTCTTCAGCCTGCTTAACAATGGCATGATCTGGCTGTCTGTAAAGCGTGACCGGTGAGCTTAGCCGCCTTTCGGATCATAGAAATCCCCCTGAATTCAGGTGAGTAGAAAATTCTGTTTATAAATACACCGGTTTTACGGGGGGATTACCAGAGAGTTACTCACTGAATCCTTAGGCAAACTCCCCCACCCAAAATGACAGTATTTTGGGGTCAAAAAGTAAAAAATGTTGATGAAATACAGACCACATGCCGAGGGTTTTTGGGGAAAGGTTTTCGGGCATAAAAAAACGGGTTCTTTTCAGAACCCGTTATAATGTATCCGCGGTTATCCGTGATTACATATGGCTGATAATCGCATCACCAAACTCTGAAGATTTCAGCAGTTTAGCGCCGTCCATCAGACGTTCGAAATCGTAGGTGACGGTTTTAGCGGCGATAGCGCCTTCCATACCTTTAATGATTAAATCAGCTGCTTCGGTCCAGCCCATATGACGCAGCATCATTTCGGCGGACAGGATAACGGAACCCGGGTTCACTTTGTCCTGACCGGCATATTTTGGTGCGGTGCCGTGGGTCGCTTCAAACAGTGCACATTCGTCACCGATGTTGGCGCCAGGGGCGATACCAATACCACCCACCTGGGCTGCCAGGGCATCAGAAATGTAGTCCCCGTTCAGGTTCATACAGGCAATAACGTCGTATTCTGCCGGACGCAGCAGGATTTGCTGCAGGAAAGCATCGGCAATGACATCTTTAACAATAATGTCTTTACCATTTTTTGGGTTTTTGAACTTCATCCATGGACCACCGTCCAGCAGTTCCCCGCCGAATTCGTCTTTCACTAACTGGTAACCCCAGTCTTTGAAAGCGCCTTCGGTAAATTTCATAATGTTGCCTTTGTGGACCAGTGTCAGACTATCGCGATCGTTAGCGATAGTATATTCCACTGCCGCACGCACCAGACGTTTGGTTCCTTCTTCCGAACACGGTTTTACGCCGATACCACAGTGTTCAGGGAAACGGATTTTTTTAACACCCATTTCATCCCGCAGGAATTTAATCACTTTATCGGCTTCCGCACTGCCGGCTTTCCATTCGATACCGGCATAAATATCTTCGGAGTTCTCACGGAAGATGACCATGTCTGTATCTTCCGGGCGTTTCAGCGGGCTCGGAGTACCGGTATAGTAGCGGACAGGACGCAGGCAGATGTATAAATCGAGCTGCTGACGCAGGGCAACGTTCAGAGAACGGATGCCGCCGCCAACCGGGGTGGTTAATGGGCCTTTAATAGCAACACGGTATTCTTTGATCAGGTCAAGAGTTTCCTGCGGCAGCCAGACATCCGGGCCGTAGAGTTCAGTTGATTTTTCACCCGTATAAATCTCCATCCAGGAAATTTTACGTTTGCCATGGTAGGCCTTGTTAACCGCAGCATCGACCACTTTCAGCATCACAGGAGAGACATCAACACCAATCCCATCCCCCTCGATATAAGGGATCACCGGGTTATCTGGTACAACGAGTTTTCCCTGACTAACAGTAATTTTCTGACCTTCTGTCGGAACAACAACTTTGCTTTCCATCAACCTCTCCTTCGAGCGATTTTATGTTAATGATTTGTAAGATGCCGCGCAATACTACCCGAATCGCCGGGCAATAGCATAAAAAAATGAACCCGAATAGCCGGCGCTGGCAAAACTGTGACTAAGAGTATTACCGCAAAATATTGCCGGTGATAAGCATTTTATTTTTACAGGATAAGATTTGTGGCACAGCTTCAGTTTGTTGGCATCGGGTAATAACTGCACGTAAAATAGTCAGTTATCCTTCAGCACCGCCTGTGGCGTAGTTTCTATTACAGCCAAAACAGCCCGCAGCAGTTATACTGTGACGATACTGACCAAAAAAAGACATTATGTTTAAGAAACCCAGAAATCAGCGACGCCCTGCCCGCCCTGTGGCAGACAATCAACCCCGCCGGGTGATCCTGTTTAATAAGCCTTTCGATGTTCTGCCACAGTTTACTGATGATGGCGGACGGCGAACCCTGAAAGAGTTTATTCCGCTGAGTGGTGTCTATGCTGCCGGGCGGCTTGACCGTGACAGCGAAGGACTGTTGCTGCTGACCAATGATGGCAAGTTGCAGGCCAGACTAACACAGCCCGGCAAACGCACCGCGAAAACCTATTTTGTGCAGGTAGAGGGGCAGCCGGCAGATGAGGATTTGCAGAAACTGCGCAACGGGATCGTCCTGAAAGATGGCCCTGCCTTGCCGGCGGTAGTTGAACAGGTTTCAGAGCCGGAATGGTTATGGCCACGTCAGCCACCCATCCGCGAACGTAAATCAATACCGACCTGCTGGCTGAAAATTATTGTGTATGAAGGCCGCAACCGTCAGGTCCGGCGGATGACCGCGGCTATCGGCTTTCCAACGTTGCGGCTGATACGCTATGCGATTGGCAGTTATACGCTGGGGGATTTGGCCTGTGGTGAATGGCGCGAAGCTCCTGTATCAGCGGCATAGTGCTGTTGTTTTCTACTGAGCAGAGGGGATGTTATGTTTACTCCGCATATCACTGTCGCCTGTATTGTCCATGCGGCGGGAAAATTACTGGTGGTTGAAGAACAGGTGAATGGCCGGCCAGTACTGAACCAGCCGGCTGGCCACCTGGAAGCCGCAGAAACCTTAGCCGACGCCGCCAGCCGTGAGTTATATGAAGAGACGGGCTTGCAGGCCAGCCCGCAATATTTTCTCGGGGTACAGCAATGGATCGCTACGGATAATACGCCTTTTATCCGTTTCCTGTTCGGGCTGGACCTCACCTTTTGTGCGCAAACCAGCCCGCAGGACAGTGATATTGATTGCTGCCACTGGCTGACGCCTGAAGCGATTCTGCACGCGGATAATCTGCGTTCCCCGCTGGTCGCCGAAAGCGTCCGTCTGTGGCAACAGCCGGCACGTTACCCCCTGAGTCTGGTGAGTGCCTTCAATTGGCCTGCTGCCAGGGGTGCGTAATACCCCGTGTCATGGTAAAGTATGCCGCCGGTTTTTTATAAATACGTCTTGTGTGAGTAGGTCATGTCTGACAATAGTCAAAAAAAAGTAATCGTCGGTATGTCCGGCGGGGTTGATTCTTCCGTTTCTGCCTGGTTGCTGTTACAGCAAGGATATCAGGTCGAAGGTCTGTTTATGAAGAACTGGGAAGAAGACGACGGTGAAGAATACTGCACCGCCGCAGAAGATCTGGCTGATGCACAAGCCGTATGTGACAAACTCGGCATCCCCCTGCATAAAATCAATTTTGCGGCAGAATACTGGGACAATGTGTTCGAACATTTCCTCGGCGAATATAAAGCCGGTCGTACCCCTAACCCGGATATTCTCTGTAATAAAGAGATCAAATTTAAAGCCTTCCTGGAATTCGCCGCCGAAGACCTGGGGGCAGACCTGATAGCCACAGGGCACTATGTCCGCCGTCAGGATGTCAACGGTAAAAGCCAGTTACTGCGCGGTCTGGATACCAATAAAGATCAGAGCTACTTTTTGTATGCCCTGAGCCACCAGCAAATAGCCCAGAGTCTGTTCCCGGTCGGTGAGCTGGAGAAGCCGGAAGTACGCCGCATTGCAGAGCAGCTGGATCTGATCACTGCCCGTAAAAAAGACTCTACCGGGATCTGTTTTATTGGCGAGCGTAAATTCCGTGATTTCCTCGGACGTTATTTACCGGCGCGGCCGGGGCCGATCGAAAGCACTGACGGACAGGTCTTAGGCCAGCACCAGGGGCTGATGTATCACACTCTGGGTCAGCGTAAAGGCCTCGGTATCGGTGGCCTGAAAGACAGTAATGATGACCCATGGTATGTGGTTGATAAAGATCTGACCGGAAACCGGCTGATCGTCGCCCAGGGCGCCGAACATCCCCGGCTGATGTCTGTCGGGCTGGTTGCACAGCAACTGGACTGGGTTGATCGCCAGCCGGTAACAGCCCCCTTCCGTTGCACAGTAAAAACCCGTTATCGCCAGACGGATATTCCCTGTGAAGTGATTCCCCTGTCTGACGAGCGTATTGAAGTTCGCTTTGACGAGCCCGTGGCTGCTGTAACTCCGGGACAATCGGCTGTATTTTATCTGGGCGATGTCTGTCTGGGCGGCGGTGTGATAGAACAACGCCTGCCTCTGCCGGTCACTGAATAATCACGGGGAGCCTGTGGCGAAAAATATCCGCGAAATTACCCTGGCGCTGGCCGGTGTCTGTCAGGCAGCACATCTGGCCCGGCAACTTGCACACCAGGGCAACTGTCCTGCCGACACATTCAGTGTGTCCCTGCGCAGCCTGATCGATCTGAACCCGCCGGATACTCTGGCGGTGTATGGCGGCGATGAGTCTGCCCTGCGCTTTGGCCTGGAAACTCTGATTGCCGTACTCCACAGTCCGTCACGTCAGGGGGCCAGCGCTGAGCTTACCCGCTATACCCTGAGCCTGCTGATGCTGGAGCGTAAACTGCATAAAAACCGCCAGGCATTGCAGCAGCTGACACAGCGAATTTCTCAGCTCGATCGCCAGCTGCAGCACTACGCACTGGAATCCGATACAGTGATTGCCGCTATTGCATCAATTTATGTGGATGTTATCAGTCCGATAGGGCCGCGTATTCAGGTCACCGGTGATCCGGCAATACTGCAAAATTCGCTGGTACAGAGTAAAGTCCGCGCCGCATTACTGACAGGTATCCGTGCCGCAGTGCTGTGGCAACAGGTTGGCGGCAGCCGCCTGCATTTAATGTTTAGCCGCACCCGGATTATCGGGGAAGCGAAATCAATTTTATCCCGTTTGTCGCCCGGATTTTAACTGGCGACAGCATGACTGCTTTTACAATGATTCAGGAGTTGCACTGATGGAATTATCCGCACTGACCGCCGTTTCCCCTGTTGATGGACGCTATGGGGAAAAAGTCAGCCCGCTGCGCGCGATTTTCAGTGAATTTGGTTTACTGAAATTTCGTGTTCAGGTTGAAGTCCGCTGGTTACAGAAACTGGCATCAACCGCAGAAATCAGGGAAGTTCCTGCATTTGATGCCGACGCAAACGCTTTCCTTGACCAGATTGTCGCCGGTTTTAACCAGCAAGATGCCGCGCGGATCAAAACAATCGAACGTACCACTAACCATGATGTGAAAGCAGTAGAGTATTTCCTGAAAGAAAAAGTGGCCACTGTTCCTGCTTTGCAGGCGGTTTCTGAGTTTATCCACTTTGCCTGTACCTCTGAAGATATTAATAACCTGTCCCATGCATTAATGCTGGAGACGGCCCGCCGTGAGGTTATTCTGCCTTACTGGAAACAGCTGACCGAAGCACTGCAGACCCTGGCAACGGAATACCGTGATCTGCCACTGTTGTCCCGTACCCATGGACAACCGGCCACGCCGTCAACCCTGGGTAAAGAGATGGCAAACGTAGCTTACCGTATGGCACGCCAGGTCCGTCAGTTAGAACAGGTTGAAATCCTGGGTAAAATTAACGGCGCGGTGGGTAACTATAACGCTCACATTGCCGCTTATCCGGAAGCCGACTGGCACCGTATCAGCGAAGAGTTTGTTACTTCACTGGGGATCCGCTGGAACCCGTACACCACGCAGATTGAACCGCACGATTATATTGCCGAACTGTTTGACTGCATTGCCCGGTTTAACACTATCCTGATCGACTTTGACCGTGATATCTGGGGTTATATTGCCCTGAATCACTTCAAACAGAAAACCATCGCCGGTGAGATTGGGTCTTCCACGATGCCCCATAAAGTCAACCCGATTGATTTCGAAAATTCAGAGGGTAACCTGGGACTGGCTAACGCCGTGTTACAGCATCTGGCAGCCAAACTGCCGGTATCCCGCTGGCAGCGTGATCTGACCGACTCCACCGTATTGCGTAACCTGGGTGTCGGTATCGGCTATGCCGTCATTGCCTACCAGTCTACCCTGAAAGGTATCTCTAAGCTGGAAGTGAACCGCGAACGTCTGCTGGATGAACTGGATCACAACTGGGAAGTTCTGGCTGAGCCGGTGCAGACCGTTATGCGTCGTTACGGTATCGAAAAGCCGTATGAAAAACTGAAGGAGCTGACCCGCGGTAAACGCGTCGATGCGGAAGGAATGAAAACCTTTATTGATAACCTGCCCTTGCCGGAAGAAGAAAAGACCCGCCTGAAAGCAATGACCCCGGCTAATTATCTCGGCCGTGCAGTCACTATGGTTGATGAACTGAAATAACCTGCCAGCGCAGGCCGGATCTTCCGGCCTGCGTTAATCCCCTGTTTACCTCAAATCACGTATAATCACCTGATAGTCCCTCCTGCTGATTTCTGAGGTTGCAATTATGCGTGTGCTGGTTATTGAAGATAATGCTTTGTTACGTCATCACCTGGCTGTCCAGTTACGTGATATGGGCCATCAGGTAGATGCCGCCGAAGATGCCAAAGAAGCCGATTATTTTCTGTCAGAACATGAACCGGATGTTGCTCTGATTGATCTCGGTCTGCCAGGCGAAGATGGTATGACACTGATCCGCCGCTGGCGTGCCCGCGCCGTAAAGCAACCGATTCTGGTGCTGACCGCCCGCGAAGGCTGGCAGGCAAAAGTGGAAGCACTGGAAGCCGGTGCCGATGACTATGTCACTAAACCTTTTCATATTGAAGAAGTGGCTGCCAGACTACAGGCCCTGATGCGCCGTAACAGCGGGCATGCCTCACAGGTCATAGAGTCCGGGCCTTTTCAGGTCGACTTGTCCCGCAAGGAATTAACCATCCACCAGCAGGCGGTGAAACTGACAGTGTTCGAATATACCATTGTCGAAACCCTGATCCGTAATGCCGGAAAAGTGGTCAGCAAAGAATCACTGATGCTGCAATTGTACCCGGATGCAGAACTGCGTGAAAGCCATACCATTGATGTCCTGATGGGCCGTCTGAGGAAGAAAATACTGCAGCTGCATGACGGTGATGTGATCACCACCGTACGCAGTCAGGGATATCGCTTTGAGCACAACTAAACGCCTGTGGCGGTTTTTCTCCCCGCGGGGTCCGCTATCATTACGGGTGCGTTTTTTGCTGGCTGCGTCGGTACTGGTATTATTCTTATCCCTGTCTTACGGGGTGGTGGCCGTTATTGGTTATGTTATCGGCTTTGATAATAATACTTACCGGGTGATGCGTGGTGAAAGTAATCTGTTTTTCACCCTTGCCCAGTGGCAGGATAATAAACTGACGATTGCCGAACCCGAACGGATAAAACTTAACTTTCCGACGCTGGTGTTTATTTATGATGAACATGGGCGCCTGTTATGGCAACTGCGCGATGTCCCGGAAATACGTTCCGAGATCCATCCCAGCTGGCTGCTGAAAAGCGACTTTTACGAAATAGATACCAATAATCATACCAGCCTTGAAGCTATCGGGGATGACCGTGAAGCGCGGCGAAAAATGAGCCAGCTGGACAGTGATGATACTTTCACCCATTCAGTCGCGGTTAACCGTTATGATGCCACCCCCAGTTTGCCGGCCCTGACAATTGTGGTGGTAGACTCTATCCCCCAGGAGTTACAGCATTCTGATGTGGTCTGGCTGTGGTTCAGTTATGTACTGGCCGCTAATCTGTTACTGGTGATCCCTCTGTTGTGGCTGGCCGCACGCTGGAGCCTGAAACCTATCGGTCATCTGGCGGCTCAGGTCCAGCAGCTCGAAACCAGCCAGCGGGACAGTCTGGATCCCACTCCGCCCCGTGAACTGCGCAGTCTGGTACGTAACCTGAACCTGTTGCTGAATAATGAGCGGCAGCGCGGTATGCGTTATCACACCACCTTGTCTGATTTAACCCATAGCCTGAAAACACCACTGGCTGTATTGCAGAGTACCCTGCGCTCCCTGCGTGGCGGAAATCCGTTAACCGTGGAACAGGCCGAGCCGGTCATGCTGGAGCAGATCAGCCGTATTTCACAACAGATTGGTTATTATCTGCACCGCGCCAGTTTACAGGCCGACCATAATCCGTTGCAGCGTGATTTACATTCAGTATCCGCTCTGTCAGACAGCCTCTGTTCGGCATTAAATAAGGTCTATCAGCGGAAAGGTATTGATCTGTCACTGGATATTTCGCCGGAAATTACCTTCTGTGGCGATCAGAACGATTTTATGGAAGTGATGGGTAATATTCTGGATAATGCCTGTAAATACTGTCTTGAGTTTATTGAAGTCACTGCCCGGCAGACAGAAAGTGAATTACATATTTTTATTGATGATGATGGTCCCGGCATCCCGGTGAGTAAACGTGACCTGATTTTTCTCCGCGGACAGCGGGCGGATACATTAAGGCCCGGTCAGGGGATCGGCCTGGCGGTGGCACGCGAAATTGTCGAATTGTACCAGGGAGACATTATTGCTTATTCAGGGCCACTGGGTGGCACCAGAATGCAGGTAATATTTCGCCAGCAGCAGATGTAAATTTTGTCAGGCTGGTGCGGTGCCGGACTGGTATACTCAGGCAATACTCCCCGTACAACTGAAGGTTTCTATGGATTATCAACTTTCCATCAACTGGCCGGAATTTCTGGCAACTTACTGGCAGAAAAAGCCGGTAGTCATTAAACAGGGATTCACGGATTTTGTCGATCCTATTACTCCCGATGAACTTGCCGGTCTGGCGATGGAAAATGAGACCGACAGCCGGCTGGTCAGCCAGAATAACGATAAATGGCACGTCAGCCACGGACCTTTTGAAAGTTTCGATCACCTCGGTGAAACACACTGGTCTTTACTGGTGCAGGCCGTTGATCATTGGCACTCCCCGTCAGCCGCACTGATGCAGCCTTTCCGCGCTTTGCCGGACTGGCGGATGGACGATTTGATGGTCTCGTTTTCGGTCCCCGGCGGTGGTGTCGGTCCGCATCTCGATCAATACGATGTCTTTATTATCCAGGGCAGTGGCCGTCGTCGCTGGCGGGTGGGTAATAATGTGCATATCAAACAACATTGCCCGCATCCTGATCTGTTACAGGTGGAACCCTTCGACGCCATTATTGATGAGGTGCTTGCGCCGGGCGATATTATTTATATTCCGCCCGGCTTCCCCCATGACGGTTATTCGCTGGAAAACGCCCTGAACTATTCGGTGGGTTTTCGCGCTCCTTCGGGTAAAGAACTGCTGAGCAGTTTTGCTGACTATGCACTGGCTAATGATATAGGTACCCATCGTTACAGTGACCCGCAGCTACAGATGCGTGAAAACCCGGCGGATATCTTGCCCGCAGAAACGGAAGCTGTCCGCGACATGATGCTGGCGCTGATCCGTGAACCGCAGCAATTTAATCAATGGTTCGGTGAGTTTATTTCTCAGTCACGTCATGAACTGGATGTAGCGCCGCCGGAACCCCCTTACCAGCCGGATGAAATTCTGGATGCCCTGCAGCAAGGGGATACGCTTAGCCGCCTTGGCGGACTGCGGGTGCTGATGTCGGGAGACGGGGTGTTTATTAACGGTGAAAGTCTGCACTGCGCCCACCCGCAGGCCCTGCACGCGCTGGCAAATAAAACATTGCTTATCGCCAGCGATTTTGCCGATGCACTGGAGGATCCGGCTTTCCTTAGCCAGCTGGCCGGGCTAATCAACAGTGGTTACTGGTATTTCAGCGACGAGCAGTAACAGTTACAGTTACAGTTACAGTTACAGTTACAGTAATAATCGCAGAGTTGTCCCGTGGCGGGGCAATTCTGCGGACGTTACCTTTCCCCGCCACTGGCAGCCAGCTCCGCTATTTTCATAATCACCTGAACACTCTGATCCATAATATTCAGTGAAGCAAACTCATGTTTTCCATGAAAATTGAACCCACCGGTAAACAGATTGGGGCAAGGCAAACCACGCCAGGAAAGAACGGCACCGTCGGTTCCTCCGCGTACCGGCTTGATTTTCGGCTCAATACCGCACTGTTTCATGGCCTGTAATGCCAGGCTGATAACCTGTGGCTGTGCTTCTATTTTTTCTCGCATATTGCGATAACTGTCGCAGAAAGAAACCATCAGCATGGCTTTACCTGCATATTGCTGGTTGATTTGCTCTGCCAGTGCCTGCAACTGTTGCTGACGACACTGAAAATCCTGCCAGTTAAAGTCACGGATCATATAATGCAGTTCCGCGCGCGCAGCATTACCCTTCAGTGACTCAAGATGATAGAAGCCCTGATAGCCTTCTGTATTCTCCGGTTTTTCATCTGCCGGCAGCTGGCGGTGAAATTCCCATGCCAGCTCCAGGGCATTGACCAGTTTCCCTTTCGCCTCCCCCGTATGGGCACTGTTACCGGTAATTTTTACGACAGCGCTCCCGGCATTAAAATTTTCATACTCAAATTCACCACAGCCGCCGCCGTCGACGGTATAAGCCCAGTCAGCACCAAAGGCTTCAATATCAAACAAAGCAGAACCCGTCCCTGTTTCTTCATCCGGCGTAAAGGCTACACGGATTGTACCGTGTGGCCGTTGCTGTTGTTTTAATCTTGCCAGGGCGGTCATAATTTCAGCAATGCCGGCCTTATCATCTGCGCCCAGTAAGGTTTTACCTTCTGTGGTAATCAGTGTATGCCCGTGTAACTGATGCAGTACCGGAATCAGCACCGGGGAAAGGATTTCATCACCTATTCCGAGGGCAATATCCCCGCCACGGTAATTTTCTACCAGCTGGGGGCGCACGTTTTTACCGCTATAGTCCGGTGCAGTATCCAGGTGCGCAACAAAACCGATAACCGGCAGCGGCTCACTGACGGTCGCGGGTAACGTCGCCATCAGACAGCAATTATTACTTAAGCTAATATCAACACACCCCAGCGCTTCCAGCTCTTCCGCCAGTATTTTTGCCAGTTGCCATTGCCCTTCACTGCTCGGGACCCGGGCATTACGGCATTGCACCCTGGATTGTGTATCCACCTGAACATACGTTAAAAATCTATCCAGTAACATTTCCATCTCAGGCTCCTCAATCATGCGTCTGGTATTATTGACGCATCAAAGGCGCATTATTTTGTCCGAAGTCATAAAGCATTCGTTTATATTATTTAATTAATTAATCGATACTGTATTTTCTGCCGCGCGGTATAGCTGCAGGCAAAAAATCGTTGTTCCGCTGACAGCGCTTTTGATCCGGCTGTTTCTCTGGTAATCAGGGATAATTCAGGTATCATCCCGCGCTTAGTAAACTGGCTGGCCTGCATCAGCGGCTGACCTTCCCTCCCTTTTTATTAACTGAGTGACTAAAATGACGCAAACATGCGCGCAACAGGCGCTGGTTACGCTTTCTGGCATCAGTAAAGCTTTTGACGGGAAGCCGGTGATTTCCGGCTTTGACCTGACCCTCGGTCATGGCGAATTTATTACCCTGCTGGGACCTTCAGGCTGCGGAAAAACGACCATCCTGCGGCTGATTGCCGGTCTCGAAACGACAGACCGCGGCGATATTATCCTCGATGGCCGGAATATTACTGCTCTGCCAGCCGAACAACGCCCGGTCAATACCGTGTTTCAGAGCTATGCATTATTCCCCCATATGAGCGTGTTTGATAACGTCGCCTTCGGTCTGCGGATGCAAAAAACACCCGCCGCTGAAATTAAACGGCGCACAGAAGAAGCGCTGGCAATGGTGCAGTTGCAGGATTTTTCTGCCCGTCGTCCGGCACAGTTATCAGGAGGTCAGCAGCAACGTGTCGCCATAGCACGGGCAGTGATCAACCGGCCTGCCGTGCTGCTACTGGATGAACCCCTGTCTGCCCTTGACTATAAATTACGTAAACAAATGCAGAATGAGCTGAAAGCGCTGCAGCGTAAACTGGGCATCACGTTTATTTTTGTCACTCACGATCAGGAAGAAGCACTGACCATGTCTGACAGAATTGTGGTGTTGAAAGACGGTCATATAGCGCAGGACGGGACTCCGCGGGAAATCTATGAAGCACCGGCCAGCCTGTTTGTGGCACAGTTTATTGGCGAAATTAATATCTTTAACGGCCATGTACAGTCGGTACAGGCTGACGGTAAAACCACCGTCACTATCGCCGGACATCCCTATTCTGTGGACTGTCCGTTTCCGGTTTCAGCAGGCGATCAGGTCCATGTATTGCTGCGTCCGGAAGACCTGCAGCTCAGTACTCCGGGCAATAATGACAGTGCAGACGTCATGCCGGGGGTTATCCGTGAGCTGAATTACAAAGGCAGTACCCTGGAGTCGGTGGTTATACTGGAGAATGGTCAGCCGGTCACTGTCAGCGAGTTTTTTAACAGTAATGACCCGACGACGGACTTTGCACTGAACCAGAAAGTATCTGTCCGCTGGATAGCACAGCGGGAGGTAGTATTACCCTATGAAGCTGATGCGTAATCCCTTTCAGACGCTGGTGGTCGGTCTGATCAGCGGCTGGCTGGTACTGTTTGTGCTGGCCCCTAACCTGATGATCATCGCCGCCAGTTTCCTGACCCGTGATGATAATCATTTTATCAGCGCGGTACTGACACTGGATAACTATCGCCGGCTGGCAGACCCGTTATATCTGGACGTGTTACTGCATTCGCTGAATATGGCGTTTATTGCAACCCTGTGCAGTCTGTTGCTCGGCTATCCGTTTGCCTGGTGTCTGACTCTTCTGCCACAGCGCTGGCGGCCGGTGATGTTATTTCTGTTGATTGTACCGTTCTGGACCAATTCACTTATCAGGATTTATGGCCTGAAGATATTCCTCAGTACCCGTGGCTGGTTAAACAATGCGCTGCTCTGGTCGGGTATCACCGATAAGCCGTTGCGTATTATGTATACCCCGGAAGCGGTGATCCTCGGTCTGGTGTATATTTTACTGCCTTTTATGGTTATGCCGGTGTATTCCAGTCTGGAGAAACTGGATAAACCCTGCCTCGAAGCCGCACGTGATCTGGGTGCCGGCAAATGGCAAAGATTCTGGCGGATTATTCTGCCCCTGACCCTGCCGGGAATTATTGCCGGCTGTCTGCTGGTTTTTATTCCGGCAATGGGGATGTTCTATGTTTCAGACCTGATGGGCGGGGCAAAAAACTTACTGATCGGTAATATTATTAAAACCCAGTTCCTGTCACTGCGTGACTGGCCATTCGGCGCAGCGACCAGTGTGATTATGACGGTACTGATGGGACTTATGCTGCTGTTTTACCGGCGTTCTGCGCGGATTATAAACAAGAAAATGATTGGGGTTGGTGATTAATACTGCTAAAGTTGACAGGCCACGGCTGTCAGGAGATAACCCTGGCCTGTTTTTCCTTTCATATAATTTAAATCAGTATTTATCTTATTACCGGATCACAGGGAGTGATTAACATGGATAGCCAGCCCGGAATTCGAGTCTATAACAGCGTATCACTGCGCTTATATAACTGGTGGGTAATGTCGGTCGCCAATCGCTTTGCCTGGCGTTGCTCCACCCCGGAAATACAATTACCGTTTTACCGTCGTCATCTTTCTTCCAGACATCTCGATATCGGTACCGGCACCGGTTATTACCCGCGTCATTGTATGAACATCAGTCAGCTGACTCTGCTGGACCTCAACCCTGAATGTCTGAAACAGGCTGAACGCCGTATTGGCCCTGCCCGTGTCACGGCGACAGTACAACATGATATATTCCTGCCCTTACCGGAAAAGCTGCAGCACAAATTTAATTCGGTGGCACTGTACTACGTGCTGCATTGTCTTAACGGCTCAGCTGACGATAAATTTACTGCCCTGAAAAATGTCACCCGCGCGCTCAGCGCTGACGGTATTCTGTTCGGCACCACCATTAGCGGTGAACGCCAGCGACATAATCTGTTTGGCCGGTTACTGATGAACATAATGAACCGTAAAGGTATTTTCACTAATTACCAGGATTCTGCCAGTGTCCTTGAAGGTCAGCTCAGACAACTGTTCCGTGACGTCACTCTGACAGAAACAGGTGCCGTGATTATGTTTACCGCCCGTTTTCCCTATCCTGTTCCCCGGATAACCGATCACTGACCCCTATACGTCCTGCAAAGTTTATTTGCAGGCGTATCTGCCGGTACTGATCGTGCTTTACGCTGAAATCGTGTAGAATTCGCGGCCTTATTAAATACACAGATGAATATACGCACTGTATCAAGGCAGGTGAGGCAATACACGAGTGGTTAAAACATATCTGATAACGGGGCTTTCCCTCCGCCATTTTCACGCTGATAACGCCGGTTACGGGAGTGCAATATGCTGATGCGCTGGCTTCGTAACGGCTTTATGTCGGTGATCTATGCCTGGTTTTATATCCCGATTGCCATTTTAGTCATCAATTCCTTTAATCAGTCCAGGTTTGGTATTCACTGGCAGGGATGGACAACCCTCTGGTATCAGACTCTGCTGAATAACGACAGTCTGTTGCAGGCAGCACAGCACTCACTATTACTGGGGGGCATTTCCGCCACCTGTGCCACACTGCTCGGCAGTCTGACCGCCGTTGCTCTTTACCAGTACCGGTTTCGCGGCAAACCACTGGTTAACGGTATGCTGTTTATAGTGATGATGTCGCCGGATATTGTGATGGCGATTTCTCTGCTGATCTTATTTATGCTGCTGGGAATTTCCCTCGGTTTCTGGACTCTGCTGATCTCACATATTACCTTCTGTCTGCCGTTTGTGGTGATTACGGTATTTTCACGGTTACAGGGCTTTGATATTCGTATGCTTGAAGCGGCGAAAGATTTGGGTGCCAGTGAGCTGACAATCTTAAGGCGCATCATCTTTCCTATCGCTCTTCCGGCGATTGCCGCAGGCTGGCTGCTGAGCTTTACCCTGTCGATGGACGATGTGGTGGTTTCATCCTTTGTCACCGGCCCTGCCTTCGAAATTCTGCCACTCAAAATATATTCGATGGTTAAAGTCGGTATCTCTCCGGAAGTGAATGCGCTGGCAACTCTGTTGCTTGGAATGTCATTTCTTCTGGTTGCCTGCAGCCAGTGGCTGACAAGAAAAAAACACTAATACAGTTTCGGGAATAATATGAAAAAGTCAGCCTTTTTACTGGCCGCTGTCACCGCAGTATTCAGCCTGTCAGCCGCCAGCGCCGATGACAGCAACACACTGTACTTCTATAACTGGACCGAATATGTGCCGGAGGGTTTGCTGGAGCAATTCACCAAAGAAACCGGGATTAAAGTCATCTATTCGACCTACGATTCTAACGAAAGTATGTACGCCAAGCTAAAAACCTGGAAAGACGGCGCTTATGATCTGATTGTCCCCTCTTCCTATTATGTCGCCAAAATGCGTAAAGAAGGGATGCTGGCAAAGATAGACCACTCGCAGCTGTCAAACTTTGTTAACCTCGACCCGGCGCTGCTGAATAAACCTTTCGACCCGCAGAACGAGTATTCGATTCCCTATATCTGGGGAGCCACAGCGATCGGTGTAAATTCTGATGCTATCAACCCTGCCACTGTGACTTCATGGGCCGATTTATGGAAGCCTCAGTACCGGCAAAGTCTTTTACTGACTGATGATGCCCGTGAAGTGTTCCAGATTGCACTGCGTAAGCTGGGATACTCAGGAAATAGCCGTGACCCGCAGCAGATTGAAGCCGCCTATCAGCAACTGCGACAGCTGATGCCCAATGTACTGGCATTTAATTCAGACAATCCCGGTAACCCGTTTATGGAAGGCGAGGTTAATCTCGGCATGGTATGGAATGGTTCTGCCTATGTCGCACGCCAGGCAGGTACCCCGTTGCAGGTTATCTGGCCAAAAGAAGGCGGTATTTTCTGGATGGATAATTTATCTATCCCTGTCAATGCCAGACATAAAGCCGCGGCAATGAAACTGATTAATTTCCTGCTGCGTCCGGATATTGCAGCTAAAGTGGCAACGACTATCGGTTACCCGACCCCGAACCTCGCCGCCCGTAAGTTGTTGCCTGCTGCAGTGGCCAATGACCCCTCCCTGTACCCGCCAGCCAGTGTACTGCAACAGGGAGAATGGCAGGATGATGTCGGTGATACCAGCCGGCTTTATGAAACCCTGTTTCAGAAACTGAAAGCCGGTCAGTAACGGACCATAACCCCGGCCACCGCCGGGGTTGTTTACTGATGCAGATGACTCAGTAATTCATTGATATACTCCGGAACCAGTCTGGTCGCCGGTCCGTAATGACACTCCGCAAATTCGTTATTTACCTGGCTTGGCTCAAGGTTGAGTTCAACCGTATGCGCCCCCTGTAATGTCGCTTCATGGACAAAACCGGCCGCCGGATACACATGCCCGGAAGTGCCTATTGCTATAAAGATATTCGCTTCGGCAATCGCCTGGTAAATTCTTTCCATGTCGAGAGGCATTTCACCGAACCAGACAATATGCGGACGCAGGGGTGAAGGAAACTGGCAACAGGTACAGCGTTCGTCAGCGCCGATATCACCGGTACGGGTAACCACCTGGCCGCTCTCCTGGCAGCGTACTTTCAACAGTTCACCATGCATATGTATAATACGCTGGCTGCCTGCTCGTTCATGCAGATTATCAATGTTCTGAGTCACCAGCAGCAGATTATCCCCGAGCACAGCTTCCAGTCTGGCAAGGGCCAGATGGGCATTATTCGGGGCGATTTCCGGGGCATGTAATTGTTGCCTTCGCTGATTATAAAATTCCTGAACCTGGCGGGGCGCGCGACGGAACCCTTCGGGTGTCGCCACATCTTCAACCTTATGATTTTCCCACAGACCGTCGCTGGCACGGAAAGTCTGGATCCCTGACTCGGCGGAAATTCCCGCCCCGGTCAGGATAACCACTTTAGGCAAGCGGTTCTTCGCCATGTTCTGCTGCTCCCGATCACATTCAAAGATAGACTGCCGGTGACGCTGATGCAGTTTGCGTTTATGTTTCCTGTAACGGGCAATCCGGACACGACGCCGCGGTGTGCGCATAAAAATCCCTCTGGTACTCTTTACTGATAATTTACGGCGTCAGTCTGGCCGGTAATTTCATATACCAGACGCAGCATGAGCCGGCAAAACTCCGGCCGGGCGGGATCTGCCTGTGCCCGGCACTACTCACTTACCGGGGAAAGGATAACAGTTTTCTTTATGACTCTGAACCACCCATCCATGACAGAGCTTTACATAGCATGATTTTTAGCGACGCGATCCGCAGCCGGCAACTCTGCCCTGTGCAGCAGAAAGCATAACCCCGCAGGGAAAATGACGGCTATCGCGGATGAAACAGAAGGACATCAATCGCCCGGTCTGGGGCAGAAATTAACCGGCAGGCCGGAAAGCTCCGACCGGCCGGTGTCAGCAGATTACTGTCCGCTCAGCACCCGGGCAGGGTCTATCCGGCTGGCTCGACGGGCAGGGTACCAGCTGGCAAGCAGAGTGAGTACTATTGCGGTAGCCAGTACCGACCAGACATCCAGCCAGTGCAGTTCTGACGGCAGAAAATCAATAAAATAGATATCTCCCGACAGAAAATGATGACCGGTCATTTTTTCGATGCTGCGGATAATCGCGGTCAGATTAAGAGCCCCCAGCACCCCCGCAATCACGCCGAGAATACTGCCCGCCATACCCGCCAGCAGGCCATACCAGACAAAAACAGTGCGGATCAGTTTATCGTCCGCACCGAGGGTTCGCAGCACTGCAATATCACTGCTCTTGTCTTTCACCGCCATCACCAGGGTTGAAACAATATTGAAGCAGGCTACACCTATCACCAGGATCATCGCCAGATACATAATGGCACGGATCATCTGAATATCGTGATACATATAGCCATAAGTACTGATCCAGTTACGAATATAGACATAACTGTGGGTCACTTCCCCGGCCGCCCTGACAACTTTTACGGCGCGGAACGGGTCTGTCATTTTCAGCGCAATCCCTGTCACACTGCTTCCCATACCCAGATACTGCTGTGCATCGGCCAGCGGTACCAGCGCCAGACTATGATCAAGCATACCGCTGAGTTGCAGGATTCCCTCAACCTGCAGACGAATACGCCGCGGTTGCAGCAGCCGGTTCTGACCATCATTGTTCGGGATCATGATGGTTATCCAGTCGCCCTTTTTCACCGACAGGCTTTTAGCAATGCCGCCGCCGAGGATAATCTGTTGTTTTCCGGCACCAAACTCAGCCCAGGCATTATCCTGTACAAAGTGTGGCAGTGCACTCAGACGGGGCTCCTGCTGCGGGTCGACCCCTTTAACTGTCAGTGCCTGCAGTTTGCTGGCACTTTCCACCAGCCCGGTGAAATTGATATAAGGTGCGGCGGCGGCTACTCCGGGGACTTTTTCTATCGGAGTGATCAGCTGTTGCCACTGGCTGAACGGCTGGTTAACCGGTTCAATCTCCCCGTGGGGGACAACACTGAGGATCCGCTCATTCAGCTGACGCTCAAAACCGTTCATCGCACTCAGTCCGATGATCAGTACCGCGACCCCGAGCGCAATACCCACCGTCGAAATCACCGAAATCAGCGACACCATACCACCACGACGACGCCCGCGGCTAAAACGCAACGCCAGCTGCAGGGATAACGGACCCATCATCACAACGCTCCTGTCAGTGTCACTTCCGCCGTTAACTGTCCGTCACGCATTTCCATCTGCCGGTTCAGACGTTTTGCCAGTGCCAGGTCGTGGGTGACCACCAGAAACGCCGTGCCCTGCATCTGATTCAGCTCTCCCAGCAGTTTAAAAATCGCATCAGCATTCCGTGCATCCAGATTTCCTGTCGGTTCATCGGCCATCACCAGACTGGGCCGGTTAACCAGTGCCCGTGCAATAGCGACCCGCTGACGTTCACCACCGGATAATTCAGCAGGACGGTGGGCCGCTCTGGCCTTCAGACCAACAGCATCAAGCATTTCGCCGGCCTGTTGTAACGCTTCACGGCTATTTCTTTTGCCAATCAGCAACGGCATCGCCACATTCTCCAGGGCGGAGAAGTCCGGTAACAGATGGTGAAACTGGTAAATAAAACCCAGTTCACGGTTACGCAGTTCAGCTTTCGCCGCCGATGACATCTGATTCAGTGACTGCCCTTTAAACAGCACATCACCGGAAGTTGGCGAGTCCAGACCGCCCAGTAAATGCAGCAGAGTACTCTTTCCTGAACCGGAACTGCCGACAATTGCCGTCATTTCGCCGGGTTGCAGGGTGAAAGAGACATTTTTCAATACATCGGTCTGTA
The DNA here is from genome assembly GCF_018257575.1 of Tatumella sp. JGM91. Taxonomy (GTDB): domain Bacteria; phylum Pseudomonadota; class Gammaproteobacteria; order Enterobacterales; family Enterobacteriaceae; genus Tatumella; species Tatumella punctata. The sequence continues at coordinate 15,381 of NZ_JAERJP010000011.1, read as the reverse complement.
CGCTGCCTTCCTGATAGCGTTTGCATAGCTGCTCACATTGCAGAAGTAACGGATTATTCATAACGTAATGCCTCGGCGGGTTGAACGGCGGCAGCGCGCCATGAAGGATAGAGGGTCGCCAGTAATGCAACAATCATTGCGATAACCGCAATTGACACCACCTGCAGCGGATTAATATCTACCGGCAATGCGGCCCCGTCCAGAAACAGACCCAGCACCGGCAACAAATGGTTCAGCTGGCTGGCCAGTACTACACCGCCCAAAGTCCCCAGTAAAGCACCGGCCATACCGGCACTGGCTCCCTGAACCATAAATACGGCCATAATCTGACCACGGGTCAGTCCCAGGGTTTGCAGAATCGCGACTTCGCCCTGTTTTTCCATAATCAGCAGCCCGAGAGACGTCACGATATTAAATGCAGCAACGGCAACGATCAGGCTCAGCAACAGACCCATCATATTTTTTTCCATCCGGACGGCCTGGAATAAGTCGCCTTTGCGTTCACGCCAGTCTTTCCACTGTAACCCCGGGGCGAGGGTTTGCTGGCTGAGGCTGTCAACATCCAGCGGGTGATCCAGCCATAAACGCCAGCCGGTAATATTGCCCTGCGGATAATGCATCACGCGGGATGCATCCTGCTGGTTGACCAGAATCTGATAACTGTCCACTTCACTGTCTGCCGCATAGGTTCCGGCCACGGTGAAAATACGTTCACTCGGCACACGGCCAACCGGGGTAAACTGGCTGACGGAGGGTACCATCAGACGCAGGGTATCCCCCGTATGCACCCCCAGCTGGCTGGCCAGTTGTTCGCCCAGGATAACGCGGTAACTGCCGGGCTGAAGCTTGCTGGCGGATCCGTTAATCAGATAAGGCAACAGCGGATCTTTTTCATCAGGATTAATTCCCAGCATAACGGCCACCGATACACTGCGGGCACTTTGCAGCACGACATCCGCGGTGGTCAGAGGGGCTATCCGTGCTACCCCTTGCAGATCAAGGCTGTCTGCCGGTATTTGTTGCGGGTTAATACTGCCGCTGTCACTGGTCACCAGCGCCTGAGGCATAAGCCCGAGAATATTTCCCTCCAGTTGCCGCTCAAAACCATTCATTACCGACAGTACAGTCACTAATGCCAGTACCCCCAGCGTAATGCCAATCGCAGAGAGCCAGGAAACAAAACGACCAAAACGGTCAGATGCACGGCCACGCATATAACGCAGACCAATAAACAGAGCTACGGGTTGGTACATGAAATCGGTCCCGGACGGTTGCCTGAAATTCAGTAACCGGATGATAAAGGAGCCAGCCGGTGAAGGAAACCTTTGCGCAGATGATTGACGGGTAAAGTTATCTGATAACAGCAGGTAATGGCGAAAAAACAGCCGGCAGTGCCTGTTTTTTCGCCGCGCCGGGTTGAAAAAAGGCCGCCATGAACATAATTTGCTTTAATCCTTTAATAAAAAGGAAAATTCGTCACGGCAGATGATCCATAAGTATTTATGTGAAATCATAGCCGTCTGGAAAATTCGGAGAGAATGATCATCCCCCATGTCAGATAAGACAAATTACTCCCTGCCAGTCAATGCCGGCGACCACCGCCAACTGGGCCAGCTGACAGGTGCCGCGATGGCTGCCGGATGCGCAGAGATTGCAGAACGCCATTCAGGTCCGTTACTTTTAATTACCAGTGATATGCAGTCAGCTCTGCATTTACAGGATGAAATCCGCCAGTTTACGGCCCTGCCTGTCAGTCATTTGCCTGACTGGGAAACCCTTCCCTATGACAGTTTCTCTCCTCATCAGGATATTATTTCGGCCAGGTTATCAACCCTGTACCACTTGCCATCAATGGAGCGCGGGATACTGATCCTGCCGGTCAATACACTGATGCAACGGGTCTGCCCTCATCCGTTTCTGCAAGGCCACGCGTTGTTAATGAAACGTGGTCAGAAAGTATCCCGCGACCTGTTACGTGAACAGCTTGACCAGGCAGGCTACCGTCATGTTGATCAGGTGATGGAGCACGGGGAATATGCTATCCGCGGTGCCTTACTTGACCTGTTCCCGATGGGCAGTGAGCAGCCTTACCGGATAGACTTTTTTGATGACGAAATTGACAGCCTGCGTTTGTTTGATGTTGACAGCCAGCGGACACTGGATGCTGTCGCGGCCATCAGTCTGTTGCCGGCCCATGAATTCCCCACCGATAAACAGTCGATTGAACTGTTCCGCAGCCAGTGGCGTGAACATTTTGATGTGTTACGTGACCCCGGCCATATCTACCAGCAGGTCAGTAAAGGGTCGTTACCGACGGGTATTGAATACTGGCAGCCACTGTTTTTTTCGACGCCGCTACAGCCACTGTTCGACTATCTTCCGGTCAATACCCTGCTGCTGAGCAGCTGTGATATCAAAACTGCCGGTGATCGTTTCTGGCAGGATACACAGCAACGCTATCAAAACCGGCGGGTCGACCCTTTGCGGCCCCTGCTGCCTCCGGACAGCCTGTGGCTGGCACCGGACCCCCTGATGTCTGCACTGAAAAACTGGCCGCTGATCCGTTTATCTGCCACGGAATTACCCGAAAAAGCGGCGAATACTAATCTCAGTTACCGCCCGTTACCGGATATCCGGCTGCAGTCACAGGCGAAAAATCCGCTGGAGGCATTGCGCAAGTTTTGCGAAACATTCGAGGGGGCGATTGTCTTCTCCGTGGAAAGCCAGGGCCGTCGCGAACGACTGCAGGAACAGCTGAGTAAAATTAAAATCCGTCCGGCAGAAATCACCAAACTCAGTCAGGCCGGGGAGAGTGGCTACTTTCTGATGACCGGCCCTGCCGAACACGGTTTTATCGACCATGCCCGCGGGCTGGCACTGATTTGTGAAACGGACTTACTCGGCGAACGGGTGGCCCGTCGACGTCAGGATAACCGTAAAACGATCAACCCGGACGTACTGATCCGCAACCTTGCCGAACTGCACCCGGGCCAGCCGGTAGTGCACCTGGAACACGGTGTTGGCCGGTATGCCGGGCTGACCACCCTGGAAACCGGCGGTGTCAAAGCCGAATATCTGATGCTCACCTACGCCGGTGACGCCAGCCTGTATGTCCCGGTGTCTTCTCTGCACCTGATCAGCCGTTATGCCGGCGGAGCCGAAGAAAATGCGCCGCTGCACCGTCTGGGCAGCGACAGCTGGAACCGGGCACGACAAAAAGCCGCAGAAAAAGTACGTGATGTCGCCGCAGAGTTGCTGGATATCTATGCCCAGCGGGCGGCAAAACACGGTTACGCCTTTCAGCATAACCGTGATATGTATCAGAAGTTTTGTGAGAGTTTCCCCTACGATACGACCCCGGACCAGGCACAGGCAATTAATGCTGTGCTGAGTGATATGTGCCAGCCGTTAGCCATGGATCGTCTGGTGTGTGGTGATGTCGGCTTCGGTAAAACTGAAGTGGCAATGCGTGCGGCTTTTCTGGCGGTAGAAAACCACAAACAAGTCGCCGTGCTAGTGCCGACCACTCTGCTGGCACAACAGCATTTCGATAATTTCCGTGACCGCTTTGCCGACTGGCCTGTTCGTATTGAAATGCTGTCCCGGTTCCGTACCACCAAAGAGCAAAATCAGGTCCTGCGCGACGCCGCAGAGGGCAAAGTGGATATTCTGATCGGTACCCATAAGTTACTGATGAGTGACCTGCAATGGCATGACCTGGGGCTGCTGATCGTTGATGAAGAACACCGCTTCGGGGTACGGCATAAAGAACGGATCAAATCAATGCGGGCCGATGTTGATATTCTGACATTAACCGCTACCCCGATCCCGCGAACGCTGAATATGGCGATGAGCGGCATGCGTGATTTGTCCATTATTGCCACCCCGCCCGCCCGGCGGCTGGCGGTGAAAACCTTTGTCCGCGAATATGATGAGCTGGTGGTTCGTGAGGCCATTCTCAGGGAAACTCTGCGGGGCGGACAGGTCTATTATCTCTATAACGACGTCGAGAATATCAGCAAAGCCGCAGAACGTCTGGCAACCCTGGTCCCTGAGGCCAGAATCGGCATAGGCCACGGACAAATGCGCGAGCGGGAACTGGAACGGGTGATGAATGATTTCCATCATCAGCGTTTTAATGTGCTGGTCTGTACCACCATCATTGAAACCGGAATCGACATCCCAAGTGCCAATACTATTATTATTGAACGCGCTGACCATTTTGGTCTGGCACAGTTGCATCAGTTACGCGGACGTGTCGGACGCTCCCATCATCAGGCCTATGCCTGGTTACTGACCCCGCACCCGAAAGCCATGACGACCGACGCCGCTAAGCGGCTGGAGGCCATCGCTTCTCTGGAAGATCTGGGAGCCGGATTTGCACTGGCAACCCATGATCTGGAAATTCGCGGTGCCGGGGAGCTGCTGGGTGAAGGTCAGAGCGGTCAGATGGAGACCCTTGGTTTTACCCTGTATATGGAACTGCTGGAAAATGCCGTCGAAGCATTAAAAGCAGGCCGTGAACCTTCTCTGGAAGATTTAACCAGCCAGCAAACGGAGGTCGAATTACGTATGCCGTCATTGCTGCCGGATGATTATATGCCGGACGTCAATACGCGCCTCTCTTTCTATAAAAGGATCGCCAGTGCTGCCAGCGAAAGCGAAATCGAGGAACTCAGGGTGGAGTTAATCGACCGTTTCGGACTGTTGCCGGATCCGGCCCGAAATTTACTGGATATCGCCCTGCTGCGTCTGCAGGCCGGCAGTATCGGTATCCGGAAAATCGAAGCCAGTGAGAAAGGCGGCTATATTGAGTTTGCCGAAAAGAATCACGTCGATCCCCTGTGGCTGATCGGCTTATTACAGAGTGATCCTCAGCACTGGAAGCTGGAAGGCCCGGTAAAACTGCGCTTCAGTGTGGATTTGGCAGAAAGGAAACAGCGTATTGAATGGGTCACCCGGCTGCTGCAACAGATGCAGGAGCACCGGGTCTGAACCAGACCTCCCTCGCAGATGCGGGGGAGGTCTGCTGAATATCAGCTGCCGGCAGTACCGATAACCAGCTGACCATTATTATCCAGCGGAATACGTTCGCCGGGGGCTTTATCCATCCGGATTTTCCCCTGTTGATCGCCTATTTTATAGGTAACATCATAACCGAGCGTTTTTTCCTGTTTGTCATACACCGTTTTACACTGCTGATGAGTGGTGGTGTAAGTATCACGGTTCTGTAACCCTTCCTGTGCCTGGTTGCCGGCATAGCCCCCCGCCAGCGCCCCGGCGACCGTAGCCACGCTGCGCCCGCGTCCGCCACCAAACTGATGCCCCAGCACACCACCGGCGACAGCGCCGAGTAATGAACCTGTCAGCCGGTTTTCATCCTGAACCGCACGGCGATGGACCACACTGACATCATGACACTCCTGACGCGGATTTTTAGTCACTTCACGGATCGGCGTAGCAGAAAGTACTTGCGCGTATTCCGGCCCGCGGTGCAATACATTCACCCCTGCCACTGACGCAATACCCAGTGCCGCAACAATCCCTATACCTACGCCTGCTACTAATGATTTATTCACAGGTTTCCTCCTGATTGATCTGATAACCACGCACCAGCCATTGCCTGCCAGTGACTGACTGATGGCATGCGTGCCTCGTTTGGTGGCGGCAGTGTCGCAAAAGCCGGTTTCAGGGACTATCAGACAAATGGAAAAAAAACACTGAACATGATCCTGAAGGGTATTTTGAGAAGCTTCTTAGAAATCCCCGGCAGGATCATCGCCGGGGATGGGGACAAAAACTCAGTGCAGTTTCAGTTTTGGTCTGATAACACGATTAATACTGCCGGACAGCATCATCAGTAAGGTTTTGAAATAGCCATGCAGGGCAATCTGGTGCATACGATACAGTGAAATATACACCATCCGCGCAATCCGCCCTTCCACCATCATCGAGCCACGCATCAGGTTCCCCATCAGGCTGCCGACCGTGGAAAAACGTGACAGAGAAACCAGAGAACCGTGATCTTTATAGATATAAGCTTGCTGTGCTTTACCTTTACGGCGGGCCAGAATATTGTGCAGTACACAGGAAGCCATCTGATGGGCTGACTGGGCGCGCGGAGGCACAAAACCGCCTTCCGGTAACGCGCAGGATGCACAGTCACCGATCGCATAAATATCCTGATCGCGGGTGGTCTGCAGTTCAGGGGTTACCACCAGCTGGTTAATCCGGTTGGTTTCCAGCCCGCCAATATCTTTGATAAAGTCCGGGGCTTTGATACCTGCAGCCCATACCATCAGGTCGGCATTGATCAGTTCACCGGATTTAGTGTGTAACCCTTCAGGATCAGCACTGGTCACCATGGTGCGGGTCAGAACCCTGACACCCAGTTTGGTCAGCTCCAGCTCGGCAGCCGCTGAAATACGGGCCGGTAACGCCGGCAGGATACGTTCCCCGGCTTCCACCAGTGTCACATTCAGGGCATCATTATTCAGTGATTCGTAGCCATAACTGTGCAATTCTTTTACGGCATTATACAGCTCTGCCGACAATTCGACCCCGGTTGCGCCACCACCGACAATCGCGATATTCACTTTCTGCTGTGGCTGCTGGCCGGAAGTATATTTGAGGAACAGATTGAGCATTTCGTTATGGAAACGCCGCGCCTGATGGGGATTATCGAGGAAAATACAGTTATCTTTTACGCCAGGCGTCCCGAAATCGTTAGAAGAACTGCCCAGCGCCATCACCAGGGTATCATAGCCAAGGCTGCGTTCCGGGACTAACAGATTACCCTGTTCATCGCGGATTTCGGCCAGCCGCAGGGTTTTGGTATCACGATCGATATCCGTCAGGGTCCCCAGCTGGAACCGGAAATGGTGATTGCGGGCATGAGCCAGATAACTCAGTGCATCAATACCTTCATCCATCGAACCGGCAGCAATTTCATGCAGTAATGGCTTCCATAAGTGAGTCTGATTACGATCCACCAGTGTAATCTCAGCTTTCTTATGTTTGCCAAGTTTGTTGCCCAGTTGAGTTGCCAGTTCCAGACCGCCAGCACCGCCACCCACTATGATTATTTTTTGCACAGAAGTAGTCAACCAAACCCCCTGATTTATGAGCTGATAGTTAACAAAAGGTTAATATAACCTTTGCTAACATAGGGTTATACTCGATAAAGAGTCACTGATTTGAGAATAACACGTCAGGGTAATCTGTTCCTATTAAAATGATCCGGATCAAACTGGCAGCAGGCGGGGAAAATTTCCGATCAACAATACGGGCATAATACCCATAAGCAGTGGAGTGGTATAAAAACTATAACCAATAAGATATTTAAATATTTACTGCCCCTCTGCCGGAACGCTCTGGCAGAGGGGAGCGTGATTAACCTGCCCGTTTTTTCTCCAGCCAGGACTGTTGTAATTGCGGTAACTGACGCTGATTGTCTTTCCAGCGGCGATGTTGTTGCAGGCGGGAATATCCCTTCTGCCCATGATGATACAGCCGGGTCAGGCGTTCTGCCTGCGACAACGGAAGATTATCCAGAATACTGATCACCCCTGCACGGTTGTTACATGCCAGAATGACATCGCACCCGGCAGATAACGACTGCTGTGCACGTTCAGTATAGCTGCCCATGATCGCTGCACCTTCCATCGACAGGTCATCTGAAAAAATAACCCCGCCGAACCCCAGTTCCTGACGTAAAACAGTTTTCAGCCAGTAGGGAGAGCCGCTGGCGGGTAACGGATCCAGTGCCGGATAGACCACATGGGCAGGCATTACCGCATCCAGCTGTTGTTCGCGGATCAGCTGACTGAAAATCGCCATATCCTGTTCGCGTAAGGTTTCAGCATCACGTAAATCTATCGGTGTTTCTTTATGGGAATCAGCCTGAACCGCACCGTGTCCCGGGAAGTGCTTGCCGGTGGTTTTCATCCCTGCTTCATGCATGCCGGCAATAAACTGCGCGGCAACCGGCAGGGCAATTCCCGGATTATCATGAAAAGAACGATCACCGATAGCTGCACTGATATGTCCGATATCCAGTACCGGGGCAAAACTGATATCAATATCCAGTGCGGTCATTTCAGCAGCCATCTGCCAGCCAGCTTCTCTGGCCCATTCTCCGGCTTGCTGCAGGCTGTCAGCCAGTGCCGCAAATGACTGCATCGCCGGCAGTTCAGTAAATCCGTCCCTGAAGCGCTGTACCCTGCCCCCTTCCTGATCCACTGCCACCACCAGCCGCGTATGAGATGCAGCCCGAATCTGGCGTACCAGTTCCGCCAGTTGTGAAGGATCATGATAGTTACGGCTGAACAGGATCACACCACCGGTCAGAGGGTGGTGCAGTAATTCGCGTTCTTCGCTGTCCAGCTCATAGCCTTCCACATCCAGCATCAGCGGGCCGGGGAGAGATGTTGTCATAGTGCAGTCCCTGTATCCCTGCTCGACAGCAGGGGTTAGAAAGTTATAAATCTTGCCAGCTCTGACGGGCAAGTGTGTTCATCTGCGGGCTGGCCGTTTGTTCTGCACGCAACTGATACCAGCAGGCCATCAGTAACTTCAGCCATGGTTTCCAGCGCTGTACCTGACGTTGCAGCAGCTGCCGATCCACAGCCGCAGCCTGTGCATAGGCGGTTATCCAGCGCATTTCATATTGTGGATCATTCAGACAAATAATTGCCAGATCAATGGCTATATCGCCATCTGCAGCATATTCCCAGTCAATAAAATGGCAGCCTTCACGGTCCGAAAGCAGGTTACCCGCATGGATATCCATATGCAGCGGTGCCAGCCGTAATGGTGCCGGCTCACCCCGCAACTGTAAACGCTGCCAGTGTTTCAGCCAGTGGTGGGTCCGCTGCCGGCACAGCTGCCAGTACTGCTCCAGTAATACCGATACCGATACCGGGTAGCCGGTCAGTGGCTGCCGGTGCAGATGTAACAGCGTCCGGCAGATTTGCCGGTATTGCTGCGAAAACTGCTGCGGGCTGAACACTTCCCCCGGCTGCCAGGCTGATAATAACCAGCGGGAATTCCCCCCCAGCGGGGCCGCCACCAGCCCCGAGGCTGACAGTTTTTTAAGGATCCGGTATTCACGCCGGCGATTGACGAAAGGCAGCGGCTGTAACGGCTGCTGACGAGCCACCAGCGTTGCCGAAGGCAGAATCACCTTTACTGAATGGCCACTCAGCCCGGGCAACGGAAAAAAACAACCGGCAGAAAATTCTGCCGGTTGGTATTGTCGGACAAGCTGTAACAGCGAGGGATCAGTCAGTGACGCTGGCACTGCCGGTCCAGACGATTTCGCCGGTCTGCACCAGCATCAGTTGCATTTGTAACTGTGGTGCTTTGGCATCTCCGCGGGCAGTACTGTACAACACATACTGTGCATTCAGATTACGCGCCAGGCCTATCGCTTTACCCCGTGAATTAAGGCTGTCTTGCGGGGACAGCCCCAGTGCCTGTTTGGCCTGGCTGAGTTGTTCGGCTGTAATCAGGGTAAACTTGCTGTTGCTCTGCAATGCATTATGAATAGCAAGGTCGGCATTAGCGCTCTGAATAGCGCCGTTGGTATTGTTTTTCAGGCGGTCCACCAGTAAAACACTGCCCGGGGTGATTCCGGGAGTATTCATCATTTTATTTACCAGCGGCGGAATACTGCCCTGCCAGTCAATCGTTTTGAGTTTCGGTGGTTCAGGGACCGGCTGAGGCTGGCTCATCGGCGGCGGCGTTGTCTGCTGAGGAGCTCCGATCGGCGCAGGTTGTGCCGGTTGCGGAGCCTGTTCCACCGGAGCCGGTTTCTGTGACTGATTAACCATACAACCCGATAAAACAAACGCAAAAAACAACGGAATACTGAATTTTATGCTGCGAATCACTTGAACATCCTCAGAGATAAAGGGACACACGTACCTGACTTGCACTCAGATTTCCTGACCAGGACACTGCCTCACGGCTCTGGTGTGCAGGCACAACCACGGTTTCAGCTGTCTGTTCCGGCAGAATTTCCAGTCCTTTGTCATCATACCAAAAATAACGATAGTGCAGCGTTACCGGGACGTCACGATCATTATACAAAATAACGGTGGCTTTTTGCTGACCACTGTCACTTCTGACCACCGGTCCGTCGGTAGTAATACCGGCAGACAACACATCGGATTCCATGACCAGAGGCTGTGAAATACTGATCTGTGGCTGGCTGCTGCTACAGGCGGACAGTAACAACAACAAAGGAATAGACAATACAGCAAGGCGCATCTGAGCTCTCCGCAACATTACCGGGATAACATCGGCCCCAGCGCACGGCCACCGACCAGATGCATATGGATATGATAAACTTCCTGCCCGCCATGCCGGTTGCAGTTAATGATTAAACGATAACCGTCTTCATCAATACCTTCCTGCTTGGCAATCTTCGCTGCCACTGTCATCATCCTGCCCAGTGCCGGTTCATGTTCGGCACTCAGGTCGTTAACCGTGGGGATTAACTGGTTAGGGATAATCAGAATATGGGCAGGTGCCTGTGGCGAAATATCACGAAATGCTGTGACCAGTTCGTCCTGGTAGACGATATCTGCAGGGATTTCCCGACGGATGATTTTACTGAAAATAGTTTCTTCGGCCATACGCTAAATTCCTGATTGTTTTTGGTGCCGTATCAGACTGCGGGTTCGCGGCTTAACCATAAGGTGCCACAGAATCCGGGATAAGTAATTGTGTGACTTTACATTATTCATTCAGCAGAAGGCCATCAAAATGTGATGACCTGACTGCCGGCCCGGGCTTTTCTGGTGCTTTATCCCGGGTCACGGGGGATGTTATCTTCGGCCCGGCCTGTGCGGGCGACGATTTCCCCCCCTGAACCGCCGGATTATTTCCGCACACAGCATCCCTGCGGTTTCCGGCCGCGCTTAAACATCAGGCACCCAGTTGTTCCATCGGAATATGAAATAGTTGACAGAAGTTAGCGGTGGTCTGTTGTGCCAGGGTTTCAATATCGACCCCTTTCAGTTCCGCAATAAAATCGGCGACATCGCGGGTAAATGCCGGCTGATTTTGTTTGCCGCGGTGCGGTACAGGGGCAAGGTAAGGCGAATCCGTCTCAACCAGAATCCGGTCCAGTGGCACATAACGCGCAGCTTCACGTAACTGTTCCGCATTGCGGAAAGTCACAATCCCGGAAAATGAAATAAAGAAGCCCATATCCAGTAATCTGGCTGCAGTTTCTTTGTCTTCCGTGAAGCAATGCAGCACACCGCCACACTCTTCGACTTTTTCTTCACGTAACAGCGCCAGGGTATCTTCCCGCGCATCACGGGTATGAACGATAACCGGTTTATTTAACTGCCGGCCAACGCGGATATGCTGCCGGAAAGACTGCTGCTGTTGCTGCTGCTGTGCAGCTTCTTTCTGGTAAAAATAGTCCAGTCCGGTTTCCCCGAGTGCCACAACACGCGGGTCAGATGCCAGTTCCAGCAACGTTGCCTGTTCATAAGGCTGTTCCATATTTAACGGATGTACGCCGCATGACAGCGCTATCTCCGGGCGATCACTGACCAGTGCTTTTAGCCCGCTAAAACCCTGCAGAGTCGTTGCCACGGCCAGCATAAACCGGACATCACGCCCGGCGGCTTTATTGATAACATCGTCCAGATTACGGTGCTCATTTTCATAATCCAGACAATCAAGGTGACAATGGGAATCGACTAAAAACATAATTTACTCTCTGCTTATTCAAAACTCAGTCAGCCCGCCCGGAACATCTGTTCCCAGTCGAGCAAAGCTTCGGTGACTAACAATTCATGATTTACGGCGGGGGTTTCCAGGAGATGGTGACGGCACTGCATCCACCGTGAAAGGCTTTGATGTAAGGCCGGTAAGCTGATTATTTCTGCCAGCCTGGCGACCAGTGGCTGTTGATCAATATTGGTTATCCAGCGCAGGTTCTGTTGGTGATATTTCACACTGTCCAGCAACAGTGCCATCAGCCAGTGGATCCGTAACGCCACGTCCTCATGGTTTAGCAGCGGCAGTAATGCCAGGCAGTTATCCGGCAGTGAAGTCCCCAGCCCCTGGCACAATTTACTGCGTTGCTCCCACTGATTTCCGGTAAACATCTCCAGAGCCGCCGCAGGGGCACCCCCCGCCAACCGTAAGGCTGTCAGCAAATTATCCTGCGGTTGTGAAGTTTGCGCAGCCAGCCATTGCAGACTGTGCTGTTCAGCGGGCACCGGTAGCGTCAGGGTCATACATCGGCTGCGCAGCGTGGCCGGTAATGCTGAAGGCTGCCGGGAACACAGGAAAAACCAGCAATCCGCCGGCGGCTCTTCCAGTGTTTTCAACAGGGCATTGGCTGCGGCTTCGGTCAGTTGTTCGGCATACGGAATATAAATAACCTTTGCGCCTCCCTGCTGAGCAAAATGATAAAGCTTATCCGTCACCTGGCGGATAGCGTCCACCCCCAGGGAAGACTTACCTTTCTCGGCAGTTAACGAATACCAGTCAGGGTGATTATGAGCAGTCATTAACTGACAGCCGTGGCACTGGCCACAGCTTTTTACACCTGCCGGCTGGCTGCACATCAGCCAGCGAGAAACGCCCCATACCAGCGCGCTGTCACCCATTCCCGGCAAGGCCTGAATCAGCAGCGCATGATGTCCGCGGCCAGCCTGGTGCTGACTGATGATATTTTTATAAGTGCTGTTCAGCCACGGATACCATTCCATCAGCGGTTTTCCGCCAGCCAGCGACCGAGAGTTTCCGTCAGCGCCGCACTGACCTGTTGTGGTGTGCCGTTGGCATCAATCGTCAGGATTGTCGAATCTTCAGCGGCAATTTGCAGATAACGGGCACGGGTACGATGGAAAAAATCCAGTGACTCCTGTTCAATACGATCAAGCTCGCCACGACTGCGGGCACGGGCCAGACCCGTCTCCGGCGCAACATCAAGATACAGGGTAAGATCAGGTTTAAAATCACCCAGTACCGCCTGACGTAACGTATTCATCAGCTGGTCATCAAAGCCGCGCCCGCCCCCCTGATAAGCGCGTGAAGAGAGATCATGCCGGTCGCCTATCACCCATGCCCCGCGGCTGAGTGCCGGTTTGATCACTGTGTCGACTAACTGAACTCTGGCGGCGTACAGCATCAGTAATTCGGCTTTGTCCGTGACCTGCTCACCACTGACGCCCTGTTTTATCAGGGTCCGCAGTTTTTCAGCCAGCGGCGTACCGCCCGGCTCTCGGGTAAATACGACATCAGTAATCCCCTGTTGTTGCAGGACCTCCAGCAGTCGTTCACGGGCGGTGGTTTTCCCCGCTCCTTCCAGCCCTTCAATAACAATAAATTTACTTTTCATTGGTCGTTTTCTTTTCCTGTACTTCCCTGGCCTGACGGCTGTCTGGCGCTTTATCTTGCAGGGTGCGCCACGCCTGTACTGCACGGTTATGGGCAGCCAGCGTACTACTGAAGGTATGCCCGCCACTGCCATTGGCTACAAAATACAAATAGTTACTGGTAACCGGATGCGCGGCAGCCAGTAATGATGCTTTACCGGGGATAGCAATCGGCCCCGGCGGCAGTGCCGGGATCACATATGTATTATAAGCCGTGGGGGTTTCAAGATCCTTGCGAGTCAGTGTTCCGCGATAAAGATCACCCATACCATAAATCACCGTCGGGTCAGTCTGTAATTTCATTCCCAGCCGCAGGCGGTTAACGAACACAGACGCGATTTTTTCCCGCTCATCGCTTAATGCTGTCTCTTTTTCGATAATTGAAGCCATCGTCAGCAGCTGATTCTTGTCCTTGTAAGGCAGATCCGTCGCACGGCCTTCCCATACCTGATCAACCAGTTTTACCATCCGCTGATGAGCACGGGTCAGTAAAGAAACATCGCTCATATGGGCGGTATACAGGTAAGTATCCGGATAAAACCAGCCTTCAGGATCTTTCTCCGGCAATTTCAGGGCTGCAGCCACGCTGGAAAGCTGGTCATCAGTCAGTTCATGGCGCAGGTAAGGGGCATTGCGCAGCACGTTCAGCCATTCACTCAGCCGCTGACCATCAATAAAACGAACCGGAAATTGTGCTTCCTTACCGCTGGCCAGTAGCTCGAGTAATCCGCGGACCGTCATTCCCGGTTCCAGCCGGTAGGTACCGGCTTTAAAGCTGGCCAGCTGCGGTTCGGCTTTCAGTAACCAGCTAAACCAGACGCTGTCACGCATAATATGTTGTTGCTGTAACTGCTGTTCCAGCCCCAGCCGTCCGGTACCCGCAGGCAGGGTATAAATCGTTTGCTGTGAAATCAGCAGCGGTGATTCTGCCAGTTGCCGGGTCTTCCAGAGCCCTCCGCCAATGACAGCAGCGCTGATAACCGCTAAAGACAGTATAAATTTTATTTTTTTCTGCATGCTTAACCTGGTGTGTTACAGATGTCTGAAAGTCTGCGCGTCAGTGCCCCGGCATGATAAGTACGGTCATCAATCCTGATAACCGGAACCACCGGCATTAACGAATTACAGATAAATATTTCGTCAGCAGCCTGCAATATGCTGGCATCTTCGGCTACCGTCTGACAAGCATATCCCTGCTCTGCCAGAATACGAATAAGATAACGCCGCATTGTACCGTCCACACCGGCAGCGTCCACCCGCGGGGTAAATAATTCTTCGCCACAGCGCCAGAAAATATTGGCCGTACAGCATTCAACAATCCTTCCCTGATAATCCAGCACCAGTGCTTCATCGACACCGGCACGGTCAATAAACTGGCGGATCATTACCTGCTCCAGACGGTTAAGATGTTTAATACCAGCCAGTGCCGGATTAAGTCCTAAACGTAACGGCGAAGTCGCCAGCGTAATGCCATTAATACGCCAGTCGTCATAATGCAGCGGGTAATCAGTCACAGAAATAATACGTCGTGGCTGCTGACAGCCGGCAGCAGAATACCCCCGCCCGCCCGACCCCCGGCTGATAACAACTTTCAGCACAGCGCGTTTTTTATCCCGCGCCAGCACCGACATTTCCTGTGCCATTTGCTGCCAGTCTGTGCAGGGAATAGCCAGCCGTTCACAGGCTTCACGCAGTCTTTGCAGGTGATCCCCGAGGCGCAGCACCTGACCATGGCTGATCAGTGCCGTAGTAAAACAGCCGTCACCGAACTGTAGCCCGCGGTCATTTGCCGGTACGCTGTCAGATTGCGTACCATTAATCAGCATCATCTTCCTCTCCTTATGCTTAGCGGCCGCCGGGGGATGACTGAACAGATTACCTGGTCCCACACGGGTAAAAAAAAGGTTCATCGCACCTTAGCGTGAATTAATAGAAAACGGCGGTAAAAGTGGTTAGTTTTGTATTCGCCAAA
>NZ_JAERJP010000010.1 GCF_018257575.1 Tatumella sp. JGM91 | reverse complement strand
CGGTAACGTTGAACCCGGAACGGGAAAAACAGGCGGCTTAAATTAACCGGGGGTGACAACTACCTTGACACTTACCGCCTACCCTCACCTCACACTAGCAAGAGCAAGAGCCTTACGAGATGAATATCTTTCCTTGCTTGCCAATGGCATTGATCCTCAAGTCCATAACAACAATAAAGCTAATGCCTTAAAGAATGCTACTGAACACACTCTCCAAACCGTGGCAAGGAAATGGTTAGATGAGAAGGTAAAGACCTCTGGTATCTCACAAGACCATGCAGAAGACATCTGGCGAAGTCTAGAGAGAAATATCTTTCCCGGCTTAGGTCATGTTCCTGTCAATGAGATCAGCCCCAAACTCTTAAAGCAACATCTTGATCCTATTGAGCAACGAGGAGTCCGGTAAGTGTCTGGATAATGCCGTTACGGAGAGGTTCTTCCGCAGCCTGAAAGCAGAGAGAGTTAACTACCGTCGCTATGAAACCCGAAGTCAGGGCATTGCGGACGTTATCAATTATATCGACAGCTTTTATAATCTGAAGCGTCGGCATTACCGGCTGGGCAATATATCGCCGAATGAATATGAACGCCGATTACAACAATGTGCCTAAATCCGTGTCCGGTTTAAGTTGACCATTACAACTTGCTTCAATCTCAATAGCATGTCTGACAGCGACATTGGCCCACCTGAATGTTTGCTCGGATGCTGTTCTTGCTCTTGAAGAAATCTCATCAAACTTACGAAGAATTTCATTACCAGTAAGATCTTTAACTGGTAAACCAGCCCATTCCTTTAAACGATTTTCTGCCTTGTCCAACACTGACAGTGTGTTTGGTTTGGCTGGTTTCGATCTACCAAGGAGATGTTGGCGGTATTGAGCAAAAACTTCACTGATCGTGAGTTCAGAAGCATCGGACTCCCGTTTTATCTTGTTAGGGTTCCTTTTGGTCAACTTCGTGGTTTGAACTAAATTGCGAGCACCCTCGCGGGCTTGATCGATATTAGCGAAATCAGAGACATTGCCAATGGTAGGTCTGATAACCTCAGACCGGGATTTTCCCCCTGTCTCAGGACGGTTGCCAGGAGAAGATACGCTCTGTTGAACAATATATGTCTTTTTTTTTGCACTGATTTTGACACCAAAACCAACGGGTGAATCCCGGTGATTATCAGTGATAAGATACGGCTTTCGTCCAGGATTCGGTAAGTAGATAACACGCCCTTGCTGGTCGAGTTCTGGTTTAACATCGATAGATAACTTATTGATTATAGTCGACTGGTTGAGTGTCAATTTCATCAATCTATACCCGCTATTCAGAGTGTCTACCCGATACTAACCGGTATACTACTGGTATACAAATTTAGCGATTCACATGGGTTTTTAAGGGTTTCACATGGGGCCACTTGCGTACCCAACAGACTTAAAAAACGAGTAAAATCAATATGAATGAGTCTATTGACAAGGATTTATCAGATCACACCCCAATGATGCAGCAGTACCTTCGGCTGAAAGCCGAGCATCCGGAAATTCTGCTGTTTTATCGTATGGGCGATTTTTATGAGCTGTTCTTTGATGATGCGCGTAAGGCATCGCGGTTGCTGGATATTTCACTGACTAAGCGCGGGGCTTCTGCCGGACAACCGATTCCGATGGCCGGGGTCCCCTATCATGCGGTGGAAGGCTATCTGGCAAAGCTGGTACAGCTCGGTGAATCGGTGGCAATCTGTGAACAAACCGGTGACCCGGCACTGAGTAAAGGGCCCGTTGAACGTAAGGTTGTGCGTATAGTCACCCCGGGGACCATCAGTGATGAAGCCCTGCTGAATGAACGCCAGGATAACCTGCTGGCCGCTGTCTTCGCCAGCCCGAAAGGTGCAGGGTTCGGCTACGCGACCCTGGATATCAGCTCCGGCCGTTTTCTGCTGAGTGAGCCGGAAAATAATGACGCTCTGGCCGCAGAGCTGCAGCGGACAAATCCTTCAGAATTGCTGTACCCGGAAGACTTCGGGGCGATGTCACTGATTGACGGAAGGCGCGGACTGCGCCGCCGTCCGATCTGGGAATTTGAAGTGGATACCGCCAGACAGCAACTTAACCTGCAGTTCGGAACCCGTGATCTGCGCGGATTCGGCGTGGAACAGTCATTATCAGGATTAGCAGCCGCTGGCTGCCTGTTACAGTATGTCCGCGATACCCAGCGAACGTCACTGCCGCATATCCGTTCACTGAGTATGGTCCGGCAGCAGGATACCATTATTATGGATGCGGCGACCCGGCGTAACCTGGAAATCACCCAGAATCTGGCCGGCGGCACCGAAAATACCCTGGCATCGGTGATGGATAAAACCGTTACGCCAATGGGTAGCCGGATGCTCAAGCGCTGGTTACATATGCCGTTGCGTGACCCGCAGGTGATCCTCGGCCGGCAAGCCTGTATCGCAGAATTACAGGACTACAGTGACTCCCTGCAACCTTTGCTGCATCAGGTGGGTGACCTGGAGCGTATTCTTGCCCGTCTGGCCCTGCGCAGTGCCAGACCCCGTGATCTGGCCCGAATGCGCCATGCTTTCCGTCAGTTACCAGAAATACAGCAGCTGTTGCAGTCGACCGGCAGCCCGCATTTAACCCGCCTGGCGGCACAGAGCGGCGAATTTACCGAACTGCGGGAGTTACTTGAGCAGGCAATTATCGAAACTCCGCCGGTACTGGTGCGTGACGGTGGCGTGATTGCCCCCGGATATAACGCCGAGCTGGATGAATGGCGGGCACTGGCAGACGGTGCCACCGATTATCTGGATAAACTGGAAATCCGTGAACGGGAAAAGCTGGGGCTGGACACACTGAAAGTCGGCTTTAATGGGGTGCATGGCTACTATATTCAGGTCAGCCGCGGACAGAGCCATCTGGTACCGATGCATTATGTCCGTCGTCAGACGCTGAAAAATGCTGAGCGTTATATTATTCCGGAGCTGAAAGAATATGAAGACAAAGTTCTGACCTCTAAGGGTAAGGCATTATCTCTGGAAAAAGGCCTGTATGACGGGCTGTTTGATCAATTACTGCCGCATCTGGAAGCACTGCAGATCAGCGCCAGCGCACTGGCCGAACTGGATGTCCTGACCAACCTTGCCGAACGGGCCCGCACCCTGAATTATTGCTGCCCGCAATTACAGGAAACGGCGGGGATAAATATCCGTGAAGGCCGCCACCCGGTGGTGGAGCAGGTACTGAAAGAGCCATTTATTGCTAACCCTCTGTCCTTGTCTCCCCGGCGGCGTATGCTGATCGTCACCGGACCGAATATGGGCGGTAAAAGTACCTATATGCGTCAGGCGGCCCTGATTACCCTGCTGGCCTGGACCGGCAGCTACGTACCGGCCGACGCCGTGACCCTCGGACCGATAGACCGGATTTTCACCCGCGTCGGTGCTGCCGATGACCTGGCCTCTGGCCGTTCAACCTTTATGGTGGAAATGACCGAGACAGCCAATATCCTGCACAATGCCACAGCCCACAGCCTGGTATTAATGGATGAGATCGGCCGCGGTACCTCGACCTATGACGGATTGTCTTTAGCCTGGGCCTGTGCCGAAAATCTGGCCAACCGGATTAAAGCACTAACCCTGTTTGCTACCCACTACTTCGAGCTGACAACCTTACCTGACAGTCTCGAAGGGGTGGAAAATGTGCACCTGGATGCCATGGAGCATGGTGACAGCATTGCATTTATGCACAGTGTACAGAGCGGACCGGCCAGTAAAAGTTATGGGCTGGCCGTTGCTGCGCTGGCTGGAGTACCAAAGGACGTGATTAAACGGGCGCGACAAAAACTTCGCGAACTGGAACAGCACCCCGGGCAATCGCTGTCTTCACCGGTCGATGGTTCTCAGTTACCGTTGCTGACAGCAGAAGTTTCACCGGCAGTGGAAGCCCTCGACGCTCTGGACCCCGACAGCCTGTCACCCCGCCAGGCACTGGAGTGGATCTACCGTTTAAAAAACCTGCTGTAGTGAAGCTATACGCTGCGGACTAAAAAAGAAAACAGCCTGTCTCAGCAGGCTGTTTTAGGTTTTCAGTATCGTAATTACCGATATTACCGGTAACTGTTACACTAAGACGTTACTCGCGAAACAACGCTTCAATACTCAGCCCCTGCCCCTGCAGAATCTCGCGCAACCGGCGTAAGCCTTCTACCTGAATCTGGCGAACACGTTCACGGGTCAGGGATATCTCCTGTCCGACATCTTCCAGGGTAGCCGCTTCATAGCCCAGTAGTCCAAAACGTCTTGCCAGCACTTCCCGTTGTTTTGGGTTCAGTTCATACAGCCATTTAACAATGCTTTGTTTCATGTCATTGTTTTGCGTGCGATCTTCGGGACCGGTTTCATTATCATCAGAAATAATATCCAGCAGCGCTTTATCAGAGTCACCTCCTAACGGGGTATCCACTGAGGTAATACGTTCGTTTAAACGCAGCATTCTGGTGACATCTTCGACCGGTTTATCCAGCTGGCCGGCAATCTCTTCCGCACTAGGCTCATGGTCCAGCACGTGAGCCAGTTCCCGTGCGGTACGCAGATAGACATTCAGCTCTTTGACAATATGAATCGGCAGGCGGATAGTGCGGGTCTGATTCATAATGGCCCGTTCAATGGTCTGACGGATCCACCAGGTCGCATAGGTAGAAAAACGGAATCCCCGTTCAGGATCGAATTTTTCTACCGCGCGAATCAAACCAAGGTTCCCTTCCTCAATAAGATCAAGCAACGCCAGTCCGCGATTGCTGTAACGCCGTGATATTTTTACCACCAGCCGCAGATTACTTTCGATCATCCGCCGACGGGCTGCCACGTCACCACGCAATGCACGACGGGCAAAAAACACTTCTTCTTCTGCGGTCAGAAGCGGAGAATATCCTATTTCTCCGAGGTACAGCTGGGTCGCATCCATAACCCGTTGGTTGGTGGTCTGAGATAGCAGGTCATCTTCCGTAACTTCATCATCTTTAGAGTCATTTGCTACCAGTGCATTTTCATCGAAGGTCTCACTACCATTCTCATCAAAAGCATCATCATGTAACTCATCAACTTTAAGCGTATTCTGGCTCATCAATGGCTCCTCCCCTTATCCCGGGCAGAGCCATTTCAGCTCTGCCTGTTATCGCTGCGGTAGATACCGCAATGGATTGACGGATTTTCCTTTATAACGAATTTCAAAATGCAACCTGACTGAGCTGGTACCTGTACTGCCCATGGTTGCAATTTTTTGTCCTGCGCTCACTTCCTGTTGTTCGCGGACCAGCATGGTATCGTTATGCGCATAAGCACTCAGGTAATCATCATTATGTTTAATGATAATCAGATTACCGTATCCCCTGAGGGCATTACCTGCATACACCACCCGACCTGCAGCAGTAGCGACAACTGGCTGACCACGGGAACCGGCAATATCAATACCTTTATTGCCGCCTTCTGAGGCCGAGAAGTTATCAATAATCTTGCCATCGGTCGGCCAGCGCCATCCGGTGACTGGCGTCTGACTGTTCGATGTGCTGCTGACCGTCGGCTGACTCACCGGAGCGGTAATCGGTGCCGAAGCACTTCCTGTCATCACCGGTCTTGACGGTAACAGCTTACTGCCGCTGTTTGCTGTATTACTTGTTTCGTTAGCTGAATCTTCAGAGTACGTAATTACTGGTTGCGGTGCAACCGGCGATGCCTTAGGTCTAATTGATTGATTTTCTGAAGGCTGAGAAGAATCAGCCATCGAAATTGCATTAGCTCCGGTAATAGGCTGGCCGGTACTGTTACCCACCTGTAACACCTGACCTACACTGAGACCATAGGGTGCTGCGACATTATTGCGCTGTGCCAGATCACGGAAATCATTGCCAGTGATCCAGGCAATATAGAACAAGGTGTCTCCCCGTTTGACCGTGTAGGTCGGGCCATTATAACTCCCTTTAGGAATATTCCCATAGCTGCGATTGTAAACAATGTGACCATTTTCTGTCCGGACCGGTGTCGCCGGGACGGAGGAGGACTGGATACGGCCCTGAGAAGATGTCATCTGCGTGCCGGGGCCTGAAGGGACACTGCTGTTTATTTGCCGGGCAGAAGCCTGTTGTGAATTTACCAGCCCGCTGTTACCGCTGTGTCCGCCCGCACTGCCACCAATAGCAGAAATCGGGGCGCGGGTATTATCTCCTGAACTGCATCCTGCCAGCGCTGCCGCTGCAATCGTCAGTGCCGCGAGGCGGCGTAATTGAAAAAGTGTGCTTCCCGTGCTCATTGTTCCCCCATAATAACAAGCGGCAGTGAAATGACCGGTCGCCGTATACCGGGAACAGCTCCCGGCAGAGTACGGCGATGACCACTAAAAGGGCGGGTGGATCCGGACTTTCCTGTCCGTACCCCACTACGCGATAATTTACCGTTTTAGTTAATCATTATTATCAGGCCAGATCACCCTGAATTAGTGGTACAAAGCGCACAGGTTCGATCATATCGTCAATGTAATCATCACCTGAACGCTGGATGCGTCTTAATACCTGCTGTTCATCACCGACGGGCAGGACCATCACCCCTTGTTCACTGAGCTGACCACATAAGGCCGCTGGAATTTCGGGGGGTGCAGCGGTGACAATAATAGCATCAAACGGTCCGCGGGAAGGCCAGCCTTGCCAGCCATCACCGTGGCGGGTAGAGATATTATGTAAATCCAGTTGCTTCAGCCGCCGTTTGGCCTGCCATTGCAGGCTTTTAATCCGCTCTACAGAATAAACATGATCGACCAGGTGGGCCAGAATTGCAGTCTGATAACCTGAGCCGGTACCGATTTCCAGCACCCGTGAATGGGGAGTCAGCCCGAGTAGTTCGGTCATCCGTGCGACCATATAGGGCTGAGAAATGGTCTGACCATATCCTATCGGCAGCGCATTGTTATCCCATGCTTTGTGTTCAAACGCCTCATCAATGAAATGTTCCCGCGGGACTTCTGAGATCGCACGTAAAATATGCTCATCATAAATTCCCTGCTTACGCAACAGTGCCAGTAACGTTTCAATGCGTTTGTTTAGCATGGCAGCGCGACCTCAGCCAGTTTCAGCCAGTCCGCCAGTTTTTCCTGAGTGCGATGGGCAGTCAGATCTGCATCCAGTACGGTAATAGAGATATAACCCTGCTCAATAGCAGAAAAATCTGTATCCGGTCCGGCATCCAGAACTCCGGCCAGCGGACCTATCCAGTAAATCGTTTCTCCGCGGGGATCTTTCTGAGTGATCACCTGATCTGACGGATGGCGACGGCCACAACGGGTCACCCGGTATCCTTTAATTTCAGACATCGGCAGGTCCGGAACATTAATGTTCAGCACACGCCCGGTCCGCAGCGGCACCCGCTGTAACGCCTGTAAAATGGCACAACCGGCCGCGGCCGCGGTGTCATAGTGCCGCTGTCCGTTCAGAGAAATAGCCAGTGCCGGTAACCCCAGGTGACGCCCTTCCATAGCGGCAGCCACAGTACCGGAATAAATCACATCATCACCCAGGTTAGGACCGGCATTAATCCCCGACACAACGATATCCGGTTTGGGCTGCATTAAGGCATTAACCCCCAGAAATACACAGTCTGTGGGAGTGCCCATCATTACCGCGATATCGCCATTGCTGTGGGTAAAAGTACGCAGAGGCGCTTCCAGCGTCAGCGCATTGGAGGCACCGCTGCGGTTGCGATCCGGCGCGACTATCTGTACGTTAGCCATTTTGCGTAATTCACGCGCCAGCACCTGAATGCCCGGGGCAAATACCCCGTCATCATTACTCAGCAATATCCTCAAACTCACCTCCCTGTTGTAACAGTTCACGGACCACACTGGTGGCAAAACTGCCTGCCGGCAGCCAGAAATCCAGCCTGAGAGTTGAATTATCCAGCCATTCCCAGTGCATATTTTTTGGTACTACCAGCATGGCGCGACGTGCCGCATCTGTTTTTTCCTTCACCAGCAATGCACAGAGTTCCGGATACTGTTCCAGGATCTGTTGTTCAAACAATAATGCATCGCCCTGAGGGCCGGCATTGCCTCGCCCCGCCAGCGGAGCGGTCAGCCGTAATTGATCCTGTGCAACCCGCAGACGGACATCAGGCAGTTCTTCATCGTTCGCAACAAACCAGCTGCCACGTCCGGTCAGTTGCACACAGTCACCCGGCATCACCGTTTTCAGGTCACCCTGCGCCGTCAGACGTGCACTGGTGACCTGATTAAAGATAGCACTTCGGGCCGCAGACAGGAGCAAGCTCCGTTTACTGCGATCACGGATGGTAATTTCTCCCCGGGCCCACTGTCCGGCCATCGTCAGGTTATGCCCGTTACGGCCAAACCGCTGTTCGCCAAAGTAATTGACGGCACCACTGCCAGCAATAAGTGCCAGCCGTTGTTCCGCCATCTGCCGGTCACTGACCTGACGAATAATCAGGCTGAAAGCATTACCGGCCAGCGCTCCGGTGCGAATTTTCCGTTTATGGCGTGTTACCTGTAGAATTTCACAGCCTTCGACAGTGAACCCCCGCATATCGGGCATCTCTTTCCCCGGCAGGCGCAGGCAAAAAGTCTGTTCGGTCACCGCATGGCGATCTTTCATTCCCGCAAAACTGACTTCCCTGGCCGGTATTTTCAGATAACGAGCCAGTGCCTCAGCCACAAACCGCGTATTGCAGCCGGTTTT
This sequence comes from Tatumella sp. JGM91, assembly GCF_018257575.1. Lineage (GTDB taxonomy): Bacteria > Pseudomonadota > Gammaproteobacteria > Enterobacterales > Enterobacteriaceae > Tatumella > Tatumella punctata. The sequence goes on along the minus strand of NZ_JAERJP010000010.1, from coordinate 110,534 downwards.
ACGCAACCGGACCAGCAGTTGTTCACCTTCACCGTCCGGCTGATAGCCTAAATCTTCGGTGACCCGGAAATCATCAGCCACGGTTTTAATCATTCCGGTTAACTGCGGTTCACCATGCAGATAGCGGAGTTCATGGATTTTCATTTCTCAGCCACCATCAGTAATGCTACTGCTTCACAGGCAATGCCTTCACCACGTCCGGTAAAGCCGAGTTTTTCGGTGGTGGTGGCTTTCACATTCACCTGGTCCATATGGCACCCCAGATCTTCAGCAATATTGACCCGCATCTGGGCAACATGCGGCAGCATTTTCGGGGCCTGGGCAATCAGAGTGACATCGACATTACCAATCTGATAACCTTTCTGGCTAATTCTTAACCAGGCCTCGCGCAGTAACCCGCGGCTGTCGGCACCTTTGAAAGCCGGATCGGTATCGGGGAACAGTTTACCGATATCACCCATTGCTACTGCACCCAGCAGGGCATCGGTCAGGGCATGTAACGCCACATCACCGTCTGAATGGGCAATAAAACCGCGGTCAAACGGGATCCGGACACCGCCTATCACCAGCGGACCTTCGCCGCCGAATGCGTGAACATCAAAACCATGGCCGATACGCATTATGCGTTCTCCTCTGCGTGTATGCGGGTTAAAAAGAACTCTGCCAGTGCCAGGTCTTCAGGGCGGGTCACTTTGATATTATCGCTGCGACCGTGCACCAGTTGCGGATGATAACCGCAATGTTCAACAGCAGATGCTTCATCAGTGATCACCGCGCCTTCAGCCATGGCCCGCGGTAAACATTCTCTCAGCAGGGGGACGGGGAACAACTGCGGCGTCAGTGCATGCCAGAGCCCTTCCCGGTCTACCGTATGGGCGATCAGACTCTGGCGGGGCCCGGCGCGTTTCATTGTATCGCGGACCGGAGAAGCCAGAATACCGCCCTGCTGACTGGTTAATGTCAGTTGCAGTAACCGCTGTAAGTCATCCGGGTGCAGACAAGGCCGTGCAGCATCATGCACCAGTACCCAGCCACTGCCGGTGATCGCCTGCAGGCCGGCAAACACAGAATCAGCACGGCTGTCGCCGCCGGTTACCGCAGTAATACGCGGATCGCTGGCCAGCGGTAACTGAGAAAACTGCTGATCATCCGGATGTAATGCCACGATGACCTGTCTGACTGCCGGATGTTTTAGTAAAGAAGCAATGCTGTATTCAAGCAGAGTGTGTTGACCAATGGTCAGATACTGTTTTGGACGATCAGATTGCATCCGGCTGCCGATGCCAGCGGCCGGAACTACAGCAATCACATCCGGAAGGGATACGGTGCTATTCATTGTGTCGTTTTTATCGTTGTTGGTTTGGCATTGCGGCTTGCGCACTGCGTTTATTTTGTTCCGGCACCAGACGATAGAAAGTTTCGCCGGGACGTATCATGCCCAGCTCATTACGTGCCCGCTCTTCGATAGCTTCCGAACCACCGTTCAGATCATCGATTTCTGCGAACAACTGATCATTACGCGCTTTCAGTTTGGCATTACCCGCCTGATGAACAGCGACTTCCTGATTTACCGTTGTGTAATCATGAATACCATTTTTACCCAGCCACAGAGAGTATTGCAGCCAGCCAAGTAAAATCAGTAACAATATTGTCAGTTTTCCCATCCCCGCCCCCTGAAAAACGGCTCAATCATCCCACAACTTTTGGCCGGACTCCACTGCGGAGACAAAAATGTCGTATTTTTCATAATAATTCAGTTACCGGAAGCGGTATGTCCGTAGCACTAAGGCCGGTTTTTATCAGGGAGAACTCTGCCGTCAATGGCTATTTCCAGCCAGCAAGAAAGGAAAATAATACCCAGAAAAAAGAAATAACAATCAGAAGGGTGAATATCAGAGTCCGGAACAGACGATTGTTCAGCCAGATACTGAGTGCAATCCCGGTAATCACCGAAACGGGTAACAGTGCGAGGAAAAAAGGCCAGGTATACATAAAGAAAAACAGCACACTGGCCCCGAAATAAAAGAAAGGCGTTGCCAGCGCAAAAAGATACGCAAAGAAGCCGATGATCCCGCCGGAAAGAGAGGCGCGTGGCCTCCCGTCCGGGGTGTCATGTTGTCTGGCTGGTAAGGTAGTCACGTTCTGCATATCAATCCTGTCAGTAACCGGCAGGGTCAGAGCAACGCCCGCCGTCTTAACGACCGATAATATCCTGCCTGCGCAGCAGATCGATAATTTCCTCACTCAGTTTTGTAACCAATTGTTCACCATCCAGATGCAGTTCCGGCTGTAGCGGCACCTCATAAACTGCATCAATCCCGGTAAAGTTAGTCAGTTCTCCGGCCCGTGCCTTACGATAAAGGCCTTTCGGATCCCGTGTCTCGCAGACATGCAGCGGGGTATCGACAAAAATTTCAACAAATTGCCCCGCCGCCAGTAATTCTCTGACCATTTGCCGCTCACTGCGGTGCGGAGAAATAAACGCGGTCAGAACCAGTAACCCTGCATCGGCCATCAGTTTTGCGACTTCACCGACACGACGTATATTCTCTTTACGATCATCATCACTGAAACCGAGATCCCTGCAGAGGCCATGCCGGACATTGTCCCCGTCCAGCAGAAAAGTATTCACCCCTGACTGGAAAAGACGTTGTTCGACGGCATCTGCCAGCGTTGATTTACCGGACCCGGACAGCCCGGTGAACCAGACAACTGCGCCACGGTGCCCCTGACGCTGTTCACGTTCACTACGGCTAATCGTGTGGGGATGCCAGACGACATTATCATCATGTTCAGCCATTAACGTTCCCCTGAAATATCCCGGGCGCCCCAGTGGGGGTAATGTTTGCGGATCAGTGCGTTTAACTCACGCTCAAATGCACCGTAGCGCAGGGCATCTGCTTCAGCCCGCTCATCGCTCAGAGCATAGACCATACCGGCACCGACGGTGACATTGGTTAAACGGTCAATAAAGATCAGGCCGCCGGTCACCGGATTTTTCGAGTAAGGATCAATCACCAGCGGTTCATCAAAGGTGACCCTGACCCGGCCAATACCGTTCAGAGGCAGCTGATCGGTTGCAGAAGTCTCCAGCGTATTAATATTAACCTGATGCAGGATACTGTCGACCGTCGCGCGGGCCTGTTTTCCGGCAACTTTAATCTGGTAACTGCTGGCTGCCGTTAAGGGTTTTTCCGCCATCCATACCACATCAATTTCCGCTGACTGAACCGCCTGCAGGGTCTCGTCCGCATCCACCAGCAGATCTCCGCGGCTGATATCAACTTCGTCGTTCAGCACCAGTGTAATGGCTTCACCGGCATTAGCTTCTGTCAGATCACCATCAAAAGTCACAATACGGGCAATGGATGATTTTACTCCGGAAGGCAGTACCTTCACCTGCTGGCCGACCCGTACCTGGCCGGATGCCAGCGTACCGGCATAACCGCGGAAATCAAGATTAGGACGGTTCACATACTGTACCGGGAAACGCATCGGCTGATGTTCCGCTGGCTGGCGGATCTCTGCAGTTTCGAGGATTTCCAGCAGGCCAGGGCCGTTATACCAGGGCATATTATCACTGGCTGAGGCGACATTATCACCGGTCAGTGCCGAAAGAGGCACAAAACGAATATCCAGGTCATCGGGTAACTGGCTGGCAAAGTCCAGATATTCGCCCCGGATCTGATTAAACACATCCTGGCTATAGTCCACCAGATCCATTTTATTGACTGCCACAACCAGGTGTTTAATGCCCAGCAGTGTCGAGATATAACTGTGGCGGCGGGTCTGATCCAGCACCCCTTTACGGGCATCAATCAGCAGAATAGAGAGATCACAGGTCGAAGCTCCGGTAGCCATATTCCGCGTATACTGCTCGTGACCCGGGGTGTCCGCAATAATGAACTTGCGTTTCTCGGTAGAGAAATAGCGATAGGCGACATCAATGGTAATACCCTGTTCACGCTCAGCCTGTAAGCCATCAACCAGTAAAGCCAAATCCAGTTTTTCTCCCTGAGTACCGTGACGTTTACTGTCGTTCTGTAATGAAGATAACTGGTCTTCATAAATCTGGCGGGTGTCGTGTAATAAACGACCAATCAGGGTGCTTTTTCCATCGTCGACGCTGCCACAGGTCAGGAAACGTAACAGGCTTTTATGTTGCTGTGCGGTGAGCCAGGCTTCCACCCCGCCCTGTTCGGCAATCTGTTGTGCTAATAATTCATTCATGGCAGTTTCCTCAGAAATATCCCTGGCGTTTTTTGAGTTCCATTGAACCGGACTGATCACGGTCAATCACACGACCCTGACGTTCACTGGTGGTCGAGACCAGCATCTCCTCAATAATTTCCGGTAATGACTGAGCTTCTGATTCCACAGCGCCCGTCAGCGGCCAGCAGCCGAGCGTACGGAACCGCACCATTCGTTGCTTAATCTCTTCTCCCGGCTGCAGATCAATCCGGTCATCATCAATCATCATCAGCATGCCATCACGTTCCAGTACCGGGCGCGGGGCTGCCAGATAAAGCGGAACAATTTCGATATTTTCCAGGAAGATATACTGCCAGATATCCAGCTCTGTCCAGTTAGAGAGCGGGAAAACACGGATACTTTCGCCTTTGTTAATCTGGCCGTTATAGTTATGCCATAACTCAGGACGCTGATTTTTCGGATCCCAGCGATGAAAGCGGTCGCGGAAAGAATAAATACGCTCTTTGGCGCGGGATTTCTCTTCATCACGGCGGGCACCGCCAAAAGCCGCATCAAAGCCGTATTTATTCAGGGCCTGTTTCAGCCCCTCTGTTTTCATAATATCCGTATGCCTGGCACTGCCATGGACAAAAGGGTTAATCCCCATCGCAACACCTTCAGGATTACGATGCACCAGCAATTCAGCACCGATATTTTTCACTGTCCGATCGCGGAATTCATACATTTCGCGAAACTTCCAGCCGGTGTCCACATGCAGTAACGGAAAAGGTAATTTACCAGGGTAAAATGCTTTACGGGCCAGATGCAGCATCACTGAGGAATCTTTACCAATGGAGTACATCATTACCGGGTTACTGAACTCAGCAGCAACTTCACGGATGATATGAATACTCTCTGCTTCCAGCTGGCGCAGATGAGTTAATCGTTCTTGATCCATACAACGTTCCTCAAACAGAAGGGTTCAGCAGCGGGTCTTCGTGGAGCTGCGATGATGAAGTTTGAAACCATGCAAGCTGATCCTGAAGCAGAACCACCTCGCCAATAACCAGTAACGCAGGAGACGGGGCCTGTTGTGCCAGTGACTCCAGTTCTGCCAGCGTACCTTTTATAATTTGCTGATCGGCCCGTGTGCCGCGGCTGATAATGGCCACCGGGGTTGTGCCGTCACGGCCATGAGCAATCAGCTGGCTGCTGATGGTCGCCGCATTCACCGCCCCCATATAGATAGCCAGTGTCTGGCGGGCACGTGCCAGTGACGGCCAGTCCAGTTCATTGCCCGGCCGGCAGTGTCCGGTAATAAACAGCACACTCTGGGAATGTTCACGGTGCGTCAGGGGAATACCGGCATAGGCCGTCGCGCCGGAAGCTGCAGTGATACCGGGCACGACCTGAAACGGAATTCCTGCTGCTGCCGCTACCTGCAATTCTTCGCCACCACGGCCAAAGATAAAGGGGTCTCCGCCTTTCAGTCGTACTACCCGTTTCCCCTGCAGTGCATGACTGACCAGTAACTGGTTAGTTTCTTCCTGAATCACCAGATGGGCACCGGCACGTTTACCGACACAGATACGGTCAGCATCGCGGCGGCACAAGTCCAGTACTTGTTCGCTGACCAGGTGGTCATACAGCACCACATCTGCCAGTTGTAATACCTGTAATCCGCGCAGGGTCAGCAGCCCCGGGTCGCCCGGCCCGGCACCAACCAGATAGATCTCGCCTTTCGGACTTTCCCGGTGGTGCAGTTCCTGCTCCGCCAGTTGCTCAGCCTCAGTAATCCGCCCTGCGGCTACCAGCGCACTAAAGCGGCCACTGAACAGCCGTTCCCAGTAATAACGACGCTGTTTCACTCCCGGTAACTGTTGTTTAACCCGATCACGCCATTGTCCGGCAATACGGGCAATATTCCCCAGGCTGGAGGGCAGTAATGCTTCCAGTTTTTCCCGCCAGAAACGCGCCAGCACCGGGGCTTTACCACCGGAAGAGATGGCGACCACCAGCGGTGAACGGTCAACAATCGACGGGAAGATAAAGGTACAGCGGGCCTGGTCATCAACCACATTGACCAGTTTCTGACGTTGCTCAGCGGCGTCATATATCCGCTGATTAAGCCCGGGATCATCGGTCGCGGCTATTACCAGGAATACGCGGTCAAGCTGTTGTTCGGTAAAGGCGGTAGCCAGCCAGTGAATGTCCTGTCGCTGGTGGAGTTCCTGCAGTTCGTTACAGAGCTGCCGTGTAACTACGTGGATCACCGCCCCCGAACGACGTAACAGATGAATTTTTCGCGCAGCAATATCCCCACCGCCAACCACCAAAACAGGACGGCCGGTAAGGTCTGCAAATACAGGAAGATAGTCCACAATGCCCTTAGCGTTATTATTCTGAATAACAGAAACTATACGACTGCCACGAGCGTATTGAAATGTCGTTTTGGAATGAGCTGTAACAGAATGGAATATACAGAAGAATCAATGTGTTTATCACCGCACAAAATGCCCGTCTTTCAGAGAAACAGAGATAGCCGTGGCCGCGACAGAGTTACATACTACTGACTATTGCGGCGTTGCCGTTCGTCCCTGAAGGAACCTGTACTATGTTTGCCCTTTTCCGCCTGAGATACTGCCTGCTGGTACTCAGTTGCGGCCTGACTTTTAGCAGTATTGCCGCCCGTCCAGACCAGCCCGGCCACTACGCTGATACAGAAACCCGCCATATTGCCGTTTTTTTCCCCGGCCGGATGGCGGGCAGCCCTGCAGAACTGATGACTGCTGATTATCTTAACCAGCAATTCCATGATCTGGGCTACCGGAGTGACATCCGCCAGCAGAATACCGGCTATCGCTGGCAACCGCGTACCACCGCAGCCCAATGGCAGAAGGTTACCGCAACATCGGTAATTGCCGGAAAAAGTGGTCAGCAGGCGAAAGATATCCTCGTGATAGCCCATCTGGATACGCGAATTGCCGGGACCCCGGCAGAACAGCAGCAGAATATCGGCGGATTACGCCTGCAGGGTGTCGATAATAATGCTGCCGGACTAGGAATTATGCTGGAACTGGCGAAACAGCTGGCCGGAACACACTCAGATTATGGGATTCGTTTTGTGGCACTCAGCGCTACCGAAAATAATATGCAGGGCATGGAAAATTACTTTTCGCGCATGAGTGATGAAGAGAAACACAATACGTTACTGGTTATTAATCTCAATCAACTGGTGGCTGGCAGACGGCTGGAACTGGTCAGTGGCGCAAATACGTCAGCCACAGAACGCGCACGCACTGCCGGTAAAGCAATGGCAATCGCCCGGCAACTGCATATCCCGCTGCATGCCAGACAGCTGACAGGGACAGAACATCAGCAGACAACCCCTTTCGACCAGGCCGGAATCCCGTATTTGCTGGTCACAGCTGAAGATAACAATCACCGACACCCGACTGCGCTGCTGGATGATAAAACCAGCCGCGACAATCTGGAAACGATTGACCAGAAAATGCCGGGCCGGCTGGCTACACGCTGCCGGCAGGCAGTACAGATATTGCTGCCTCTGCTGAAGCAACTCAGCGCTACTGCCGGCTGACAACCATCAGCCTTCGTGCAGGCCACACTCCCGCTTTAGCCCGAAGAAGCGGGTTTCTTCCTCAGCCATTCCCGGCTCCCATTTACGGGTCGTGTGGGTATCGCCGACCGACAGATAGCCCTGCTCCCACAGGGGATGGTATTGCAGGCCATGCTGTTTCAGATACTGATAGACCTGGCGGTTATCCCAGTCAATGATCGGCAGCAGTTTAAAAACACCACGCTGAATTGATAATACCGGCAGCCCGGCACGGCTCTGAGACTGTTCACGGCGCAGCCCGGCAAACCACCCTGATGCCTGTAAGGTCTGCAGGGCACGATTCATCGGTTCAACCTTGTTCAGCATATTGTACTTTTCGATGCCTTCGACACCCTGTTCCCATAGTTTTCCATAACGGGCTTCCTGCCAGGCCGCGGATTCGCGGGCACGGAACACCTGCAGGTTCAGCTGTAATTGTTCCGTCAGTTGATCGATAAACTGATAGGTTTCCGGAAAGAGGTAACCCGTATCCGTCAGGATCACCGGAATATCCGGCTGCTGACGGGTCACAAGATGCAGGCAGACCGCCGCCTGGATACCAAAACTGGAGCTGAGGACCACCGGGCCGGGTATATTCTCCAGCCCCCAGACGACCCGTTGCTCCGCACTCAGAGTGTCCAGATGCTGGTTTACCTCCGCCAGCGCCTGTTGTTGCTGTGATTTGTCCAGTGCATTGAGTGCTGCTAATTGTAATTCAGCCATTATCGCCTCCGTTACTCCCAGAAATCCCGCGCCGGATCCAGTACCGGTCTGACCACCTCACTGCGGATCAGAAAATCACCGAAACCTTCTTCCGCCTGACGTTCTGTGGCCCAGCGGCCAATCAGTTCGTCCAGCACCGCCAGAACCTCTTCCGGAGTAATATTTTCGCGGTACATCCGCGGGATACGCGTACCGATACGGTTACCGCCAAGATGCAGATTATAGCGTCCGGGCGCCTTACCGACTAAACCGGCTTCGGCCAGTAATGCCCTGCCGCAACCATTAGGACAGCCAGTCACACGCAGGACTATATGCTCATCGGCCATATGGTGACGCGCCATAATTTTTTCCACCTCATCGACAAAAGCCGGCAGAAAACGCTCAGCTTCGGCCATGGCCAGCGGACAGGTCGGGAATGCCACACAGGCCATGGAGTTTTCACGCTGGGTCGTAACTGACTCCATCAGACCATGTGCCCGTGCCAGTGTTTCGATGGCCTGTTTCTGATCTTCCGGCACCCCGGCAATAATCAGGTTCTGGTTCGCCGTCAGCCGGAAGTCCCCCTGGTGAATTTTCGCAATTTCGGCAACGCCGGTTTTGATACTGGCCTGTGGCGAATCCAGCAAACGGCCATTTTCGATAAACAGTGTCAGATGCCACTTACCGTCAATCCCTTTGATCCAGCCGAAACGATCGCCACGGGTAGTAAATTCATACGGGCGGATCGGATCGAAACGGATCCCGGCACGCTTTTCGACCTCTGCTTTGAACACATCAACCCCGACGCGTTCCAGGGTATATTTGGTTTTCGCATTTTTACGATCAGTCCGGTTGCCCCAGTCACGCTGGGTAGTCACCACCGCTTCTGCAACATCCAGGGTTTTATCCAGCGGCAGAAAACCGATTTCACTGGCGGTGCGTGCATAAGTCGCTTTGTTGCCGTGGTCAATTGATAATCCCCCGCCTAACAGCAGGTTAAAACCCACCAGTTTGCCATTTTCGGCAACAGCCACAAAGTTCATATCATTCGCGTGCAAATCGACATCATTATTCGGCGGGATAACGACCGTGGTTTTAAACTTACGTGGCAGATAGGTCGCCCCGAGGATCGGTTCCTGGTCAGTGGTGGCCACTTTCTCCTGATCCCACCAGATTTCCGCATAAGCGCGGGTCTGTGGCAGCAGGTGTTCAGACAGACGTTTTGCCCATTCATAGGCTTCCTGATGCAGTTCAGACTCCACCGGGTTAGAGGTACACAGAACATTACGGTTAACGTCGTTGGCCGTAGCCAGTGCATCCAGTCCGACGTCATGCAGCATCTGATGGGCCGGTTTCACGTTTTTCTTCAGAATACCGTGAAACTGAAATGTCTGGCGGTTAGTCAGACGGATACTGCCATAAAGGGTTTTATCGGCAGCAAAACGGTCAATCGCCAGCCATTGTTGCGGGGTGATGATGCCGCCAGGCAACCGGCAGCGCAGCATCATGGCATGACGCGGTTCCAGTTTCTGCTCAGTACGGCTGGCACGAATATCACGATCATCCTGCTGGTACATACCATGGAACCGTATCAGCAGAAAATTATCTCCGCGGAAACCGCCGGTCAGTCCGTCGGACAGATCGTCAGTAATGGTGCCACGCAGAAAATCACTTTGTTTTTTAAGACGCTCAGCATCAGTGAGCTTGCCTTCCACGACCAGTGGGCCCGGGGTTTTATTACTCATTAGTACACATCTCTCTGGTAACGGCGCGATATGCGCAGCTCACTCAAATATTCGTCGGCAGCATCCCGGTCCATCTGTCCGTATTCGGCAATAATATCGACCAGTGCCTGTTCAACATCTTTCGCCATCCGTCCCGCATCTCCGCAGACATACAGATGTGCACCTTCTTCAATCCAGCGCCAGACGTCAGCACCTTTTTCCCGTAGTTTGTCCTGCACATAGATTTTTTGTGGCTGGTCACGGGACCAGGCAAGATCGATATTGGTCAGCAGACCGTCTCTGACATATTTTTGCCATTCCACCTGATAGAGGAAATCTTCAGTAAAGTGCGGATTACCAAAGAACAGCCAGTTTTTACCGCTGGCCCCGTCGTTATCCCGTTGCTGAATAAAAGCTCGGAACGGGGCAATACCGGTACCCGGACCAATCATTATTACTGGCGTTTGCGGGTCAGCCGGCAGGCGGAAATTATCGTTATGTTCAATAAATACCCGGACTTCCCCCTCTTCCGGCAGACGATCGGCCAGGAATCCGGAAGCACCACCACTACGCGGACGGCCTTCAACCTGGTAACGCACAGTACCCACCGTAATATGGACTTCGTCTTCGGTTTCAGCCTGCGATGAAGCAATGGAATATAAGCGAGGGGTCAGCGGACGCAGCAGGTCTGTCAGCTGTTGTGCCTGTAATTCTGTCGGCGCATGACGCACCATATCGACGATCGGCCATTGCTGTGCATAGGCCTGCAGTGCCGCTTTGTCATTAACCAGTGACAGTAACTCACTGTTACCGGATAAATGGGCATATTTTTCGACAATCTGCGCGGTATTTACTGTCAGTTCAAAATGCAGTTGCAGTGCCCGGACCAGCGGCATGCTCTCACCTTTGATACTGATTTGCTGAGCGCCGTCGAGCCACAATAATTTCAGTAACTCTTCTGCCAGCTGTGGATCATTTTCATACCAGACCCCCAGAGCATCTCCGGGACGGTAACGTAATCCGGAATCGCCTAAGTCAATTTCCAGATGACGGATATCTTTTTCTGAATCATTACCGGTGATCTTCTGATTCACCGACAGAGACGCAACCAGTGGCTGCTCTTTGCTGTAGGGAGAACTGTCAATTTCATCACGGGCACCACTGGCGGCCTGTGCAACCTGCCCGGCAGATGCTTGCGGTAAACGCTGCTTCAGCAGCGAAACAATCTGTTGCCGCCACTGATCCGCGGTGGCACTGAAATCAACATCCGCATCGGCGCGAGCCAGCAGCTGTTCAGCCCCCAGCTCCGCCAGCCGCTGATCGAAATCTTTACCCGCCTGACAGAAAAATTCATAGGACGAGTCCCCCAGACCAAATACCGCAAATGCGGTCTCTTTCATGGCCGGCGCTTTCTTTGATAACAGGTACTTGTGTAAGGCAACGGCCTCTTCCGGCGGTTCCCCTTCCCCCTGTGTAGAGGTCACTATTAGTAGGATTTTTTCGCGAGCTATCTGCTTAAATTTATAATCGCCCGCATTCACCAGACTGACGGTGACTTCTGCCGCCAGCAGCTCATCACGCAGCTGTTCTGCCAGCCGCCGTGCGTTACCGGTCTGAGATGCGGAAATCAGGGTAACCGTCGGGGCCTGATCCACAGCCGCTGCCACCGGAGACGCAGTGCCGGCTGGTGCAGGGTTATCTCCACTGATCCGCCCCCAGAAATAACCTGAAAGCCAGGCCAGCTGGGTAACGGAAAAATCCTGTGTTGTTGCTTGTAGTTGTGCCAGCTGTTCCGCCGAAAGCGGGAGCTGTGGGGCCTGATTGGTCATTGCGTTTATGATTCCAGTATCATCGGCGGAAAAAAGGAGTAAAGAAAGTAAGGTTAACTGTAAAAGTATGCACACAAAAGACAGCTTATGCATATCACATAACCAAATTAGCTAAATGGTTTTTTCGTTAAAATTAACCGGAAAAAGTGGTAAGCGGCACCAGACGTTCACCGGCAGCAGATAACTGCCTGCAAAAGGCAAAATAACCGGGAAAAATGTGAGGCGGGAAGAGTTTTACGGTAGAATCTGCGACTTTAACACTCGGGAATTATTATGCCAGTCACCACACTATTCAAAGAGTTTCAGTTTGAAGCTGCCCACTACCTGCCCCATGTCCCGGACGGACACAAATGCGGCCGCCTGCACGGACACTCTTTTCTGGTCCGTCTGGAAATTACCGGCGAAGTGGACCCGCATACGGGATGGGTGATGGATTTTGCCGAACTGAAAAGATTATTCAACCCCCTGTATGAACAACTGGATCACCACTATCTGAACGAAATTGACGGGCTGGAAAATCCGACCAGTGAAGTGCTGGCCGTATGGATCTGGCAGAAAATGAAACCGCTATTACCGTTACTCAGCGCGGTTATGATTAAAGAGACCTGTACTGCCGGGTGTACTTATCGCGGATAATACACATTTACCGGTAAAGCACCGCGGATCATGGCTGATCCGCGCACTGCTGGCGGTATTTCCCGCCGATCAGGCAATATTCAGATACTTATGGGTCTGCATAGAGAGACGCCAGTTTCTTTCAATACAGGTGCTGATACACAGCTCTGTCGCCTCTTGCTTACAGCTGATCGGCTGTAACGCAATCACCCGCAGTTTATCGTCCTGTAGTTGTGCCAGTAACGTGTCCAGCGCTTCAATATCTCGCTGACGGGCGACCGGGTGTTTGATTTCATCCGCCCGGATAAGTGCCTGCGGCAGTACATCATAGCCACCACGCATATTCACTTTAGGCGATACAGTGACAAAGGTCTCTGCGGAACAGCGGACAGGGTGAGTACCGCTGGTTTCTATCTGGCAACGATAGCCGAAAGCTTCCAGTGCTTCGGTCAGTGAACAGAGATCATAGATTGCCGGTTCACCGCCGGTGATCACTACGTGACGGGCCGTCCAGCCCTGATCACTGATCATTTTCAGTATCGTCAGGGCATCTGCATCACCCCATTTATCGCTTTCAACAGTTTTGGTCAGAATATCGCCTACCGGCACAGCATTTTCCGGTAACTTATCCCAGGTATGTTTAGTATCACACCAGCTGCAGCCAACGGGGCAACCCTGCAAGCGGATAAAAATTGCCGGCACGCCGGTAAAAAAACCTTCCCCCTGAAGGGTTTGGAACATCTCATTGATCGGGTACTGCATTTATGGCTCATATCTGCGGTTCAGTAATCGGCTATTATTACAGATCCTGCGCCGCAGATCATGTCAGATCCTGCGGCGTGCCGCCGCAGGATTCATTGGCTGACAGGTCGCCTGATTAACTGGACGTCAGATGACCGGTTTCATCGGTAATAATACCTTTAATCAGTTTGATTAAATCATCGCGCTGAGTGGCCGTTTTAGACCGGGCGGCACCGGTACAATTTTCCCCCCAGTATTTCACCCAGGTACGGGCGTTGGTGGTGGAAATATAATAGAGTTCGACTTTACCGGCATTGGTCTGCGGACGGGCCAGAATGCCTTCTTCTATTTTCTGACACAGCTTGTAGCTTTTCAGCCATTTATCGGTAGTGATTTGCGGGTAACGGCTCTCCTCACCGTCAGACATCATAATAAAAACTTTACGCCGGTTACTGCCTTCCATCATTACCGGCACCGAACGGATTAACGCCGCGGATAAATGTGTCCAGCCCGAAGGTTCCATATTCTGGAACTGATCCAGCGCTGGTTTAGAATCCGTTAACGGTATCAGCCAGGAAGCGGCACTCTGGTTAGTCAGATCATTACCGGTACTGTGTTTCCACCAGCCGCCCTGCTGGCACATCTGGTAATAAGGCCGGTAGGCGGAGGACGCACTTGAGGCCGTTGACCACAGCATCGGGAAAGTGATAATCGCCTCATCGGAGAACATTTTATCCAGTGTCGCCGTGTAATTGATCGCCTCATCATGTTCGATGGTGTAAGCCGATTTCTGGGTGGTGAACACTCTGGCGGCTTTCGCATATTCATTTTCGATCAGTCGCAGAGACTGCGCCGTAAAAATATCTTCCAGCTGATTACGGGGATCTGCAGGTTGCGGATACTTATCCCGCGGGTCAAAACAGGAATACTGTGCCCTGCCTGTAGTTTTCCCGTAACTGTCATTTTTACGACACCACTGATTACGCATCGCCGCTTCACTGAGCACCGGCGCAGACTTCGCTACATATTTCTTATAAAAATCATAGCGGGCCGTGTCCATATCGTACGTCATGCCATTCAGGCTGCCGGAAGCCAGTTTAGTCGAGACACTTTTATCACTCCAGAACGGGTAATTAATATTCCAGCCGTCATTAGGCACAAATAATACCGAGCAGCCAACGTTTTGCCCGCCGCGCTGGTTGGTTCCCGGCATGATCACTGAAACCCCGGTACTGAAAGGTACAATCGCAATCTTCGACTCCGGGCTGTTTTTCAGTACAAAATCTGTAATTTCAGCAAACACACTTTTCAGTATTCTGATCCTGGTCCCCCTTTGTGACGTAGAGAAATCCACCACAAATACATAGTCGGCGGGTTTCGAGACGTACTTATTCACATTGCCGCTGCCGGAATTAAGTGAGTAGCTGCTCTTACCGGCTGTCACTGTCTGGTAAGTAAACAGCAGTGGCAGATCCATGGCGATATCCACGCTATAGCGGGTATAACGGGTATCGGAAGAAGGTAATTTCTGATTCTGTACGACGTTAAATTTTATTTCAGGAATGGTTTTCAGGCCGGGGAAATAATATTTTATCCAGGCTTCAACCATTGCACGGTTAGTTTCAATTTCTTTCAGCCCTTCGGCGGTTTGTGTGTCGTTTGCCAGGGTCGCTGCAGAGACCGCCAGGGTTGCTTCAGAAGCCGCATCCGCCATTCTGGCTTTGCCGGACATCATCGAAACACTGTTAATCCCGAGGGTCATCAGCCCGACCAGTATCGGCAGCAGTATCGCCATGGGAATAATCATCACACCGCGTTCACAGCTGAACCGTCTTAACACAGATAATCGTTTTTTTATAAACATTTCCGTATGTCTTCCGCTGTCGTTAAGTTATAAGATATGCGGCGACTTCCCTGAATACAAAACAGTGCCGGAACCGCAACTGGCCGGTATTTCGCCACCCAAATGCCCGCCGGATCTTTAAGATACCGCGCCGGTCCTGAGCGGAGGTACCCCGACGGGTTAATATCTATCATCGTCACTTCCAGTTTTCGTGCCAGCGTGGTACTCAGATAGAGTTGCTGATTAATTTCTCTGCTGAGCCGGTTAGATTCCGGAATCTCACTGTTAAGAAAAATCACTGCCTGAATCTTAGCGGTAAATGCACTCCGCTTAGCGGCGGCCTCTGTGACTGTCAGAGGAAAAAAACAACTGCTGAGCAGTAACAGATGCGGAAACTTCATTATTACCTCCTGCTCAGCGGGCCAATACGATATTAGATACCGTAATTGTTTCCGGCAGGGCACCGACAGCACTCAGTAATCCCGATAAGCTGCCTGCCGGGGCAGGCACACTTAAGGTGACCTGATATAAAGGTACCCAGCGCCCGCGGATACTCATCGGCGACAGTTCCGCATACCGGGTCAGGGCGCTGGCAGAAGTGCTACATTTTGCCGCACCGGCGGTCATTTTCTGATACTGGTCGACCTGACGCCGGGTCGTCACCTCTTTAAAACTGAGGCTTTCGACCTGCACACACAGTGTTTTGACACTGTTGTCCCCGGCCATAAACCGGGCCAGTTCAGCAAGCTGACTGACATCACTGCTGGTCAGGGTTTCCCGGCCGTCATACAGATTAACCCGCTCTCTGATCACCGAAGCCAGGGAATAATTTATCCGTTCAGCTTTGCTGCGTGTCATCAGCCAGAATCCGTAATCCAGCGCCGCACAGCTCAGAATCGTCAGTAAGGTAAAAATAAATGCCGCTTCCACCAGCACTGATCCTTGTTCTGACTTTCCCTGCGCGAGAATGCTCTGTTTCAGCCACATATCACTGGTCTCCCCGCTCATATTCCTGCACATACACCAGTTTTCTGCTTAAAGAAGCATCCAGCATTGCAACCAGCTTTTTCACCGCACTGTTATTATCAAAAGCGAATAATAATGGCCGGTAGCGATAACCGGCACTGTAAATTGCCAGCGGATATTGCTGGCCCGCACCGGTAAAGCAATTCTCTTTCAGCGAGTCTTTTACCGAACGGCAATAGGTCACTTTCAACGTAAAGTTTTTCGGATCGACAAACATTTTCCAGAATGCACTTTCCTGAGCCACATTCGCGGCAAATAACGCCGTGTAGTCGCCATTATTCTGTTCAGTACGGGATGTCATTCTCGCGGCTTCTGACAGGGTCAGGTCGAGAGAGGCGGAAACATAAAGAAAACGGTTTATTTCAAAAATAAGAAAAATAAAAAATACGAAAATAATAAAAATTAACGAAAACTCTATGGTGACCACCCCTTGTTCACGGGAGAGACGCTGTCGTAATCTTTTGAGTACTGTTCGCATAACCGGCTCCGGTATTTATCCTCAAAAACTTTCAACCCTGAAAAGATCCGCCACCAGCATATCTGGATTTTTAGCATAACTGCCACGTTTGATAATCTCTTTGGCATAACGCAGATCACCGGTTTTCACCAGCGCAAATGCCAGATTACGATCCAGTTGCGGGTTACGGTAACCGCGCAGATAAACCGGTAATAACATCTGTACCGCCTCGTGATAACGTTTCTGAACGATATAGATCATGGCAATATTATTCACTACCGATTCTTCCTGAAAATACGCATTTCTCGCCAGCCCGAAACTGTCGAGGGCCCCGTTCAGATCACCCATTTCAGCCTGAATGACACCTTTCAGGTTCAGGGCCTCTCCGCTATTGGGGTTTTTATTTAACGCGATGCCGATAAAGTTCAGCGCTTCTTTATATTTCCTCAGGGAATTAAGATTTTTACTCTCCAGCAGATACACTTTCATATCAGCACCGGATACCATCAGTTTCTGCAAATGATATAACGATGACTGAAAATCACCGGCCTGATAATAGTATTCGGCCAGCTGATATCTTATTTGTGGCGAGTTATTTTTTTTCAGTTCCTCCTGCTTCATTTTAATCAGACCGGAATAATTTCCTGTTTTTAACAGTATCTGTTCACTCGCGGAACCATCACTGAGCGCAAATTTTTTACCGGCAATTGTGGTCGTCTGGTTACAGCCTGTCAGCAACATAAAGAGAACTGTTATTACTGTCGGTTTTACTAGTTTCACGTTATTAATTCCCCATATTCCCCATCAACCTCATGACCCCCGGTGCTGCAACGATAATAATGACCGGAAACATAAAAAACAGAATCAGTGGCACACTCATCTTCGCTCCGAGCTGACCGATTTTTTCTTCGGTCGCCAGTAACTGAACCTCTCTGATTTCCCTGGCCAGCTCAACCAGCTGTTCATACATTGATGAGCCGTACTGAATACTTTGTTGCAGCATGGCGCAAAACATCCGGGTTTCTGCTGACGGTCATTCACGATAAAAATGCTCCAGAGCAACACTCAGTCCGCTGACCTCGGTACGTCGGACCAGACGACTGATAAAAGGAACAAAGTCAGGATTAATTCCGGACATCTTGTCAGATAAAAATTTGAATGCCTGCTCAATGGTCATACCGCACTGCACACCGATAGCCAGTAATTCGATCATCCAGGGTAGCTCAGCACTGAGTGTTTTGACCCTGCGTTTGACAAACACCGACCTCAGCATGCCCGGCAAAATAATCGTCGATACCAGACTTATCATCGCCGCCATCAGCAAGGATTGCCGGCTGAGAGGCTGTCCGGAAAAAAAGGCCCCGGCCACCACCAGCATAAACATCCCCATGGCCAGCAATCCTTTGTAAGCCATATTGGCATCAAGCTTGCGGTAAATATTCAGCAGCGGATTATTCTGTTCCAGCACTATTTCCGTATGATGGTGTTCTTTCAGTTGCTGAATTTTAAGTTTATGTACACTGGCATCAGCTACAGTTAACGCCTGCTGTAATTTCCGGTTCCGTATTTTTCTCAGTAACAGGTTCCCGGTAATTACCAGCACAATTACTATCATCATTACCAGCATCGGGTTCATGGTTATAATTTCCTCATCAGAAATTTAATGACCAGCAGTCCGGTGACTTCACTGCCTATCAGGTAATACAGCAATACGCGGCCCTGCTGGTCTTCAAGTACAAACTGGAAGTTCTCCGGGCTGATAAACTTGAGTAAAATCAGAAATACGAAGGGAATGGCCCCGGTGATCTTTGATGACATGCGCATTTCTGAGGTCATCGACAGCATTTTTTTCTCCATAGCAATGCCGTTAGAGATAGACCGCTGAAGTTTGCCCAGCACCTCACGCAACCGGCCACCGCTGTTGATATTCAGCAGGATAGCAACAATAAAAAAGTAATATTCGCGATAGGGGTAATTGCGCCACGACTCCATAAATACAACCTCCGCCTGCTCGCCAAAGTTAAGTCGCCGCGAAATAACCGAAAACTCACGTGACAGGCCGTTGTTCCGGCTCTGGCTGTAATCAGACATTGCCTGCAAAAATGTCCGTCCGGAGGTAATTGCTCCGCCAATCGTGGTCAGTGCTTCACTGAAATCGAGTGAAAACTGCTGGTAATGGCGTTTTTTAATAATTTTATAAAACACCAGGTAACAGGCAACCAGACTGGCGGCAGCAACCCAGCTCAGGGGCAGGCCGATATACAGAGCATTAAGCGCCAGTATCGCCATCGCTATTAATAACGGGATAGTCAGATTTTTAATCAGCGCACCGGTACTGCCGGCATAAAAAAGCCGGAAGATCGCGGATAACTTATCCGTAATACCGGTTTTCAGCCGCGAGATAATCGGGGTTTCCTCAGACACCCGGGCGGTTTTCTGGCTGATAATTGAGAGCAGCATCTGCTTCCGCTGTCCGGAATAAGATAAGGATTTGCGGGTAAACTGATTACGTTGCAAAACAATCAGCAGACATAACCCCGCCATTATCAGCAGTAACATGAATAACAGATTCATTGCCTACCCAAATACAGTTTTTAGTAAATCATCGCAGCCATATGCTTTGGCCCGCCGATAAACACTGGAACGAACAGAAAATCCGGGGGTAGTAAAACGCCCCACAACTTTGCCCTGGACACTGTCATCCACGGCAAAGCTGAAAATATCCTGCATAACAATCGTGTCGCCTTCGAGGCCCATCACCTCAGTAATATGGGTAATTTTTCTCGACCCGTCGTACAGGCGGTTAGTCTGGACAATAAGATTAATTGCCGAAGTAATATTGCGTCGGATAGCATCCACCGGCAGGTTAAGGTTGGCCATCATTACCATGTTTTCCAGCCTGGCGAGCGCATCACGTGGCGAGTTAGCATGCAGGGTGGTCATAGAACCATCATGGCCGGTATTCATCGCCTGCAACATCTCAAAAGTTTCACCGCCACGGCACTCTCCGACAATAATCCGGTCTGGCCGCATACGCAGGGTGTTAATCATCAGATCACGCATTGTGATCTGGCCGCTATTTTCAGCCCCGGCCATACGAGTTTCCAGCCTCACCACATGCTGTTGTTGCAGTTTCAGTTCTGCCGCATCTTCGAGAGTAATAATTCGCTCATCACTATTGATATGCTGTGATAATGCGTTCAGTAAGGTGGTTTTCCCCGAACCGGTTCCGCCGGAGATAACGATATTGGTCTGACAGCGAACCGCGATCGACAGAAAATTCGCCATCTGTTCACTCATTGCTCCCCAGCTCACCAGATCCCGCAGGGTACGTGACACATTACTGAATTTACGGATGGAGATCGAAGTCCCGTCGAGAGCCACAGGGTTTATCACCACATTCAGCCTGCTGCCATCCGCCATCCTGGCATCGACCAGCGGCTGGGATTCATCAACCCGCCGTCCGACACGACCGACCAGCCGTTTGGCAATTTCCGTCAGCTGCTGGTTATCAATAAAGCGTTTACCGGTGAATACCAGCTTCCCGCTGCGTTCGACAAAAATATTGTCCGGGCCATTGACCAGAATATCGCTGACCGATTCATCTTCCATTAACTCCCGTAATGGTCCGACGCCCAGTATTTCATCAGCCATTGAAGATGCCAGCTCTCTGGTTTCCTCCGAAGGTAAATACTGGTTGTGCTCGACACTGGTGCGGTGGATCACCTGCGATATTTCGCGGATCAGCGCGGTGCGATCATCCAGTAATTTATCGATCAGATCGAGCTCCAGCCGGGGCAGTGCCAGGCTGCGTAACTGGCGGGACAACTCCGCATATTTCGGGTTCACCATTAGTCAGACCTCCCTGTAAGCCGCTGCTTTACTGCTGAAAATAATGATCCTGGTAACTCTTTTTTCTTGCCTAACAACAGGTAACTTATATTTTGTAAAACCCGCCGCTGCTTACCACTAAAGTCGATATTCAGTGACGGATCACCGGACTTCAGCATATAAGGCACCGTGACATCAGCAGGCTGGCCGACGAGGTCACCGGCCTCACGGGCATTCACCTCGCCACTGACTTTGGGGTGATGCTGATTAAAACAGAGGTAAAGGCGTTTAATGCCGTTATGACTGCTTTGCAGGTGGGCATTCGCTTCAAGGATTTTTTTAGCCACCCGTACTGAGGAGAGATTCCGGTCACAGACCAGCAAGACACAATCAGAATGGGTCAGAACATTTTCAATGTCTTCATCAGCAGCGTTATAAGCGCTGAAATCAAAAACCACACACTGGTGACGATCGTAGACCGAATTATTGAAACGCCAGGCATGACTTTTTTCTTCATACATGGCAAAGAAATTATTCTGCAACAACGTCACTTCATTACTGATCGATACCCGGGAAATCAGGTCCAGATTGCGGCTGCCGCCGCTGCCCTGTACCAGCAGAGTCGGTGACTGACGTAACCTGGCGATATCTTCTGCAATATGGTAACTGAGCAAGGAGGTCCCTATACCACCTTTACAGCCAAGAATAGCGATTTTGACGGCGCTGGTCATATCTCTGCCAGGCTGATTTTTTGCTGATATCAGCGAACCAATACGATTCAGCTGTGACGGATAGTGGCAGTAAAAAATCCCCTGCTGCAGATAACTGTCTGCCAGTATCAGAGAGTCCTGGGCACCGACCGCAATCTGTATTGCAGTGCGCGCAATATGTAACTCCATCAGCCGGGCAACAGATTCCGGTGAGTCCTGAGGGGTGACTTCAAAAATCACCACATCAACATTGGCTGATTCCGTGTAATGTTCAAGCTGTGGTACCGTCCCGGTAAAGCGGCGAACTTCGCCACTGTCCCTGATAGCCAGTTGTTCACAGACTTTCTCCATCACGGAAGGCGTGGCGGCGATCACCAGCACGCTTTCTGTCGGTGTATCCTGCCGTTTATCACTGGACGAAAATAACAACATCCGGCCTCCCTGCCAGTCAGTTTATGGTGGTTTCACGCCGCTGTGAGGCTTTAAGATTATTGTCTACTGCACAGCCAATATCCGGATAAGTATCAAAACGATAGGTGCTTTGCTGTGACTGACACAGCGAACCATTTTTTTCTGTATTCAGCATGATACTGACCAGCGCAGCAGTCTCTGCACTATTTTGTGTCGGTTGCTTCTGCAACTGTACATATTCAGGTGAAATTCCCGCACTGATCAGCCGCTGTTTAATCCGTTTCGCCAGTTGATCCGCATCACTGAGATACCACTGCACAGTCAGCCCGCCCCCGAGATACTGATGGAACGAGATAACCTCAGCCACCAGTATTTCCTGGTCAATATCACTGCGCCCTTTCAGGCTAAACTGGTACCCCTGAGCGGCAAGACCAAAGCCGCTCCATAATCCGATTAACAGCAGAATCCATTGCCGCATAACTGCCTCTCTAGTAAATAAAGCCGCCCTGTTCTATAAAACTGATTACACCTTTTTCTGCACTGCTGCCGGTCACATTACTGATATTAAAATAGCGCTCCAGCAGGCTGCTACGCTGCCATGCAGGCAAAGTGACCTGGCTTGAGGAGACAGGCCGGACCAGATTAATGGTCGCCACCACCACCAGCTCTGTTTTTTCCCGGCGCGCTGCTGTCGAACGGAAAAAGGCACCTAATACCGGAATATCACCAATAAAGGGGACTTTTTTCAGAATTTCCTGCTCAGATTCACTGAGTAATCCCGCCAGTACAAAGCTCTCTCCGTCAGCCAGTTCAACCGTTGTTCTGGCTTTACGGGATTTCAGGGCAGGTAAATAATAGGTGGAATCCGTCGAGGTACTTTGGTCATCGACATTACTCACCTCCTGATAAATCATTAACTTAACTTTCTGACTGTTTTCAACTTTCGCCCCGATAGTCATCCTGACGCCAATCTCTTTATATTCGACACTGGTCCCATTGGAGGAGCTGGTCATAATGGGGATTTCTCCGCCGACCAGAAAATCAGCCGTCTCACCTGACAGTACCGATAAATTTGGTTCAGCAAGTACCCTTGCCACCGATTCATTGCCGAGGGCATGGATCATTGAGGTTAACTCACTGGCGTTAAAGCGGAGTTTATTCAGCACAAAGTTCCCGACATCCAGTGACTGCCCCCATTCAATGCCCAGGGTATCGCTGTAACTTTTATTCAGCTCAACGATGGATATTTTGACATTTACCTGATTGGCCTGCGGAAGTCGCATACGGTTCTGCAATTTTTTGTAGCTGATTTGGGTCAGGGACGGAATTTTGATATCGCCCATATTTTCGGTAGATATCCGCACCACTTCCGTATCGGCTTCCATTCCCAGGGCTTCGCCGACAATCTGATAAATACTGTCTCTGCTTTCTTCATCTACCGCGATACCCGCCAGGATATAGCTGTCCCCGACTTTTTTGAGTTCAATGGTTGAACCGGGAAACTGGTCCTGAATCTGTGCCGCCAGCTTACCGACCAGCGGATCGACCACCACCTGAATTTTGCGCGTCACATCATTCTGTACCAACAGGATCTCGCCAATACCATTCTGAATACCGTAGATCACCACTTCACGATCACTGATCAGGTTATAATCGACAATTTCCGGATCAGTGGTGAAAACCGTATCAATGACCGTATTCATTTTCAGGGTTCTGGCACCCCCTTTCGCCAGGTACAGAGTCTCTGCAGCGGCACTGGCGGACAGTAAGACACTGAGCAGCAGCAGGCCGCTCAGCCAGAAGTACAAACGGGGAATGGGGTTAATCAGTCTGACCAGAAAATTCATTTAGCTGCTCCTTGCTGTTCACTCAACGTCTTCCTTTGAACATTACCGGCCCCCCCGGGAAACAGAATAATGTCGTATTTCCGGGTCACCCTGTATAAACGTTTCAGGTCCGCAGGGCTCAGTTCAAGATCAAGGGACAGACTGCCGGTCACTTCTCCCTTATTACCGCTTTCTATCAATGATTTACGCTCCAGTAATGAAGGCGCTGCTTTTTCAGGGCGGCTGATCACCCTTCGCGATTCAAAAATGCGGAAAAAACTGAGTGATGATTCTCCGTATAACAGGCTTTCGCTGTTTTTACGCCGTGCTTTGGTATTTTCTGAGGAAAACCGCAAATATACATCGACGTAATCACCTGCACGCAGTTGCTGTAACGCACCGGTAAATTCCTCATTAACGACAATGTTGTAACGGATCATATTGGCCGCCGCGAGTTTGTTCTTTGGATCATCAACACTGACATCTGCCGGACTGATCCGCTCTCCTGGCGCTTTATCTGTTACCAGAAACATCCCGCGCAATGATTCAGGAGATTCTTCGGTGGCCTCCCGGCTATCGGCAGGCAGGAACTCGGTTTTAATCACGAAATCCTCATCCCGCAGCAGGCTGCCTGTGGGCAATATCTTTTCGCTGACAAAATAGCTGACCTGCATCAGCGGCTCCGGTGCAGAACTCTGCGGTGGCGGGCCGCTATTCATCAGCAAGCCAAAAGCCCCGACAATAAGTAATAAAACAGCCAGAATTACTAATAGTCTCTGGTTCACTGGTTGTCCTGTTTATCCCAAAAGGTGAAGTAAATAGCCGATACTTATTGCAACCCCGTAAGGCAGGGTCATCGTTTTTCTGGCCGGTAACACCAGCCGCAGTACAACGACAACCAGAATCAGTGGCACCCCGGATAAGGTTATCCATAATATAAATTCGGGTATCTGGCCTGCAGGAACAGAAAGACTGAGTGCCGCAATAAGCTTTATATCTCCCGCACCGATCACATTGACGAACACCAGTAAAAAACCGACGATTAACACTATTAACGGATAGAGTAAATTTAACGAGCCAGTACTGGTGACGGATAATAAAGCTGAAAACAAAGCCACCAGAAAGACAGCCTTGTTTTTTATTTTTCTGTTAGTGATATCTGTATAACAGACGGATAACAGCACTATCCCTAACAGCAAAAGAATAAATACCTTCATACGTATTTCAGAATAAGGAGGATAACTGCTCCTCCTTATAGACAGGTGATGTCATTTATCAAGGATTCGCTTGTTTGATATTATCTGCCAGCAGGGTAAATTTATCGGTAATCGCTTTCAGGAATGGCGCATCCTGAGAACCAAACAGCGTCAGCAACATACCGCTGACCGCCACAGCAATCACTGCATATTCAATGGCCGTCACGCCATCTTCCTTACGCATTACCTGAAATGCACGCCGGCCGCTTTCAGTCACGAAAAGCTGAGCTTTCAGAGATAACGAGGTCAGTTGGTTAATCATTTTCTTCATCCTTAAATATAATATTACCTATTAAATATAATTAATATTAATGCTCCAGACTCTGTGCCCCGGCATCCCGGGTCACCCTAAAATAATACGATCCGACCCCGAATATACAAGTAGCAGAAGTTAAATTAAAAAATGACACTGTTTATATATAAAATATAATCTGACACAAAGCAGTCATATAAACCAGCTATTAGATTTTAGTTATTCTCAAATAACGTAACATGAGCATACGCGACATTTAATTTCATAGGAAAAATTCATAACAAATGAAACTATATCCAGACTATGAATACCTTCCTCCTGATGGAAGGATAAATGAAATGATCAACACTAACAATGCATGGATATTTTAAAACAAAATGATAACAATAGTTTATTTATCTTGCGAAATACTTTCTCATCGTGCTATTTATATCTGCAAATAAAAATAATAACTAAGTGATATTCATAGGGAACATGTATCGATGCAAAGCAAACAAGCGATTAAAAAACAAATTATTGATGATATCAGCCAGATGATTTTTTCAGGTATCCTGAAACGGGGCGACTTTTTACCCTCCATACGGATCATGAGTGATCGATATAACGTCTCCCGCGGGACGGTGCTGGTGGTCTATAAAACTCTGGAGTCTCTTGGCTATATCCAGGGGCATGAACGCAGCGGTTATCTGGTGATCAGCGCCCCGGAAGGCCGTGATCCTCAGCCACAAATCGGTAAGACGGCCGAAAAACAGCCACCGCACAGCGAAAAAAAGCCCCCGGTGACCGCAGCCTATCAATCGCTGGAACGTCATAACCGCACACAATTACCTAAGCATTTTATCCGCCGCTGGTGTCTGGGCAGCAGCTCTCCCCAGTTACAAACCGGCTGGAATCGCTGGGAAGTCAGCGATAAACGGCTGAAAAACAGTTTATGTCGCTTTATTCTGATCTCACGGGGTATCTCTCTGCTGCCAGAGAATATGGTGTTATCTTCCGGGATGCAGGAAGCACTGTTACTGATCGGCGCCAGTGTTGCCAGTACCCGCCAGCAACCCACCATTCTGGTAGAAGATCCCTGCCCGCTGCATGTTCGTGAACTGTTCCGCAGCCTCAATTTCCGCGTACTTCCGATAGCTGTCGATCAGCAAGGGATCTGTGTCGCAGATTTCCCTGCGGCTGGCGCTGACCTTATCTTTACCTCACCGGCGCGTCAGTTTCCGATGGGGGTCTCTCTCAGTGACAGCAGACGCCACACCCTGTATGAATGGGCATGTCGTCATAATGCATTGATCATAGAAAATGACTGCTTTGCGATGCTGGGCTTTGGCCAGTCCGTGACCCCGGCCCTCAGGCATCAGTACCCTGACCCGCATATCATCTATCTTACCCATCTGGCTGAGCTGACCGGCAGCGGTATTAATGTCTGCTGTATCGCCGCATCTCCGCAATTTATACAGCTGATACGGCAATTTATCCCGTTACTGACCAGTGATACCAATCCGCTGACCAGTGCGCTGCTCAGTTCGTTCCTTGATTCTCCGCACTTTATGAAATACCTGACCGGCCGGTTGCAAGCCCGGCAACAGAAAGTGGCTCTGGCACAGGAAGGAATACAGCAACGATGGCCGGGTATGGATTATGATGGCAGCGAAAATAGTGGATTCCTGACTTTTCATACCGGGATCCGTCAGTTGCCCGAAGGGCTGATTAATCGTTACTTTTTTCCGGTAGATATCTTTCGCCTCGTCCCGCAGGAAAAACGGCAGGCACGGGCCGGGATTATTTATCCGTTTGATTTACTCAGTTTCGCGGAGATAGAGAAAATTAATCTGCAGTTACAGGATGCGTCAGACGTCTGTTATTAAAATCCGCACATAAAAAAGCCCCCGGGCCCTGAAGCGCCGGGGGCTGATAACCTTAGCAGGTGGCAGAAAATTTATGCCTGGCCTTTGATCTCTTTACGTCCGTTAAAGCGGGCTTTCTGGCCCAGTGCTTCTTCGATACGGATCAGCTGGTTATATTTTGCAACGCGGTCAGAACGGCTCATTGAACCGGTTTTGATTTGACCGGCTGCGGTACCTACCGCCAGATCAGCAATCGTGGCATCTTCTGTTTCACCGGAACGGTGAGAAATTACGGCGGTGTAACCGGCATCTTTCGCCATTTTGATCGCAGCCAGAGTTTCGGTCAGAGTACCGATCTGGTTGAACTTGATCAGAATAGAGTTAGCGATACCCTTCTCAATACCTTCTTTCAGGATTTTGGTATTAGTGACAAACAGGTCATCACCGACCAGCTGCAGTTTATCGCCAAGGACTTTCGTCTGGTAAGCAAAACCATCCCAGTCAGACTCGTTGAGACCATCTTCGATAGAAACGATCGGATACTGTTCGGTCAGCTGTTCCAGATAGTGGGTGAACTCCTGAGAAGTGAAGGTCTTACCTTCGCCTTTCAGCTCGTAGTTACCCGTTTCTTTGTTATAAAACTCAGAGGCGGCACAGTCCATCGCCAGAGTAATATCTTTGCCCAGCTCATAACCGGCAGCTTTTACCGCTTCGGCGATAACAGCCAGTGCTTCAGCATTAGAAGCCAGGTTAGGTGCATAGCCACCTTCATCACCGACTGCCGTATTCAGGCCTTTCGCCTTCAGTACTTTTGCCAGATGATGGAAAACTTCTGAACCAATACGGATAGCTTCTTTGACACTGGAAGCGCCAACCGGCTGGATCATAAATTCCTGAATATCTACGTTGTTGTCCGCATGCTCGCCGCCATTGATGATGTTCATCATCGGCAGTGGCATAGAGAACTTACCGGCAGTACCATTCAGTTCAGCAATATGGGCGTACAGAGGCAGACCTTTAGACGCTGCAGCTGCTTTTGCTGCCGCCAGAGAAACGGCCAGAATTGCGTTAGCACCGAACTTAGATTTATTTTCGGTACCATCCAGCTCGATCATGATCTTATCGATATTTGCCTGGTCTTTGGCATCTTTACCGGTTACCGCGTCAGCGATCGGGCCATTAACCGCCGCGACTGCTTTAGTCACGCCTTTACCCAGGAAACGAGATTTATCGCCATCACGCAGTTCCAGCGCTTCACGGGAACCCGTGGAAGCACCTGACGGTGCAGCTGCCAGTCCAACGAAACCACCTTCCAGATGTACTTCTGCTTCAACAGTCGGGTTACCACGTGAATCGATAATTTCACGACCGATGACTTTTACGATTTTGGACATTCGTTTTTCCTCAGTACAAGTTAAGCTGAAACTT
Source organism: Tatumella sp. JGM91 (assembly GCF_018257575.1). Lineage (GTDB taxonomy): Bacteria > Pseudomonadota > Gammaproteobacteria > Enterobacterales > Enterobacteriaceae > Tatumella > Tatumella punctata. The sequence goes on along the minus strand of NZ_JAERJP010000010.1, from coordinate 82,231 downwards.
CTCAATCTTAAGACAAGCAACGCGCGAAAAGTTCGCGCGTTGCCATGATAAGCTTACTTCGCCAGACTTTTCTGATAATCAACCGATGCTTTGACAAAACCGGCAAACAGCGGATGACCATCACGCGGTGTAGAGGTAAATTCCGGATGGAACTGGCAGGCCACAAACCACGGATGATTCGGGTTTTCGATAATTTCTACCAGCTGGTCATCTCCGGAACGACCCGCAATCCGTAAACCTGCAGCTTCAATAGGTTTCAGCAGCAGATTGTTCACTTCATAGCGGTGACGGTGACGTTCAACAATCGTCTGAGAGCCATACATCTGGCTGACCAGGCTGTCATCAGACAACTGGCAAGCCTGGCTTCCAAGACGCATCGTCCCGCCGAGGTCACTCTTCTCATCACGAACTTCAACATTACCTTCTTCGTCACGCCATTCGGTGATCAGCGCAACAACCGGATATTTACAGTCAGGTTCAAACTCTGTTGAACTGGCTCCGGTCATACCTGCCACATTACGGGCAAATTCGATCAGTGCAACCTGCATTCCCAGGCAAATGCCCAGATACGGAATGTTGTTTTCACGGGCATATTGTGCGGTGATGATTTTACCTTCAATACCACGGGAACCGAAGCCACCAGGGATCAGAATCGCATCCAGGCCACTCAGTAACTCAACACCACGGGTCTCAACATCCTGAGAATCAATCAGTTTAATGTTCACTGTCACGCGGTTTTTCAGTCCGGCATGTTTCAGGGCTTCAATAACTGATTTATAGGCGTCAGGTAATTCAACGTATTTACCGACCATCCCGATGGTTACTTCACCGCCCGGATTGGCTTCTTCGTAAATAACCTGTTCCCATTCAGACAAATCAGCCTGCGGAGCATTCAGGTTAAAACGTTTACAGATAAAATCATCCAGACCCTGAGACTTCAGCATACCCGGAATTTTATAAATTGAATCAACATCTTTCAGCGAGATAACCGCTTTTTCTGCCACGTTACAGAACAGCGCAATTTTCGCCCGCTCATTGGCCGGTACCGCACGATCTGAACGACAGATTAAAACATCCGGCTGAATACCAATCGACAGCAACTCTTTTACCGAGTGCTGAGTCGGTTTGGTTTTCACTTCACCGGCGGCAGCCAGGTAAGGGACTAAGGTCAGGTGCATATACAGGGTATGTTCACGACCAACGTCCACCGCCATCTGACGGATAGCTTCGAGGAATGGCAGTGATTCAATATCACCGACCGTACCACCAATTTCCACCAGCACCACATCGTGGCCTTCGCCGCCTTCAATAATGCGTTCTTTAATCGCATTAGTGATATGAGGAATAACCTGGATAGTCGCCCCCAGGTAGTCGCCACGACGTTCTTTACGCAACACTTCGGAGTAAATTCGTCCGGTGGTAAAGTTATTACGACGGGACATACGGGTGCGGATAAAACGCTCGTAGTGTCCTAAGTCAAGATCCGTTTCTGCACCATCATCAGTGACAAATACTTCACCATGTTGGGTTGGGCTCATGGTGCCTGGATCGACGTTAATATAAGGGTCAAGCTTCATAATGGTCACTTTCAGACCACGAGCTTCAAGAATAGCTGCCAGGGAGGCTGCAGCAATGCCTTTACCCAGAGAGGAAACGACCCCGCCGGTCACAAAAATATAGTTCGTTGTCATGCTGAACCTGAGAGTTAAGGTTTAAAGATGGTGGAATCACCAGGACGGGAACACAGTCTACCCGAAAGCCGCATCCGCCACAATTGATGATTCATTTACTCTTCACTCTGCGTAAGTCACACATTACGGCATATGATCAGCACCGGGATTGATTTTAATCACAATTTTATCCCTTTTACGCAAAAAGCTGAAACGAGTTAGCTACGGAATAAAAAGTGTTATTAATCATCTGAGTGGCTGAATCGACGGCCGGATGTACAAAAACACCGGTAATTATAGAACGGACAATCCGTTTCTGCCGGTATTATTCAGTAAAAAAACGTCACCTGATGGCAGGAAAACATCTCCGGCCCGCTGGCTCCATCGGGGTGGCAGAAAGTTCTGCTGCAGGTGACGGGGCCGGAAACAGACGCTGTCGGGGATTGGAGAGTGACCCGTTTCAGCAGCCAGCCTGCCCGGCGGCAGAGCGGCACTGAAAAACAGATCCGTCGCTGTCAGTTATTCGTTCCCTGACCGTTTTTTTCCTGCTGTTTAACCTGCTGCCAGGCGGCCTCCATCTGCGATAATGTCGCCTCCGGCAGGCTCAGTCCTTGTCCGGCAATAATCTGTTCAACCTGACGAAACCGTTTTTCAAATTTATCATTGGCTTTTTGCAATGCTGTCTCTGCTTTACTGCCAAGATGACGTGACAGATTAACAGTGGCGAACAATAAATCACCGAGTTCTTCTTCCAGACGCTGAGGATTAATCTCTTCCCGGGTCGCTTCTTCCATCACTTCAGCAATTTCTTCATGTACTTTGTCAAGCACCGGCCCGGTTTCATTCCAGTCAAACCCGACATTGCTGCAACGCTTCTGAATTTTATAGGCCCGCATCAGGGCTGGCATCGCCCGCGGAATATCATCCAGCGCAGAAGTCAGCGATTTCTGCTCACGCTCCTGCTGTTTCAGCTGTTCCCAGCGCTGGTTAATCTCACCGACCCCGGTCACGCTGTTACCGGCAAAAATATGCGGATGACGCCGTTCAAGCTTTTCGCTGATAGCGCTACAGATATCGGAAAAATCGAACAGTTGTTGCTCGCGGGCGATCTGTGCATAAAACACCACCTGGAACAGTAAATCCCCGAGTTCTTCACGCAAATCATGGTGATCCTGACGGAAAATCGCATCCAGCACTTCATAAGTCTCTTCGAGGGTATAAGGGGCGATAGTCTCAAAGGTTTGCTGTTTATCCCACGGGCAACCCTGCTGCGGGTCTCGAAGCTGCTGCATAATATCCAGCAGACGTTGCAGTGCGGTATCTGATTGATTCATTGGTCAGTCCGGTAAAAAGAAAGGCTGGCCTGACAGTAACGGCATTCTCCCGCGACAGGCGAATGCCACTACCGCCAGTGGGTTAATGACGACGTTTGGCGTCGATAATATCAGGTACCTGATTCAGGCGGGCCAGAATCCGGCCCAGTACCTGCTGATTATAAATTTCAATATCCATATCAATGGTCGCCAGCTGCTTTTTAGTATCACTGTGGCTGGAGACACCCAGTACATTCACTTTTTCGTTGGCCAGTATGGTGGTGATATCCCGCAGCAGGCCGCTGCGATCATTGGCAACTACCCGTACCACCAGCGAATAACCACTCGAGTAACTCTCTCCCCACACCGCATCCACAATACGTTCCGGCGCATGGTTAATCAGCTCTGCCAGTTGATCACAGTCGGCACGGTGAATAGATATACCGCGTCCCTGGGTGATAAAGCCGACAATATCATCCCCCGGAATCGGCTGGCAGCAACGGGCAATATGATGCATCAGGTTTCCGACCCCTTCCACCACCACCCGGCCACTCTCTTTGCTACTGTTTTGCTGGCTATGGCTTTTCTGGGTCAGCTGGCGTAACGCGATACGGTCTTCTTCCTCGGCTGTCGGCTTGTTCAGTTTCGCCTGCAGGAAATTAACCATCTGATTCAGACGAATATCGCCGCCCCCAATCGCCGCCAGAATCTCTTCGACAGACGTCATGTTATAGCGCGGCAACAACAGTTTTTCGGCCTCTTTCAGGCTGATATCCAGCTGACTCAATTCACTGTCCAGGATCTGACGTCCGGCCAGTATATTTTTATCCCTGTCCTGTTTGCGGAACCAGGCATGCACTTTCGCCCTGCCGCGGCTGGTAGTAATATAGCCGAGGTTAGGATTCAGCCAGTCACGGCTTGGATTTGGCTGTTTCTGGGTTATCACTTCGACCTGATCGCCCATTTGCAGCTGATAGGTAAAAGGCACAATCCGGCCGCCAATTTTGGCACCGATACAGCGGTGACCAATATCACTATGAATATGGTAAGCAAAATCGAGGGGCGTTGATCCGGAAGGCAAGTCAATAACATCCCCTTTCGGGGTAAAGACGTACACCCGGTCATCAAACACCTGACTGCGGACTTCTTCCAGCATTTCGCCACTGTCTGCCATCTCTTCCTGCCAGGCAATCAGTTTGCGCAACCAGGCAATACGCTCTTCATGGCCAGCCGCACCACGGGCACTGGTGATCCCCGGCCCTTCTTTATATTTCCAGTGAGCAGCCACTCCAAGCTCAGCATCTTCATGCATCTGCCGGGTCCGGATCTGTATTTCGACAGTTTTGCCCTGCGGGCCGAGCACTACCGTATGGATTGACTGATAACCGTTCGGTTTCGGATTTGCCACATAGTCATCAAATTCACTGGGTAAATGACGATACAGGGTATGAACAATTCCCAGCGCACCGTAACAGTCCTGCAAACGTTCAGCGACAATCCTCACCGCACGCACATCAAACAGCTCATCGAAAGACAGAGATTTTTTCTGCATTTTTCGCCAGATACTGTAAATATGCTTTGGCCGGCCATACACTTCCGCCCTTACCCCTTCACGGGCAATTTCCTGTCGCAAGCCGTCTACAAAATTTTCGATATACTGTTCACGGTCAATACGCCGTTCATGTAACAGTCTGGCTATCCGCTTATATTCATCCGGATGCAGATAACGGAAACAGTAATCTTCCAGCTCCCATTTTAACTGACCAATACCCAGCCGGTTCGCCAGGGGAGCATATATATTGGTACTCTCTTTGGCCGCCAGTACCCGTTCATCTTCCGGGGCATCTTTCATTTCCCGTAAATGAGCAACCCGTTCGGCCAGTTTGATCACTACGCAGCGGAAATCTTCCACCATCGCCAGTAACATGCGACGAACATTATCCACCTGTTCTGATGCCATCGAATCATTATGTGTGGCTTTCAGCTGGCGAATGGCATCCATATCCCGGACACCATGTACCAGTGAAACAATGCCCGGGCCGAAGCGCTCTTCTAACTGCTCCTCAGTAACCACATTTTCATTTGCCAGCGGAAACAGTAATGCCGCCCGCAATGTGTCGTTATCCATACTGAGTTCAGTCAGAATTTCGACCATTTCAACACCGCGCCACAGTAACATCGGTTGAAGCGGATGGTGGCTGGTTTCCGTTTCGCAATAACGCCAGCAGTCCGCCAGTCGCTGACAGGACTGCTCATTGGCAATCCCCAGGCTGGCAATCCACTGTTCGAGGGCAAATTCTCCCTCCGTATTCATATGCGCACTTCGTACCGCAACCATAACTTCTCCTGCATGACGACCGGTCCGGTCGTTTAGGTTCTGCTAAACAGCACCATTGATTCCAAATGGCTGGTATGCGGGAACATATCCAGCATGGCGACCCGTTGCACGGAATAACCTGCCGCCAGTAAAGGTTCACTGTCGCGGGCAAGGGTTGCCGGATTACAAGACACATAAACAATTCTTTCAGGTGCCAGCGCAATAATATGCGACATAATGCCGGCAGCACCGGCTCTGGCAGGGTCGAGCAGTACTTTACTGAACCCCTGTGCCGCCCAGTGCTGTCCTGCCACATCCTGTTCTAAGTCATGCTGACAAAATGTGACATTCTGCAAATTATTATGCTGCGCATTATACGCTGCCTGACGAACTAATGCTGCAACCCCTTCAACACCCACTACATTTTTTGCCTGCTTACTCAGTGGCAGGGTGAAATTGCCCATGCCACAAAACAGGTCTAATACCCTGTCGTCGGGTTGTAATGCCAGCCAGTCAATCGCGGTAGTCACCATCTGCTGGTTAACCGTATCATTCACCTGAATAAAGTCCTGTGGACTGAAAGTCAGTTTCAGGTTATGCGACTGATAATAAGGCAGTTCTCCGCAAACATGCTGCAGAGTGTCATTCTCAGCAGCAAAAAACAATGTCAGCTGATGACTCTGCGAAAATCGTTCCAGTTTTGCAATATCGCCTGCAGAAAGTGGCTGCAGATGGCGTAACACCAGTACGGCAGTATTATCAGCCTGTACCAGTTCAATATGACCCAGCTGACGAACTGCCTGCAAACCGCCTAAACACTGCCTGAGTGCCGGCAGCAGTTCTGACAAAGATTGCACCAATACGGGGCATTGCCCGATATTGACGATCTCGCTACTGCCATTTTTACGGAACCCCATATCAAGCTGATGCTGCTGTTTATTCCACCGCAAACTCAGCCGGGCACGACGCCGGTAATGCCAGCTATCCCCCCGGATAATTTTCTGCACCTCAATATTACCTCCGGCTGACTGGCTGAGCATACGCTGTAAAGCACGGGCCTTGCTCTGCTGCTGCAGGTCTTCGGCAACATGCTGCTGCTGGCAGCCACCACATACCCCGAAGTGGGGACAAGCAGGTGTCACCCGCTGCGGGCTGCCTGTCAGTATGCGGGTTGCTTTACCGCGCGAGTACTGACGTTTATCTTCCAGTACCCTGACCTGTACTTTTTCACCCGGCAGTGCACCACTGACAAACAATGTTTTTCCCTGATAACGGGCAACCCCCTGACCAAAAGGGTCAAGGTCATCAATAGTAACCACCAGCTCTTTGCGGGGGCCGGGACGTTTCGCGGATGAGTAAAATTGCACCATCAGTTATTTATTCTCTTAATATTGCACATTGCCCGATGGCTGCCGGAAAATTGTCCGGCAAATGTCAGGGAACGAATGGAACCCGTCAGTCGTTTTTATTAAAACCGGGCACGCAGATATCGGTGCTGTCTGACGGCTGGCAGGTTCCTGATGTATAGTTTATGTTTACAATAAACGGTCATAATAGCGACTGCCCGCAACTGCCCCGTTCCCTGCCATTATTGTCAGTGACATCACGGTTTTCGACAATCAAAATCCGCTGTATATGCCCTCAGACAACAATCACACCTTCTGATGCTGAGTCGGCAGTGGCGGCAGATGACGCAGGTCCGCTTAGGATATGCTGTGCGGGACGATGATAACATCCGGCCCGCTGCTGCTTCTGAGATTAATGATACGTAAAAACACGCTAACGTGGCGTTAAAAAATACAAAAATATCTCCGGGCAAATGACAACTCTCCCGGCGTTCAGGCCACTTCCGGCCGGGGGCGGGGCAAAAAGTTCCGTCACCGGCAGCCGGATACAGCATGCCGGTAACCAAAACGGCAGAAAAAGACACGTTTACAACAAAGTAACCCACTGTTCAAGCCAGGGCAGAGCGGCCATTTCCGGCTCAGGATATTCACCGGCATCGATCATCAGAACATCACCGATACGCCGGGCCAGCTGCTGCTGTAATAACTGGTCAAATGCCAGCCCTGCGGCGCAAAAATCCGGGTAACTGCTGTCGCCGAGAGCAATCAGACCGTAACGCACCTCAGGCTGATAACCCTGCTGCTCTTTCATCGCTGAAAACAATCCGCCAATAGTGTCGGGAAAATCGCCCTGTCCGGTGGTCGAAGTAATAATCAGCCTGATTTGGATACTCTCATCCAGCCACTGGCTGAGGGTCGGTTCTTCAAATAACTGTACCCGGTGCCCTGCGGCTGCCAGTAAAGGCTCCGCCTGTTCGCCAATCAGCAAAGCATTCCCGTAGACGGTCCCGATATAAATTCCGATAGTTGCCATCAGCCCTCTCCCGTGTCTGTCGATCGACTGTCATCCCATTCTGCCAGTTCGGCAGCCAGCGGGAAGCGATTCAGTAACTCCTGCCAGCCAAAATGTACAAAGGCCTGTTGCCAGACCCTGTCCAGACCCGCCCGCAACTGTAAAGGCTGCCCGGTTAGCGGATGCGTCAGGGATAAACAGCTGGCATGCAGCATCAGCCGCCGGCAGCCAAAATGCTCGGCTGCCCCCCGGTTCTGCCGTAAATCGCCATGCCTGCTGTCACCGATAATCGGATGCCGTAAATGGGACATATGCCGTCGGAGCTGATGCTTACGCCCCGTATGGGGTGTCAGTTCCATCAGGGTATAACGACAACTGTCATAACGGCCAATCGGCACCGGCAGCCCGGCTTCTGCCAGCGGCTGGTAACCGGTCACGGCTGACTGCGCCTCTCGCGGGGCCTGAGAATGTTTATCGGCGATTTTGTCCAGCTCTTCCATCAGCGGATAGTCAAGGGTCCCGGCGTCTTTCAGCCAGCCACGCACCACCGCATGATAGGTTTTTTGTAACTGATGCTGTTCAAATTGCTGGGATAATAACCGGGCGACATCCGCGGACAATGCAAATAACAACACCCCGGACGTCGGGCGATCCAGCCGGTGAACCGTGAACACATGCTGTCCCAGCTGATCACGTAACGTTTGCATAACGAAGGTCTTTTCATGGCGATCCAGCCAGCTGCGGTGAACCAGCATCCCGGCGGGTTTATTCACCGCCACCAGCCATCGGTCCTGATAAATAATTTCAAGCATTACGGGGATTCTTGTGTGAAAAGGCCATCGAGTTTTCTCAAGGTCACTAACAAAACCGGACGAACACTGAGTTGCGGATCCAGTGCCATTTCAAAATAAGGCGCAATCGCCAGATTATCGGGTAACGGGCCGCCGCTATCGATCATGGCCGTCAGGCGCGGAATAAAAACCCATTGCAGCCATTCAAGGGGGTGCAGGGTATCCAGGCAAAAAGGCTGATCACTTTGCATCGCCTGCGGATGAGGTGCATTCTGCTGCCACAGCTGATAGTCACGTAAAATCTGTTCCAGTTGCACGAGGCGCTGAAGGATAATGGGGTGCAAAGCCACAGCTTTTCTCCTTAATACTGATAAAAACCGCGCCAGCATACCATTGCAGAGCTGAAAAGTGATGGAGATAAAAAAGGGAGTACTGTAAAAACAGTACTCCCAATCTGTTTGCAGCAATCCGGCTACGTTGGTGCTCCCTGCGATTCAATGGATTTTTTCAGTTGCTACCGTATCATCCTGACGGTCATCTGGTCCATTGAGGTGCCATATATCCACTACAGCTATATTCCCCTCCTGCGGAGGTGTATTTTGCTCTTTTATAAGAGCAGGTTACTTCTTCCTGAAATAACCTTGCGGTGTTCTACATCCTGTAAAAACACCACCATCCCTGGGTTGTTTTCTTCCTGAAAACCTGACTTCCCTGGCATCCTGCCCGTGGAAGCCATTCTGGCAGAGTTGTGGTTTTTCGCAACAAAATTTACACTGAAATAATCTTATTTTTTCATATAATTCAACGACTTTAAAAATAAACCACTTAATAAATAAGGATTTATAAACACTCTTCGTCGATAAATAAAGGGGGACTTTTCCCTGTACTCCGCTCTGTATCAGGGATCTCTCACCATCGAAAACAAACAAACTGCTTAATTTGTTACAACAACATCTAATTCACTAAGAAAATCATCGACAGTTTTCGACAAAACTTCACGTTTTTTAGTGCCGAGTGCTTCTCTGATCACTTCCCCGCTCAGGTTACAGACCGAAATAATCTCAGTGTCCAGATCGGTAGCAGCGATAAACAGTGTCGGCGTCTGTTTCAGACGGCGTTTCATCACCAGGTGACCAATCAGATTCTCCTGTACCCGACTGAAGTCATCTTCATTCCATGCCTGTAACAGGGTCAGAGGTGCTCCCTGCCATGCAGCATGCATATCGCCGGCAAACTGGCTGGTATACCAGCCGGCAACGGCAGGCTGAATCACAATCCCCAGCCCGCGTTCCACTGCATCCAGGGTGGCAGGTAAAGTAAATTCCCGCGGTTGCCAGTAAACACCATGCTGATCGCTGGCGGTAATACAGGGAGAGTCCATGCCATACAATGCTTCACTGTAGGGTAAATGGCCGGTTTGCTGCTGCCACTGGTCGCAATAACGGCGGGTAAAACCCGCCATCGCCTCTGAGATTTGCTGCATCATTCATTTTCTCACTTCTGATCGGGTACACTGAGCACAACTCTATTTTATCAGTGGTACTGTTATGAATCATTATGACCATCATCAGGCGCTCGACGGACTGACTCTGGGTAAACAAACATCCTATACGGAACATTACGCACCGCAGTTATTACAGGCGGTTCCCCGCAGCCTTAACCGTGATGCACTGAATCTGCGGGACGATAACCTGCCATTTCACGGCGAAGACTTGTGGACACTTTATGAACTGTCATGGCTGAATAATCAGGGTGTTCCGCAAGTCGCCATCGGTAATATGGCCCTCAGCGCCGACAGCCGGAATCTGATTGAGTCTAAAAGCTTTAAACTGTATCTCAATAGCTTCAACCAGACAAAATTCGCTGACCGTGACAGCGTAAGGCGTACCCTGGAACAGGATCTCGCCGCCTGTGCGCAAGGCACTGTCCGCATCACCCTGCATGGCCTGAGTGAATACGCCGGCCAGCCGATCGGTGCCTTTGACGGCGAATGTATCGATGACCTGCCGATTAGCGTCGACAATTACCATTTCGACAATACACTACTGGCTGAAGCTACGGACCAGCAACTGGTCGAAGAAACCCTGGTCAGCCATCTGTTAAAATCAAACTGTCTGATTACCTCCCAGCCGGACTGGGGCTCCGTTATGATTCGCTACCGTGGCCCGCGTATTCGTCGGGAAGCCTTGTTACGTTATCTGCTCTCTTTCCGTCAGCACAACGAGTTCCATGAACAATGTGCAGAGCGTATTTTTAATGATTTACTGCACTTCTGTCAGCCACAGGAACTGACGGTCTATGCCCGTTACACAAGGCGTGGCGGGCTGGATATCAACCCGTGGCGCAGTAATGTTCCCTTTGATGCCCCGGACGTACGGCTGGCCCGCCAGTAATACTGTCTGCAAACTGCCCGGTCATTACCGCAATATCACTGTCAGTGACCGGGAAACAGGCCGCAACTTCCTGGCTGCAAACAGAATAGGCACGTAAAAACCTTGTGAAAACTGAGACTACAGCGATACTTTGATAACCCGGTGATCCCTGAGATAACCGGACAGGGAGCCGGCGTCACGGCAAATCAATGTTCAGCCGCTGTGTGATGCAGCAGCCCCTCCGGGGGAGTAAGGAGTTCTCTTGATTACACATATCAGCCCGTTAGGGGCCATGGATCTGCTTTCACAAATGGAAGTCGATATGCTGAAAAGAACAGCCAGCAGCGATTTATATCAGCTGTTCCGTAACTGTTCGCTGGCGGTACTCAATTCAGGCAGTCAGACAGATAACAGCCAGCAATTACTTTCACGCTTCGGCGATTTTGATATTAATGTGTTGCGCCGCGAACGCGGGGTAAAACTGGAACTGATTAATCCGCCGGAAGATGCCTTTGTCGACGGGCAAATCATCCGTTCCTTACAAGCCAACTTATTTGCAGTACTGCGGGATATTCTGTTTGTTACCGGACAACTGAACAACTCCCGGCGCTTCCGTGACCCGCACAGTGAAGATTCAGCATTTATCACCAATATGGTGTTTTCCATTTTACGTAATGCCCGTGCGCTGCATATCGGTGAGTTACCGAATAACGTTGTGTGCTGGGGCGGACATTCGGTCAACCCGGTGGAATATCAGTACTGCCGCGATGTCGGGACTCAGCTTGGCCTGCGGGAACTGAATATCTGTACCGGCTGCGGCCCCGGAGTTATGGAAGCCCCGATGAAAGGTGCCGCCGTCGGCCATGCCCAGCAGCGTTACCGTGACGGTCGTTTTATCGGCCTGACAGAGCCTTCAATTATCGCTGCTGAGCCGCCAAATCCACTGGTCAATGAACTGATCATAATGCCGGATATCGAAAAACGTCTGGAGGCATTTGTCCGTATCGCCCACGGTATTATTATCTTCCCGGGCGGGGTCGGCACTGCCGAAGAATTGCTTTATCTGCTGGGTATTATGATGCACCCGGCTAACAGTCAACAGGTGCTGCCTCTGATCCTGACCGGCCCCGAAGAAAGTGCCGACTATTTCCGGATACTGGATGACTTTATTGTAAATACCCTCGGTAAAGAGGCGACCCGCCATTACAAAATCATTATCGGCGATGCACCGGCTGTAGCTAAAACTATCAGACAGGCAATGCCCGCCGTCAAAGAGTATCGACGCGAAACCGGCGATGCTTACAGCTTTAACTGGTCATTACGGATTGAGCCGGATCTGCAACTGCCGTTTCAGCCGACCCATGCCAATATGGCAGCCCTGAACCTGTATAAAGATCAGCCCGGGGATAAACTGGCCGCTGACCTGCGGCGGATGTTTTCCGGTATCGTCGCCGGTAACGTAAAAGACAGCGGGATCCGCGAAATTAACGCCCACGGGCCGTTTAAAATTCATGGCGATGCAGATATCATGCAGCGGATGGATACCCTGTTGCAGGGCTTTATTGCACAGCACCGGATGAAATTACCGGGCAGTGCCTATATTCCCTGCTACGAAATTATCAAATAAGACAGCATGTTTGCCGGCCGGGGATCCCGCCGGCAGACTTTCCGCCACTGGCGGTTTTGGTCCCCTTTAGCGACTCTCCGGCGATTATGACACTCCATTTACTGATTATTGACGCATTAAATCTTATCCGCCGTATTCACGCGGTGCAGGCCGGAAGTTGTGCTGCCGGTACCCGCTCTGCCCTGCGCCAGCTTTTGCAGCATAGTCAGCCGACCCATGTGGTGGCGGTATTTGATAATCCTCACCAGCGCCGGGGCTGGCGTCATCAGCAACTCAGTGGCTATAAAGCCGGTCGCCCGGACATGCCGGATGACTTAAAACAACTGATGCCTTCTCTGCAACAGCTTTTCGAAGCCTCTGGTATTCACTGCTGGCAGGCCGGAGAGGATGAAGCCGATGATCTGGCCGCAACCCTGGCCAGCAAAATGTCTCAGGCCGGACATCAGACCACCATTGTCTCTACGGACAAAGGATACTGTCAGTTACTGGCTCCGGATATCCGGTTACGGGACTACTTTCAGAAACGCTGGCTGGATGTGCCCTTTATCCGCGAAACATATGGTGTCAGTCCGCAGCAGTTGCCTGATTACTGGGGATTATGCGGGATCAGTAGCAGTAAAATTCCGGGTGTTTCCGGTATAGGCCCGAAAAGCGCCAGCGAACTGATTAACCGGTTTAATACCCTTGAACAGCTGTATCAGCAACTCGATCAGGTACCGGAGAAGTGGCAGAAAAAACTGCAGGGGACAGAACAAATCGCCCTGCTGTCACGCCGGGTGGCACGTTTATCCACCGGCCTGAACCTGCAGGGCAATTTAAAAAGTTTACGTTATCTGCCCGCCGGCAGCGACGCTGATCAGTGACGCTCGTCGAGCCGTCCCGGGGTTGCGCTCCAGATACGGCGGATATGCACAGTCACTTCTTCCCTGTCATGATACAGCTGGCGCGCCTGAATCTGTGCATTAACCCCGTTTGAAGCCAGCGCCTGTTCGATCATCTGCAGATTACTGGTCACTTCTTCATAACGTTTTTTCATCGGTAATTTCAGGTTAAAGATAGCTTCCCGGCACCAGCCGTTTACCAGCCATTCAGTCATCAGTGTCGCTACCCTGACCGGCTTCTCTACCATATCGCAGACCAGCCAGCTGATATTCGATCCTGGTGGCCTGAATTTAAATCCGTCTTCCCGGTGATGCATCACCTGCCCGGTATCCATCAGGGAAGGTGCCATCGGACCATTATCCACGGCGTATACCATCATGCTGCGTTTCACCAGCTGATATGTCCAGCCACCGGGACAGGCACCGAGATCCACCGCGTACATCCCGCTGCCCAGCCGTTCATCCCATTCATCCGCAGGGATAAACACATGAAATGCCTCTTCCAGTTTCAGGGTCGAACGGCTCGGGGCATCAGACGGAAATTTCAGCCGCGGGATCCCCATAAATAATGCCGAGTTATTATCAGGGTAAGAATAACCGACATAACAGGTTCCGGGCGCAATAAAGAACACATGCACCACCGGCCGTTTATTGCTTTCATATTTCAGCAAAATACCGTTCTGCCGTAATGCCGCGCGTAACGGTACGGTAAATTTACGGCAGAACTTCAGTAACTCTTTAGCTTCGTTAGTATCCGGAACTTCAACCCGCAGTTCACCGCCTTTCTCTGTCACACCGGTCAGCATACCGCTGATCGGCGAAATACGGTCTTCCGGCGGTAAATCACGCAGCAGTTCACCGGCGACAATCATCTGCCGGGCAAAAATCAGCGACCGGAAGGGAATTTCGCGGATCAGTTTATCGGCATCTTCATACTGATAACATTCATAGATAACATAACCGGAGTTATCTTTAACTCTGGCAAAACCGTACACTTCTAATGCCGTGGCACGGGCAGTGATTTCAGCCGCACATTCTTTTTCAAAACCGGACCGGCAATATAATAAAACTTTATTCATGGCTGCTCGCCTTTCGTTTCAGACGCAGGGCGCCAATCAACATCAAAAACCATCCTGCCAGGAAGCAAAGACCTCCGACAGGCGTTACAAATACAAAAATTTTCAGGTGAGACAGCGCCAGGCAGTACAGACTGCCGCTGAATAACACCGTGCCCAGAGCCAGCATCGCTGAACTCCAGTAGAACCAGATATTGGCCCGGCGCAGCATCGCCGCCGCCAGACCCAGTATTGCCAGGGTGTGGTACGCCTGATATTCCAGCCCGGTGTGGATCCAGGCCATTTCATTATTTCCCAGAGTGTTACTTAATACATGGGCGCCAAATGCCCCGAATGCCACCAGCAGAAACCCACTGATAGCGACAAAAATAAACATTGTACGGCTGGACATTACCTGTTCCTCATCGTGCCAGCGGGCCACTGCGGGGAGTGTTCATCATACCGGAAACGAAACTTTTCCTGCTCACTGGCGGCTCTTGCCAGAATCCATTGCCGGAAAGCGGCTATTTTACCCAGATCTGCCTGACTGTCATGACAAACCAGATAAAAAGCATTCTGACTGGCTAAAACATCATTAAACGGGCTGATCAGTCGCCCGCTCTCAAGTTCGCTCTGCACCATAACATTATTCGCCAGTGCGATCCCCTGTCCGTGGATCGCGGCCTGTAAAACCATCGATGAATGACTGAAAATTGGCCCCTGCTGCACATTCACCTGTGACAACCCCAGCTGCCGGGTATAAGCCTGCCAGTCGCGCCGTGACGCATCATGTAACAGGGTAAAGTGAATTAAATCAGCGGGACTTTTCAGGGAATGTTCCCCGGTCAGTAACGCCGGAGAGCAGACCGGCAGCAGATATTCTGCATATAATTTCTCCACCCGCAATCCCGGCCAGTTGCCCCGGCCATAAAAAATAGCCACATCCACATCATCCGCCAGTTTATCTTCTTCACGATCGACAGCCTGGATACGGACATCAATCCCCGGACAATCCTGATTGAAGCTGGACAGGCGGGGAACCAGCCACTGAATGGCGAAGCTGGGTAACAGACTGACGGTTAAGGCCCCTTTGGCACTGCGGGCCTGCAACTTACGGGTTGCATCATTCAGGGAAGAAAAAATGTCTTTAATATCCAGCGAGTAACTCTGCCCTTCTTCGGTAAGCAGCAGCGAACGATTGCGGCGGCGAAACAGTTTCAATCCGAGAAAATCCTCCAGCGACTTAATCTGGTGGCTGACAGCGGCCTGAGTCACAAACAGCTCTTCGGCAGCACGGGTAAAACTCAGGTGCCGTGCTGCGGCGTCGAACACTTTCAGGGCATTTAGCGGAGGCAGTCGTTTTGACATAACAATATTCAGACCCAAAGACTAAAGAGACACCCGGGGCAGCAAAGCACCAGGCATTAGTTTTTTTTATCCGAAGCATTATAAATTGTCCATTGAGGAAGCTCCAGCAAATACCTATAGTTGCCGCACTTTCCTGAGCCGGAACGGAAAGCATTCAGTCTCTGTCAGACCGCTTGCTTTTGGCTTTGGGTGGTGATGTTGTGTTTGCATTTGGTCTGTTTTTCAGACCTGTTTATTTCCTGTGATATACCCTGTCTGTCCATAGTTTATATTTTTTACAGCACCGCTTTATGCGGTGTTTTTTTTTGCCTGAAATTCCCCTGGCGGCATATCCCACTGGCAGGCAATAAAAATTCAGTATTTTTGATTAGCCAATCACACAACGACAGATAACAATCGTTTGCGCGGCATGTAAACGCATTTTTGGATAGATTTATTTAATGAATATCCGGACAGTGATTGCTGAAAAAGAGGGGCTGCGCCGGTAATATTCCGAGGAAAAATTCGCGGATAAAAAAGACCGGCGGTGGGAGCGACAGTCTCAGAAAAACAGAGCAGCCGCCGGTGACACCACGGCTGCGACCACCAGGGTTACTGGCCGACCCTGCTCATCTCTTTTACATCAGCACGGTTAATCTGTTGCTGATGACCATTACTGTCTTTATAAACCATCATACCGGTATCATCATCAAGCACCGGTTTCCCCTGAGCCACCAGGGTACGGCCATCACTGGTATGCATAATGTAATTAGAAGAACAACCGGCCAGAGTGAACACAAGCGCTGAAATAACGAAAACTGCTGCGACTGGCTTTTTCATTTATTATCTCCTTAAGAGTATCTTACACTGTCAGCCATTATTTCATGGTGCGACCTGACTGTTGATCGCTATCAGCACTGTCGTCCTGTAGTGACAACAGTCGGCTACATAAAGCATATGACAAACCGGGCAACTTGCCAGTCAGCGGCCCGGTTTTCAGCCTTATCTTAAATTTATCGGACAAGAGTACGTTATGAATGGTTTTAACCCTGCGGACTTCCGCCGCCAGTTCCCGGCGCTGGACAAAGATGAAATTTATCTGGACAGTGCTGCGACAGCCCTGAAACCACTGGCAATGATCAACGCCAGTACCGCATTTTACCAGAGTGCCGGTACCGTCCATCGCAGCCAGCACAGCGGAGCCCGCAGGATGACCAGGCGCTATGAAAATACCCGCCAGCAGGTTGCAGAGTGGCTGAATGCCGGAGCGACACAACAAATCATCTGGACCCGTGGCACCACAGAATCCATTAATCTGGTCGCAAATAGCTGGCTGGCCGGGCAATTGCAGCCCGGCGACGAAATACTGGTCAGTGAAATGGAACATCACGCGAACCTTATTCCGTGGCTGATGGTGGCCGCAGCCCGCGGCGCAAAAGTGGTCAAATGGCCGGTCACCTCTGCCGGTTTACCCCGTTATGACCTGCTGCCGGCACTGCTGAATGCACGCACCCGGTTACTGGCCGTCAGCCAGATGTCAAATGTCACCGGTGTTATGCCGGATCTGGAAAAAATCACCCGGCTGGCGCAGGCGGCCGGCGTAAAAGTACTGGTTGATGGTGCCCAGGGCGTGGTACATCAGCCCCCTGACTTACAGGCATTGCCGATTGATTTCTATGTTTTTTCTGCCCATAAAATGTACGGCCCGACCGGGCTGGGTGTCCTGTTTGCCAGAGAACAGCGGCTGCAGGAGATGACCCCTTCGGTCGGCGGGGGAAAAATGATCGAGCAGGTCAGTTTTGACGGCTTCACCGCGCGGCCGGCCCCCTGGGGCTTTGAAGCAGGCACCCCCAATATTGCCGGGGTGTATGCCTTCGCTGCAACCCTCGATTTCTTATCCGCGCTCGACCATCAGGCCGCCGAACACTGGAGCCGTGCACTGGCAGAGGCGGCAGAAACACAGCTGGCAGCGCTGCCGGGATTCCGCAGTTTCCGCCAGCATAACGCACCGCTGCTCTCCTTTACGGTGCAGGGGATCCATGCATCTGATCTGGTCACCTTACTAGCCGAGCAGCAGATTGCCCTGCGTGCCGGCCAGCATTGTGCCGCACCGCTGATGACCGCGCTGCATACTGAAGGTACCGTACGCGCGTCATTTGCCCCTTATAATAATCAGCAGGATGTCAGCGCGCTGGTTCGTGCAGTCAGTACTGCTATTCAGCTACTAAGTGAGTAACTTTATGTCCCCTGTGATTGCCCCGCATCCGTTTGCCACAGAAATCACCGCCGCACAGTTAGCTGAGCAGTTTTCTGCATTCAGCCACTGGGAAGAACGTTACCGGCAGTTGATCCTGCTGAGTAAAAAATTACCCGCACTACCGGAAGAGCTGAAACAACCTGAGATTGAAATTTCCGGCTGTGAAAACCGTGTCTGGCTCGGCAGCCAGTTACTGGATAATGGCCGCTTTCATTTTTACGGTGACAGTGAGGGGCGGATCGTCAAAGGACTGCTGGCCGTGTTACTGACGGAGTGCGAAGGGAAAACAGCCAGTGAACTGGCTGTGCTTGATCCGTTACAGATATTTGAGCGGCTGGGCCTGAAAAACCAGCTAAGTGCCAGCCGCAGCAGCGGACTGGATGCTCTGGCCGCCGCCATCCGTCTGAGGGCTGCCACCGCCTGATACCCGCTTATTCCTGTGCTGCCACGGCAGCCAGCTGACGCTGTTTACGGGCAATATACTTTTTCAGGGCATGGGAAACAGCAATAAAACCAAAGCTGGCAGTAACCATGGTTGCTGCCCCGAAACCCGAGGCACAATCCATGCGCTTCGGGCCTTCCGCTGTACTGCGCGAGGCA
Source organism: Tatumella sp. JGM91 (assembly GCF_018257575.1). Taxonomy (GTDB): domain Bacteria; phylum Pseudomonadota; class Gammaproteobacteria; order Enterobacterales; family Enterobacteriaceae; genus Tatumella; species Tatumella punctata. Next base: position 63,643 of record NZ_JAERJP010000010.1, on the reverse strand, counting down.
CATACGCTGCCGTCCGGTTGCGGGTAGACCAGCGCTTCGGTGGAAAACACACAGTCTATTCCCAGCTTACCCTTGCTGTTTTTGACTATTGAGAAATCAGATTTCAGCCGTTCACGCAGTTTGGCTGCCAGCGGATCCTGAATGGTTTTCGCCAGGTCAGCCACCGCAATCTGTGTCGGGTCAGTCTGGCCGCCCGCACCACCGGTGGTGATCAGCGGTATTTTGTGACGACGGCAATAGGCCAGTAAGGCAGCCTTTGGTCTGACACTGTCAATCGCATCAATGACATAATCAAACCCGTCACCGATTAACTGTGCAACATTGTCCGGCGTCACAAAATCATCCACACACACAACCTCACACTGCGGGTTAATCTGCCGGATACGCTCCGCCATCACCTCCGTTTTAGACTGACCGGTATTAGCGCGCAATGCATGAATTTGCCGGTTGGTATTTGTCACACACACATCATCCATATCGATCAATGTCAGGCTGCCGATACCCGTGCGGGCTAATGCCTCAGCCGCCCATGACCCGACGCCACCAATACCGATAACGCAAAAACGAGCCTCAGCAAAAAAATTCAGCGCCTGCTCACCATACAGGCGGCCAGTACCGCCAAAACGCTGGCGCCAGGCTTCGGTAACTTCCGGCATAGATCCTCTTTCTGTTCACTTTATTTTCTGCCGCCGAGCAACACCGCCCGGCGGATAATCGGCTGACCGGCCCCGCCGCCGGGATCCGTTACCGGGTCAGAACACCTGTCCCCGGGGCTGATTTTAACACCCAGACGCGGCCATAGTGATTATAAAAACCGGCAAGATGTGCCGCTTCTGGGCCAATCCCCTGATAAATATCGAAATGCTGTCCTTTTATCGCCCCGCCGACATCCAGCGCAACCATCAGCCGCATCTGGTAAGTGCCGTTAAATTTCCCTTTATCATTCAGTTGCGGGATCTCCGCCAGTAACACAGTACCGGGCGGGATAAGGGAGCGGTCGGAAGCCACCGAGGCTTTAGCAATCAGCGGTACCGCGCTGGCGCCCCGCACCGGGGTATATTCTTCGGGTTTAAAAAACACAAACGACGGGTTTGTTTCCAGCAAAGCACGCACTTGCGGGTAGGAATGGTTCTGAGCCCACTCGCGGATCGCCTGCATCGACATATCTTCACGCTTTACTTCGCCGCGATCGATCAGTTCTTTACCGATACTGTGGTAGCCCCAGCCATTTTTACCGGCATAGCCGAAAAAGGTCAGTGGCCGGCCATCACCGTAATCGACGTAACCACTGCCCTGCACATCCATCATAAAGTTATCAATTAATGAATTACTCCACGCAATCACGTAACGTGAACTGATAGCTCCGTTATAAATTTCAGCACGGCTGGGTAATTTATATCCCCGTTTGCGTGGCGGCATACGATAGATCGGGTACTGGAATTCACCCTGTCGGGTATAACGGGCTTCGATCACTGGCGTATAGTAGCCCGTAAACTGCACGTTACCGTAATTATCCATTCCCTCCATCTGCCAGGCATTTACCCCGAACTGACGTAATTGCCGGGTATTTCCTCCGGCCGCCAGCCAGTTCTCAATCGCCTGATAAGTCCCGAGATTACGGTTAAATAATCCGCCGGACGCCAGCTGGATCTGCCGGACCTGCTCTGCAAAATCACGGGCATTGACCGGTATCCCCTTGGCATTAGGCTGATTCACTAATGCAAACGGCTGTTCCAGTATTCCGTCTTTATACTGCTGACCTCGATCAGTGGGTTTTGAAGAACATCCGGCTAATATGGCCAGAAATGCCCCTGTCACTGCATATTTCGCCCAGTTTCCTTTCATTACGCTGCCTTCAATAGATAATCTGAGGCGAAGATAGCAGAGGGATGATAATAATTAAATCATCCGTCCGGCCGGTGCCGGGGATTTACATAAAAAAACAAAAAGTGCCGGAAAATTCAGCAGCCCGCGGTTTTTTTTACGGTTTTTCTGCAAAATGGGTTGCATCAGAGGCCATGAAGAGTATAGTGCGCATCCACGGACGCGGGGTGGAGCAGCCTGGTAGCTCGTCGGGCTCATAACCCGAAGGTCGTCGGTTCAAATCCGGCCCCCGCAACCAATACTAAGAAAGCTTATCAAATCATATTTGATAAGCTTTTTTTTGGTCTGCAATATAGCAGGCCTGACGGCCTGCGGTTAAACATTACATTCTTTGCGGCGCTTTTAACCCCAGGGCATCCATCCCCTGACGTAATACCCGCCCGGTAAGCGCGGCCAGTGCCAGACGGCTTTGCCGTTCCGCCGGATGATCATGGCTGAGGATCGGTGAACTGGCATAAAAACCAGAGAACAGCGACGCCAGTTCATACAGGTAATTACACATAATATTCGGCATCCCCTCTTTCGCCACCGCCAGCAGCGCCTCTTCAAACTGCAGCAGTTTCACTGTCAGGGAACGTTCAGTTGCCGAGCTGAACAGCAAATCACCTGATAAGGTCGCGGCCAGCGGGTGACTGCTTTCCGCTTTGCGCAATATCGAACTGATACGTGCGCAGGCATACTGAATATAAGGGGCCGTATTCCCTTCAAAGCTGAGCATGGTATCCCAGTCAAACACATAGTCGGTGATACGGTTTTTCGACAGATCGGCGTATTTTACCGCCCCAATCCCTATCACTTCTGAAAGCTCCGTCAGCTCTGCTGCCGATAAGTCGGGGGATTTTTCGCTGACCAGTTTATGAGCACGCACCACCGCTTCTTCCAGTAACTCTGCCAGCCGTATGGTTCCCCCTTCACGGGTTTTAAAGGGTTTACCCTCTTTGTCCAGCATCATACCGAACTTATGGTGCTCCAGGCTGACCTACGGGGGAACATAACCGGCACGGCGCACAATTTCCCAGGCCATCATTAAATGCTGGTGTTGCCGGGCATCAATATAGTAAAGGATCCGGTCAGCGTGCAGGGCCTGATAACGGTATTTGGCACAGGCAATATCCGTGGTGGTGTACAGGTATCCGCCATCCTGCTTACGGTCAATAACCCCCATCGGTTCTCCCTGCTTATTACGGTAACTGTCCAGAAAAACCATAACCGTCTCTTGTTCGGCGGTGGCAATCCCCCGCTCCAGCAGATCATCCACAATCTCCGGCAGCATATCGTTATAAGCACTTTCGCCGCGGATATCTTTGCGCTGTAACGATACCCCTAACCGGTCATAGTTCTTCTGGTTCTGGGCCATGGAAATATCCACCAGCTTATGCCACATCCGGCGGCAATATTCATCGCCCTGCTGTAATTTCACCACATAACTGCGGGCTTTCAGGGCAAAGGCCGGATCCTCATCGTAGCGTTTTTTCGCCGCACGATAAAAACCCTCCAGATCAGACAGCGAAATATTTCCGTCGTTTTCGGCCAGCTCCAGATAAGTGATCAGCATCCCGAACTGAGTTCCCCAGTCACTAATATGATTTACCCGGGTCACCTTATGACCGAGAAATTCCAGAGTTCTGACACTGGCATCACCGATAATGGTCGAGCGTAAATGCCCGACGTGCATCTCTTTGGCGACATTCGGTGAAGAATAATCCACCACCACATGTTGTGCCGGTTGTCTGGCCACCCCTGAACGCGGATCATTAAATGCCAGCTCTGCCTGCTCCAGTAACCAGCGATCATTAAGAAACAGATTAATAAACCCGGGGTGAACGGCCTCTGCCCGGGCAATAATATGCCGGTACTGTGAATTATTCATCAGCTCGCCGGCAACCCGTTGCGCTAATTTCAGCGGGTCCGTTGCCTGTGATTTGGCAATTGCCATCATACTGTCTATCTGATAATCACCATATTCTGGCCTGGCTGAAGGACGGGCTGAAACCGGCTTATCTGTGGTTATATGACATTGTGTCATTGCCTGTCTGACTTTTTCAGCCAGAATATATTTTATATCCATAAATCACCTTCATATAAGTTGACCACAGAAAATATAATCCATTATTTATTCACTGAATACGGATAGTTATTTCCATTATCCGTCGGAATTAAGAATACTGACCACTGACTGATGTAACTGCTGAGAATTAATACCAATTACAGGAACGACAAAAATAGTATCATCACCGGCAACTGTACCTAATATTCCATCAGATTTACCACAGGAATCAAGTAACCGGGCAATCAGGGGAGCCGCTCCGGGCACCGTATGGGCAACGACCATCCAGTCATTGGTTTCAACACTCAGAACTGAGCTTTTCAGGGTAGTTTTTGCCGTGGGAATACCCCGTTCGGCGGGCAGACAATAAACCATTTCCATCCGCGCATTACGGGTGCGTACCGCGCCATAGCTGGTCAGCATACGGGAAACTTTGGACTGGTTAATATGTTCAAAGCCATTGGCAGTCAGATAATCGACAAATTCGGCCTGAGAGCCAAATCGTTCCTCTCTTAATAGCTGCTGAAATGCTTTATCGAGGTCTAAATGTTTAATGTTTTTTATGATATCGGCCATGGTGTTTCTCTGAATTAATTAATACATAGGGAATATTATTGTTGTGCGCACAGAAATACCATTTCCGGCCAGAATATTCCCGATAAATATTCATATACTAATCATTCATTGACTTTAATCATGTATCTCAGCGGCTATAGCATTATATGTACAGAAGCCGCACAAATAAATACATCCGATAACTTTTAATGACAAACATACTGATCTAAGAAGTTCTTATATAAATAACTCTGAACATTTATAAATGAATAATTATTTTTACGTCCTGAGAATAAAAAGGCAGCAAAGTATCCCCTGCTGCCCGATGCTAAGTACAGATAATATCGCTGTACTTATAAATACTGAATGCTCAGAACCGTAGCGTTATACTGCCTTGACGCACATGACGTGATAAACACCCTGCTCTTTTTCGGCACCTTCCGTTTCATGTTCAAAGCCCGGGAAGGCATCATCCCATGCCTGTAACGCCTGCAGGTAAGCAATCTGCGGACTGTTTTTATCACCGAAGTTTTCACCGGACATCAGCATCGGAATTCCTGGCGGATAAGGGATTACCGAGTTCGCGGCAGTACGGCCCGCCAGATCATAGATGGATACCAGTTCAGTATTATCTCTGACCAGCTGGGTATAGGCATCACGTGGCAGCATATCCATCTGTGGCAGAGTTGAATAGGCTTTATTCAGCTGTTCGCTCGGATTATGGGTTTTCAGGAAACTAATCATCCGCTGACCCAGTTGCTGCATGGTCATCGTGCCATACAATTCAGGATCTGTTTCGACCAGTCCCGGTAAAACTTCAGATAACAATGCATCAGCATCATAATGTTTTTTGAACGAAATCAGGCTGTTCATCAGAGTTGCCCATTTACCTTTGGTCACCCCCATAGAGAACAGGAACATGACCTGGAAATCGGTGGTCCGGGTAGGCACAATCCCGAGACTGGACAGATAAGCAGTAACCAGCGCGGCCGGGACACCATTATCCTGCAGGCTGCCATCGCCGTTCAGGCCCGGTGTCAGCAGACTGACTTTCACCGGATCCAGCATCACCCAGTTTTCATCCAGATCATTAAACCCGTGCCAGCTGTCCTGCGGATCCAGGGTCCAGCACGACTGCTCTTTCACCAGTAACTCTTCCGGTGCATCCGCAAACGCATAGCGGTTGCCGGTCCGCGGACAGGTTACCGTCTCAGCGTTCCACGGTTTAAAGAACCAGTCATTATTCTGCTCTGCGTCACGGTAAGCACGGGCCACTGCCTGACGGAACTCAACGGCTTCTTCAATAACTTCGGTGGTTAAATTAACCCCCTGATTACCTTCCATCATCGCTGCTGCCACATCGTTAGACGCCGCAATAGAATACAGCGGTGAGGTGGTGGCATGCATCATATACGCCTGGCTGAACTGAGCCGGTTTCACATTACCGCGCCCTTCACGGATATGAATATAAGACGCCTGAGAAAGTGCATTCAGTAATTTATGGGTCGAGTGAGTGGCAAAAATTGTTGGCTGATCGGCCGTATGTGCCGCTTTATCACCACGCATTGCATGGAAGCTTTTATAAATCGGGTTAAAGCGGGAATAACCGAACCAGGCTTCATCATAGTGAATACGGTCACAGCTCTGACCCAGCAGATGCTGAATAGTATCACCGTTATAGATAAGACCGTCGTAGGTACAGTTAGTCACCACACTGTACACCGGACGCGGGTTAGCCGCGTGACTGGCAAACCGGTTCTGTTTAATTTGTGCCTGTAATGCTTGCGGCTGCATCTGTGCTTTCGGGATAGGTCCGATAATGCCGTAAGCATTCCGGGTCGGTGTCATATATACCGGATGAACACCGGTTAACATTAATCCCTGTTCAATGGACTTATGGCTGTTACGGTCACAGATAGCAATATCCTGATCGGTACAGCAAGCCTGCATTATGGTACGGTTAGCCCCGGACGTCCCGACGACCAGTGAATAAGAGCGGTCGGCACCAAATACACCGGCAATATATTTTTCACTGTCACCAAAAGCCCCCGTATGATCCAGCATCGAGCCAAGACACGCCCTTTCAATACCCATATCGGTACGGAAGATATTCTCACCGTAGAAATCAAAGAATTTACGGCCCACCGGCGTTTTACAGAAGCCAATACCGCCCTGATGTCCCGGCGCTGACCATGAATATTCTTTCTCTTTGGCATATTTCATCATTGCCGCCATCAGTGGCGGCATAATGACTTTTTCATAGCGGGCGACGGCGGACTGTAAACGGCCGACAATAAAGTCAGTGGTATCGTCCAGAACCAGGAACGTTTCGCTGACATCACCCATCACTTCCGCTGTGACTGATGCATTATCCTGGTGAGAATTAATCAGCAGAAATGCGGGGGCTTTTTCGTGACGGATACGTAACTGTTTTAAAAATGCAGTAATTTCTGCACTTTTCTCCGGAGCCCACTCCAGCATCACGCAGTCGACCGGGGCGGTGGAGCTGACATAGTTAGTGGCTTCAGCATAGTTGGCAGAGAATCTGACCTGCTCCCCTTTGCTAAACAACGACGTGGTGATTTTTTCGACAGTTTGCTCTATCGGCGTCAGTGGTGTTGTGGTGCTTATAGCCTTATTCACAACCACTAAATAGTTTTTATCACACATAAGATCCTCATTATTATACTTTGTATAAATGATCAGGGCGGATATTACTTATTATAAAAGTAAGCAATAAATGTTCAGATACCTGGTGAAAGAGAGATTATCAATAAACTCACTGACCTGATGAAGAGGAAATTAAACTATAGACTTTATTTTTTCCAGCCTATTTTTTGCCGAAAAAAAATATTTAAATAGTCATTCAAATGGCCTGTTTTTTAATATCAATGATTTGCAGAAGATAAAACAAAAAACACAATAAAAACAAACCATTAGAATATGGATTTATCAAAAGATGATATCTGAATATTTATATAAAAATAATTTTTTAGGATTATTTCTTGATATTGATCAATTTTAATTTCCGGTAATTACCTTTACTTTATAGCCAGCAAAAAGCTAATTAATAAAACAACCATAAATATTTAAATTCACAATAAATGAATTTAAATATTGATAATAAATCTGCCGGATTACATTAAACCAGGAGAATGTTATGGCTTCAAATTCCAGGAAAATGGGGGTCGTTGACCTGACCGTTCTCGTGGCCGTAAATATGATGGGCTCAGGCATTATCATGCTGCCCGCCAGCCTTGCGGAAACGGGTGCAATTTCCATTTTATCGTGGGCAGTTACTGTCGTCGGTGCGATGTGTATCGCCTATACCTTCGCCAAATGTGGTGCACTGTGCCGCCGCTCAGGCGGGATGTCCGCTTATGCCGCAGAAGCCCACGGAAAATCGGCCTTCTTTATTGCCTCTTATACCTACTATATTTGTCTGGTTATCAGTTGTGTGGCTATTGCTGTCTCCGCTGCGGGTTATATGGCTCCGTTTGCCCCCTGGATCAAAAGTTCACCGGTGCATACCTTCCTGACAGTTGTCGCCATCCTGGTCGTCACTATGGTTGCTAACTTTAAAGGGCCTAAAATCACCGGTAAAATCTCGAACATTACTATCTGGGGTATCATTATTCCGGTTGCCGGGCTGTCTGTACTCGGCTGGTTCTGGTTCGATCCGGCTATCTTCAGTGCGGCCTGGAACCCTCATTACATGTCTACCGGTGGTGCTATCTCTTCAGGTATCTCACTGACTCTGTGGGCTTTCCTCGGTGTTGAATCGGCAGGGGCTAACTCTGATGCGGTAGAAAATCCGGAACGTAATGTCCCGCTGGCATGTCTGTTTGGTACCGGGTTTGCCGCTATTGTTTATATCGCCTCCACCACAGTTATTCAGGGGATTGTCCCGAATGCACAACTGGTAACCTCCGATGCTCCTTTCGGGCTGGTATTCTCAATGATGTTTACCCCGCTGGTAGGTCAGATTATTACCGCACTGGCGGTTATTGCCTGTATCGGTTCCCTGCTGGGCTGGCAGTTCACCAATGCGCAGGTATCGAAATCTGCGGCCGATGATAAATTATTCCCGCAGGTATTCGCTAAAGTCAGCAAAAGCGATGCGCCTGTTGCCGGTATGCTGATTATGCTGGTACTGGAGTTGTTACTGGCTTCCATGACTATTTCGCCTAACCTGCTGAAACAGTTCAACATGCTGTTAAACCTGGCGGTATTTATTAATATGGTGCCTTACGTATTATCCATGACCGGTTTGCAGGTAATGATGCAGAAAAACCATGTGACGAAATCTCAGTACCGGGTTGCCTCCATCGTCAGTACTTTCGCCGTGCTGTACAGTATCTACGGTGTGTATTCCTGCGGTGTGGAAGCCGTTTTCGGCGGCACTATTATCACCCTGCTGGGCTATATCTTTTACGGATTCCTCGCCGGACGGGATGCCGGAGATAAGGTGAAATCCGCCGTCTGATTGTGCCCTTCATATTTTCCTCTGCCACTGGCAGAGGAAAATGCCTTAAACGTTCCGCCTCTCTGCCAGATAATCTTTAATTCCCCCGACAATCGCCTCTGCCACCTGCTGCTGATAACCTGCTGTGCGCAGTTTTTTCTCTTCCTGCGGATGGCTGATAAATGCCGTTTCTACCAGTACAGACGGAATATCCGGTGCTTTTAATACGGCAAACCCGGCCTGATCGACCTGTTGTTTATGCAGACGGGTTATTTTCCCCATATGCCGCAGCATATGCTGCCCCAGTTTAAGGCTGTCGCTGATGGTCCGGCGTTGCAGCATATCGAACAGGGTACGATCCAGGTAAAGATCACCACTGAGATTAACCCCGCCAATACTGTCCGAGGCATTCTGACTGTCCGCCAGAAAGCGGGCAGCGGCCGAAGTGGCCCCGCGGGTTGATAAGGCAAATACGGAAGCGCCGTTGGCGGCAGGACGGGTAAAAGAATCAGCATGAATGGATATCAACATATCGGCTTTCAGGCGCTGAGCTTTGGCCACACGGACCTGCAGCGGAATAAAAACATCATCACTGCGGGTCATAAAGGCGGTCATCAGTGGCTGTTTATCTATCAGTTTTTTCAGACGGCGGCTGATACTCAGTACAATATCTTTCTCACGGGTGCCCGCTTTGCCACGCGCGCCCGGATCCTCCCCGCCATGGCCGGGATCGATCATCACGATCAGCGGACGATCGCGGCCAGCTTTACCCGGCGCTGGCGGCGTCACGGCTTCGCCGGCGGAATAACGGGCAAGAAAGGCGGTCAGCGGGTCACCGTCGGTATTGAGGCCGGAATAAAGATCGACCACCAGCCGGTGCTTAAAATCAGCAACCGGGGTAAGGGCAAATATTTTCGGCGTGACCTGCTGCTTCAGCACCAGCACAATGCGTAGTGTCGTGGCCGTAAACTGTCCGGCCCTCACTTCACGCAGATACGGGTCGGTACTGCTGACGCTGCCGGCCGCCTGTTTCACCACCTGGTTCAGTTGCACATCTTCAATATCCACCACCAGACGTTCAGGATCATTCAGCCTGAACTGGCGATAACGTAATGGCCCGCTCGATTCAAGGGTAACCCGTGTATAGGCTGATGACGGCCAGATACGCACCGCAATCATCACCGGCCCTGCCGCACCGCGGGTACGGGTAACTGCCAGTAAGGCTGATACGGCAGTGGCCTGTAATAACCGGCGACGGCTGAAAAACGGATATTCTGCTGACATAGACATCCTGTCCATAGGGTTAAAAAGAGAACAAACAGTGGCTGGTGAAAGAAAACAATTTTGCTTAACGGCCGGTACAATATTTACGGAACTCCATGATAATGAAGTTTATTACCTGGTTTGGCACGATTAAATTGGTAAAAAAACGTCAGTTTCAGCCCTTGCAAATCCCTCCGGAAAAGAATAAAAATACATAAAAACCGAATAACAATTCACTCCGGAGTGTGCCGTGAAGGAACGTAGTACCGAATTAGTGCAGGGGTTTCGTCATACGGTCCCGTATATTAATGCCCATCGTGGCAAGACCTTTGTCATTATGCTGGGTGGTGAAGCCATCGAGCATGACAACTTTTCCGGTATTGTGAACGATATCGGCTTACTGCATAGCCTGGGTATTCGCCTGGTGCTGGTCTACGGCGCACGTCCGCAAATTGATGCCAACCTGGCCGACCATCAGATAGCCCCCCGGTATCACAAACACACCCGTGTCACCGATGCTGCCTCCCTGGAACTGGTAAAACAGGCCGCTGGCCGGCTGCAACTGGAAATCACTGCCCGCCTTTCCATGAGTCTAGGTAATACGCCTTTGCAGGGCGCCCATATTAATGTTGTCAGCGGCAATTTTGTGATTGCTCAGCCGCTGGGCGTCGATGACGGGGTCGACTACTGCCATTCAGGACGTATCCGCCGCATTGATCATCAGGCGATTCACCGTCAGCTGGATAACGATGCCATTGTGTTAATCGGCCCGGTCGCCGTGTCGGTCACCGGAGAAAGTTTTAACCTGCCATCAGAAGAAATTGCCACTCAGGTGGCGATAAAGCTGAAAGCCGAAAAAATGATCGGTTTCTGCTCCGGACAGGGGGTCGCCGACGAGGCAGGTAACATTGTCTCTGAAATGTTCCCGAATCAGGCACAGCAACGGATTGATGCTTTTGAACAACAGGGCAACTATCTGTCCGGTACCGTGCGTTTTTTACGGGGAGCTGTACAGGCCTGTCGCAGTGGTATTCGCCGCAGTCATCTGATCAGCTATCAGGAAGACGGTGCCCTGTTACAGGAGCTGTTCTCACGCGACGGGATTGGGACTCAGGTTGTTATGGAATCTGCTGAACAGATCCGTAAAGCGACGATCGATGATATCGGTGGCATCCTGGATCTGATCCAGCCGCTTGAGCAGCAAGGGATCCTCGTGCGCCGCTCACGGGAACAACTGGAAATGGAGATTAATAAATTCACCGTCGTGGTACGCGATAATCTGACCATCGCCTGTGCGGCACTCTATCCTTTCGCCGATGAAATGATTGGTGAAATGGCCTGTGTGGCGGTGCATCCGGAATACCGCAGTTCTTCGCGCGGCGACCTGCTGTTACAGCACATCTGCCTGCAGGCAAGAATGGCGGGGCTCCGGAAAATTTTTGTCCTGACCACCCGCAGCATCCACTGGTTCCAGGAGCGGGGTTTTGTGCCGGTCGATATCGACTCTTTACCTGAAACAAAAAAGAAAATGTACAACTATCAGCGCCGCTCCAAAGTACTGATGCTGAGCCTGACCTGATACCTTAACTCCCCCGCCTGCGGGCAGGGGGAGATATTATGCTGCCGGGTCGCGAGAAAGCTGATCGGTCAGCCCGCTGCGCCGCTGCGTCCGTGATTGTATCGCCCGGAGAAACAGCCGTTCATCACTGTAAATGGTCAGTTGCCTGCGGGCGCGGGTAATGGCCGTATATACCAGCTCACGGGTCAGTACCGGGCTGAACTGTGGCGGCAGTACCAGTGCCGTATGGTCAAACTCGGACCCCTGAGATTTATGGACGGTCATCGCCCATGCCGTATCATGGGGAGGTAAACGACTGGGTTGCACCGCTTTGACGTTACCATCAGGCAGCATAAAGTGGACTTTCAGCTGACCGCTGTTATCGGCCATCGTAATACCAATGTCACCGTTAAATAACCCCAGCGCACTGTCATTACGGGTGATCATTACCGGCCGTCCCCTGTACCAGTGGCTGTTTCCTGCACTGGTTGCCAGCCGCTGCTGCTGACGGAGCCGTTGTTCAATGCGCTGGTTGAGGCCGCTGACCCCAAAAGGCCCTTCACGTAATGCACATAACAGCTGATAACGGCTGAACGCCTGCAATACCTCTGCGGCCGGTGCCTGACGCCGGATCATTTCCAGTACCGGCCCGTAGCCATCACTGATATCGTTGAGCATAGTTACCCAGTGTTCAGCACACTCCAGAGGCTGTAATGCGATATCCTGGTAGCCCTCCTGCCGCACCCGGTTAAACCGGGCGGTATCGCCCTGATTCACCGCTGCAGCCAGTTGCCCAATCCCTGATCCGGCAGCAAACCGGTAGCTCTGTTGTAACAGACACAGACTATCACGGACCCGTGGCGCATCCGGTATCTCCTGCCCGGTGAGCTGCGCCCCCGTCAGTTGTGCCAGTTCTCTGGCCCGTTGCGGGCTGTAACCATACTCTGCACAACGACAGATATCTCCCAGTACCGCCCCGGCTTCCACCGAGGCCAGCTGATCGCGGTCACCGAGAAAAATCACCCGCGCAGTGGCCGGTAAGGCGCTGATCAGCGATGCCATCATCGATAAATCAACCATAGACGCTTCATCCACCACCAGTACATCCAGGTGCAGCGGGTTACCCGCATGGTAACGTAACCGGCGGGTCCCCGGCCGTGCCCCCAGCAGCCGGTGCAGGGTGGTCGCCTCATCAGGAAAACGTGCTTTCAGGGTATCATCCACCGGCAAAGCCTGCAGGGCCTTGCCCAGTGACTCAGTCAGCCTGGCCGCGGCTTTACCGGTCGGGGCCGCCATACGGATACGTAAGCGCCGCGGTTCAAGCAGTAATAAGGCCGCCAGCAGTCGTGCCACGGTGGTCGTTTTGCCGGTTCCCGGCCCGCCGGAAATCACGGCATGCTGCCTGGTCAGGGCTACCGCAGCCGCCACTTTTTGCCAGTTATCGCCGGCTTCACCAAACAGCTGATCCAGCACCTGCCGTATTTGCCGGCTGTCCGGAGGATCGGCACGAAAATCAGCCGAGAAAAATCCGGCCACCTGTCGCTCATAGTGCCACATGCGGTGCAGATACAGCCGCTGACCGGATAACACCAGCGGCGTCGCCAGTGAGCCCTCACTGACCGCCTGCCACTCGCTGAGCAGCTGCTGCCATTGGCTGACCGTCTGCGGCGCACCGGCTGCCTGCCACAGGGCCTGCGCCAGCGTCAGCTGACGCCCGCTGTATAACGCCTCCGGATGCAGCAAGGCTAACGGCAGACAGACATGCCCTTCGCCGGTACTGGCACTGAGGCAGGCGGCGGCCAGCAGGCGCGGCGCAGAACCGCTGTTCTCCGTCAGCTGTGCAAAACGCACATCCAGCGGACGGAACATCTGCGCTTCCTGCGCCTGTTTCAGTAACTGTTCAAATTCAGTCATCGCTGACTCCTTCCTGTCCGGCAAACAGACTGTCCAGCTGTTGTATAAACGCTTCCGCCGGGCGGGTAAAAAACACGCCGTTCTCCGGCTGTTCACCGCCCATCCCGCGCAGGAAAAGATAGAACACCCCGCCGAAATGCTGCCGGTAGTCATAGTCAGGGATACGGTGGGCCAGATAACGGTGCAGCGCCAGGCTATAGAGCTGATACTGCAGATCATAACGGTGGTCAGTCATCGCCTGTTGCATCGCCTGAGGTGTATAGGCACTGCTGTCAGCCCCCAGCCAGTTAGATTTATAGTCCAGCAAATAATATTTACCCTGCCAGCGGAACACCAGGTCAATAAAACCTTTCAGCATCCCCTGTACCTGATAAAAATCCACCGGAGCCGCCTGTTGTGACAGAGGATCATAGCGCCGCATCAGGGCATCCAGCGCCTGCGGCTGTAACAGCCCCTTAATCGGCAGATAAAACTCCATCTCCGCCAGCCGGTCACCCGCCGGCAGCGCCGACAGGGACAGGCCTTCATCCAGTAACGGCGTGGTCAGCAAAGTCTCCAGCCACTGCTGCAATACCGGCACCCAGTGGGGCGGATAGCCATGGGCAGCGACCTGTTCAGCCAGCCAGGGCTCAGGGACCGGCTGGCTGAAATCCAGCTGTTCAAACAGGCTGTGTAAAAAGGTTCCCGGCCCCGCGCCACGGGGAAAATGGTGGGCCGTCAGCTGCGGCGGTTGCTCTGTCTGTTGCTCTCCGGCCGCATCAATATCAAATCCCGGCATAACATCCAGTAAACGTGCACTGCCGTGACGCTGCAGGCCGGAATAACTGGTCACCCGCCAGAAATCATTCAGTGAACGGGTCAGGCGACGGCTGGCCAGTTGCGGATCTGCCGCAACATTGTCCTGCCAGCGGGCGGCCGGCGGGTTATCCGCCACGCTAATGGCAATATTGTCATCGGCCAGTTGTGTTAACCGCGCCGATAATTCAGTGGCACTGGCAGGCTGCCCCTGTTGCAATAAATAACCAATCGCACTGTGGTGCAGGTCGGTTTCACCCTGTGGTTTGCGGTTACCACGGAATAACGGGGCCACCCCGATGCTGCAATGCCAGACTGACCGGGTCAGTGCCACATACAACAGACGTAAATCTTCGGCCAGTCGTTCCTGTTCGGCCAGTTGCATACTCTGTGGTTCCTGCTGTAAATCCAGAACCGCGGCTAAACTGTCCCGGTCATGATACAGGGCCGCATCTGCAGGCCGCCAGCTGGCGGCAAACGGCAGCCAGACTAACGGATACTCCAGCCCTTTCGATTTATGGATCGTGACTATCTGTACCAGATGACGGTCACTTTCGAGGCGTAACTGCTGACTGCTGCCATTAATGTCCGGGTGCAGTATCTGACGGCTGAGAAAACGCACCAGCGCGTGCGGACTGTCGAGCTGTACTGCCGCTTCCTGCAATAGTTCGCCCAGATGCATAATATCCGTCAGCCGCCGCTCGCCGCCCTCACTGGCCAGCAGATTTTCTGCCAGTTGCTGTTTTATCATCACATCCCGCAGCATCGGCAGCACCCCCGACTGACGCCACAGCTGCTGCCAGCCGGCAAACAGATCGGTCATCGCATCCCAGCCTTCACTGTGCTGGCTTATCTGTTCCAGTGCCGCGGCATCCAGCCCCATCACCGAGGTTGCCAGGGCGGTACGCAGGGTACGTTCCTGTTCCGGGGCCAGCACCGCCTGTAAAATCCACAACAGTTCCCGCGCTTCAGCAGTCTGATAGACACTGTCGCGGCTGGAAAGGTACACCGACGCAATCCCGTTAGCCTGTAAGGCCTCGCGTATCAGGCCGGCCTCCTGGCGGCTGCGGACCAGTACGGTAATATCGGCAGCGGTCACGGGCATCTCACGTTGCTGGCTGTCAACAAAACAGGCGGTTCCCTGCTGCCCGGCGATCAGCCAGCGGGCAATATCATTTGCCGCCTGGCTGGCCATAAATTGCTGGTACTCACTTACCCCCATACCTTCACCGGGAGCCAGCCACAGGCGCATTGCCGGCTGGCTGACCCCGTCCAGCCGCAGGCTCAGGGCATGGTTCTTCGGGCTGGCAGCCACCGGCTGAAACGGAATTTCGTCGAAAATAAACGGCTGTGCGGCTGCCGAAAACAGGCGATTAACACTGGTAATCATCCCCGGCGACGAGCGCCAGTTAGTCCCCAGGGTATAGTGAGCACTGACTTCTTTTCTGGCAGAGATATAAGTAAAAATATCCGCCCCGCGGAATGCATAAATCGCCTGTTTCGGGTCACCGATCAGTAACATGGCATGCTGTGGCTGACCGCCATACAGGGTGCTGAAAATCCGGTATTGCAGCGGGTCTGTGTCCTGGAATTCATCAATCATCGCCACCGGATAACGCTGACGCACCGATTCTGCCAGTGCCGGTCCGCTGTCATGTTGCAGGGCATAATCCAGACGACTCAGTAAGTCATCGAAACTCAGCAGGGCATGCTGACGTTTTTGCAATCCCACGGAGGCACGGATTTCCCGCAGGGCATGGCTGACCAGGCAGTCATACAGGGTGACAGGCTGCTGCAGAAAGTCCCCGACCTGGCTAAACAGCGGATGCTGCGGAACCTCACCCTTTTTGGTTTTTTCGGCCAGTACCTGCTGACTGAAACGCGCCAGCTCTTTAGGGATCTGATAATCGCGGGTCGGGGTAGCCGCCCACTGTTTCAGTTTATCCAGCCATACAGGTAAGTGCTTACTACTGTAACTGCGCTTATCAACACCGGACTGTTCGATAATATCCCGCAGATCGTCAGCGGCCTGGCTCCACGCCTGTTTCAGTGTATTAATCCGCTGAATATTCTGCTCATGCCGCCCGGTCAGGCTCTGTTCTTCGGCCGGAGCTGACTTAATCACCGGCATTTCCCCCTGCAGCCAGGGCAGCAGAGAGGCTAATAAATGTTCCGGGCCGCTAAAGGTTTCCAGTACGATCCGCGCAACATCTTCATCCAGCGGGTAACAATAGCGCCGCCAGAAATCTGCGGCCGCCTGCCCGAGCAAAGGCTGTTCATTTTCGACCAGTTGCTGTTCAAACAGCATCCCTGATTCAAATGCATTCATATTCAGCATCCGCTGGCAGAAACCGTGGATGGTAAATATAGCGGCTTCATCCATCTGCCGCTCTGCCGCCAGCAGCCGTGCCGCCGCGCCAGAAAAATCAGTAATTTGTGCCAGCAATGGCTGCCAGGCGGCATCCTGCTCCGCCAGCGCCCCGCCGCTTTCCGCCGGAGACGGTTCGGCAGCCCGGATACAGGCAATACGCAGACCATGAATATTATTACGGATACGGCCACGTAATTCGGCAGTCGCCGCCTCGGTAAAGGTCACAACCAGAATTTCTTCCACCGATAACGGACGGTGAAATGCATGATCACCTCCCAGCCCCAGCAACAAACGCAGGTAGAGAATACCTATAGTGTAGGTTTTGCCGGTCCCGGCAGATGCTTCAATCAG
Source organism: Tatumella sp. JGM91 (assembly GCF_018257575.1). Classification (GTDB taxonomy): domain Bacteria; phylum Pseudomonadota; class Gammaproteobacteria; order Enterobacterales; family Enterobacteriaceae; genus Tatumella; species Tatumella punctata. Next base: position 46,440 of record NZ_JAERJP010000010.1, on the reverse strand, counting down.
CCTCTGGCCCTGCAACGGTAAAACTAACGGGTCCAGTGCTTCTGCCTGCTGCATATTCATCATCCCTTACTTATGATTAATTTAGTCCGGCCTGTCAGGCTGCAGTTATTCGGCCACATGGGCACGGATCACCGGCAGATACCACTGTCCGGCCGCCGCACAGATTTCGCTAATCACCTGCGGGCCGGGTTCACGGCACAGACGCTGCAAATAAGGATCACTGCCTTCGCCCGGCACCTGGAAACTGCCCTGCCAGGCATCCGTCAGTTTTTGTAATGCCTTGCGCCGGGTTTCTTCATCGGTCAGCAGTTGCTGCTTATCAGCACTCAGGCTGCTGGTCAGCCAGCTGCCACCGCAACGGTTCAGCAGTAACAACGGCTGGTTCATCCCCTGCAGAAAGCCATCGATCAGCTGTTCCAGCTGCTGCAGGGCCTGCTCCGGCGGTAGGGGCAGAAAACGCCAGCCACTGTTTTTACGTCCGTACATGCGGCTGATCCCCTGGTAACCGAGGGCACAGTAAACCACGTGCTCAATCCATAATAGCAGGCCATCACTGAGATTAAGCTCTCCCGGCCGCCAGCGCAGAATACCGTCATCCTGTACCCCGGTCAGCCAGCCCGTCAGCCGTACCTGTAATTCCAGATCCACCTCAATACTGCGGGTATCGGCCAGTTGTCCGCTCACCTGACTGGCAATCTCCTGCATATCGGCTAACTGTTTTTCGCGGAACAGGGCGCCAAAAGGCCCGTAAGGCAGATGACCCGCCATCCGCTGCCGCTGGAAAAACTGCTCACTGTCCTGCTGATAAATCAGGGCATTCAGCAGCTGACTGTTGATCTGATAGCGCTGCAGATTATCCAGTACAAAAGGCTCCGTATCCGGCAGGTCATCTTCCTCCGCCAGAAAACTCACCCCCAGCCGCCGGGTAAACCAGGCCCGCACCGGATGCCGCCAGAAACGCAGTAACTCCTCCAGGGATATTTCGTCGCAACAAAACTCCGCCAGCGGCTGAACAAAGGATGGCAGGGCTTCTCCCTGACCGCGGGCAGAAGGCAGCCATTCACTGGCAAAGCTTTGCCGCGCAGCCTGTGGCATAAAGTTTTCGGCCGCAAACGGGGTACGGCTGTGCTGATGCAGCAGGTGCTCAAGTACCTGCTGTGCACTGTCATCCACGTTCAGGGCTTCATCGCCGGGCAGGCAAAAGCTCTGAGAGATATATTCACAAAGTTCACTCACCAGTACTGATGGCAGACGCACACGGTTATCCTGAATACTGCGGCCGATATAGCTGATATACAGACGGTCGCGGGCTGATACCAGCGCTTCAAGAAACAGGTAACGGTCATCATCCCGGCGACTGCGATCGCCACGGCGCGTCGATTGCTGCATCAGGTCAAATCCGGAAGGGGTCAGCGTCCGGGGATAAACACCGTCATTCATTCCCAGCAGGCAGACTACCTTAAACGGAATGGAACGCATCGGCATCAGGGTACAGAAATTCACCTGCCCCGCCAGAAAACGCTGGCTGATACGCTGCTGGTCCAGCAGACCGCGTAATTCATCCCGCAATATGGTCACCGGAATCTGAGCCGGATACTGTGCTTCAATCCCCTGCTCTGTCAGCTGCCGCCACTGTTCATCAATCAGTGCCAGTGCGGTTTCACTGTCTGTGTCGCCGCTAAAAAAGGTATCAATCATCTCGCGGCAACAGGGCTGCCAGTCCCGCAGAGACAGAGACTGGCGTAAACGCTGACGCCAATAAGCCAGGCAACTCAGCAGTTCGGCCAGCTGCCCGGCCAGTTCGGCCATCAGTCCGGCCGACTCGTCATAAGGCAGAATCCCCTGCCAGTCACCCTGCTCACTTTCCAGGGCATACCCCAGCAACATACGTTGCAGGCCAAACTGCCAGGTATGCTGGCCCGTCACCGGTAACGACAGGTCACTGACGCTGCTGTCATCCAGCCCCCAGCGCACCCCGGATTCATCCACCCAGTGGCGCAGGGTTCGCAGCCCCTGTTCATTAATCGAAAAACGGGCAGCCAGCGCCGGCACTTCCAGCAGGGCCAGAACATCTTCCGACGTAAAACGGCTGTCGGGCAGCGACAGTAACTGTAAAAAGGCCTGGATCACCGGATGGGCCTGACTGGCACGGCGATCGGAGATGGCAAACGGAATATGCCGCTGACGATTAACCCCGTTAAATACCGACTGGATAAAAGGTGAATAGCTGTCAATATCGGCGACCATCACGATAATATCCCGCGGTTTCAGTTGCGGATCGGCCTCCATCAGTCCCAGCAGGTAATCCTGTAAAACTTCAACTTCACGCTGCGGGCTGTGACAGGCACGCAGCGAAAACGAATCATCCTCGGGCGATAACCGGCGTTTACTGCCGCTGTGGTTATATTGTTCGCTGGTCAGCCCGCTGACCGAGTGGTCCTCAAGGGTCAGAATATCCTGTTGCAGACAATGCAGCAGGCTGTCTTCCCCCGGCCCGGCAAAGGCATCAATTTCATTATCCAGTGCATCCATCTGAGCCAGCAGATATAAGTTATCGCGTCCCAGCTTTCCCCAGGAAGCAAGCAGCGGCTGGGTCAGCTGTTGCTCTCCGTCCTCATTAAACAGCGAGGCGGCCTGCTCTGGTTCACGGAACACCGGCCGTTGTTGCGAAGAGTTAATCTGCTGACGCTGGCGGTGTTGTAGTCGGGCAAGAAACGTCCGGTCACGGATGTCGCCCCAGTAGTCACGGCACGGATTAGTAAACAACAGATGAATATCAATATGCCGTCCCAGGGCCTGTAAAGCCTGCAAATATACCGGGGGCAGGGCCGAAATACCGCAAATAAATACCCGTGGCGGCAGCCCCGGCGGCGGCGTATCACCGGTCTCCAGGGCCTGAATAAACCGTGAATACAGATTGGCACGGTGCCATTCAGGCTGCCCCAGTTCGGCGGTATATTCCACCAGCGCCCGCCATAAGGGAGCCTGCCATTGCTGGGCGTCGCCTAATCCCTCTACCAGCTGCTGTTGCTGCCACTGGTTCAGCCAGTCAGGACGGTACACCAGATACTGGTCAAATAAATCGGCTATCCGGCTGCTGAGCTGGAACAGTTTTCGTTTATCGTCATCATCATTCAGGTAATGGCGCAGGGGTAAAAAGTCGTCCCGCGCCAGCATCTCCGGCAGTAAGGTCATCAGCTTCCAGCTCATGGCACTTTTATTAAAGGCACTTTGCCGGGGAATCCCGGGCAGCACCTGCATAAACATCTGCCAGATAAAGGTTGCCGGCAGGGGAAACTCGATATTGGCGGCAATACTGAACTCGTCAGCCAGCGCCATCTGTAGCCACTGAGCCATGCCGGGGCTTTGCACCAGCACAACTTCTTTGGCAAAAGGATCGCTCAGGGGCTGCATCCTGATGAGATGGGCAGTGAGATCCTTTAAAATATCCAGCTGATTGGAATGGTAAACACTGAACATACTGTCTCCTGAAACGGCTGCCGGCGGTGACCGTCACTGTACCTTCTGATTTAGCGGTTGCAAGCATTAGCAGCAGTTATTCCGGTAAACGCTGACCGAAAGGCGGGCAAAACAACTGCTGCAGCCTGAAATGGCGGTTAAACCGGCCCCTGACCTGCGCCGTTACCAGGCGGCAGCCTTCGGCGGTGACCTCCTGTTTCAGTTCATTTTCCCAGCCAGCCACCGGCTTACCGGCCAGCAACCGGGTCGCCGCCCAGGCCGCGTCGCGCTGCGCCCACTGTAGCCGATAGGCCGTCACCAGTTGCTGATGGTAACCGGATAACATCACTACCCCGAGGGACAGGATCAGTAGCGCTATCAGGCTTTCGGTCAGGCTGAACCCCTGCGACTGAAACCGTACAGCGCTTCTCATCGGCCAGCGGACAGAGATCGGTCCAGCCACCGGCAACCGCCATAATCTGCGGCTGGTCAGGGAACGCACGGCGGATAATACGCCAGATCTGTTTTTCCGCATTACGCGACTGGCCCAGTAACAACCCGCTATCCGCCGTTTGCCATAATAAACAGCTGTAGCCACCCGCGACCGGTACCCGGCGGCACTGCCAGCCATTGTTATCCGGCCATGACTGACGCTCCCCCCACGCCAGAGAAGACTGCGCCTGATAAAAGTCCTGCAAATATTGTGATTCATCCGCGGCTCCTGCCATCCCCCTGGTCAGCAAACGGGCACTGCTATGCAGTAATAACGTCCCGCTCAGTAACAGAATCAATACCATCACCAGCGGACTGCTACCCTGCCGGTTCACAGGTTTTCTGCCAGTAGCCAGTGCTGACGGCTGACCGTCACTCCCGAGCCCGACGATATCCGCAGATAAATACCGACCCGTGGCAGCTGAGACTCAAAGCGCAGGGCATCCACCCGTAATGTGGCCGGGTCCGTCAGCCGTTCCCAGCCCGTTTCCCGGCAGTGCTGCACACCGCGCTGAGTTTCGATACTGCCGTCCCGCCAGCGGTATCCATAACTTTCATTGGCCAGTCCGCCGGGCCTGCCGTCCGCCGGATAGCGCCGTTCCTGCAGCCGCAGGATAAGACAGCGTCCCTGGTCACTGACTGTCACCCCGCGGCCGGCACAGGGACTCTGCTGGCAGAACCCGGCACGGCGCAGATTTTTCTCCAGTACCAGCATCAGCTGGCGAAGCTCCTGAGTCAGCAGATTCTGTTGCTGTAACTGACGGCTTTGCTGAAACAGTCGCGGAAAAAACTGTGCCGCCCCCAGTAAAACCACCCCGCAGATCAGCATCGCCAGCAGCATTTCACTGAGGGTAAATCCCCGCTGGCAACAGGGCGGTACAGGTTGCGGTGCGGTCACTGGCATCCCTCCTGTGCTGGCTGACAGACGCGGATCCGTGCCCGCGCAGAAATAATAATCCGCCACGCCTGTCGCGGCTGACCAAACTCAATACTGCCGGCCCGCGCCACACTGCGCCGCCCGTAAAACCCCGGCTGACCATTCACGGCCAGCAGCGCGACCTGCGGGTAAGGTGCCTGCCAGACAAAACGCCCGCGGGTCTGGCAGTCTCCGGGCGAAGGCGACGGACTGGCATCAATACACCAGCCATCAGCGGTCTGACGTACCCTCAGTGGCAGATCACGGTGAGTACGGTTCGCATTCTCCCGTACCCCGGCCAGAAACAGATGCAACTGGCTGGCAGTGTCTGATAATTGCTGACGATAGCCTGACCATTGCCGGTAATATCCGCCACCGGCCGTCAGCACTGCAATAATCAGCAGCACCAGCGCCAGTTCCGGTAAGGTAAATCCGGCAGCGTCCCCTGCCGGGCAGTAGGTTTTCATTCCCCTATACTGAAGGTTCTTCCGTCAGAACAACAGCAGTCAGGCCGCTGAGTGCGTAACCCGCCGTAATTAAATTACCGCAGATAACAACATTCTGCCGAAACGCCGGATCCACTGCAGGGTTTATCGGCTGCGATAAAAAAGGCGGCAGAGCAATAATGCTCTGCCGCCTTTTCAGCCAGCCTCAGGCGTATCGGTTCAGACAGCGACCGGGGCTTTAATCGCCGGATGCGGATCGTAGCCTTCAATCTCAAAGTCTTCGAAACGATAGTCGAAAACAGAGTCCGGTTTACGCTTAATTTTCAGGGTCGGCAGCGGACGCGGTTCACGAGTCAGTTGCAGGCGCGCCTGTTGCAGATGGTTGTTGTACAGGTGGGTATCCCCGCCGGTCCAGACAAAATCACCGACCTCTAAATCGCACTGCTGAGCGACCATATGTACCAGTAAAGCATAGCTGGCAATATTAAAGGGCAGACCGAGGAAAACATCGCATGAGCGCTGGTACAGCTGACAGCTTAAGCGCCCCCCGGCAACATAAAACTGGAAGAAAGCATGGCAGGGAGCCAGCGCCATTTTATCCAGTTCGCCGACATTCCACGCAGAAACAATAATCCGCCGTGAATCCGGGTCCTGTTTCAGCTGACGGATCACTTCGCTGATCTGGTCAATATGACGGCCATCGGCCGCCGGCCAGCTGCGCCATTGCTGGCCATAAACCGGCCCTAAATCACCGTTTTCGTCGGCCCACTCATCCCAGATACTGACCTTATTTTCTTTCAGATAGGCAATATTAGTATCACCCTGCAGGAACCACAGCAGCTCATGCACAATTGAACGCAGATGACACTTTTTGGTGGTCACCAGCGGAAATCCCTGTTGCAGATCAAAGCGCATCTGGTGGCCAAAGATCGACAGGGTACCGGTGCCGGTACGGTCATCTTTTGATGCACCTTCGTTTAATACTTTCTGCATCAGATCCAGATACTGTTTCATTTTACTTCACCCGGTTGTTTCAGGGGGCTGCTACGGTAAGCCCAAATCATCATAATAACACCGGCCAGAATCATTGGTATGGACAGGATCTGCCCCATACTGATTACGCCGCCAAATAACCCAAGCTGGGCATCCGGCTGGCGGAAAAACTCAACAATGATCCGGAAAGCGCCGTAACCAATCAGGAACAAACCAGACACACTTCCCCGCGGACGCGGTTTACGAATAAATACATTCAGGATGATAAATAACAGCACCCCTTCAAGTAACAGCTCATAAATCTGTGACGGATGACGCGGCAGCACACCGTAGGTATCCAGCAGTGACTGCCACTGAGGGTGGGTCGCCACCAGCGCCAGGTCTTCGCTGCGGGAGCCGGGAAACAGCATCGCCCACGGACAATTCGGGTCCACGCGGCCCCATAATTCACCGTTAATAAAGTTCCCCAGACGACCGGCACCCAGCCCAAACGGGATCAGCGGGGCAATAAAGTCTGACACCTGGAAGAAAGTCCGGTGGGTGCGGCGGGCAAATACCAGCATAACCACGATCACACCAATCAGTCCGCCGTGGAATGACATACCGCCATCCCAGACCTTAAATAAATACAGGGGGTTGGCGAGAAACAGCGGCAGGTTATAAAACAACACATAGCCGATACGGCCGCCGAGGAATACCCCGAGAAAACCGGCATACAGTAAATTTTCGACTTCGTTTTTGGTCCAGCCACTGCCGGGCTTACTGGCCCTGCGTCCTGCCAGCCACATGGCAAAGATAAATCCGATCAGGTACATCAGACCGTACCAGTGAAGAGCAACCGGGCCGACAGAAAAAATCACCGGGTCAAATTTTGGAAAAGCGAGGTAGCCGTTTGTCATCTTTCACCATTATTTTTCTATCTGAAAGCCAGCCGGTACTGAGAGATCTCCCGCGCTGGCCGTAAAGAGTTGCGCATCATAGCACAGCCGCTGTCGGCGTGTGACCGGCAAATGTAAACAGCAATGAGTCTCATCGCCCGCCGCGGATTAAGCCTCCCAGCCCCCGCCGCTCCATAAACACCACCACCTGATAACGCACCTCGCTGGCGGTACTGGCCTGTAATACCTGCGCGGTCAGCTGTTCTGTTTCGTCACAATCCAGATGACGCAGCAGATATTTCACCCGCGGGACATTTTTGCCGTTCATACTTAAATGGCGGAATCCCATACCTGTCAGTAGTGCCACACACATCGGGTCACCGGCCATCTCACCACACAGGCTGAGCGGCAGGTTATGGCGACGGGCTTCGGCGCTGATATGATACAAGGCCTGTAATACTGAAGGGTGTAATGAATCGTAAAGGTTTGCCACCCGGGTATTATTCCTGTCGACAGCCAGCAGGTACTGGGTCAGATCATTACTGCCGACCGAGATAAAATCGACACTACGGGCCACCTGCGGGATAAGGAATATCATCGAGGGCACTTCAATCATAATGCCGATTTTCGGACGCGGGATCACATACCCCAGCATCTCTTCCACTTCATGACCGGCACGTTCGATCAGTTTACGCGCCTCATCGATTTCGTCGATGCTGGTCACCATCGGTAACAGAATATTCAGGTTGCCTGAGGCGGCATTGGCCCGCAGCATGGCACGGACCTGTACCAGAAAAATCTCCGGCTGATCGAGAGTCAGGCGGATCCCCCGCCACCCCAGGCTGGGGTTTTCTTCACTGATCGGCATATAAGGCAGTTGCTTATCGGCACCGATATCCAGGGTGCGCAGTGTGACAGACTTATTATTGAACAGCTGTAACATCCCCTGATACTGGGCTACCTGCTCTTCTTCGGACGGAAACCCGCTTTGCAGCATAAACGGCACTTCGGTACGATACAGGCCGACACCATCCACCCAACTGTTCATTTCCTGTTCCAGCTCGGCACTCAGCCCGGCATTCAGCAGAATTTCCACCGCTTCGCCGCTTTTCAGCATTGCCGGGTGTTCCGCTTCGGCTTCGGCGGTTTTACTCAGGGCATTTTCTTCACGGATCAGCCGCTGATATTCTTTAATCAGAATAGGTTCAGGATCGATCAGCAACTCACCACGGTAGCCGTCAACAATCAGTAACTGCTTGTGCAGCTGTTCGGGGCGGATATCCGCGCCCATCACCGCCGGTATCCCCATGGCACGGGTTAAAATAGCCGCATGGGAGTTGGCGGCACCGTCACGTACCACCACACCGGCCAGACGTTCCGGCGGAACTTCGGCCAGGGCCGTCGCGGTCAGTTCATCGGCTACCAGAACAAAACGTTCCGGCCAGGCATTCGTGCCCTGCAGGCTGTCGTCAAGATGAAACAGCAGCCGCTGCCCAAGTTCACGGATATCGCCACTGCGTTCCCGCAGATAGGCATCTTTTAAATCGGCAAACTGACCCGCGTATTGTTCAATCACCGTTTTCACGGCCCATTCGGCGACTGAACCACGATCTATTTCTGCCAGCAGATCTTTCTTCAGGCGCGGGTCACTCAGCAGGTGCGAGTAGAGGTCAAAAATAGCCGCACTTTCTTTCTGCACACTGCTGGTAAAACGTTTACTGTAGCGACGGAACTCGTCACCGGCTTCACTGATCGCCAGTAACAGACGCTCCCGCTCCTGCTCGCTGTCGAGTGTCGATGCGCGCGATACCTGATCAAGGGTCGGCTGTACATGGTCAACCCAGCCGGGGGCGACGGCTACCCCGGGCGAGGCGGCGATAGCTTTAATACGGCTCTGGCGGAACAAACCAAACAACTGTCCGGTCTGCGACTGGGAGAGTAATGCGCCGACCTGAGTCGCGAGGGTCATCAGGAAAGACTCTTCCGATTCGTCGAAGGAACGCAGTTCCCGCTGCTGTACCACCAGTACCCCCGTCACCTGACGGCGGTTAATTACCGGCACACCGAGAAAAGAACGATAATTTTCTTCTTTCACTGACGGGATAAATTTAAAACTGGGGTGGCTCTGAACATCGGCGAGGTTAATCGGTTCGGCAAGACGCCCGACCAGCCCGACAATGCCTTCGTCAAAAGCCAGGGTAATGGTTCTGCCACGCGGTTTTTTTAAACCGCGTGTCGCCATCAGGTAGTAGCACTGACGCTCATGGTCAGCCAGATACACCGAACAGACTTCGGTATCCATCATCCGGCAGATCTCATTAACCAGTATTTCCAGTGCTTCATTGAGTCGGGAAGCACCGGCAACCTTTTCCACAATATCGCGCAACTGGGTGAGCATCAGCGGCATGCCCTATCCTCTTTTTCTTCGGCCGGAGGGTTGACTGCGTTGCAGTGAATTTTCCGTGACAGACATCACTACGGTAGCGAACTCTTTCATCACCCGACGATAAACATCACGTTTAAAAGAGACCACCTGGCGAACCGGATACCAAAAACTCACCCATCGCCAGCCATCAAACTCGGGGGTACTGCTTCCCTGTACGTTAATGGCACCATCATGAGATTGCAGCTGTAACAGAAACCATTTTTGTTTCTGGCCGATGCACACCGGCCGGGTATCCCAACGCACCAAACGTTTTGGCAACCTGTAACGCAGCCAGTTGCGGGTCGATGCAATAATTCTGACATCTTTACGATGCAATCCGACTTCTTCGAACAATTCGCGATACATCGCTTGTTCCGGCGTTTCCCCGGGGTTGATACCTCCCTGGGGGAACTGCCAGGAATGCTGTCCAAAGCGCCTGGCCCACAATACCTGTCCCTGCCTGTTACAGATCACAATCCCAACATTCGGGCGGTAGCCATCATCATCGATCACCAGACTACCTCAAATCTATCTTCAGATAGCCTGATTGTTTCATACTCCTTACAGACGGTAAACCATTGGCTGTCAGGGTTTCATCAGAATAATTCCGGAATAACTCACAATTCTTAGCCAAGTTATAAACAGCAGCCGGTAGCCGGAGACAATTTTATGCACCTTTTCTGTGGATAGCTTTGTGCAGAACGCGGGAATTTAATGAATAATAGACCAGTAAAACCCGATTCCCCATAAAAAAAGACAGAAATAAAACACTTAAATTACAAATAGATAATTAATATAAGCGCGATAAAAAAAGCCGGATTAGCTGCCAGCTATAAAGATAACTTAACTCACTGAACAAAAAATAACCACCGGCATTTTTATCCACATTTTATGGTGATAACTTATCCATTACTGCCTGAAAAATGGCACAGGGTGGCAAAGTCAAGGCTGTAAATCGAACCAGTAGTCAGGTTAATACACAGTTATCCAGTTTTTCTGTGGATAACTGGGCGGATAATCCTGTTTATTATCGATGACAACAGGGTATAAACCGGTCACAGGTCAGAGGGTACAACCGAAAACGGATTAAAAAACCATGATTAATCATGCTATTATTAGCTTTATCCCCGATAATTTATTCTGCAGATCCGCGCCTGTACCACGGCGAGTGTTTTTTAACCAACTCATGAGGCCGAATGTCTTATTCTCCTGAACCTTTGTCTGCGCCGGAAAGCGAACAGATCTTAATGCAACGGGCCTGTGCATTGGCCGGACAATCGATGGAAGAGCTGGCCGGCAGGCTGGGGATAACCGTGCCTGCCGACTTGCGCCGCGATAAAGGCTGGATTGGCACATTACTCGAACGCCACCTCGGTGCCAGTGCCGGCAGTAAAGCAGAGCAGGATTTCTCCCATCTGGGGATTGAACTGAAAACAATCCCCGTTGACCGTCTTGGCCGGCCGCTGGAAACCACCTTTGTCTGCGTAGCCCCCCTGACCGGTAATAGCGGTGTTGACTGGCAACACTGCCATTTGCGGCATAAACTTTCATGTGTACTGTGGATGCCGGTGGAAGGCGACCGCGCAATTCCGCTGAAAGATCGCCGTATCGGCAGCCCGCTGTTATGGCGTCCTTCGGCGGAAGAAGAACAGCAACTGCGCGCAGACTGGGAAGAACTGATGGAGATGATCGTATTGGGCAGGGTAGAGAATATTACCGCCCGCCACGGTCAGTACCTGCAAATCCGTCCCAAAGCCGCCAACAGTAAGGCCCTGACTGAAGCTATTGGCCCGCAGGGGCAGCCGGTACTGACCCTGCCACGGGGTTTTTACTTAAAGAAAACCTTTACCGGCCCGCTGCTGGCCCGTCATTTTTTACTTTAGTCAGGGAATACTGCCCGGTTATACTCTTCGTTTAGCTTTTGTTTAGGATTGATGTGAGTATGTTCGAGTGGATTGCGGACCCTAATGCCTGGCTGGCGCTCGGGACACTGATTGTTCTGGAAGTCGTTCTCGGTATCGACAATATTATTTTTCTTTCACTGGTGGTGGCAAAACTGCCTGCACACCAGCAAAACCGAGCCCGCCGTCTGGGTCTGATGGCCGCCATGCTGATGCGGCTGGCATTGCTGGCCTCAATTGCCTGGGTTGTACGCCTGACTACCCCCCTGTTCACCCTGTTCAGTCATGAGTTTTCCGCCCGTGACTTGATCCTGCTGGCCGGAGGACTGTTCCTGATCTGGAAGTCCGGCAAAGAAATTCATGAAACGATTGAAGGCGGTGAAGAGGTCAGAGCCAGTCGCGTACATTCATTCTTCGGCGCGATTGTGCAAATCATGTTGCTGGATATCATTTTCAGCCTCGACTCGGTGATCACTGCCGTCGGGCTGTCCGATCATCTGTTTATTATGATGGCGGCAGTGATCGTGGCGGTGATTATGATGATGTTTGCCGCAAAAGCGATCGGCGAATTTGTCGAGCGTCATCCGACCATAAAAATGCTGGCGCTGGCTTTTCTTATCCTGGTCGGTTTTACCCTGATGCTGGAAAGTTTTTCGGTGCATGTTCCCAAAGGCTATATCTACTTTGCGATGTTCTTTTCAATGGGTGTCGAATTACTCAACCTGCTGCGCGGCAACAAAAAAAACCACTGATCGTAGCCGCCCGCGAAACAGCGTGCCGCCCGTCGCGGCACGCTGCTTTTGTTACTCAGCCCGTGAATTTTGTTGCCTGCCTGATGTTTATTGCCTGTTTCAGACCCGTCTGGTTTGTTTACTGCACAGAAATCATTTATTACTGATAGCGGTAACGTATAAATTTACGTCGGGAGACAAGATGAAAATGATAAAAATCACCGCACTGTGCGGTGTATTACTGGGGACCGTTCTGTCAGCCGGTTGCAGCAGTCATTATGTTATGGCCACCAAAGATGGCCGGATGATAATGACCGACGGTAAACCACAAATCGATAAAGATACCGGGCTGGTACAGTATACGGACGAAGCCGGCAACAAAATTCAGATTAACGGCGACGATATCTCCGGCATTATCGAACGCTGACGCTGTCCGGCCGGAACACCCGCCCGGCCGCTGCACATTATCCATACCGTCTCCCTGACTTAATCCGCGGAATAACCTGACGAGCCGGTAACACTGCCGTCACCACTCAGCGCGGCCCGGCGACACTTCCCGTAACACGCCCTGCTGTAGACTTGCCCCCGGTGCCGGTGTAGATTTCCCTTAACCCATCATGACAAAAGGAAGCCAGCCATGCTCTACCATCGTATTCCCCATAGTTCGCTGGAAGTGAGTCAACTGGGTCTGGGCACCATGACCTTCGGCGAGCAAAACAGTGAAGCCGATGCCCATGCCCAGTTAGATTACGCGCTCAGTCAGGGCATTAACCTGGTCGATACGGCAGAAATGTATCCGGTCCCTCCCCGCCCTGAAACTCAGGGGCTGACCGAGACCTATATCGGCAGCTGGCTGAAAAAAACCGGTCACCGCGACAAAATCATCCTCGCCAGTAAGGTCGCCGGACCGGCACGCGGCAGCGATGCCCAAATCCGCGCAGGCCAGGTGGTGGACCGCAAAAATATTCGTGCCGCACTGGATGCCAGCCTGAAACGGCTGAATACTGACTATCTCGACCTCTATCAGGTGCACTGGCCACAACGCCCGGCCAACTTCTTTGGGCGTCTCGGCTACCAGTACACGGAAGAAAATATCCCCGTTACCCTGCTGGAAACCCTGGACGCGTTATCAGAACAGGTCCGCGCCGGAAAGATCCGTTATATCGGTGTTTCGAATGAAACCCCCTGGGGAGTGATGCGCTATCTGCAACTGGCAGAAAAGCATCAGTTACCGCGGATTGTCACCATCCAGAACCCGTACAGCCTGCTGAACCGCAGTTTCGAAGTGGGACTGGCCGAAATCAGCCAGTACGAAGGGGTGGAGCTGCTGGCCTATTCTGCTCTGGGCTTCGGCACCCTGAGCGGTAAGTACCTCAACGGGCAACAACCGGCCAATGCCAGAAATACTCTGTTCAGCCGTTTTACCCGTTATTCGGGGCAGCAGTCTGCTGAAGCAGTCGCTGCCTATGTCGCGCTGGCAAAACAACACCGGCTCGACCCTTCACAGATGGCACTGGCCTTTGTTCGTCAGCAACCGTTTGTCGCCAGTACTCTGCTGGGGGCCACCACACTGCAACAGCTGAAAGCAAACATCGACAGCGTTAACCTCAGCCTGAGCAGTGAATTGATGGAGCAGCTGGAAGCCATCCATCGCCGTTATACGTATCCGGCTCCCTGACCGGTTTTGCACTGCGGCCCCGGCCGCGGTGCAGCCTCTGACTTACTGCCGCACCGCAGATTTACCGCGCCACTGCCAGAGCCATAAACCGGCAATCGCCAGCGAAAACAGCCCGCCAAAAGCCATCCCGGTAACAATGACTGAGGCCCCGAGCCGGATGGTCAGGGTATACAGGGCCAGTAGCAGCAGCATGGCAATATTCTCACCAAAATTCTGTACCGCAATCGCCGGACCCGCGCCGACCGACTCTCTGCCACGCACCTGTAATAATGCATTCAGGGGCACCACAAACAGTCCGCCACAGACGCCGAGCAGTAACAGCCAGAAACCACCGCTATACTCATGTGTGCTGAGGGTAAACATAATCACCAGTCCGCCAACCAGTATCCCCGCCGGTATACAGCGCTGAGTATGCTGCAGTGAAATTAGCTGTTCTGCCAGCAACGCTCCGCCGACAATCCCCACCGCGACCATCCCGTTCAGCAGCGTCGCGGTTTTATTATCAGTGATCCCCAGCACCACCGGAACCCACAGTACCAGCAAAAAACGTAAGGTGACCCCGGCTCCCCAGAATAAACTGGTGCCGGTTAACGAAAAACGAGTATCGCTATCCTGCCACAGGCTGACGGCATCATGGCGGAAGCGTGACAGCAGCTGCCGCCAGCGCCAGTTTTTGTCCGGTGTGGCTGCCCGTAAGCCGGGTATCAGCATATTAGCAACCACCGCCAGAGCGTAAATCACCGCGCATAACAGTAACGCGGTGGAAATATGCCAGTCGGCCAGCAGGCCGCCGGTTACCGAACCGAGCAGAATAGCGACGATGGTCGAGCTTTCCATCAGTCCGTTCGCCCGGATCAGTTGCTGTTTATCGATCAGTTCGCCGAGAATACCGTATTTGGCGGGCGAGTACGCCGCCGCACCAATCCCCACCAGCCCGTAACCGGCAAAGGGATTAACACCGAGACCAATCAGTACCGCACCGGTAAATTTCAGCCCGTTCGCCACCATCATCACCCGGCCTTTGGGAAAACTGTCGGCCAGCTGTCCGACAAACGGTGCCAGCAGGATATAAGCCACCACAAACACTATCTGCAGTACCGGCTGAGTCCAGTCCGCATAGCTGTCTTTTTTCATCAGTGCCAGGGTGGCAAACAACAGGGCATTGTCGCCGAATGCCGAAAAAAACTGTGCCAGTAATACCGGACGTAAGCCAGAAGCCCTGCCAGCAGCAGTGCCTGAGCTTAATTCATTCATTGTTATTTCCGTTTTCGGCTGGCGTCGCCGCCAGCGCTTTCAGTTGCAGGTAGTCGGGTTTACCGCTGCCCAGCATCGGCAGCGGTGACAGAAAGCGGATATCACGCGGCACATTTAACTCGCTGTAGCCGAGTTCACGGCTGGCCTCTAATAACCGCTCGCGGGTTAATTGCGGATCGCTGGTAAACAGCACCAGAGCCTCACCCCGCAGGGGATCATTTTTCAGCGAAGATGCATGCTGATACCCGGCCGACACCCGCAGAGCCAGGCTTTCGGCCACCTCCAGCGACACCATTTCACCGGCCAGTTTGGCAAACCGTTTCACCCTGCCCTGAATCTGGCAAAAACCGTCCTCATCAAAACTGACAATATCGCCGGTATCGTACCAGCCCGGCTCTTTGACCCCTTCGCCGTTATCCGCCACCGGCGGTTCAATCACCCCGGGCGCTTCCAGCCGCAGGTAGCCTTTCATCAGGTTCGGCCCGCTGACCTGCAGACGGCCACCGTTCTCTATGCCCGGCACCGAAATCAGCCGGAAGTCCATGGCCGGTAAAATACGGCCAACCGTGGAGAAGCGGGCTGCCATCGGCACATTAATCGACAGCACCGGCGCACATTCTGTCGCGCCATAGCCTTCGAGGATCCGCAGGCCAAACTTTTCCAGGTACAGATCACGGGTCGAATCACGCAGTTTTTCGGCCCCGGCCACCACATAACGCACTCTGGCTAAATCATAAGGGTGGGCAAACTGCGCATAACGGGTCAGAAAGGCCGGGGTGCCAAACAACACGGTACAGTTACGGTCGTAGACCAGCTCAGGGATCACCCGGTAATGCAGCGGGCTGGGGTAGAGAAAAGTCTCAGCCCCGGTAAACAAGGGGGTCAGCATGCCGACAGTCATGCCGAAGGCATGGAATAACGGCAGGGATGACATAAAACGGTCCCCTGGCCGGAAATCTGCCACCGTACGGATCTGTTCAACATTGGCCAGCAGACTTTTATGGCTGTGAACGACACCTTTCGGGTTGCCCTCCGAGCCGGAGGTAAACAGGATCATCGCGGCGTCTTCCGGCTGCTGTGCGGCCTGTGCCCGGCCGGGCACCAGCAGATGCCAGAGAACCCACAACTTATCGCGTAACTGCAGCGCCGGTTTCAAATCTTCCAGATACACCCAGCTGACCCCGCGGATCGCCTCCGTCAGATGCCACAGTTTGCCTTTCTCCAGAAACTGACGAGAGGTAAAAATGGTGGTGATCTGTGCAGCCGTTACCGCCACCTGTAATCCGTTAACCCCTGCGGTATAGTTCAGCATCGCCGGCACACGGCCTGAGAGAATTGCCCCGAATACCACCGCCGGGGTCACGGCAGTATTGGGCAGTAACAGACCCGGGGTCGCACAGGGCGGACAGTGTTTATCCAGCAGCCGGGCCACCCCGAGCATTTTTTTCAGTAACCCGCGGTAGCTGTCGGGTGTAAAGCGGATATCTTCCACACAGGCCCGCCGCCAGCCATAACGTTTGGCCGCACTCAGGTAAGCGTCAAACAGGGTATGTCTGGGACGGACCGCCATTCTCGCTTCCATCATAATATGGTGCAGATGCTCCCCGGCCAGTGCTCTGCGCTGTCTGGCACTGCCCGCAGACGGCATAGGAATACGGGTAGCGGGTAACACATGCAGAGCAATGTCCGGAAAAGCACGGCGGCGGATGTCACCACTTTTACGGGCAAACCAGCTGAACTCTGCCCCTTCTATCCTGACGGGAACCACACTGGCACCGGTTTTCGCCGCCACAAAACCGGCACCGCTGTATACCTTCATTAATGAGCCGGTCACGGTGATCCGGCCTTCCGGAAAGATAACCACCGGTCTGCCCTGCTCTGTAAGACGGATCAACTGTTTGACTGACATAGGTTTCAGCGGATCGAGGCTGACCACATCCACCAGCGCGCCCAGCGCTTTCATATACCAGCTATCGGACAGGCCGGACCAGACTGCGAACACCGGTTTTACCGGTAAAAACAGCCCTAACAGGATACCGTCGAGGAAAGAAACATGATTAGGGGTGATCAGTACGCGGGGATTATTCAGTACCGATAAATCACCGTGCAGCCGTACCCGCCATAGCAAGCGGCACAGGCCACGCAATAAGCTAAACATCCTCTCTCCTTAAGATTCAAACCGCAATATGACGGATTAAACACGTTTGTGTCGCCGTAAACAATTCCCCGACAGAAAATGTCGCTTTTTCGGTGGCAAAATGTGCTGCACCTCAGATTCCCGCGCCGCGGGCACCTGAGGCACACAGGTTATTTCAGAAAGGGATCAGCAATTACTGATGACGGGATTCCGCCGTGTCGGGCAGGGTCGCCCTGTCCCAGCCGCCGCCCAGCGAGGTAATCAGCGCCACGCTGGTGACCCACTGGCTGCTCTGTAATGCCAGCAGGCTCTGGCGGGCACTGAGACTGCTGTTTTCCGTGGTCGCCACATCGAGGTAGTCGATCATGCCGGCATTGTACTGGTTACGGGTCACCCGCGCAGACTCCACGGCGGCATCAGTGGCCTGTTGTTGCGCGGCAATTTCCTGTTGCAGGGTGGTCAGTTCCACCAGGTTATTCTCCACCCCCTGTACCGCCGTCAGCACCGTCTGGCGATAGGTCGCTACGCGGGCATCATAGGCTGCCCGCGCCTGGTCAACCGCCGCCGTGGTGGCACCGAAATCCAGCACCGTCCCGCTCAGCTCCGGCCCCAGAGACCATACCCGCTGCGGTAATGAAAACAGGTTGTGTAATACGGATGAGGTAAACCCGCCGCTGGCACTGAGGGTCAGGTCGGGGAAGTATCCGGCAATCGCCACCCCGACCGCCGCATTGGCAGCCGCCACATTACGTTCGGCATAGGCGATATCCGGACGACGTTGCAGCAGGCTGGCGGGCAGCACAGACGGAACCGGCGGCAGTGTCGCCTGTAACGGCGCGGCTGCAACCGAGAACTGTGACGGGGTTTTTCCGATCAGCAGGGCCATGGCATGTTCCAGCTGGGCACGCTGCCAGTGATAGTCGAGTGCCGATGCCTGCGCCGAGGACAGCTGCATCTGTGCCTGGGCCAGAGTGCCGCGATCCTCACTGCCGGCCTGATATTTATGGGTAATTACCCGTAAATAACCTTCATAAGCAGCGATACTTTGCTGATACAGGGCAATACGCTGGTCAATAATCCGTAACTGAAAATAGTCCTGTGCCAGTTCCGACTGTGCACTGAGAGTGGCATTAGCCAGTTCGGCGGCGCTGGCTGCCGCTGAAGCGCGGTTCTCTTCCAGCTGACGTCGCAGTTTTCCCCACAGGTCCGGTTCCCAGCTGGCGCTGAGACTGGCTGAATGACTGTCAGACAGACGCTGAACCGGCGAACTGCCACTGCTGTGACTGGCGGCACGGGAAGACCCGGCACTGGCGGTCAGGGCAGGAAACAGGCTGGCTTTGGAAGACGCCGCCAGTGCCTGTGCCTGCCGGTACTGTGCCATATACATGGCAATATTCTGGTTAGAAATCGCCACCTGTGGCATCAGCTGATCCAGCAGCGGATCATGGTATACCCGCCACCACTCCCCTTTCGGCTGGTCATCCTGTGGACTGGCCTGCTGCCAGCCTTTGGCTTCTTTAAACTGCAACGGAATATCGGCCGAAGGACGATGATAATCCGGCCCGGCCATACAGCCGCTAAGCAGTAATGCCAGACAGAGCGGAGTCAGTTTTTTAGCAAATTTCATCGGTCAGGATCCTGAGGCCCGTACACGGTGCCATTGTCGTTTGGTGGCCCGGCTTAACCGGTCCAGCCACAGGTACACCACCGGGGTGGTAAAAAGCGTCAGTAACTGGCTCAGGGCCAGACCACCGGCAATTGCCAGCCCGAGGGGACTGCGTAAGTCTGCATCCCCGCCGTGGCCCAGAGCCAGAGGCAGTGCCCCGAAAAACGCGGCCAGTGTGGTCATCATAATCGGCCGGAAACGGTGAATACAGGCCTGCATTATTGCCTGCTGCGGGCTGAGCCCCTGCTTACGCTCCGCCTCCAGCGCAAAATCGATCATCATAATGGCATTCTTTTTGACAATGCCAATCAGCAGCACAATGCCGATCAGCGCAATCACTGTCAGCTGAGTATGGGTTAGCAGTAATAACAGTAAGGCACCGACCCCCGCCGACGGCAGGGTCGAGAGGATCGTCAGCGGATGAATATAACTTTCATACAGCATCCCCAGCACGATATACACCGCCGCCAGTGCCGCCGCAATCAGCCACGGCATAGTGGCCGTCAGGTCGCTGAACGCTTTGGCGGTGCCCTGGAAACCCGCCTGGATGGTGCCCGGCAGGGCAATCTTCGCCATCGCCTGTCTGATCAGCCCCTGAGCCTGTTCGAGGGATACGCCGTTGGCCAGGTTAAAAGCAATAGTCGTGGTCGC
The DNA here is from genome assembly GCF_018257575.1 of Tatumella sp. JGM91. Lineage (GTDB taxonomy): Bacteria > Pseudomonadota > Gammaproteobacteria > Enterobacterales > Enterobacteriaceae > Tatumella > Tatumella punctata. Next base: position 26,813 of record NZ_JAERJP010000010.1, on the reverse strand, counting down.
CGACTGTCCCTGATGGGCCACCGACAAAGGAGCATTGCCGCCGCTGAAACGGGCAAAGGCCGATAGCGGGATCCGATCACCGCTGTTATTAATCACATACAGGTGTTGCAGCTCAGACGGGTCGCTGGTCGCGCTGCTTTGCAGCATCATCACCACATGATACTGGTTGAGGGTTTTGTAGACAGTGGCAATCTGCCGCTGGCTGAACGAGTTATTCAGCAGGGTATCCAGCATACTCACGCTGACCCCTAACCGGCTGGCACGGTCGCGGTCAATATCAATCATCACTTCCTGCCCGCCGGTCTGTGAATCAGAATCCACACTGGTCAGTTGCGGAATGGCGCGTAATGCGGCCGTGACTTTCGGTGTCCAGAGCCGTAACAGGTCGAGGTCATCGGCCTGCAGGCTGTACTGATAGGTGGCATTGGCACTGCGCCCGCCGATATGCAAGTCCTGGGCCGCCATCAGGAACATCTGAGCCCCGGCAACCTGGCGGGCTTTCTGGGTCAACCGGTTTGCCACCTCGGTGGCCGTCGCCGTGCGCTGGTTAAAATCTTTCAGCCGGATAAAGAAGTTCGCCGTATTTCGTGAACCAAACATCCCGCCGCCCATTGAGGACATCACAGTGTCCACCGCCGGGTCGGCACGGATAATCTCCGTAAACTGCTCCACCTTCGGCTTCATTGCCTGGAAAGAAATATTCTGATCCGCACGCACCACCCCCATCAGCAGCCCCGTATCCTGGTCGGGGAAAAAGCCTTTCTGCACGACAGAATAAAGGAACAGGTTCAGCAGAATGGTCAGCAGCAGACTGAAAATGGTCAGTTTCTGATGCGCCATCACCAGCCGCAGTGCCCTGGTATAGGCATTCAGCAGCCGGTTAAGCTGCTGCTCTGTCCAGCGAAATACCGGATGCACCGGCCGTGTGGCCGGGGGCTGGCGTTTCAGTAACCTGGCACAGAGCATCGGTGTCAGGCTCAGGGAAACCAGCATGGAGATCACCAGAGAGACTGACAGGGTGACGGCAAATTCGCGGAACAGACGTCCGACAATCCCGCCCATCAGCAGAATCGGGATAAACACCGCAATCAGCGAGACGGTCATGGACAGGACCGTGAAACTGACTTCCTGCGCGCCCCGCACCGCCGCCCGTACCGGCCCGAGTCCGGCTTCGATATGGCGCATAATATTTTCCAGCACCACTATCGCATCATCCACCACAAATCCGGTGGCAATAATCAACGCCATCAGTGACAGGTTATCGAGGCTGTACCCCAGCAGATACATCACCATACAGGTGCCAATCAGTGACACGGGTAACGCCAGGGCCGGAATGACCACCGCCCGCCAGTGACGTAAAAAAACAAACACTACCCCGATCACCAGCAGTACCGCTGTCAGCAGAGTTTCTTCTGTATCGTACAGCGAGGCGCGAACCAGAGGGGCCCGGTCAATGACCAATTGCAGATCTGTATCGGCCGGTATCGAAGCCCGTAACCCCGGCAGCTGCGCTTTGATGGCATCAATCGTTTGCAGCATATTGGCACCGGCCTGGCGGGTGATGCCGACCATCACAGCCGGCTTACCGTTCAGAAAACCGGCGCTGTATTTATCCTGAACCCCGTCATAAACCGTCGCCACATCATGTAAACGTACCGCAGTGCCGTTCTGATAACGGACAATCAGGTTCCGGTAGCGGGCGGCACTGTCCAGCTGGCTGTTACTGTCGATAGACCAGGACAGGGTATCGCCCTGCAGGTAGCCCTTCGGTAAGTCGGAGGTGCTGTCGGCGACGGCACGGCGTACCGCATCCAGCGAAATTCCGTAATCGGTCAGTTTTTCCGGCTGCAGATCAATACGTACCGCCGGTAAAGAGCTGCCCATCAGAGACACCGAGCCTACGCCGTTAACCTGCGACAGCACCTGTTCGACCTGACTTTCCGCAATATCGTAGAGTTCACCGGGCGTCCGGCTGGAGGAGGTCAGGGCCAGCATCACAATCGGTGCGTCAGACGGGTTAGCTTTGCGGTAGGTCGGCAGCGACGGCATACTGCCAGGCAGCAGGCTGCGGGCCGCATTAATCGCCGCCTGAACATCCCGTGCCGCACCGTTAATATTCCGGCTCAGATCAAACTGCAAAATAATAGTGGTGGAGCCCTGAGAACTGTCGGACGTCATTTCCGTGACCCCGGAAATTTCGCCCAGCGCGCGCTCCAGCGGGGTGGCCACCGTGGCCGCCATCGTTTCGGGGCTGGCCCCTGGCAGGCTGGCACTGACCATAATGGTCGGGAAATCCACCTGCGGTAACGGGGCCACCGGCAGCAGCCGGTAACCCAGCGCCCCGAGCAGCAGGATCGCCATCGTCAGCAGCAGCGTGGCAACCGGCCGGAAAATAAACAGCCGGGTAATACTCATTGCCCCTCCCGCGAGTGTTGCTGGCGGCGTTTAATAAAGCGCTGACCACGTCGCGACCACCCGTCAAACCACAGATAAATGACAGGGGTGGAGAACAGGGTCAGCACCTGACTGACAATTAAACCGCCGACAATCACCAGCCCCAGCGGCTGACGTAATTCAGAGCCGGAACCGCTGGCCAGCATCAGTGGCAGAGCACCGAGCAGGGCCGCCATGGTGGTCATCAGAATGGGCCGGAAGCGCAGCAGGCAGGCCTGATGGATCGCCTCACGCGCCGACAGATGGCGGGTTTTTTCCGCCTCAAGGGCGAAATCAATCATCATAATGGCGTTCTTTTTCACTATCCCAATCAGCAGGATCACCCCGATTAATGCAATCAGACTGAATTCCGTACCGCTGAACAGTAACGCCAGCAACGCGCCGATCGCCGCCGAAGGCAGGGTCGACAGGATGGTCACCGGATGAATAAAGCTCTCATAGAGAATCCCCAGCACCAGATACATGGTCAGTAAGGCGGCAAGGATCAGCCACAATGTATTACCGGTGGCGCGCTTAAAGGCCGCTGCCTCACCCTGATATTGCAGGTTAACCGATGCCGGTAATTTCAGTTGCTGGCTGACTTCGCTGATCGCCTGCTGCCCCTGTTCGATGGAGTAGCCCGGATTGAGATTAAACGACACCATAACCGCCGGATACTGGTTCAGACGCATATTCATCAGTGCGCCTGGCCGCTGGTGGAGGGTAGCGATTGACGTCAGTTTCACCATCCCGCTGCGGGTGGTGGTCGCGGAGCTGCTGCTGTCCGCGGAACTGCTGCCGGAGGACGATGAATCCGTCGCCGGTGACGTACTGTCGGTCACTGAGGTTGGCAGATAAATATCGTTCAGTGACTGCGGGCTATTCTGATACTGCGGGGCCACTTCCAGTACCACCCGGTACTGGCTGGACTGGGTGAAAATCGTCGATACCAGTCGCTGGCCGAACGCATTATACAGCGCCGTATCCACGTCGGAGGCGGTGATCCCCAGTCGCGACGCTTTATCACGATCTATATCCAGATAGGCAATCCGCCCCTGATCCTGCAGATTACTGATCACACTGTTAAATTCAGGGCGTTTCTCCAGTGCTGCCACCAGCTTCGGTGTCCAGCTGACCAGGGTTTCACTGTCCAGTGAGGCCAGGGTGAACTGATACTGACTCGGGGTGACCTGATCGTTGACGGTCAGATCCTGAGCCTGCTGCATATAGAGTTTAATCCCCGCGACCTGCTTCGCCGCCTGCTGTAACTGCTCAGTCACCTGCGCCCCGCTAAGGCTGCGTTGTGAAAAAGGTTTCAGGTTAATCTGCAACCGCCCGCGGTTAAGGCTGGTATTGGTGCCGTCAATCCCAATCACCGACGTCAGGGACGCCACCGCAGGATTTTTCAGTATCTGCTCAGCCAATGCCTGTTGCTGACGGGACATTTCACGGAATGAAATATCCTGGGAAGCCACGGTCACCCCCTGGATCAGTCCTGTATCCTGCTGCGGAAAGAAACCTTTCGGCACCAGCAGATACAGTACCGCCGTCAGGGCAAATGTCGCCAGCGCCACCAGCAGGGTTATTTTCTGATGGCGGAGAACCCCCCCGAGTAACCGGTCATAGCCGCGGATAATACGCTCAAACACGGCCTCGCCCTTACGGGCAAAGCGGGACTGTTTCTGTGGCGGGATATGGCGCAGCAGATAAGCACAGAGCATCGGTGTCAGGGTCAGTGACACTACCAGCGACACCAGAATCGATACCGCCAGGGTAATGGCAAACTCGCGGAATAACCGGCCGACCACGTCGCCCATAAACAGCAGCGGGATCAGCACCGCAATCAGAGAAAAGGTCAGAGAAATCAGGGTAAAGCCGATTTGCTGCGAGCCTTTCAGGGCCGCTTCCATCGGCGGTTCGCCCTCTTCCAGCCGTCGTGAAATATTTTCCACCACCACAATCGCATCATCAATAACAAACCCGGTGGCAATCGTCAGGGCCATCAGCGACAGGTTATTCAGGCTGAAACCGAGCAGATACATCACACCGAAAGTGCCGACCAGTGACAATGGCACCGCCACACTGGGGATCAGGGTCGCCGACAGATTACGCAGGAACAGAAAGGTCACCATCACCACCAGAGCCACCGATAACAGGAGTTCAAACTGTACATCGGCTATCGAAGCCCGGATGGTCCGGGTGCGGTCAGAGACCACCGACAGTGTCACCCCGTCCGGTAATGCCGCCTGCAGTGACGGCAGCTGCTTTTTAATACTGTCAACCACCTGAATAACATTGGCACCCGGCTGACGCCGGACATTAATGATAATCGCCGGTTTATTGTTAACACGGGCGGCCTGAAAGCGGTTTTCCGCCCCCTGCGTAATGGTGGCAATATCTTTCAGCCGCAGGGCGGCACCGTTTTGCCAGGTGAGGATCAGATTGGCGTATTGTTGCGGGGTTCTCAGCTGGTCATTGGCGTCGATAGTCACCGAATGATATTTACCGTCAAATCCGCCCTTAGAGCCATTAACATTACTGTTATTAATCAGCGTGTTCACATCGGCAAGGGTCAGATTATGGGCTGCCAGCGCCTGCGGGTTTAACTGCACCCGAATCGCCGGCTGATTCCCCCCGGCCAGGCTGACCATCCCTACCCCGTTAATCTGTGACAGTTTCAGTGCCACACGGGTATTGACCAGGTCCTGCACCTGCGTCAGGGGCAGGTTATCGGCGGTGGCCGACAGGGTGATCACCGCCGTATCTGCCGGGTTCACTTTTTTATAGGTCGGAGGGTTCGGTAAATCATCAGGCAGCAGGCTGTTGGCGCTGTTAATCGCGGCCTGCACTTCCTGCTCAGCCACATCCAGCGAAATATCCAGCCCGAAGCGTAAGGTGATCAGTGAAGATCCGCCGGACGTCTCCGATGTCATCTGGCTGAGGCCGCTCATTTCTCCCAGATTACGTTCCAGAGGCGCGGTCACCGACGTCGACATCACTGTCGGGCTGGCCCCCGGATAAAGGGTGGTCACCTGAATGGTCGGGTAATCGACCTGCGGTAATGCCGACACCGACAGAAAACGGTAGGCGAACAGGCCGGATAACAGAATACCGGCCATCAGTAAAATGGTGGCGACCGGTCGCTGAATAAAGAGTCTGGACGGATTCATTAATTACCGGCCTGCGGCTGTCCGCTGCTGTCCGCGGCCGTATTGGCCGGATCATTGGCTACCGAGACTCTGGCCCCTGTCGTCAGACGGTCAATGCCGTCGGTCACCAGACGATCGCCGGGTTTCACACCGTTCAGCACTACCTGCTGGTCACTGCCATAGGCAGGCCCGGGAGTGACGGCGGTACGGGTCACCGTATTATCGGCATTGATCACAAACACAAAACTGCCGTCACTGCTCAGTTGCACGGCCTGCGCCGGGACGACGGTGGCATGTTTCAGAATATCCGTTTGCAGCCGCAGGTTAACAAACTGGTTGGCATACAGGGTTTCATCCTGGTTAGGGAATGTCGCTTTCAGCTCAATACTGCCGGTACTGGTATCAATGCTGTTACTCATAAACCGCACCTCCCCCTGTGCCAGCGGAGTGGTATCGTTCTGGTCAAACGCTGTCGCCGGTAACGGCTGGTCATGATGCAGCTTTTCCACCAGCCGCGGAATATTGCTCTGGGGCACACTGAAAGTTACCGCCGCGGGCTGCATCTGGGTAATGGTTACTATGCCGGTGGTCGAGGCGCTCTGGATCATATTCCCCGGGTCAACCAGCCGCAGACCGACCCGGCCGCTGACCGGGGCGGTGATTCTGGCATACCCGATATTCACTTTCGCACTGTCAATCTGTGCCTGATCTTCCTGCACTGCACCACTGTACTGGCCGACAGTCGCCTGCTGGCTTTCCAGATCCTGGCGGGATAATGAATCCTCAGCGAACAGCTTCCGGTAACGGGCAAGGGTTAAACGGGCATTGGTCAGCAAAGCCTGATTCTGCGCCAGTGCCCCCTGATACTGGGCCAGAGTGGCGCGGTAACCACGGTCATCAATTTGTGCCAGCAGCTGTCCGGCGCTAACCCGCTGCCCTTCGGTAAAAAACACCTTATCCAGCTGGCCTTCCACGCGGCTGGTCACAGTAACGCTGGCATTAGGGATAACCGTACCGGGTGCACTCAGGTAGACGGGGACATCCGCTTCACCGGCCTGGCCGGCATTGACCAGGGTGGGTCCGCCAAAACCGTGCCCGCCCGGCCCTGCGCCGCCGCCCGCGGAAAACCAGACCCGCCAGACCACGCCGCCGATAACCACACACAACAGCAGTAATAACAGCCATCTCAGCCAGTGATGTCGAACCGGTTTACTTATGTTATTTGTCATCAGATTTCGTGATTATCAGAGAAAGAGGACACAGCAGACAGAAGCCATATTTGTGCAGTAAAGTGAACATATTAACCGGTGTATTATTGACAATTACTGTGCTGTTTTTCCACCGGCAAAACGTAAGGTTTTGGTTAAACCTTGTAAGGACAACAGGTTACCTACCCTGTTACTCAGGCTGGCAGAGGGCAGAAAATGGTGCGGATACGGACGATAAATATCAGAAAAAACAGACTGTCAGTGCCGACCGTCCGGCCGCCACACCGCAGATGTGGTGGCCGGTGATAAAGCCTGTACTCAGTGTGCGGTAACAGGCGCGGGCGCGGAAGCAATATCCGTATTGGTGCTGTACAGGGCATCCGGCGGTACATTCAGATACTTAAGTACCGGGCCGATAATATTACCAAATACCGGCGCGGCCACTGAGCCACCGAAGTGTGCCCCCGCCGTCGGGTGGTTAATCATAATCACCAGTGCCACCACCGGATGGCTGGCCGGGGCGACCCCTGCGGTGTAGTTAATATAACCGCCATCATATTTACCGTTACTGCCCATTTTTTCTGCAGTACCGGTCTTAATTGCCAGACGATAGCCGGGCACCGCTGCGCGTACCCCGGAGCCGCCGGGCAGTGCATCACTTTCCATCATATGCACCACACTGCGCACCACATCATCGTCAGCCACCCGCGTGCCCTGCACCGGAGGCGTTACTTTGGTTATCGACAACGGACGGTAGACACCAAATGACCCGAGGGTGGCGTATTCGCGGGCAATCTGCAACGGCGTGACACGCAGCCCATAGCCGAACGAAAAAGTCGCCCGTTCGATATCAGCCCAGCGCTGGCGGTGCAGCGGGAAGTAACCGGTACTCTCTCCGGTCAGGCCTAAGTCGGTGGGGCGTCCCAGCCCGAAAGAGCGGTAAGTATTGACTAACACATCCGCCGGCATTGCCAGAGCTATATGGGAGACCCCGATATCACTCGATTTCTGCAAAATACCGGTCATGGTCAGACGCGGCCAGTGGCCGACATCGCGGATCAGATGCCCGTTAACCGTATATGGCGTGGTATCCAGTACCGAATCAGGCCGCACCAGATGACGCTGCAAACCTTCCATCACAACCAGCGGTTTAACCGTAGAGCCGGGTTCAAAGCTATCGTTAATCGCCACGTTACGCATCTGAACCGGCGTTGCATCGTCATAATTATTCGGGTTATAGGACGGGTAAGATGCCATACCGAGGATTTCTCCCGTATCCACCCGTACCATTACTGCGGCCCCGGAATCGGCCTGGTTAAGCAGTACCCCGTCGCGCAGTTTGCTGTACATGGTGTACTGGATATATTTATCAATACTCAGTTGTACCGTCGGCGGCTGGGTCGGTGGCTGGTAACTGATCATCGAGATAATATTGCCGTGACGATCCTGGCGGTACTTCTCTTTGCCGGGCTCGCCCTGCAGAATTTTATCAAAACTGCGCTCTATTCCATTCAGGCCGCTGTTATCTGCCCCGACAATACCGATCAGCGGCGCTGCCGCATCACTCATCGGGTAAAAACGGCTGTCATCATAGACACTGGAAATCCCGGCCAGATGCAGTCCGGAGATATCTTTGGCAATCCCCAGTTCAATTTTTCTGCCGAGGTAGAGAAAACGTTTTTTCGGGCTGGCGGTGATCGCCGCAGCCAGCTCTGCCGGACGTAAGTTCAGTGCCGACGCCAGATACGTCCACTTAGCGTCATAAAAATCCGGATTAGCTTCCAGCACTTTCAGGGGGTCAGCGATAATGTCGCGGGAGGGAACACTCAGGGCGAGAGTATCGCCATTACGATCCAGCAAGGTGCCGCGGTTAGTCGGCAAAACCACTTCACGCAGGGAGCGCTGGTCGGCTTCTTTTTCCAGCATCGGGCGATCCAGCAACTGCAGATCACCGACCCGCATAATCAGGAAGACCAGGCAAGCGACCACACCGAGGCACACCAGGCGAAATCGAAAAGGGTTAAATGTTGCTTTTGTCTGGTCTTTTCCCAGCGTCTTCTTGGTCCGGGGCATAACATTCCGCTGAATTATAAACAATTAAGGCGTATTAACCCTGTCTTATAATCAATTTACCCGCAGGATCACAGCGAAAGTGTGTATCAGTTGGTAATCGTTAAGCAGAGTAAACATTGACAGCATATCAGGCTACGGGAAGAAATGAGAAACCGCGGGCAAAAAAAAACCTGCGCGTCAGCGCAGGCTGGTGTAATCAAATATGTTTGATGTTCACCCATCAATACCTCTGGGACTGTTAATCTACCCGTTAATGGCTGCGCGGCTCCACAACATAAACGCAACAGTTGTCCGCAAAATGTAAGCAGCTATTTAGAGATTAACGCTTTAAATACATAATCCTGCCGCTGCCGGCCGTCCGTACCCTCCCCCGGGGTCTGCCCGGTAATACCGGCCGCAGACAGCCTCCGCCAGCGGCCCTGCTGCGTCTTATTCCCTTGCAGTGGATGCGCTTTTCCGTAACACTGGCCCGATGTGTAAACGCTTTACCGGAAAAAAAACCAATGGCTACCATAAAGGATGTTGCCAGACTGGCCGGTGTATCAGTCGCCACTGTCTCCCGGGTGCTCAACCACTCGCCAAAAGCCAGTGACGCTTCACGTCAGGCCGTGCAGGACGCGATGCAGCAACTGCATTACCAGCCCAATGCCAATGCCCGCGCACTGGCACAACAAACCGCCGCCACCCTCGGCCTGATCGTCGCCGATGTCTCCGACCCGTTTTTTGGCGCGATGGTAAAGGCCGTCGATGAGGTCGCCAGCCAGACCAATAACTTTCTGTTGATCGGTAATGGCTATCATGACGAGCACCAGGAGCGGCTGGCCATCGAACAGCTGATCCGTCATCAGTGCGAAGCCATGGTGCTGCATGTCAAAAAAATTCCCGATGATGAACTTTCAGAACTGATGCGCCATATCCCCGGTATCGTACTGATTAACCGGATTCTGCCGGGCTTTGAGCAGCGCTGTGTGGCGCTGGATGATAACTACGGTGGCTGGCTGGCAACCCGCCATTTAATTCAGCAGGGCCATGAGAATATCGCGTTTATCTGTTCCGACCATGCGATTTCCGATGCCAGTGACCGGCTGGAGGGCTACTACCGGGCGCTCAGCGAACATCAGATTCCGCTAAACCCGCAGCTGATTGCTTACGGTGACCCGGATGAAACCGGCGGTGAGCAGGCGATGATCCATTTGCTGGCGGAGGGGAAAGCCTTTACCGCCGTCGCCTGTTATAACGACTCGATGGCGGCCGGGGCGCTGGCCGCCCTCAATGATAACGGTATTCAGGTTCCGCGACAGATGTCGCTGATCGGCTTTGATGATGTGCTGGTTTCGCGCTATGTGCGGCCGCGCCTGACCACCATCCGTTATCCGGTGGTGACCATGGCCCGGCAGGCTGCCTCGCTGGCACTGGCATTATCAAAACAGCAGCCAGCCCCGCAAACCACCCATCTGTTCCACCCGACACTGGTGATCCGTCACTCGGTGGCCACCTGTAACGACGCGCCGGGCTAAAGACCCGGCCGACGATTATTCGCCCGCGACATCGGATTCCAGCGCCAGTAATTCACCGATGGTCTGAGCCCGGCGGATTTCACGCACTTTCCCGCCGCTGAACAACACTTCCGGGATCAGCGGCCGGCTATTGTAGTTCGAGGACATCGAAGCCCCGTAAGCACCGGTATCATGAAATACCAGATAATCGCCGACCTTCGCCGCCGGTAACCAACGCGGTTCAACCATCCCCCCTTCCAACTGGGTAAAGACATCACCCGATTCACACAGGGGACCGGCGACAACCGACTCACACAACCGGGTGGTATCCGGCGGGCTGCCGTCGGCAGGCATCAGGGAAATTTCATGGTAGCTGCCGTACATCGCCGGACGCATCAGGTCACTGAATCCGGCGTCCACCAGCACAAAATGGCGGCTACCCATCTGTTTCACGGCCCGCACCTGGCTGACCATCACGCCTGACTGGGCGACCAGAAAACGGCCGGGTTCAATTTCCAGAGTCACCGGATGGCCGAGATGTGCGGCAATCCGCTGACGGGCTCCGTCCCACAGGCTGAAATAGTGGGCCGGGTCTATCTCATCCTCTGCATAATGATAAGGCACCGACAGACCACCGCCGGCAGAAATGGCCGGTACATCCGCGCCGCTGCTGATCACCTGGCTAACCATGGCATCACACACCTGCTGCAGGTGCTGGTAATCGACACCGGAACCGATATGCATATGCAGACCGGCCAGCGTCAGCCCCTTATCCTGTACCACCTGTAATGCCGCATCCAGCTGCTGATACCAGATACCGTGTTTACTGTTCTCGCCACCGGTATTGGTTTTCTGGCTGTGGCCATGACCAAAGCCGGGGTTAATCCGCAGCCAGACCGGATGACCGGCAGACACCGCCGCCAGCTGATGCAGCATATCCACAGAACCGGCATTGACCGGAATCTTCAGTTCTGCCACCCGCTGCAATACGGCGTTATCCAGCACATCGGCTGTAAACACAATATCGTCACCGCCGGCCGGATAACCGGCCACTAACGCCCGTTCGATTTCCCCGAGAGAAACTGAGTCAACTTTTACCCCGGCAGCACGCATCAGCCGCAGAATATGAATATTCGAGCAGGCTTTCTGGGCAAAACGGATCACGTCAAAATCCGTAAGCCGTGCAATCTGGCGGCGGATCACATCGCCGTCGTAGGCCCAGAACGGCCCCTGGTAGTGTTGTGCCAGTGGTAATAAATTATCCCGGTTAAGGGCGGTATCGTTGGTGGTTAACGGGCGTGGCATAAGTTCGCTTCTCCTGTGCTGATACAGACAGTAAGCCACAGACCATGCATATTGAAAAATATCATTTCATCTGTTATCTATTCATTTCTGATATGGAAGGTTGCGCGGGCTGCCGCGCCCGGTGCGCCCCCGGCCACCGCCACTCACTCTCCCCGCCCTGCCAGCAGGTACACGGGTACGGACAGATACACTGATGCAAAAAATAACCTGGCGGCAGATTGAAATTTTCCACGCCATCATGACCCGCGATAACCTGACCCGGGCCGCTGAATTTCTGCATACCTCTCAGCCCACACTGAGCCGCGAACTGGCTCGCTTTGAACAACAGCTGGCGGTCAGCCTGTTCAGCCGTATCGGCGGCCGTCTGCAGCCGACGGTGCAGGCACTCAGGTTATTTGAAGAGGTGGAACGCAGCTGGTACGGCATGGAAAGAATACGGGAAACGGCCGAAGGGCTGGGTGACTTTCATCAGGCCGAACTCTCAGTCGCCTGCCTGCCGGCTTTTTCCCAGTCACTGCTGCCCGCCCTGTGTCAGCCGTTTCTGGAACGTTATCCGACAGTCAGTATGAATATTATTCCCCGTGAATCGCCGTTACTGGAAGAGTGGCTGTCGGCGCAGCGTTACGACCTCGGGCTGACGGAAACCCGCCAGCGGCCGGCCGGGACCGAGCTGCTGCCCTTGCTGACAGTGGACGAGGTCTGTGTGCTGCCGGAACAGCACCCGCTGGCGGCACGCAGTCAGCTGACCCCGCAGGATTTTGCCGGGCTGCCGTTTATCAGCCTGTCAAAAGATGACAGTTACCGTCAGTTACTGGACAGCCTGTTTCGTGAACAAGGGGTCAGCCGCATGCTGCGGATGGAAACCCACAGTGCGGCTTCGGTCTGTGCCATGGTAAAAGCCGCTATTGGTGTGTCGATTATTAATCCTCTGACGGCACTGGATTACACCGGTCACGGCGTGGTGATGCGACGGTTCAGTATCAGCGTGCCTTTTACCGTCAGTCTGATCCGGCCGCTGCACCGGCCAGCCTCTGCCCTGACCGGCAGTTTTGTCCGTCATTTACAACAACAGGCGGGGATATTTACCCGGCAGATTGAACAGCAACTGCAACCGCCCGCGCCAGCTTACTGACGCAGTTCACGCGGGCTGTTATCGGCCGCTCCACGGAAAGTGATCACGGCGGTCAGCAGACCGGCGACGGCCAGCACCGCGGCCACAACCGGCACTGAGGTCAGGCCAGCCCCCTGACTGATCACTACCCCGCCCAGCCAGGCACCGATAGCGTTACCGAGATTAAAGGCCGAAATATTCAGGGTCGATACCAGGTGCGGTGCTTCCTTCCCGTGACGTACCACGTTAATTTGCAGGGCCGGTACGGTCGAAAAAGTGGCTAACGCCCAGATAAACAGGGTGATCTCTGCCAGCCAGAATCCGCCACTGGTCCAGCGGAACAGCAGCGAAAACAGCGCCATCAGGGTAAAACTCAGCAGTAAACTGAAAGACAGTTTACGATCGGCCAGCCAGCCGCCGAAAATATTCCCCAGGGTCAGCCCCGCACCGACCAGAAACAGGGTCCAGCTGAGCCCGCTTTCGCTGAGCCCGGTCACCTGTAACAGTAACGGGGCAATATAGCTGAACAGAGCAAACATCGCCGCGGCAAAACAGACCGTCATCAGTAATGATAACCACAGCCTGCCGTTGTTCAGGGCTGCAATCTCACTCACCAGATTGACCGGTTTTTCGTCACGGTTGACCGGCAGACTGAGGATCAGCCCGATAAACGCCAGCACCCCGATGCCGCTGACCGCCCAGAAAGTGGAACGCCAGCCATATAACTGCCCAAACCAGGTCCCGAGCGGCACCCCCAGCACATTGGCCAGCGTCAGCCCGGTAAACATTAAGGCCACAGCCGATGCCTGCCGGCCCGGAGCGACCAGGCTGGCAGCCACCACCGCCCCGATACCGAAAAATGCGCCGTGACACAGGGCGGTCACAATACGCGCTACCATCAGCAGGTGATAGTCAGAAGCGGTGGCACACAGCAGATTACCGGCAATAAAAATCAGCATCAGCAGCAACAGGGTTCGCTTACGTGGTAACCGGGCGGTCAGTAATGCCATTACCGGCGCACCTATTGCCACCCCCAGCGCATAACCACTGATCAGCCACCCGGCCGAAGGGATCGACACATGCAGGTTTTCTGCCACCCCGGGCAGTAATCCCATAATAACAAACTCGGTGGTTCCGATAGCAAACGCACTCAGCGCCAGAGCCAGTAACGCAACGGGCATACATACTCCTGTGATAATGATAGAAATTCCCCGTGTGGCAGCAGACAAGCCCGGGGAACCGTCAGATAACACTAAAATGTGATACAGATCAGTTAAGCACAGCCGTACCACAGATCAAATAGCGGTTACGGCAAAGCATTATTGCAGCGAGTGCAAAAGTCTGCCCTGCCTGCTGCGGTTGTGTGCCCCTGCCAGCGGCTTTACAGGCCTGTTAACTGCGGTGACCGGCACATATCCGTCTGCCGGTTATCCGCACTATTACTGTCTTAAAAAGAACAGAGTAATAAAAATAAAATGTCAGAAATCAACCGAAATTAATAACACAGCATGTAATTCAGACAGGTTAAATAAATCAATTACAGTCCCCGGATAAATATCATTACCAGACATAAGAAAATAAAATATTTCTCCGCGTGTGATTATACGCACAATATAGAATTACCGGCGCGTGTATAAACAGCAACGGTGACTGTTTATTCAGGATGAATGTCCATTGACTCAGGGATGGTTTATGAAAAATATACTGCTGTGTTGTGCCGCCGGAATGTCGACCAGTATGCTGGTCACCCGCATGCAAAAGTATGCCCGTGAAAATCAGATCGATGTTTATATCAAAGCCATCAGTATCAATGAATTAGATGATAACCTTCAACAGACTGACTGTTGCCTGCTCGGGCCACAGGTAAAATATAAACTGTCGGAAGTTCAGGAAAAACTGGCACCTCTTAATATTCCCGTCTCGGTGATTGATGCAATGGACTATGGAATGATGCGCGGTGATAAAGTTCTGCAATCAGCATTAGCCATGTAATTCAGCCGGGGGACATATGGATATTAATCGCATTTTTTCTGCGCTGGAAAAAGTAATGCTGCCGCTGGCGGCAAAAATATCGGCCCAGAGACATATCATGGCTATCCGTGATGGTTTTATTTCCGTGATGCCATTTATGATTATCGGATCCTTTGTGCTTATATTTGCCTACCCGCCATTCTCTGAACAGAATAACTTTTTTATTGCCCGTGGCTGGCTATATATTGCCGCAGAATATAAGCAACAGCTGCTGACGCCCTATAATATGACTATGGGGATAATGTCCGTCTATATATGCCCGGCGATTGGTTATGCACTGGCCCGCCATTACCGGATGGAAGCCCTGAACACCGCATTACTGTCACTGGTGGCTTTTTTGCTGGTCTGCAGCCCCCTGACCGACGGTGTGATGTCTGCCAGCTATCTCGGCGGTTCCGGTATCTTTACCGCGATTATTGTCGCGGTCAGTGTGACAGAAATATCTTACTGGCTGCATAAACATAATATCGGTATCCGGCTGCCGGAGCAGGTGCCGGATAATATCCGTAAATCCTTTAACCAGCTGATTCCGTTATCTCTGATACTGCTGCTGTTATTCCCGATCAGCCTCGCGGTGCAATCCCTGAGCGGCATGCTGATCCCTCAGGCGATTATGGACCTGTTCAGCCCGCTGTTATCCGCCTCTGACTCACTGCCGGCGGTCATTATTGCGGTACTGATCTGTCATATCCTGTGGTTTGCCGGGATCCATGGCGCCAATATTGTCGGCGGCTTTTTACAGGCATTCTGGCTGACGAACCTTGGCCTGAATCAGATGAATATTGCCGGCGGTCAGGCGGCAGAGAATATTTTTGTCGAACCTTTCTGGTCGTTTTTTGTCACCCTCGGTGGTTCCGGGGCGACTATCGGGCTGGTGCTGCTCTATCTGCGCAGCAAATCAGCCCATCTGCGGGCTATCGGTAAAATATCGCTGGTCCCGTCGCTGTTTAATATTAACGAGCCGGTGATTTTTGGCTCACCTATCGTGATGAACACCCTGTTTTTTATCCCTTTTACCCTCACGCCAATGGTTAACGCCATTATTGCCTGGTTTGCCATTAAGTACGGACTGGTGGCCCATATCATTTCCCTCGCCCCCTGGACCTCTCCCGGCCCGATAGGCGCAGCCTGGGCAACCGGCTGGGATATTAACGCCGCCTTACTGGTGGTGCTGCTGACCTTAAGTTCAGCCCTGATCTACTACCCGTTCTATAAGCTTTATGAGCGCAGTTTACTGGCGGCAGAAACCGTCAGCGGAGAATGATATGGAAAGAACTGATATGGAAATAGATGAAGAGACCATTATTAACCTGATCCTGTGCGCCGGAGAATCGAAATCCTGTGCCATGGAAGCCATACGCGCAGCCCGCAACAGCCAGTGGCAGCAAGCAGAAGATTTTCTGCAACAGTCCGGCGCGGCGGCCAGTCAGTGTCACAATATGCAGACCCGGCTGATCGGCGAGGACGAAGGTGCCGGCAGGGTGCCGGTCAGCCTGATTATGGTGCACGCCCAGGACCATATTATGAATGCCATGTTATGCCGTGAAATGGCCGAAGAGATCGTCGCGTTATACCAGAAGTTTTATTCACTCAACTCACAGAGAAAGGATGCCTAATGAAAATAGTGACTATCGGCGGCGGTTCCAGTTATACCCCGGAACTGATTGAAGGACTGATTCTGCGTAAAGATAAACTGCCGGTGAAAGAGATCTGGCTGGTCGATATTGAAGCAGGACAAGAGAAGCTGGAGATTGTCGGTAATATGGCCCGCCGGATGATTGAGGCTGCCGGGCTGCCGTGGCAGGTCCGGCTGACGCTGGACCGTAAAGCGGCCCTGAAAGATGCAGACTTTGTCACCACCCAGTTCCGCGTCGGGCTGCTGGATGCCAGGCTAAAGGATGAATGTATCCCCTTAGCCCATGGTTACCTGGGCCAGGAAACTAACGGTGCCGGGGGCATCATGAAAGCCCTGCGTACCATTCCGGTGATCCTCGATATTATTAAAGATATGCGTCAGCAGTGCCCCAATGCCTGGCTGGTTAACTTTACCAATCCGGCCGGAATGGTCACCGAGGCGGCTATCCGTTACGGCCAGTGGGAAAAAACCATCGGCCTGTGTAATGTCCCGTTCAGCCATATTGAACAGGCCACCAGCCTGCTTAATCAGCCGGAAGACGCTCTGTTTTTTAAATTTGCCGGGTTAAACCACTTCCACTGGCACCGGGTATGGGACAAGCAAGGCACCGAACATACTGCCGGTCTGCTGGAGGCCATCTACGGTGGTCAGCAGCTGAATGAAGGGCTGCGTAATATTCATCAGATCCCGTTTAATATTGAGCAGGTCCGTCACCTCGGTCTGCTGCCCTGCGGCTACCACCGTTACTATTATCTGGAACAGCAGATGCTGGAACACGCGGTAGAGGATTTTGCCGGTTATGCCACCCGTGCCGAAGTGGTGAAAGCCACCGAGCAGCGGTTATTTGAACTGTATAAAGATCCGAACCTGAAACAGAAACCGGCCGAGCTGGCAGATCGTGGCGGCGCTCACTACAGCGATGCCGCCTGTGACCTGATTGAATCAATTTATAATGACAGCCGTAAAATGATGGTGGTCAGTACCCGTAACAATGGTGCACTCAGCGACCTGCCCTATGACAGTATTGCTGAGGTGTCCTCTGTTATTACTTCCCACGGGGCTGAACCCCTCAACTGGGGTACGTTCCCGCCTGCGGCACGCGGTATGTTGCAGGTGATGAAAGCCATGGAACAGACCGTGATTGAGGCCGCGGTCAGTGGCGACTATGGCGCGGCACTGCATGCCTTTACCATCAACCCGCTGATCCGGGCCGGTGATAACGCCAGACAACTGCTCGACCAGTTACTCTATGCCCATAAAAAATATCTGCCCCTGTTCAGTGATGATATTGCCCGTATCGAAGCCACCCAGGCGGACGATACCCGGTGTGTTGATCAGCTGCTGGCGGATCGCAGACAACATCAGGGCTGAGATTGCGGTGACGGTGGCAGTGGGAGATACGGCCACCGCTGAAGACTAAGTAAAGCAGCAGAATAAGCAGTAAGCAGTAAGCAGTAAGCAGTAAGCAGTAAGCAGTAAGCAGTAAGCAGTAAGAAGTTAACAGTCATAACACCTGAACACACTTTCAGTTGTGACGTTAAACCAGCAGTCAGCGCCTTCAACCGGATGACACCAGACCAGCAAGGATGCTGGCAGGCAGACAGACGGGCAACTGCGGCGTAATTGAGGGAGTCAAAGTAAAGCCCCGCAACCAGTGGCTGCGGGGCTTTCTTTATGGCTACGGATGAATATGGCTACTGATTAATCACTGCCAAATAAATCGCGGGTATAGACCTTATCGCTGACATCTTTCAGCTCATCAACCAGCCGGTTGGCGACAATCACATCACACTGCTGTTTCAGTTCGTTAACGTCGTGGGTCACCTGCGAGTTAAAGAACAGCGGTTCGTCGAGTACCGGTTCATAAACCATCACTTCCACCCCTTTAGACTTCAGGCGTTTCATAATGCCCTGTACCGCCGAGGCACGGAAGTTATCGGAACCGGCTTTCATCACCAGCCGGTAAATACCGACCTTTTTCGGGTGACGTTTTAAAATACTGTCGGCGATAAAATCTTTACGGGTACGGTTGGCATCAACAATCGCGCTGATAATGTTGTTCGGCACATTGTGATAGTTAGCCAGTAACTGTTTGGTATCTTTTGGCAGGCAGTATCCCCCATAACCAAAAGACGGGTTGTTATAATGGCTGCCGATACGCGGATCCAGGCCAATACCTTCAATAATCTGACGGCTGTTTAAACCGTGATGCTCAGCATAGCTGTCCAGCTCGTTAAAATACGCAATACGCAGGGCCAGATAAGTGTTGGCAAACAGTTTAATCGCTTCTGCTTCTGTATCGTCCGTAAACAGTACTTCAATATCCTGCTTCTCGGCACCGGCAACCAGCAAGGCAGCAAAGGTTTTACCGGCTTCGGTCTGGCTGCCGACCACAATCCGTGACGGGTACAGATTGTCATACAGTGCACGGCCTTCACGCAGGAACTCCGGAGAGAAAATGATATTATCCACCCCCAGACGCTGTTTCAGGGCACGGGTAAAGCCGACCGGAATGGTCGATTTAATCACAATCGTCGCCTGCGGATTAATCGCCAGCACATCACTGATCACCGACTCAACACTTTTGGTATTAAAGTAGTTGTTTACCGGATCGTAATCGGTCGGGGTCGCGACAATCACAAAATCAGCGCCCTGGTAAGCAAGGGTCTTATCTGTGGTGGCTGTGAAGTTAAGCTGTCTGGTCGCCAGATAAAGTTCGATCTCTTTATCAACGATAGGTGAGATTTTCTGGTTTAATTTATCGACCTTGCTCTGGTCAATATCTAACGCCACCACTTCATTATGTTGTGCCAGCAAAATACCATTCGAAAGCCCGACGTAACCGGTACCGGCAATAGCAATTTTCATAGTCCATACATCCATTGAGTAAGCGTAAAACTGCCATACTCTGCGTAGCTCAGGCAGAGCGGAATAATGACAGCTATTGTGCCGTCCGCAGCGGCAACCACCAAACAAATAATGAGATTTTTTCTGCTTTTAGGAATTGGGAGGTATCCGCCGCGGGGAAAAGAATGGCTAAAGTAGCACCGCTTAGTCGCTGGTGGCAATCATGGTGCGGTAAATATGTTCAAGATCATCAATATTACGTACGCGGATCAGCAGATTACGTGATGCCAGACGAATAACCAGCACCCCGTCTTCTGACAGACGGATATTATGAATGGCGCGATAAGGGATAAACAGCGAGCACAACCAGAACCCCTGAGGCTTAAGTAACAGTGCCGGACGCCGCAGCCACACCAGATACACCCCGGCCACCAGCAATACGGATAACAGCCAGCCGGTCAGGGGCTCACCCGCAGAATTGATATTGTTGTACAGCAGAATCGCCAGCAGCCCGATAAAAATAGCCCCGTCAATCCGCTTACTGCGCAGCAGACTCACTTTCAGCAGGGTCGGCCCTTTCAGCCAGCCGGTGATGACCTGATCAAATAGCAGCCAGCCCAGCAGGCAGACACTCAATAACACCAGTACGCTGTCGGTTAGTGACATTTCTCACTCCTCAACGGCGGGGGCAGCCATCGCCCCCGCCCTGTCTGCGATTACATTCCCAGCAGGCCGGCCGCATAACCGGCAATACCGATAACGAAGAAGCCGATAATGATCCACAGCGCATTCACTTTTTTGCGCAACAGCCACATACAGCCAAACGTCAGCAGCAAAGGCACCAGCCCCGGCATTAACTGGTCGAGAATGGTCTGTACCGTGGTGACCTGCTCAGCCCCGTTCGGGTCGACAACCGTCGACACCACCAGCGGTATATTGACATGGGTCCACTTATTCACCAGCGCCCCCATCACAAATAACCCGAGAATCGATGCTCCTTCGGTCAGTTTTTGCAGAAAGCCACCGCCCATATCTTTTACGATATCGACCCCTTTGCGGTATCCGTAAGAAATACCATAGTACAGAGTCAGCAGACGGACGGCATTAAACAACACAAAGAACAGCAAAGGACCGAGCAGGCTGCCGCTCATGGCAATCCCTGCGCCCAGAGCCGCGAATACCGGACGGACCGTTCCCCAGTAAATCGGGTCACCTACCCCGGCCAGCGGCCCCATCAGGCCCACTTTAATGCCGTTAATTGCCGCATCATCAATCGCGGCACCATTGGCACGCTGCTCCTCCATCGCCAGGGTTACCCCCAGTACCGGGGCCGCCATATACGGATGGGTATTAAAAAACTCCAGATGACGCCGGATTGCCTGACGGCGGTCATCGTTATTTTCCGGATACAGGCGGCGTATCGCCGGTATCATCGAAAAGCAGAACCCCAGCGCCTGCATACGTTCAAAGTTCCACGACCCCTGAAACAGGTTCGAACGAATAAAGACGCCACGGATATCACCGGGGGTGAGCTTTTTCTCTGTCGGACGGGTTGTATCAACCATTTCTCTCACCTCTTAATCTAATTCGTTATCAAGATCGTTATTACCCGATGCCGCCACCGGGGCCGCAGAACGGTTATATTTGGGGCTCAGCTGGATATAGAGTACCGCCATGACTGCGCCGATAACGCCCAGCGCCACCAGGTTGAAGTTGGTAAAGGCCGCCGTCACGAATCCGAGATAAAAGAAAGGCATCAGATAGCCGGCACGCATCATATTGATCACCATCGCGTAACCGACAACCACAATCATGCCACCGGCAATATTCAGGCCATTGGTCACCACTTCCGGAATCGCATTCAGCATCGACTGCACTTCACTGGTGCCGACGGATACCGCGACAATCAGTGCCGGGATAGCGATACGCATGGCCTGCAGCAGTAACGCCGACACATGGATCCAGGATAATGCGCTCAGATTGCCGTTATTGGCCGCTTTATCGGCCGCATGCTGGAAACCAACGGTAATAGTACGCACGATAATGGTTAATACCTGACCGGCCGCCGCCAGCGGGATCGCCAGCGCAATACCGGCCCCGATCCCCTGGTGACCGGCAATCACCAGAATGGTCGAAATAATCGATGCCAGTGCCGCATCGGGGGCAACCGCCGCCCCGATATTCATCCAGCCAAGGGCAATCATTTCCAGAGTACCGCCGATAATAATGCCGGTTTTCATATCGCCGAGCACCAGACCGACTAAGGTACAGGCCACCAGGGGCCGGTGAAACTGAAACTCATCCAGTATTGATTCCATACCGGCAATACAGGCAACGATGAATATCAGTACAATCTGAAGTGTGGTTATCTCCATTGTACTTCTCCTGTGAGGTTAAACTGATAAGACGACAGACTGCCGGGCAATCACTGGCCCAGTTTGCCGATAAGATCCATCATTTTTACTTTCTGATCGGAAGAGACCTTACGCACTTCCAGCTCAATCCCGCGACTATTGAGCTTTTTAAAGGCCCCGATATCCTGCGCATCGACCGACACCGCATTGGTGACCTGGGTTTTCCCCTGGCGGAACGCCATCCCCCCGATATTAATACTGGTAAATTTCACCCCGCCTGCGGCCAGACGTTCGACGTCCGTGGGATTGGTAAACAGCAGCATAACCCGCTGGCCGGCATATTTAGGATTGTTATAAACCCGCAGCATTTTGGCGACGTCCACCACATGGGCCGTAACTCCCGGCGGGGCCACCTGGGTCAGCAGTGTTTTGCGCACCTGATCGGCGGCCACCTCGTCACTGACCACAATAATGCGCGACACATTGGTTTCTTTGGTCCAGCGGGTCGCCACCTGTCCGTGGATCAGACGGTCATCGATACGAGCCAGACCAATCACCATATAATCACTGTCACTCATCGGCTTTTGCGGGGCCGGTGCGGTAGCGGTTTTCACCGGCTGAGGGCTGGCAGGGGCAACGGCGGGGGTGGCCGTTTCTGGCTGAAATTTCAGTGCCCTGACCCCTTCACGTCCGGTTTCCAGCGCGATCGCCACCAGTTCATTAAATGCCGGGTTATCGTCCCGTGCCATAAAGGTTTCCACCAGCATCGGCACATTGACTCCGGCAATCACCTCATAGTTTTCTTTCTCTGTTACCATCCGGCTGGCCGCATTAAACGGACTGCCGCCCCAGGTATCCACCAAAAATAACACGCCCTGGCTGGTCTCCAGTGCTGCTAACCTCGCGGTATATTTTTCGATTAAGGTGTCAGCATTCTCACCAGGGACAAAGTCAATCCAGCCGACATTATCCTGCTCACCTAACAACATTTCTGCGGTTTTCAGCAATTGTTCTGCCGCCCAACCGTGAGTACCAATGACAATAGCAATAGTCACTTGCTACCTCCCGTATCAACTACATCTTTCTCAAAGGTCCTGCATCTGCAATGGTCAGGATAAAAACACGCAAATATCAGGAAAGTGTATTCGGAAACAGAGTTATTTTATTCCCTAAAAAAAATAAAATATGTGACGGGACTCAGTAAAACGAGGCGACCGGCGCATCACGGAGATGAATAATTATTATTTAAAATAATATATTAGCCTCAGGTGAATATATTATTTCACACAGGTTAATTAAAATCATACTGCCCGGCAGAGCACTCAGCTGCTGACAATGCGGCAGATCATTTTTTTATAACTTTGATTTAAATAAATTTAAATTTTTCATTCTCCGGGTAACCGGTATTGATAAAAATATAGCACAGGGAAAAAACTGTGCGCTGCCGGTAAAGTAAATAATTAATAAATTTCACAATACGCCCCGGCCAGACGTCCGTCGCCGCTGACCAGCAAGGGCCGTTCGCTGGCGCCAATAAAGGCTGACTGTCCGGCGTGAAGGCTCAGCTGCTGCCCGGCGCACTGACACAGGGCCTCGCCCTGCAGGCAGAATACAATCAGCGGTCCGCCCCATGACAAGGCGCAGGGCACGGCCTGCAACTGATGCACCGCGAAACTGAAGTCACTGACCGGTACCGGAAAACTAAATTCACCCTGCGAAACAACCGGAGTGACACGCAGCTGTTCCGGGTGACTGACAGTGAAATCAACATTCGCCAGTAACTCAGTAATATCCATATGTTTATGTGTCAGTCCGGCCCGCAGTACATTGTCAGAATTGGCCATCACTTCCAGCCCGCAGCCGGAAAGATAGGCATGGGGCGTGCCCGCATACAGAAACATCGCTTCTCCGGGCTGCAGCTGCACCACATTCAATAACAATGGCATAAACAGCCCCATATCCTGCGGATAATACTGCTGCAGTTCGCGCACTGCCTGCCATGCCTCACCGGGTAAGTGAGCACTGACTTCTGATAAGCGACGTACCGCCCTGGCAGCATCCTGTCCCTGCATCCCCAGCAGACCGGCAAACAGCGCTTTCAGCGCCTCTGTCCCCGGCCGGGCGACAAAGGCGGCAATCAGCGGATCCGTACCAGCCAGCGGGGTCAGTAATCCGGCAATCTGCCGGGGCGAGCGGAAGCCGTTTATCGCCCGAAAAGGCGTCAGGGCATAGAGTAATTCCGGTTT
The DNA here is from genome assembly GCF_018257575.1 of Tatumella sp. JGM91. GTDB lineage: Bacteria > Pseudomonadota > Gammaproteobacteria > Enterobacterales > Enterobacteriaceae > Tatumella > Tatumella punctata. The sequence goes on along the minus strand of NZ_JAERJP010000010.1, from coordinate 2,924 downwards.
ATGGTTAGGGTCTTTGTAATTACGTAACGGTGAGTCATGGGGAATGCCGGCCTGTTGCTCACGGGCAAAGCCCTGCTCTGCCGCCGCTTTATGGGGATGCACCTGGATGGACAGCGGACTGGCGGCACAGAGTACCTTAAACAGAAACGGCAGCCCCGAAAAACGCCGCGCAACCTCTGCCCCGAGCATTTGCTGCGGATCATCACGGATAACATCGGCCAGGCTGATTTGCCGGCCCGCGGTGATTATTGACGAACTGGCATCAGGGTGGGCACCCATCCATAATTCGGCCATCGGCTGACCGGCTGAATTTTCAATACCATAGAGTTCTGTCAGGGCGGTTTTACTGCCCCAGTCATAATGCTGGATGATAATAATTAAACGGTTCATCACTTTTCCTTTTGCTGTCTGCAGACCGGAGTGCGTGAGAAATATAAATCATAGCTTGCAATAAAATGACGCTTTAAGAGAGTTAAGCATTCAATATGGGATCTGACTCAAGCATTGAAAAAATAAAACCAGAAGCGCATTTTTTGTATCTTCCGAACGATTGATTAATTATTTATTGGTAAACATTCGGTTATATCGCAATAAATAACCCGCGCGAAAATATTCACATTGATTTAACTGGTTTTTATTTTTCCTCTGCCCGGGAAATATGATAATCATCATCAAAGATATTTATTATTAAGCAGGCTATAAATATTTACCACCGGCCAGGCCCTCAGTGCAGAGCGCTGTCATCCGCTACAGATTTGCAGCCGGCAGTATGATCAGTACACCGCCCTCAGAGAAGGGTTGCGGCAATCAGCGGGAAAAGTGCGGTTAAGCAGTACGGACGGACAGGATTCGGGAAAAGTGACGGCAGGCCAGTGCGCCTGCCGTGCGGCGATTATTGGGGGTAATGGAAGGTAAAGGTTTCGGTAAAGGGGGCAAACCAGCGCGGAATTCCGGTGGCTTTATCAGTATGGCGTGCATAGCCCTGTTCATCCGGGGCGTTATATTTCAGGGTGACTTTATAGGTACCCGCGCCGGCCATTTTTACGCTATGGGCATAGTGCGCACCATCGTCAGCAGACATCGGCAGCAACTGACCGAATTCCAGGAAATGGCTGTCACCCTGTTTCTGTACCACATAATCTACCGACAGATAGGGGATCCACTCCCCTTCAGAAAATCCCCATTGATTATTTTTAGTCGCATGGACATCGGTTTCCAGATGAATAACATCGTTACCCATCACCATCGACTCCGGTGACGGACTGGTTTCGATATTCAGCAGATAAGATGAGGCAATCTGCATTCCCTGATGTTCAACTGGCCCGCCAATCGGATACTCTTTGGCCAGCACTGTCGCCGAAAACATCACCGACCCCGCGGCCACACCAATAAGTAATTTTGAAGATTTCATTCTGCTTATCGCTCCTGACAGATTACTGCCTGCGGCCGCACCATGCACCCGCCATAACGATTAATCTGGACGCGATATTAATGATTGTAAATGCGAATTATTATCATATTAATAATTAATTACTAAATGTCACTGAAGCCTGAATCTCGAGACATTTTGTTATCTGTGATGTTATCAGCCACGACTGGCGACCGGCGGGTAAAACAGGTTGTCGGGCAGTGTGATGCTCTTCAAACCCGGCAATTTTCCGCTCACCGGGACTGGTTAGCGCGGGTAAAATCGCCCTGCGATCATCAGTTAAAAATAAATAAACAGGTTCTGCCATTATACCCCCCTTATGTAGCGTTAATCGAATAGCCAGCGCCCGGCCTTTGCTGATTCAACCAGCATACGGATAGTAAAGTCAGGGACCGGTATCAGTGTTTTTTTTGCGAAAGGATTCAGGGACAAAGTGCCCGGTGGATAGTAGGTTTCAATTCTGAAACTGCCCCGTTCAACGTTAAATTGTGTGAAGAAATCATTCATCAGATCTTCAGCTTCAAGTTCATCAATACCCAGATCAGTATCAAGATCGGTTTCAGGCATTAATATCACCGTCTTAAGGTTGAAAAGATAAGTACCGGCATACGGCCGTACCAGCATATAAACCCGTTGCACAATAGTTTCTACCATAACTTATCATCGCCCCGGGCTATCGTATTGTAGTCACGCACAGTCAGATAAGTGATTTGTGTGACATCTGAAGCCAGAATAATTATCCCAAATAAAGGTATTGAACGGCCGACAAAGGGTGCAAGATTACGCACCATCACACGACGCGCTGTCCATGGTGTATAGCCTCCCGGCCAGGTAGGTAACGAGATACCGAAAGGAAATTTTATTTTCCCGAAAACGGCTCTGGCCCCCCTCGATGCATAAGATGTACCTTTGATAGCATTAGCCGGTTTAGCTCTTGTCACCAGGTTGTTTCTCCCGGAAACAATAGCGACAACGGCCCCGAAATCAGCTATACCGATACCGAATTGCCTGGCTGTATTCTCACAAAAAATCATGAAGAATAGTTCCGCGGCAATAATATTTGGTTTACCCGCATAAAAATATGTTCCATTCAGCTGTTCGACGGTATCCATTGACCATCCTGTTTTAAAAGGTTAACTTTACTGCTAATATCATATTCATTATTTAAGTAACAGCTATACCTGATAATATTCTGACACCAGAACTATTACTGGCTGTTATACGTTATCATGCTTAAATAACACGCCTGTAAATTTTATAAACTCTCGTCACCTGAGCAATAATCACAGAACTGACAGAATACCGGCAATCGATAATAAAAGTAACTGACCGTGTCACAAAAATGAATATTTAATCTCTGAAATAAAAAAATAAAATTATTGTCAGATAATTAAGTCACTAAGATATTCAGGGAGTAAACAGATACCAATTGCCCACCGTGATAACAGGGTACAGGCAAATCGATATCAGAGAGAACTGGCGGCTTAAATTAACC